>JAGPFE010000058.1 GCA_018056705.1 Candidatus Hydrogenedentota bacterium | reverse complement strand
CGCCAGCGGGAACGTTTCGGCGGCATGCTGATTACCAACGCCCGCATGGACACGCGGCAGTCGCGCCGGTACTGCGTGCTGACCCCGGGCGCGCGGGCCCTGCTGGAAGCGGCCTTGCGTCGGCTTGGACTTAGCGCGCGGGCCTATGACAAGGTGTTACGGGTCGCGAGAACCCTGGCGGATCTCGATGAACAGGATGGAATCCAGGAAAGACACGTGGCGGAGGCGGTGCAATACCGGTCTCTGGATCGGGAAATGTTCGCCTACTGACGGATGGACGGCATGCCTGAAAATGTTTGCATGACGGCATGAAGGCTTTCATAATAAAGAAACACACGGGAAAGACCGGTGCGCCATTGGACCACCGGTGCCGCGAAGGATACACATTGTGAGCGTAGCAGCAGATCGCCGAGATATCCGCAGCGTGTTTCAGGGTGATCACGACGCGTGGCGCCGGCTGGTGGAACGTTATCAGCCGATCGTGTACGCGGTGGCCCTCGCCCAGACCGGCAACGTCGTGGTAGCGGACGCGGTAGTGGCGAAAACGTTTCAGAAGGCCTACGAACGGCTGGCTTCCCTGACGGATCCCCGAAAACTGGGACATTGGCTGTGTGCCCATGCCCACCGGGAGGCGGAGGCCCTGAATCCCGCCCGTCGGGGCCAGATGTTCCGGCCCCGGGCCCGGGACATGGCCGCCGTTCAGGTGGACCTCAAGTGGCTCCAATCAGACCTGGTAGATCCCCTGATGGAGGAACTTTCCGCGTTCCGGCTCGAAGAACGCAAGGGACTACTGCTGAACGTGCTGTGCGGCGCGAACGCCCGCACAATTGCCGACCTGCTGAAGATCGAGCCCAAGGATGCCGCCGAACAACTCGCCCGGACCCGGGAAAACGTGGACAGGCAGTTGCTTAAGGAACTGGCGACGGCCGCCCAGCCTGAAATGTACTGCAAGGAGCGGATGGTGCATATCATCCGCTCGACCATGGGCGAAGACGCGGCGATAGACGCGGCCCGACGCACCAAGTTGGGACGTCCACGACGCAGCCGTCTACCATTGCTGGTAGGCCTCGGGGCGGTGCTTGTGCTGGGCGTAGGTGGTTATTTCGGGTATCGCGCGTTCATGGCGCCCACACCGGTAGCCACGCCGGCCGAGACTCCTGAACAACCAGCCGCGGAAAATGCTCCGCCCCCCGAAACGCCAGCACCGGAGTCGAATCAGCCTGTGGTGCTCCAGACCCTGAAGGGCCGGGTCATTGACGACCGGTTCGCCGACGGCGTTCCGGGGTTGCTGATCGAAGCAGCGGGGAAAACCACCGAGACGGATCCCTATGGCGTGTTCGAAATCAGGGATGTGCCCAAGGGCCGGCACAATGTGACGGTCCGCTGCGCCGATCGCGTGCTGGTGGAAAACTATGCCCTGGAAACCGGCAAAAACGTGCTGCTGAACATTACCAACCCTACCCTGAACGTCAATTCCGCCGAAAGCAACCCCTGCATCATCGTGCCGGTAACGGAAGACATTCCCACGCCGTTCCGGTTCTGCGCGCGGGTCGTGGACGCCCAGACGCAACTGGCCATTCCGAAGTTCCAGGTGGCGGCGTACAAGGGCGCGCCAATGTGCATCCCTCCGTACATTTTCGATGAGTTCCGCGATCGCGAGACGGCAGACGGACAATTCTGTGAACACGTGGTAGCCATTGCCACGTACACCTTTTATGTTCGGGCCCGGGGATACTCTCCCACCCCGGTGACCATCACGATCAACGAAAACTGGGATAATGACGCGGTCACGACGGTAGGGCTTTACCGGGCGGCCTCGATCCAGGGCAAGCTGGTCGCGCCCAATGGCATGACCATTGGCAACGCTACCGTGCATCCGCGATATGGCGTGCCGGAAAGCGTAATCAAGGGAGGAAAACTGTGGTACACCCGGACCGACGCCCGAGGAGAATTCACGCTGTTTGACATGCCCGTTGGCCCTAACTGGCTGCTGTTCGATCACCGGGATTACGGGGTGGCCCGGGCCATTGTGGACGTGCAACCGGGGCAGATCAACACCATCAAGGTGCAGGTTCCAAACAAGGGTTCTCTCACGGGAGACATTACCGTAAATGGACATCCGGCCCGTTTTGAAGAATTACGCATCACCTCCGCCTACGCGGGAAGCCGCGTGGTGTCCCCGGACTATCCGTCGCCGGGCCAGTACGAAGTAACCAAGTTACCCCCGGGGGACGTAACAATCATTGGCCGGGTCATTCCGGGGGCGGAAGACGCTTGGATCGGCCGGGTTTACGATCAGCCGGTCAAGGTAAGCATCAATGAACCCAACTGGGTAGATTTCAATTTCATCACGGGCAATCACGAACTTAAGGTTCAGTTCTCGGTGGAGGGTAAAGCCTCCGCGTACCTGGAAGTCAGCATTGCCCGGGATGATAGCGGGCGCAGCACGGAAAAGATTTATTACGATGTAACCGGTCAGAATGAATTTACCGTTCGGGGGCTTCCCGAATGCCGGGGTGAGGTAACCCTGTATACCTCGCCTTCCGCCGTGTCCCGGGAAAAATTCCTGGTGGATCGAAAAACGATGAACAAGGTCTCCAAGTCCTTCGAACTGATCGAAGGCCTGGAAGTGCCGGTGCAATTCTGACATGTCCGGAAACGCCAATGCGCCGGGCCGTTCCGAACGAAACGCGACGGATGGCCCGCAGCAGTCCAAGGAACGACTGAGTTTCCAGGATCTCGTCGGCGAATGGGGTGATCTTCCCGTTTCGCCATCGCGTGGTGACGCGCTGGAGCTTTTCCATCCCGAGAAACAGGGCGACGAGGTAGAGCCAGGCGCGTCCCAGGGGATGGATCTGGAAGATAGCGAACGGTTCGGTACGATTTCGGGTGACATGCCCGCGCGTCCTACCCGTCGCAAGCGGGATGAAAATCCCCTGAATGCCCGGGTACTGACCGAGAGCGGCGCGCGGAAAACGCCCCTGTGGGCGCAAACCCTGTACATGGCCCTCGCGGCGTGGCTGTCGCTGGTGCCGATCTGGACGGGCATGCTCGCGTCCGTTCTTCAGCCCTGGTATTCCTACAGCGTGATGACGCTGGGTGGCGGCGCGGCGTTCTGGGCGGCTTACGGCATGTACCACGAGGATACCGCCCCGTTGCGCTTCTATTGCCTCGGCGGGCTTGTTCTGGGGATGGGCGCTGCCGTGATGGCGTTTCTGATGCGCGGCTGGGGCATCATGCTCTGATTACCTCGCGCGTGGCTGGGAGATCATAAAATCATGAATGACACGCCATTCATGCTGCTGGCTGGTCCCTGCGTGATCGAAAGCGAGGTGCTTTCCCTCCGGGTGGCCGAACGGCTGCGGGCCATAACGGCCCCCCTTGGCCTCGCGTTCTGGTTCAAGGCCAGTTTTGACAAGGCCAACCGGACCGCGCCAGACGCCTTCCGGGGCCCGGGACTGGATGAAGGATTACGCATCCTGTGCCGGGTCCGGGACGAAATCGGCGTTTCCGTGGTCACAGATATCCATGAGCCGGCCCAGGCCGAACCTGTCGCCGAGGTGGCGGACATGTTGCAGATCCCCGCTTTTTTGTGTCGCCAGACCGACCTGCTTGTGGCTGCCGGGCGCACGGGACGGATCGTCAACCTGAAAAAACCCCAGTTCGCCGCGCCAGAAGATATGGCTCACGCCGCCGAAAAAGTACGGCGGGCCGGTTGCGCCCGCGTGTGCCTGACCGAGCGAGGGACGTTTTTCGGATACCATAACCTTGTGGTCGATTTCAGGTCCCTGGACATCATGGCAGACTTGGGATACCCGGTGATTTTTGACGCGACGCATTCCGTGCAACAGCCGTCTCGGGGCAGTTCTTCTGGTGGAGACCGTCGCTTTGTGGAGCCCCTGGCCCGGGCGGCGGCAGCTTGGGGCGTAGATGGGCTGTTTCTGGAAACCCATCCGGACCCCGATCATGCCCTGTGTGATGGGCCCAACAGTCTGCCGCTGGACCGGGTTGAGCCCCTGTTGCGGCAGGTGCTGGCCATCCGGGACGCGGCATGTGCCTGAACAAGCATTTTTCAGGAGAGGAAATGGACTCGCAGCCAATGGGAATAACCACCGTTCATACCACGCGGGACGTTACGGATGAAACCCTTCTGACCTGGGCCCGGGAAGTACTGGACACGGAAATAGAAGGTCTTGCCGCCGTGCGCGCCGCCCTGGACCATCGCGTGACCGAAGCGGCCCGAATGATAGACCAATGTGCTGGAAAGGTTGTTTTCACCGGAATGGGAAAGGCGGGCATCATCGCGCAGAAAGCCGCGGCGACCTTTTCGTCCCTGGGGATTCCTGGAGCCTGGATGCATCTTGCCGATGCCGTGCATGGAGATCTCGGCCGGGTTGATGCGCGCGATGTGGTTGTGGTGCTTTCCTATAGTGGGGCGACAGATGAATTGACCATGGTATTGCCCGTGATCCGGCTGATCGGCGCGTCGATCATAGCCATCACGGGTAACGCCGCGTCCCCCTTGGCTGATGCCGCGGACGTGGTTCTGGACGTGGCCGTGCCCCGGGAGGCCTGTTCTCTAGGCATGGCGCCCACCACGTCCACCACGGCCATGCTGGCCTTGTGCGACGCCCTGGCGGTAACGGTTGCCCGGGCGCGTGGAGTTACTTCAGCATTGTTCGCGCGGTTTCACCCGAACGGTAGTCTTGGCCGTCGGATGTTGCTACGCGCCCGGGACTGCATGCGTACCGGAGGCTGCTGCCCGGTGGTGGGGCTGGACGCCACCGTGGCCGATGCCATTCTCGAAGCCACCCGCACGCGAAACGGCGCCTGCCTGGTGGCGGACGAAACCCGGCGGTTACGGGGTATTTTCACGGATGGCGATCTGCGTCGAGGGTTACAGCGGGATCCCGAACTCTTGCGCCAGCCTATCCGGGACTGGATGACCGCCCATCCCATCGTGATCGATGAAACAATGATGGCCGTCGAGGCATTGAAGTTACTTAAAGTGCGGCAGATCGACGAGGCTCCCGTGGTGGATGCCTCGGAACGGGTCTTGGGCCTGCTGGATATCCAGGACCTGGTGGCGCGCGGGATTTTCTGACACGGACACACCGGAGGACGCGGCATGCGGGCGGTGATTATCGGCGCGGGAGCGCTGGGCTCCTCCATTGGGGGATTCATGGCTCGCGCGGGACATGAGGTGGTCCTTGTGGGTCGGGATCCCCACATGCGGGCCATCCGGGAACAGGGTCTGCGGATCACCGGCATATGGGGCGGCCACCATGTCCGTGAGCATCTGACGGCGTTGACCGAAGAAGAAGTGGACCGATTGACCGGCATGCCGTGGGATGCCGTATTCATCACGGTTAAATCCTTCGACACGCCGGCCGCCCTGAACCTGGCGGCGAAAATAATCGCGCCAGAAACCGTGATCATCAATGCCCAGAATGGCCTTGGTAATGTGGAACGATCGGCCGGGTATTTCGGGAGGGAGCGCGTGCTCGGCGCGCGGGTGATCTTCGGTTCCCGGGTTAACGAACCAGGTCTCGTGGAAATTACCGTGATTGCCGCACCGACTGCTGTGGGCGCGCCATGGCCCGAAAGCCCATCCGCGCTCGCCCGTCAATGGGCGGAAACCATGGATGCCGCGGGGTTGCCGACGGTATATACCGATTGTCTTCAGCAACTCCTCTGGGCCAAGACGGCCTATAATGCCGCGCTCAACCCCCTGTCCGCCCTGCTGGACGTGCCCTATGGCCGATTGCCCGAGATACCTGACGCCCGGGTAATCATGGACGCGGTCATTGACGAGGTCTACCTTGCCGCGCGTGTCCGGGGTATTACCCTGGATCCTCCAGACCCGGAGGCGTACCGCGACCTGTTTTACGAGCGACTGGTGCCCCCCACTGCCGCGCATTACGCCAGCATGCACGCGGACCTCAGGCGGGGCCGTCCCACGGAGATTGAGGCCATTAACGGGGCCGTGGCCCGGTTCGCCGAGGCCGCTGGACATGTGGCGCCTGTGAACCGCCTGCTGACCCGGGTCATTCACGCGCGGGAGATGTCGCTGGGTATAACGCCCAGGTACACTTGACACCAGGTGGCCTGGGCCTCATACTGGTAGCATTGGGAGTGGAAAACCTACGGCGGAGAAGCCGCCGGTAGAGAGGAGGTTCCATGATCACGAGCACATGGCGTACGCGGCGCGTGGTGTTCATGACCACGACAATGATGGTAACCCTCGCAATCCTTTCCGGCTGTGTTCATGGACGTCGGACCGGGCCTGAAACCGCGGCCGGGCAAGTCGGCCCGGCAACGATCCGCCTGGCGGAGCATGGTAAGACCGACGCGGTGATCGTGGTGGCCCCGGACGCGCCCCCGGCAACCCGTCACGCCGCGGAGGAACTCCAGCGCTTTCTCGGTGAGATGACCGGAGCGGAATTTGCGGTTGTGCCTGACACGGAGCCCGTCCGAGAGAAGGAACTGATTGTCGGACATAACCGGCACGCCCACACGCTCAACGTTTCCATTGACTATTCCCGGCTTGGGCCCGACGGTTATGTCCTGATCAGCAAGGGATCGCGGATGCTGCTCGCGGGGGGGGAGCCTCGCGGTACCCTTTATGCCGTGTACGGACTACTGGAAGATCATCTTGGCTGCCGGTGGTTTACGCCAGAAGTCAGTCGTATCCCGAAGGCCGAAATTCTCACCCTGGCCCCCCTGAATGAAGTGCGGATTCCCCCGCTGGAATACCGCGAGCCTTTCGTGAAGGAATGTTTCGACCCCGACTGGTGTGCCCGGAACCGGATGAACAGCAGTAACGTTGACCTGAAAGATTACCATGGTGGCCGGATCATTTACCATGGATTCGTGCACACGTTTAACAGCCTGCTGCCGCCGGAAAAATGGTTTGATAGCCATCCGGAATATTTCTCGCTGGTCAAGGGACAGCGGCTTCGGGATCGAACCCAGTTGTGCTGCACCAACCCGGATGTGATCCGCTTGGTGACCGAGGAAGTAAAACGCCGCATGCGGGAACATCCCGAGGCCACTGTATTCTCGGTTTCACAAAATGACTGGTATAACTATTGTGAATGCGAAAACTGCCAAGCCATGGCCCAGGCCGAAGGCACGCAGGCCGCCCCGTTGCTGTACCTTGTCAACGCCGTGGCCCGGGCTGTCCGGGATGAATTCCCCGACAAGATCATTGACACGCTGGCATACCAGTACACCCGGAAACCTCCGCGGACCATGCGGCCTGAGCCCAACGTGGTCGTGCGGCTGTGCAGCATAGAATGCGATTTTTCTCACCCCTTCGAGGCACGGTTGACCCCCGAGAACAAAAGTTTCTGCGAAGACCTGGAAGGATGGAATCGCCTGACCGACCGGTTGTGGATCTGGAACTACAACACCTCTTTCAGTCATTACCTGGTGCCATTTCCCAACCTGAGAGTACGGGGACCGAACATACGCTACCTGGTGCGACACGGGGTTACAGGTATTTTTGAACAGGACGTGTATAACACCCCCCACGGTGAATTCTCCGCCCTCAGTGGTTATCTCGGCGCGAAACTGCTTTGGAATCCGGATTACGACGAGAACAAGGCGATTAACGAGTTTCTGGAAGGTGTGTATGGCGCGGCCGCCCCATATCTGCGCCGGTACCTCGACATGATCCACGACGCTGTGGCTGACCCCAAAACCAACATGGTCATCTGGATAGGTCCTGCGGCCAGTTTTATCACGGACGACCTGATTGCCCGTGCGGACAAACTGTTCGATGCAGCCGAGCGGGCCGTCGCGGATGAACCAGAAACCCTGGAACGCGTGCGTATCGCCCGCATGTCCGTGGATTACACGGCGATCGAACGCCAGCGACGATCCTTTGGCATGCGTTCCGCCTTCAAACTGGATCAACGCAATTTCGCCGTTCTGGTGCAGCCCGAACTACGCGGCAGGATCGATCGATTTTTCCAGGTCGCCGAACGTTCCGGGTTAGAACGGCTTGGAGAGGGAGGGCCGTTACTGGCGGATTACAAGCGGGACCTGCTGAAAGCATTACCGGAAAGTGGGCACTACGAACCGATGGACGCTCTGAAGGGGGGCCAGCCGAAACCCGGGTTGCGTTGCGAGTACTACGAAGCCACCCTCGAAAAACTTCCGGATTTTGCCTCGCTGACACCTGCGGCCGTGAGTGTGACGGACCGGATCTCCCTCGCTCCCGCCCTCCGGGAAGATGGATTCGCCCTTCGGTTCATCGGGCAGATTCACGCGCCACGGGACGGGGTGTATGCCTTCACCCTCCGATCGAATGATGGCAGTCGCCTGCTCATTCACGACAAGGTGGTCGTGGATAACGACGGCCTGCACAAAACCGAGTCACGTATCGGTTTCGTTGCCCTTCGAGCGGGCTGGCACCCCATAACGGTTGAATACTTCGAGTCCGGCGGCGCGGAAGACCTCGGCCTGAACTGGTTGGGGCCAGATATCCAGGATCAGCCCGTGCCCGCGGAAGCGCTGGGCCACACGGAGTGACCCGGCCCGCTCATCCGTCAGGTGTCTTCAACGGCCCTGGCCAGCGCGGTTTCGATCCGGGGATAGCGGTAAGGGAATGCCGCCGCTTCCAGGCGGGCGGGCAGTACCTTCGCGCTGGCCAGTAGTACTTCCCGGGCCATTTCGCCGAAAACGATCTTCAGCGCGATTTCCGGCACGGGAAACAAGACGGGGCGACGTGTCACCCTGCCCAGGGCGCGGGCGAAGTCCCGATTGGTCACCGGTTCGGGCGCGACGGCGTTGTACACCCCATCCGCGTCGGGGCTCGTGAGCATCCATGCCAGCAGGGCGACCAGGTCGTCCCGGGAGATCCAACTCATCCATAAGGTCCGCAGCCCTACCGGTCCTCCCAGTCCCAGTCGGAATAGGGGCAACATCCGCGCCAGCCCTCCTCCCGCGGCCGACAGCACGAAGCCGATACGGGGGATAACCACCCGGGTACCGCATTCCCGGGCGACCAGGGCTTCCCGCTCCCACGCCACGCACAAGCGGGCCAGGAACGTGTCCGCCGGAGGGCTTTCTTCGGTGACGGGTTGATTGCCCGTGTCCCCGTAGTAGCCGATGGCCGAGGCTGAGACCAGGACTCGAGGCGGAGAGGATGTCGCGCGGATAGCCTGCACCAGTAGACGCGTGCTGTCCACCCGGCTGTTCCAGATAAGGGATTTAACCCCCGCGCTCCATCGGGATTCCGCCACGTTGTGTCCGGCCAGGTTCACGATTCCATCCAGGCCATTCAGATTTTCCGGGTCCAGTTTGCCCGATGAGGGATCCCATGGAATATGCCCGCATCCCTCGGGTGGCGCACTGCCCGGCC
The DNA here is from genome assembly GCA_018056705.1 of Candidatus Hydrogenedentota bacterium. Taxonomy (GTDB): domain Bacteria; phylum Hydrogenedentota; class Hydrogenedentia; order Hydrogenedentales; family CAITNO01; genus JAGPFE01. The sequence goes on along the minus strand of JAGPFE010000058.1, from coordinate 6,993 downwards.
GGGTAAACGCGAGCACCTCGTGTCCCTGTTCCATGAGTAATCGGACCAGGGCCGATCCGACCAGCCCGGACGCTCCCGTAATACCGATGCGCATAGATCATACCTCCCTGCTGATTCAGCATAACCGATGACAGGCTCGAGTTGTTTCCAGTATTTTCAGTAAATGATTTGATTTCTAACAATAGGCGTTCTTACAATATCCGTGGAGAGACCCAGGCATGTCAATTAACAAGGAACTCGAACTCGAACAGCCCCTGCGGGATGTCCGCCACGAACTCACCCTCAATATCGTCCGGACCGCCAATCTTATGGCCATAGAAGGAGAACGGCTGTTCCGTCGGTATGGACTGACGGAAGCCCAGTTCAACGCGCTGTTCGCCCTGAAGTATAAAACCAGGGCTTGGTCACAGTCCGACCTGGGCAAGAGGCTGGTGGTCACCCGGGCCAGCATCACATCGCTGCTGGACAAACTGGAGGCAAAAGGCCTGGTTCGCCGGATGCCGGTGCCGGGAAACCGCCGGTCCTATCACGTGGAATTAACCTCCGCGGGACGTCGTCTCGTCGACGAGGTTGAGCCGGTGTACCGGGCCAACATTCACAAGGTCACGAGGGGGTTTTCGGAAGCGTACTGCCGGGAACTGATCTCGGCCCTGGAACGCATCCGGTCAGAAATCACGGCGTTACGGGAACACCAGGCGGGCAGGATGTTTCCTCCGTCCGGCGAAACGACGCGGCAGGTGGCGCGGGAACAGGGCTGATGACACGCCGACGTTGCAGTCATTTTGCGACATCACGCAACCATGGTGGAGAACCATGACTAATGACACGCGGTAGACCGATCGAGTTGGGCGAATATCCCAGAAAAGGATTCTGGTCCCTCATCGTGACCCAATTCCAGGGGGCCTTCAACGATAACCTTTTCCAGTACCTGATCATCTATTACCTGATGTTCGAGTACGGCCGGCGCGCGGATGGGGGGGTGATCCGTTTCGGCTTATGGACGTGGACGCCGGACGTCTACGTTCAGGCCATGGCCACGTTCCTGTTTTCTCTGCCGTTTATTCTGTTCGCCGGCATATTTGGCGCGTTATCCGATCGGTTCAGCAAGGGGTGGGTGGCCTTCATGACCAAGGTCATCGAGGTGGGGATCATGGTGGCGGGCGGCCTGGCGTTCTGGTGGGGCGCGCCCGGCCTGCTCCTGGTCATCCTGTTTTTCATGGCCACCCAGAGTGCCATGTTCGGGCCATCCAAGTACGGCATTCTTCCCGAAATGCTCCCGGAGGCCCGGCTTTCCTGGGGCAACGGCATCATCCAGATGGGCACCATCGTGGCCATCATCGCGGGAACGGGACTGGCGGGCCCCGTATTCGAATACCTGAAGGTGTACTGGAACGGCCAGTTCTACCTCGCGGCATTTCTGCTGGTAGGGCTTTCCCTGCTGGGCATGATCAGCGGCTATTTCATTACGCGTCCGCCCGCGGCCAATCCCCGGCAACCGTTATCGCCAAACCCCATCGCGCAATGGAAAAGCCTGACGCCCTATCTTAAGGTAATATGGCATGACCGCGTGCTTTTCCAGGTCGTGGTGGGATACATCTATTTCTGGTTTGCGGGGGCCCTGGCCCGCCAGGCGATCCTGCAGTATTCGACCAGTACCCTCGGGTACGGTGAAACCCGGACCAGTGCCCTGCTGGCGGCGGTGGCCCTGGGTATCGGCCTAGGCGCCGTGTTCGCGGGATACATGTCCCGGGGTAAGATCGAGCAGGGCCTGATTCCCATCGGCACGCTGGGCATGTCGGTAATCGCCCTCATCGTGGCCACGCCCCGGGCGGTACACGAAGCCTGGACGCTTCCTTTTATCGCGACCCTGCTGACACCGCTCCGGTTGACCCTGCCGGAATGGCTGACTCCTGGCGGGGACCTGTATTTCGCTTTCCTGCTGGTCGGTATTTTTCTGCTGGGGGGCTTCGCGGGAATTTTTGATGTTCCCCTTGCCGCGTCACTGCAACATCGCGCGCCAGCGCGGATGAAGGGGGGCGTAATCGCCGCCACCAACATGCTCACCTTCGTGGGCATGGCGGGATCCAGCCTGTTGTATGCCTTTCTCGGTGGGATTGGCGTGCCACCCGCCGGCGTTTTCATCGCGTTAAGCATCGCGTCGCTGGTTATGGGAGCGTATATTGCCATGAATCTTCCGCTGTTGCTGCTACGAGCCGTGCTGTGGATGATGGACGGGACCCTCTTCCGGTTGATCGTGAGAGGCCGGGAGCGACTTCGTGAAAACGAGCCCGCCCTGCTGGTAGCCAACCACGACACGCTGATCGACACGCTTGCCATCCAGGCGGCCCTGGATCGCGACGTGTATTTCGTGCTGGACGCTTCGGGACTGGAATATCGCTGGGTCCGCCGCCTGGGCCATTTTCTCAGGCTGATTCCCGTGGACACAACCAGTCACCAGGGGCTCGAAGCCGGGGTGAGCGCTATTCGCAAGGCCCTGTCCGATGGTCACCTCGTGTGTGTGCCCCGGGAACCCATACTCCGCCGGGAAGGACTGCGGGTTCCCTGGCACGACGATTATGGACTGCTGACCAGGGGTTCCCAGACCCTCATACACCCGGTTGCCATGACCAGGCTCTGGGAACGGGTTTACATTTTCAGGAACAACCGGATCCAGTGGCGATGGTGGGGGCGACCGCGGTATCCCGTGCAGGTGTACCTTGGCGAAGGCATGGCCGCGGACGTTCCAGCGTGGGCCATACGCAAGGCCCAGGAGCACCTGTACATGGAGGCCTACCAGGAACGGCCTTACCAGTATGAAACCCTGCACGAGGGTTTCGTCAGCGCGGCCCGTCGCAACCTTCACCGGATTGCCATGGCGGACAGCCTGACGGGTGCTTTGACCTATTTCAAGACCCTGGTGGGCGCGGTGGCGCTGGCCCGAAAACTCAAGCCGATTCTCGGGCGGGAAGAAAACGTGGGACTGCTGCTGCCCTCGACGGTGGGAGGCGCTCTCACGAATATCGCCGTGCAGATGATGGGCAAGGTACCCATCAACCTCAATTACACGGCATCCAGCGAGATCATCGCCGGTTGCGCGCGCCGGGCCGACATCCGGCACGTGCTGACCTCTCGACGATTTCTTGAGCGCTTGCCGCAACTCCAGGTTCCCGAAATCCCCGTGTACCTCGAAGAAATCCGGGAACAGGTGACCGCCTTCGACCGGATCACGAGCATGCTGATGGCCCTGCTGCTGCCTAAACGGCTACTGTTGCGCGTGCTGGGTTGTGGCCGGAAAACGGAGCACAGTTTGGCCACGATCATTTTTTCCAGTGGCAGCGAAGGCGAGCCCAAGGGCGTCATGCTGACCCACCGGAATATCATGACCATCAAGGAAGAAGCGGAGGACTATTTCCCCCATGACCGGAATTCCTGCGTGGTAGGGTTTCTCCCCCTGTTTCATTCTTTTGGCTACACAGTATGTGTCTGGACGCCCCTGCTGGCGGGGGTGCGCGTGGCGTACCATCCCAATCCACTCGAGCCGAGGCAGATTGGCCAGATCTGCCAGGAACATCACGGAACCATCATGGTAGCCACGGCGACATTTCTCCAGGGGTTCATACGTCGATGCGATCACGCCCAACTGGAATCGCTCGAATACGTGGTATGTGGGGCGGAGAAGTTGCCTGAACGGATCCGCCTGGCTTTCAGGGAGAAGTTCGGCACCGAGCCAGTGGAAGGATATGGGACCACCGAGTGCGCGCCCGCCGTTTCCACCAGCCTGCCCGACGCGGAATCTCCCGGCTTCTACGTGACCTACCTGCGGCACAACACCATCGGCCGTCCCCTGGGTGGACAGACCGTGAAAGTGCTCGAGCCGGATACCGGTGAGCCGCTGCCCCCCGGGGAAGCGGGCATGCTCTACGTCAAGGGACCGAATATCATGGTCGGCTACCTCAATGATCCTGAGCGGACCGCGCGCGTGCTGAAGGACGGGTGGTACGAAACCGGTGATATCGCGGCCATCGACGAGGATGGATTTATCCGCATCACCGACCGCCTGGCCCGGTTCAGCAAGATCGCAGGCGAGATGGTTCCTCACACCCGGGTGGAAGAAACGCTCCACGGCCTCATCGGCGCGACGGAACAGGTTCTTGTGGTGACTGGCGTGCCCGACGTGGCCCGGGGTGAACGGCTTGTTGTTCTCCATACCCTTGACGACGAGCAACTCGACGCGTTAATCGCCCGGATTGACACCAGTGACCTGCCCAATCTATGGCGTCCCAGGGCCAGTTCGTTTTACCGGATTGACGCGATTCCCATCCTGGGCTCAGGTAAACTCGACATCCGCGCCGCCAAGAAAATGGCCCAGGCCCTCGACATCGGAGAATAGCCGCCATACTGGTAAAATAGCGAGTGGAGAGATACCCCGTGAAACGTATCCCCGGACATGGCCTGACGACGATGCTTCTCGGCGGCCTATGCCTGTTTCTGTCGAGTCAGGCGGGGACAGCCGACCCCGTTCTTGACGGCCTGATCGTGACGAACGGCGATTTCCGCGCGTGGGATGGCGAAAAACCAGCGGACTGGATTATCCCTGTGGGCGTCGACGTGGCCCGGAACGAACACGGGGAGGTGAGTTTTACCAACAGCACCGATCAGCGGCAGTACGTAAACCAGCATTTCACGGGGACCCAATTAGCCCTGCAGTCAGGCGATGTGTTGCAGTTTTCCGCGGAAATCATGGCCCCGGAAAAAAGCGCGGTAACGATGGAAATATGGGTCCGGTACCAGGATGAATCGCTGGGAAAGCGGGAATTGGCCTTGCCCGTGCCCGCGGATGGGAAATGGTCAACCCTGCGTTGTGTCCTGCCGATCGAAAGTAACGGGGTGCAGCATGTCTGGTTTCTGATAGGACTCCGCACGCCGGGCAGTTTCTGCGTGGTTCGGCGGGTGGAAGGACGGGTGATTCCCGCCACGGACTGATCAAGCGCCGGGCAGGGGTGGGGGCAGGTCCAGCAGGCGACGGAGATACTCGGCGTACGCGCTTTTGCCCATCGCCGCGCAGGCCGTTTCCACCTGTTCCCGGTTGATCCAGCCCTGCCGCCAGGCGATTTCTTCCAGGCAGCCGATTTTGAGTCCCTGTCTTTCCTCGATGGCCTGAACGAACTGCGAAGCCTCCATGAGGCTGCGATTGGTACCCGTGTCCAGCCAGGCCACGCCCCGTCCCAGCACCTGAACGCGTAACCGTCCCTGTTCGAGAAACAGGCGGTTCAGGTCTGTGATTTCCAGTTCTCCCCGCGGGCTTGGCTTGAGGTCCAGTGACATCGGGACTACCTCAGGTCCGTAAAAATACAGGCCCGGCACAGCATAGGGACTTTTTGGTCGCGGGGGTTTTTCCTCCAGGCTGATCGCCCGTCCCGACGAGTCGAATTCCACCACGCCGTATCGCTGGGGATCGCTGACCCAGTACGCGAAGATCAACGCGCCTTCCCGGAGGGCGGCCGCCTCCCGCAGCACTCCGGACATACCGTGGCCATAGAACACGTTGTCCCCCAGGATCAGGCATACGGGACTGTCCCCCACAAAGTCCGCGCCGATGTGAAAAGCCTGGGCAAGCCCTTCCGGTCGGGGCTGTTCCGCGTAGGCCAAATGCAATCCCCACTGGCTTCCGTCCCCCAAGAGTCTACGGAACAGGGGTAGATCGTGGGGGGTGGAAATGATCAGGATTTCCCGTATACCCGCCAGCATCAGGGTACTGAGGGGATAATAGACCATCGGTTTGTCGTAGATGGGCAACAGTTGCTTGCTGACAGCTACCGTGAGAGGATGCAGGCGGGTTCCCGCGCCGCCAGCCAGAATAATGCCTTTCATGACGATCCTTTCCTGTCGCGCGAGGGCTTGTTTTGGATTTTACCATGTTTTCCGGTATATTCCTGCCTGTGTTATCCGTTCTGATCCGGCCGGTTGTGTTGAAGTCAGACCAGATGGTGATTTTGTGGGAAGGGGACGAGTATGAACCTGTTGACCAAGGCGAGCGTGATCTGGCAGGTAGTCTGGTGGCGCATTCTGTGGGACAAGCATAATTCCCGCTATCCCGTGCCGAGAAAATGCCGCGGTAACCCGAAATTCATGACGCCCTGGGACGCGGCGGGTCTCATTCCAGACGGCGCGGTGCTGGCCACGTCCGGCCTGGGCGGCAATCAGCCCTGCCAGATCATGTACTGGGCCATCAAGGAGCGGTTTCAGCAGGAAGGCCACCCGAAAGGCCTGACGGTCGTTTCAGTGGGCGGCCAGGGAGGACGGGGTAAAATCCCCGGTTCCCTGGAAGAACTGGGCGTGGAGGGGCTTACTACCCGCATGTTCACGGGGCACGCCGAAACCTTCAAGGCCCAACTGAAACTGGCCGATGCGGGAAAACTGGAACTGCAGATCATTCCGCAGGGCACGCTGACGCTGTTGCTGAAGGCCCAGGCCGAAGGAAGGGAATACGTGGAAAACGACACGGGGGCTGGTACCTTCATCGATCCCCGGACCGGCCGGGGTACCCCCCTGGTTCCACCCGACGCGCCCCAGTGGGTGGAAATCACCTCGGAGGGACGATTCCGCTGGAGGATTCCCAGGATCGACACGGCCGTTTTCAGTGCTCCCGCGGCGGATCCACGCGGAAACATCTACATGAAAAATCATTCCGTGCTCGCCGAATCGTGGGAGATCGCCAAGGCCGCCCGGCGTAATGGTGGCCGGGTGATAGTCAACGTGGGCCTGATCGTGGACGAGGGTTACGACAAGGTGTTTCTGCCCGCCGACGAGGTGGACGCGGTGGTCTACTGGCCCCGCACCTACCAGGTTATCACGATTCCCCATAAGCGGTACTGGAAATGCCTGACCCTGGATAGTGACCTGCCGGTGGATGAAGGCCTTGCCCGGGTGAAAATCGTGAATGATTTTCTGGGGGTTACCCCGAAGCGAAAACCCATTGACAGCGTACTGGCC
>JAGPFE010000017.1 GCA_018056705.1 Candidatus Hydrogenedentota bacterium | reverse complement strand
GGTTCCCCACGGCAAACCACTCGCGCGCGCGTTGCCACAGGGTTTTCTTCGCCACGGCCGTCGCTACCCGCAACGGTGCCTTATCCAGCACGATGTACTCCCCTTCCGTTTTGCCCGGAAGCACCAGTCGAACCATACCCACCTCGACCCCCGCTTCCACGGGCGCGTCGAGCCACGCCGGGGCTTCGCATAAAAAGCGGATACCGGGACGATCCCCCGTACGGATCAACGCGCTGAGCGCCCGATCCACCACGAGATTGACCGATGGCATCACGCCCCCCCGAACCGTGACGGGGCGCCCGATCACCATGCCCGGGGCGGCCACGCTCACCCGGCTCACCTGGGGAAAGCACGCTTCCATGGTTTCCGCCGCAATCTTGAACCGGTCGGGCTTGGTGTATCCCATGAACACGCCCACCAGCCGGATGTCGTTCCGCTTGGCCGTCAGGGTCACGCAGAACCCCGAAGCCCGGATATACCCCGTTTTCAGGCCATCGCAACCTGGAAAAGACTTCAGCATGGTATTCGTGCTGTCGCGGGGATTTTCACCAGGACGCAACACGAACGAAGACGTGCCGGTAAACCGCAGAATGCCGGGTCGCGACGCGCAGGCTCGTCCCAGCAGGGCCATGTCCCGCGCGGTAGTCAGGTCGAAACTGACCTTGTCGGACGGCGGCAGCCCGTGCACGTGACGGATCACCGTCCTGGTCATGCCCAGTTCGGCGGCCCGCTGATTTGCTTCCTTCAGGTAGGCGTCCACGCTGCCCCACAGGCCGTCCGCGACCGCCATCGCGGCGTCATTGGCCGACATGACCGCGACCGCCAGCATCAGGGTTTCGAGGGGAAGCTGTTCGCCTTCCTTGAGGTAGGCCTGGCTGCCTCCCATCTGCTGCGCGTTCCGGGACACCGTCACCAGTTGATCATAGGTCCACCGCCCCGCAGCCACGCCTTCGTCAACCAGCAGCATCAGCATGAGCTTGATCATGCTGGCCGGCGGGCGTTCCACGTCGGCGTTTTCCTCGAACAGCACCAGGCCCGTTTCGGCCTCGACGCAGATACGGCTGGGCGGCAGCGCCGCGTAGGTGTCCGTGGAAATCCCCGTCTCTGCCTGGGCGGCGTCTTCCTGTTCCTCGGCGTTTTGGGCTGTCGCCACAACCTCCACCAACAGGACGAAGACCAGCAGGATAACAAGGGCGCAATGTGACCGGGCGATTTTTTCCCGGAGGTAACGGGTCAGCAGTTTCCAGGGCAATGCAGGCTTCCTTGTCTGGTTCAGGCCGGTTCGCGGATCACCCGTGATCCGCCCGGTCGGCCGGTTCCAGGCGCTGAAGTACTTCTTCCAGGCTGAACGGCTTCACCAGCACGCCCTGCACTTTCTCGGCCAGGGCAGGTGACACGTTACTGCCTGTCATAAGGTACAGGGGCACCGACTCCATGCCAGGGGTCGCGCGGAGGGTCGAGATCATGCCCTCCGGGTCCACGTCGGCCGCGTCACCGTCGAGAAACACCGCGTCGGGACGAATGGTACGCAGCGCCTCCATCGCGTCCCGGGCGGACGTCACGCAGTGACAGCCCACCTTCTTCCGGCGCAGGGCCATTTCCAGCCACTCCAGTATACCGGGATCCCGGTCGATCACCACCACAAAGCCCGAACGATCTACGGTATCCACGGCCTGGGGCACGGGAGAAGGCATGCCGGGCATGAGCAGTCCCGCGGCTGTTTCCAGCAGTTCCGCGGGCAGAAACGGTTTCAGCAGGTAGGCCGAGCCCGTCCAGCGGAGCGCGGCCTCCCGCCGGGCTTCTCCCGTTTCCATGGTCCACACCAGCACGGGAATATCCGCCAGGGCTTCCTGGGCCCGCAACACGCGCAGGGTTTGCTCGCCCAGCACATCCCCCTGGGCTTCATCGATGAAAATCAGGTCGTAGGCCGCCGCCAGGGCCTCTCGCGCGGCGTGATGCGCCCGGCGGCTCCAGGTTACCGAGCCGAAACACCCACCACACAGGCACTCCAGGGCGTCCCGGGTATCCGGAAAATCGCTGACGAGCAGCACCCGCGTGGAAGACAGAAGTGGACTCTGTGCGTCTTGCAGGGTTCCGGCCGGCGTGGGTACCACGCCCGGGAGCGCGACAAGGAAGGTGCTGCCCATTCCCGGCGCGCTTTCAACGGAAATTTTGCCTTCGTGGGCCTCCACAATCGTCTTGGCAATCGAAAGGCCCAGTCCCGTGCCCTCGTACTGGCGTGCCTTCGAACTGTCCACCTGGAAAAACTTCTCGAAGATCCGATCGTGAAATGCCGGATCAATCCCGATCCCGGTGTCCCGCACCGCGAACAGGAGTCCCCGCTCGGGCAGGTCATGCACCAGAACCGTGATGCCCCCATGCTGCGTGAATTTCACGGCATTGTGCAGCAGGATTCCCAGGGTCTGCGCGATCTTCTCCCGGTCCAGCCACGCCATCCGCGGCGCGGCGTACGCGTCCAGTTCCACGGTCAGGCCTTTTTCCCGCGCGGCCGGTTCGATGGCCGCCAGTCCCTCGCGGGCCACGGCCACCGGGTCTACCAGGCTGTACACCAGTTGAATCCCCCGGATCTGGATCCGGCTGAATTCGAGCATCTGGTTGATCAGGCCCAGCAGGCGTTCCGCGTTGCGTGACATGGTCCGCGTCGCGTCCCGCTGGGCGTCGGTCAGGGGCCCCAGTTCGCCACCCTGCAGCAGTTCGAGATATCCCTGGATGGTGCTCAGCGGCGTGCGGAGTTCGTGGCTGACGCTCGACAGGAACAGGTCCTTCGCCCGACCGTGTACCCGGAGTTCCTCGTTCGCCCGTTCCAGGTCCCGTGCCCGGATCGCGAGTTCATTCTGCATCTGGCGGATTTCCGAAAGGTCCGTGACAACGATGGAATACCCCCGCACCGCGTCATGTTCCACCAGGGCGGACACGGCCGCCAGAACGGGCACGGGATTGTCTTCGCTGTCCAGCAGGTTGATCTCCCCCCGCGCGCCCTCGGAGGGGTTCCGTGCCGATGCCGCCAACATACCCAGCACGCGGTTACGGTTTGCCGGTTCCACCAGCGACAGGAAATGGATACCTTCGAGGTCCCCGGGATCGCGGCCCAGCAGTCCCGCCAGTTGGGCGTTCGCGAACTGGATGGTATGGGCCGTGTCCAGCGTGAGAAAGCCCTCGTTCATCGTGAACAGTAGCGCGCGCAGGCGCTCCTCCGATTCCGACAACTGGCGGGTTTTTTCTTCGACCAGTTGCTGCAGTCCCCGGGCGTACTGTTCCACGCGCCGCGTCAGGTTGACCTGCTCGGTAATGTCCCGGACAATCGCGATGGTCGCGCTGTGGCGCCCGGCCCGGTCAAACACCGGCGCGCCGTTGAACAGCAGCACCCGCTCCACGCCATCCCGCACTAGGGTCACCTGGTACTCCGTCGCCACGCCCCGGGCCCGTTCCTGCCAGTGCCGGTCCACGTCGGGAATCCGCAACGCCTGGATGAGGTCCAGCACGTGCCGCCCCTCCACCTGGTCCCGTTCCAGGCCGATCATCCCCAGTAACCGCCGGTTGACCAGCAGAATCCGCCCCTCGGGGGAACTCATGATGAAACCATCCTGGATGAGTTCCGCCAACTGGAGAAATCGCTGGGTCATTTCCTCCACGTCGGCCCCGGCCCGAACCATGTTGAACAGCACGACGAACAGGCCCAGCAGCAAACTGACCACCCCTGTCACCCGGGCCCAGTACGTTAGATCGCCGAACCCTTCCAGTTCTTCGGGCTGGGTCACCCGCCAGCCGGTGAGGGTCGCCGCCGCCCCCACCATGATCATCAGGACCCCCGTGAGAATGATCAGCCGTTCGAAACGGCTCGTGTTGAACCGCGCCAGCAGGTTGCCCGCCGCGAATAGCGGCAACGCACAGGACACGAACAGCACGCCATACCGCGTGGCAGGCTGGGGCAACTGCTGAGAAAACACGATCCCCCCCAGTCCGATCAGCACCGGAACCACGAAATACGTCAGCCGCTGCTGGGTATCCTGGCGTCTTTCCGAAACGCTGCCGCGCATGACCTTCCCGAATTACGCGCCCACGCGGGTTCCCCGGACTCTGTTCCCAACACAACGCGATGTTATTGTACGGGCATTTGTCCCCGGGGGAAAAACCGCCGTAACTGGTCTTCGACCAGGATACTGGGCATATCAGGTCAAACATTGACTGATCCCGCAAACCCCGTATATAATCCCCATTCAAACCTCAAGGAGTGGAAAGGAGACGCTATGCATACCAGCAGGATTTGCTCCACGTGGTTCCGCGCGATCAGCCTTGGGCTGCTACTGTCGGCGTGGATGATGCCCGCGCAGTGGGCCGCGGCGGAAAAACTCAAGACGCGCAACGTCATTTACGTGATGATGGATGGCGTGCGGGTGCAGGAAATGTTTGGCGGGGCGGACGCAGAACTGTTGCCGACCGAGGGCGGCGCGGCCGAACTGACCCGGCTGCGGTACTGGAGGGATACCCCGGAAGCCCGGAGGGAAACCCTCATGCCCTTCATCTGGGGAACCATCGCGAAAAATGGGCAGATCTTCGGGGATGAAACGAAAAACGCGCCCGTGATGGTATCGAACGGGCTGAACTTTTCTTATCCCGGGTACAGCGAAACCCTGTGCGGCGTGGCCGATCCCCGGGTGGACAGCAACAAGAAAATTCCCAATCCGAACGTCAATGTTCTGGAGTGGATCAACAGCCAGAAAGCCTACCGGGGCAAAGTGGCCGCTTTCGGGGCATGGGACCTGTTCCCCTTCATCCTGAACCGGGAACGGTCAGGCCTGCTGATCAACGCGGGATACGAACCTTTCACGCATGGAAAAGTCTCACCCGCCATGGCCGTACTCAACCGGTGCAAGGAAAACACCATCCGGTACTGGCAGGGAGAACCATTCGACGTGTTCACCTACGAAACCGCCTTTGAATATTTCAGGACTGCCAAGCCCCGGGTCATGTTCGTGTCCCTGGGAGAACAGGACGAATGGGCCCACGGCAACCGGTATGATCTGTACCTGCAATCCATTCAACTGGCCGACCGGTGCATCCGGGAATTATGGGAAACGGCCCAGTCCATGCGCCAGTACCGCGGCAACACCACGATCATCGTGTCTACCGATCATGGTCGTGGGCTCGGATCCGCGTGGACCAGCCACGGCAAGGATCATCCAAATTCCGCCAAGATCTGGATGGCTGTGATGGGGCCCGACACGCCTCCACTGGGCGTGCGTGAAAATATCGAACCGGTCTGCGAAGCCCAGATGGCCGCCACGGTCGCCGCGTTTCTCGGGCTCGATTTCCGGCAGGCCGTCCCCGCGGCCGCGCCCCCCGTGCCCGGGGTCATCGGCACCATGCCCTGACCCCATCCCGCGGCATCATACCGGAAAATCAGACTCGTCCTGAGACGGATCGGACTTGGACGAAGGAGATCCGGTTTGCCGGGACGCGCGCGCGGCCAGTTTCTCCCGAAGACGGCCGGCCTGTTTCAGGGCCGGTTCATAGGCGGGGTTGAGTTTCAGCACCTGTTCCATGTAATTCAGGGCCTTCTCATAGTCCCGTTGACGCATGTGACAGATGCCGATGTTGTACCGGGCGGCGCAGATTTTTTTCATCAGTCGCCGCTCTTCGCCACCGGCTTCCTTGGCCGCTTCCAGGTAATGCTGTAACGCCCGGATATAGTGATGACGCTCGAAGTAGAAATCGCCGAGTAACTCGTTCCGGGACAATCCGGCGTCGGCCTTGAGGCGGGCGTAGGCTTCGAACTCGGTCTTCAGCCGCTGACGGTATTCTTCGGCCCTGTAGAGACCGGTCAGGGCCGACCGTTCCACCAGGATGCCCAGATTATTGCTGCGCTCGTCCTGGGGCACGACGTAAAACCGGGGTTCCTCCAGGGACTTCGTGGAGGAGGCGTAGGCGGAAATAATCTCCCCATCCGCGAATTCCAGCACGATGGGCACCCCGCCTTCGGGAATTACATGCGGAAACAGGGATGGATCAAAGCGCCCATCAAAACTTTTCACGTAGAACACGCCCTTGAGATCGGCAAAGGGAACCTTGATGGATCGACCCAGTGAGACGTTGTTCCGATCGACCAGATCGAGCACGAAAGCGTCCGCGTTTTTATTCAGGCTGAGCGAGAAGCCATACAGGACCTTCCCATTCCGGGCATGAACCACCAGCCGTTGACGAGTCCGTCGCTCAGTAGATTCCGGCTTTTCCTCGTCACGCCTGGAAAAGAATGATGTTATCGGCATGGCACGCTCCCATGGGCCTCACATCATCCTTCCTTCCTCATTATAGCACAATACGCAATTTTTCAATCTTAAACACGGCTTTTTTAGTTAACATTTACCTCTTGACCATCCCATGGCCTTGTGGAAGACTGAACCGCTGTTCATTGTTCGCTTCTATGCTAAAATGACCAAGATTCGAAATCAGGAAATGATTGGGAGGCGGCATGGATACCTTACGCGTTGGTTTTGTTGGACTGGGTGGTATCTGCCGGCAACGGCACGTGCCTGGTCTGCGCAAAATTTCCGGCATCGAATTGCGGGCGGTAGTCAACCGTACCCGGGAATCTTCCGAAAAAGCCGCCCGGGATTTCGACATACCTGTGGTATGCGATACGTGGCAGGAACTGGTCGCGCGGGATGATATCGACGTGGTGTTCGTGGGCACGTGGCCCTATCTCCATCGCGAGGTATCCGTCGCCGCGCTGAACGCGGGAAAACACGTTTTCTGCCAGGCCCGCATGGCCATGGACCTCGCGGACGCCCGGCCCATGCTGGAAACCGCCCGGCGTTCAGGCAAGGTGGCCGGCCTGTGCCCGGTGCCTTTCGGGTTGAGCGTCGACCGGACGGTGGTACGCCTGCTGCGGGAGGGAGCCATCGGCCAGGTACGCCACGTGTGCGTGCAGAGCACCCAGGGAACCTGGCGGGATCCCGCGGCCCCGGTCTCCTGGCGCAAGGATCATCGCCTGTCCGGGCTCAACATGCAGACCCTTGGCATGTGGATTGAAGTGCTGCACCGCTGGCTGGGCATGACCCGGTGGGTCACCGCCGAAACCCAGATCTTCACCCCGAAGCGACCCGATGGCCAGGGGGGCGAACTCGAGATCCGGATTCCCGACCAGTTAACGGCTCTTGCCGGGTTTGAGAACGAAATCACCGCGGGGTACTTCATCTCTGGCATGTGCGACCGGACGGAAGAGTGCGTGTTGCTGCATGGCGACAAGGGCGTGATGCGGTACGACGCGCTGACAGACCGGCTGACCGTGTCGGGAACCCGCCGGGAACAGGTGATAACGCCGCCACCGGAAGAAGCCTACGATGTCCAGAACTGGCGGGTTGAGGCGGATTTCATCGCCGCCATCCGGGAAGGCCTGCCGTACCATCCCGATTTCGAAGATGGCATCCGCTACATGGCGGTCATTCAGGCCATGTACGACAGTGCCGCCGACGGACGGCGCAGGGAAATCGTCTGTGACTGGGCCTGAGCCACCTTCCACGCCCGGTCCCCTGTTACCTCCAGGTATCCCTCCAGATCCGGACTGGTCCCTTCGGCGCGCGCTGCTGGCGGAACTGACCCGCAAATGGAACCTGCCCGCCAGCCCAACGGCCGGGGAAGATGCTGAAGACGACGGATTCGAAGCCTTTGTCCGTCGCGCCCTGGCAGAGCGGGTGCTCGATATGATGCTGCGACAGCCGGATCGACTCATGGCTGCCCTGTACGTGCTCGATATCCCGGAGAGTGCTTTCCAGCGCGCCATGCGCGGTGGGGAGACAAACGCGGCCCAGGCCGAAGCCCTTGCCGGGGTGATTCTTGACCGGGAATTCCAGCGAATGGTAACGCGGTCCCGCTACCGCCGGGAACCGGCCCATCCGCCGCCCTCCCTGGAACAGCGTCCGCCCGACCCCGGCACCTGACTCCGTACCCGGTCAAGCCCTCAAAACTCCAGGCTGACCCAGCCCGCGCCGAAATCCCAGGGCCTGGACTGGGGCGGCAGGGCAAAGTCCAGACGGAGATAGGTGCCGTAGTCCAGCACGATCCCGTATATTCCCTCCAACGGCTTGCCGTCCGCCATGGCCAGCAGCAGCACGCGCGCCAGGCGCATGGACCGGACATCCTCACTGTCCTTGCACAGGGCCATGCCCTCCTTGTACAACTCGTCGGGAATACCGGAGGAAAGAGAACACCTGAAGGTCCACTTCCGTTCTTCACCGTCTACCTTGAATACGATCCGGATCCAGGTCGGCGTCAGGTCCACCTGCTTGGGATTCGCCACGACATTGACGTCATATCGGCCCCGCGCCTCCAGGGAACCGAAAGAAAACGAACGGGTCAGCGTAAACCTCCGGTACTTGAAATCAACGTTGCCATAATCGTTTCGCCACGTGCCGACGTACAGGGTCCAGTCCTCGGGCAACAGGGAACAGGACGTGGCGGCCAGCAGCAGCACAAGGCCCAGCAGCCGGAATCCCGACCGACATCCGGGACGCGCCCCCCACACGTGCCGAACCATTTCCCGTGAGATCATGCAGACGCCCCTTTCACGCGGCAGCGACACTTCATTCTTTCACGCGGCATGCCGGCGGAGCAAGGTGATCAGTTTCCAGGCGGATTCGGTCCAGTTCAGCCCCTTTACGGCCCGGTACTGCCGTTCGATCCGGCGCGCGGACGCTTCCGGGGATTCCTCGACGAGGATCCGCAGGGCGCGCGCCATGGACGGCTCGTGCCCCGGATCACAAAAGGCAATGTCTTCGCCCGCCCACTCGGGAGCCGACCCGGAACGCACCGCCAGAATGCGGGCCCCCGCCCGCAACGCGCCCAGCAGGTCGATCCCCGCGTAGTCTTCCCGGGCCAGGCAACACACCACCGCGGCGTCCGAGAATATCCGCCCGAGGTACGCGGCGGGACACCGTTCCAGCCAGAGTACCGGCCCGGGATCTTCTTCCGCGTTCGCCTCCGGTTGATCACCGAGAACCACCAGCGATCCCGGCAGCAGGTCGGGATGATTGTTCCGGAACCGCAGAAATCCCGGCCAGAACTCCCGGGTATGCCGGTTCAAGATAAACACGACATAGGGGGGCGCCACCACGGGCCCGGATCGCGAAGAGCCGTCGAACTGGTCCAGCCCGGGTGGAATCACGGTAATCCGGTCATACCCCACGTCAAACAGTTCGGCGAACCGCTTTTGAAAGGCCCGGGAGGGACCAAAATAATCTACCCCGTTGTGCGCGACGGCTCGCTTCAGGGGCGCGGCAGGACCCGGGGGAGGCGGGGCAGCACTCAGTGGCAGGGGCCAGTCCAGCAGGTCCGCTCCAAACAGGACCGCGCGGACATTCCACGGCACGCAGGAAGCCATCCGGAAAGGAGCGATCGCGAGGTCTACCTCCTCCTGGCGAAGTGCCCGGGCATACACCCGCCGCCACCCGCCGGGAATCAGTCCAGGTGATTCCAGGGGCGTTATATCCAGGCCATCGAACCAGTCCGCCATGTTTTCGGGAACCAGCACGCGGAACGAGACGGTGCTGTCCTGGGCGGCTGCCGCGCGCGCCAGTGCGGCCAGGTACCGCGCCTCCACGGGGGGCATGCACAACCCACCAGGACGGCGGACATCCGACGGTCCGGCCAGAATGGCCACGTTTAACGCGGGGGAATTTCCCATGATCCTCTCATCGGAACCGTGACGTTGAAGATTTCCCGGACGCATTATACGTTGGTCCGGGGGGAATGGTCACGCCCCGTTTGCCAGCCCACGTCCCCCGCGTACTCGCCACGGGCCCGACACCTCTCAAAACAGGGCCACCACCGCGCTGACGGATCAGCCGCTAACCCCCATAGGCTGATCCCGGAACACGCGAAGATCCATCGTCTTGATTTCCGCGGCCACCTTCGGTCGAAAGGCCATCTTGGACAACACGTCCCCTTCGAGGTCGATACCCGGCGCGAGTTCCGTCAGCAACAGTCCATCCGGCGTCAACTCGAACACGCACCGCTCGGTGACGTACATCACCTTGTTCCCCGTGCGGGCGGCCTGTCGGCCGCTGAAGGTAATCTGGTCCACCTTTTCCACGAACTTGGCCACGGCTCCTTCCTGTTCGATCCGCAGGCCGTTTTCGCTGATGGCCACCTGGGTCCCCTTGGCCCGAAACTCGCCGCAGAAGATGACCTTTTTCGTGTTCTGGGTAATGTTGATGAACCCACCGCAACCGATCGCCATCGGCCCCAGTTTGCTGACGTTGACATTACCCTCGGCGTCTACCTGGGCCATGCCCACGCAGGTCGCGTCCAGGCCACCCCCGTCATAGAAATCGAACATCGCCGACTGGGAGATGAACGCCACGGGATTTTTCGCGGGACCAAAGTTCTTGCCGCCCTGGGGGAGCCCACCCAGGACCCCCACCTCGGTATTCAACACGATCGAATCCAGCCATCCCTCTTCGAACGCCACCTGGGCCACGCCGGTAGGCACGCCCACGCCCAGGTTCACCACCATCCCGGGTTTCAGTTCCAGGGCAGCGCGACGGCATACCACTTTTTCCCAACTCATCGGCATGGGCGCGATCTCCCGGCTGAGATCTACCCGTTCTTCACCGGTATAACTGGGATCCCGCTGTACGAACAACGTGTGCGGGTGGGCTTCCGGGGATGAGGCCACGACGATGTAATCCACGAACAGCCAGGGGATCTTCACCGCGTGGGGAGATGCCGGTTTATCGGACAACCGGGCCACCTGGGCGATCACGAACCCGCCGGAATTCTTGACGGCCATCGCGCCCTCAAGGTTCTCCATGCAGATGGCTTCATCTTCAAAGGTAATGTTACCCATCGGGTCCGCCGTGGTCCCGCGCACAATACCCACGTCCGCCTTGAACCCCTTGTAGAACAGCATCTCTTCCCCATCAACCTGGACCACCTCGACAAGGTCTTCACACTGCCGGGTACGATCGTTCATCTTCCCGCCTTCCACCCGGGGATCGACAAACGTGTGCAGCCCTACCCTCGTCAACAACCCGGGACGCCCCGCGGCCATTTCCCGGTACAACTGGCACATTACCCCCTGGGGCAGGTTGTAGGCCTCCACCTGGTTCGTGGCGATGAGTTTTACCACTTCATGATTCAGGCCGAAGTGCGCGCCGATCACCCGCTTCATCAGGCCAGGGTACCCGAAATGATTCATTCCCTTGCGCTCGCTGCTGAAAGGACCCAACCCCGCGGCCCAGATCAGGGTCAGATCCTTGGGCGACCCGGTTTTTTCAAACCTCCGATAAAAGGCAGGATAAATTTCCTCCGAAGGCATCGGCACCACGAGTACCGTCGCGCCATCCGGAATTTTCGCCACTGCTTCGTCTGCCGTCACAATCTGGGCCATTCTATTGTCCTTTCTTTCACAGAATTCGCATTTCTGAAATAATGATACAGGACACCGCTCTTCCTCTTTTTTCATAGAATGCCTGACTTACCCCTGTCGATGCAAACCAGCCCCATACATTCCCTGCTGGTCATTTCGAGCAAAACAAGAAAATTTCCCCCGAGCCAGCACATGCGCAACCATCCGTGCTTCACGTCGCGCGCCACGCGGTTCTAGGGGGTTGCCTTCAAGGTGATCTCCACGGACTCGAACACGTCTTCCGCCTCTACCTGGAGCCCTTCGGCGGTCTGTTCCACGCGGGTTCCCGGTCGCGACGCGCTGAACGACTGTACCGGCCGATCGGTGGTGATGCGCGCGCGAAACCGGGGCGGGTCGGTCATCATCTCGGGCAGGATCCACGGCCGCCTGGGATCCGTGCCGGCGGGGGGAGCAGCATACCCCACCATGTGCACCCGGAATCGGTCCGGCGCCATGCGAACCACGCAGCTCTCGACGCAGGAGGGGGCCGCTACTTCGACCGGAAATTTCCCGCGCGCGGCCCGAACCACGGCGGCCAGCAGGAGTCGAGGTTCCGGGGCCCGATATTCACTGCCCGACGCGTAACCAGGCGAAACCGCCAGGGTGATTACGCGCCCCTTTCCAAGGGATCGAACCAGTACCGCCGGACCCGCCGATTCTCCCGCCGGGTAAGGAAAGTCCGTGGATTCCAGTCCCGCCAGCATCCGGGTGGTTCTGATCCCTTTACGGAGCGAGCCAAACGCTTGGGCATCCCGGGGAACATACGCCACGGCCGGACCATACGCGAGATGGGGCCAGTCCGGTTCAATGCCCCGCAAGGTGATACCTGTTTCGCCGAGTGTCGCGTCCAACTGGAAATAGTTGTCCCGCGCGTTGATCACCTCCTTTACTTCCGCGCCGATCAGTTCTTCGAGGGCCCTCCGTTCCCGTCGATTCCCGTATCGATCGTAACAGCCGGTCACGCCCGTCACCACCAGGCTTCCTCCCTCCCGCGCGTAAGACGTTAATATCTCTTTTTCCTGGTCCGAGAGCACGGCCACGTCCGACAGGACCAGCACGGGAAACTTCCGCAAGTTTTCCAGGTCAAGCGTCTCATCCAGGACCACCCCCCAGGTCAGGTGATCGTACACCATCGCCTTGTGGGCACCGTAAAAGGAAGTGAAGTAGCGGTCTTTATCCTCCCGGGCCCACCAGTCCCGGGTTCGGGAAGAAAAATAGAGCCCGACATCCCATACCGGTTCGCCGCGGAACAGGTCGCGGAATCGCCTGGCTTCCTCGAACAGCAACCCGTAATGCCGCCACGCCACCGGGTCAAGTTGTCCCTCGAACGGCGTCTTGTCGACGATGGTTACCTGGGCGCCATGGCTGAGGAGGGTGAACATCTCCCAGCGCAGGTCGTTCAATGGCCGGTTGGTCTGGTCGTGGTACATGCGCGTGCCCCGCTGCATGACCACCTGCCAGGGCTTGCCATTGGCAGCCGTCCGCATGAATTCGGCGGTCAGGCTCACGGCAAGGGGACTGAACCCCCACGTGCCGGTTTCACAGGTAGCGAAATCCCCGATTGCCGCGTGCCGCGTGGGCAACTGGCCAATTTCAAAGGAAAACGGCGGGTAACCGTGATAGTTGAAATCGACGCTCATGCCGGGGTGGTTTCGCCTCACGTGTTCCACCACGGCCCGTTCGAACTTTTCGCTCGTACGGTATCGGAACTCGAGCATCCGTTCCCAGGACGCGTCCCACGTGAGGCCGCGGGGCATTTCCTCTCCCGGGAACATTGCCGCGAACTGGGCACGGCAATGATCACACCAGCACCCGTACGGAGGACCGAACCCCTGTTCCAGCATGTCCACGTGAAACCCATCGATCCCGTAGGCCGCCATTTCGTCCAGCAGTCCCAGCACGAACTGAAGGTAGGGACTGTTCAGGCAGAATCGGCCCTCTATGGGATTGCCAGCCGCGTCCCGCATGCCCCATTCCGGATGTTCCCGCAAAGCCCAGCCCCCACCCTGCACCACGCAGTAGGCGATCAGGGGAAACTTTTCCTTT
Organism: Candidatus Hydrogenedentota bacterium; assembly: GCA_018056705.1. Classification (GTDB taxonomy): domain Bacteria; phylum Hydrogenedentota; class Hydrogenedentia; order Hydrogenedentales; family CAITNO01; genus JAGPFE01. The sequence goes on along the minus strand of JAGPFE010000017.1, from coordinate 48,580 downwards.
CGGGCCGACTCGGCTGCTTCGCGCAGGGGATCCCGATCACCGAGGCCCGGGCATTTCGGCATCAACTTTGAATCGTAATACGCCCATTCCCCGTCCCGGGCCCACAACACGAGGTATTCCGCGCCGGCTTTCCGGGCGGCTTCGACAATCTCCCTGCCATTGAATCGGGACGCGTAGGCCACATCCCGGGGATCGCTTCCCCACTGCGCGCCGGTTGGTCCCACCTCGAGCCCGACAAGGGCATCCCGGTACCACGGGACAGGAGCCGGACCCTGGGTCCATGCCGCCAGCATCACCCCCACGTGCAGCATTACGCACCACACCATGATGTTAAATTTCCGGTTTAATGGCATGAAAACACTCCTTTTTTCGTCATTATCCGGTTACGTGACACACCGTTCAATCTCCCGGCGCCTGGGCATCTCCGTGCCGATCTCTGGGCGAATCATGGCCCGCCATGCTTTCGCCTGGTCAGAAAAAAACCACAACAGGCCCATTTTTCGCAAAGCGCGTTACGGTTCCTTCCTCGCGCATCCTGTGGTCGCGTGCCGGCCATGAGCCGGCGAAACCACGGGAGGATACCCCATGAAAACACGCGTTCCCTCTGCCAGCCCGGTGATTGCTGAACCAGTTTCCGTTCCGTGCCGGGAAGAACTCGTCCCCCCGGAAGCCCTGTCCGATCTGCCTGAATCAAGCCGTCTTGGATGGGAGTCTCCGGATGAACAGCGGGCCGCGTTCCGCTGGAGCCGCGTTCGATCGCTGCTGCTCGGGTGGGTACGGCAAGCCATGCGGGAACACCTGTCGCGCGCCGAATCGGAATCCATCACGCTGGTGTACTTCGAAGGATTAACCTGTCGCGAGGCCGGCGCGCGGCTGGGCGTTCACGGGTCCACGATCACGCGACGGTGCCGCGCAGGTATCGCGACATTACGGCGGATCGCGGAAACCAACCCACCCCGATTGCCGGACGGCTCGGCATGGCGGCCGGGAACCCTCAGGAACGGGCGGAAAAACGGGCCTCGGGCGTGATCACCAGGTCTTCCAGATCCTCTTCGGCGTCAACGACCGCGTCCGGCAACACGACGCACCGGCGCAAACAGACGGGCCGGACGATCCGCGCGCGATCCCCCACGGCTGTCTCTTCGAGCCGGACGCGATCGGCGATTTCACATCCTTCGCCGATCACGTGGGTCCGGCCCGAGGAAGCGAGGGCCCGGCGTGAACAGGCGATCAGGTCGGCCACCGTGGTCACGTTCAGATCGAAGGCCACCACGGGCGCGGCCGCCACGGAACACCCGAAATCAACAAGGGTTTGCAGGGCCACCGTCAGTTCGAACTCGTCGCGCAAGGCGGTGCGGGGTGTGTTACGGATCGCGTCAAATATCGGCAGATCGAACAGGTAGAATCCACACCCTTTCCGGGGTGACTGCAGGTAACGGGGCTTTTCTATGACCCGCCGTACCAGCCCCTTCCCGTCAAGGTGTACGGCGAAATCCTGGGCCTGCCGTTCCGGGGGCACGGGCCCGGTCATCAGGGCGATGGCGGCCGCGCAACCGCTTTCCAGAAAGGCTGCCGCGAGCCGTTCCGGGTGCTCGAGTTCGAAATACAGGTCCCCGAGCATGAGGTAAAAAGGCCGGTCAACCTGCCCTTCCAGTTGACTCACGGCATGGGCCAGCCCCATGGGTCGTTCCTGTTCCACGTACCGGATCGACACCCCCAGCCGGGAACCATCGCCCAGGCACCGCGACACCATGTGGCCAAGGTGACCGATCACCACGACCACTTCGCGGACTCCCAGCCCGCGTAACTGCCGGATCTGCCGTTCCGCGAGGGGCTCATTGGCCACGGGCGCAATGGGCTTGGGACAGGAGGCCCCAAAAGGGCCCATCCGCGCGCCCCGCCCTGCCGCGAGAATCACGCCAAGGTCGATGGTCTTCCCCTCAGGCATGGATTTCAAGGCCCCGTCGCTGAGCGGCCTCCTGAAGCGCATCGGAAAATGTCTTCAGCGTGTCCTGCCCCCACAGGACAAACCGGACCAGGTCGTACGCGCCCGGATGGGCGACCACCACGTCCAGGACCGTATTGACCGCGATGTCCGCCGCCGCTTGGTGGGGATACCCGTACACGCCGCAACTGATCGCCGGAAAGGCCACCGCGCGCAGTCCGTGTTCCCTGGCCAGGCGCAGGCTCTCGCGGTAACAGGACGCCAGCAGTTCGGGCTCCCCGTGCCGGCCATCCCGGTATACCGGGCCCACGGTATGGATGACATGCCGGGCGGGCAGGCGATACCCCGCGGTGATCCGGGCTTCTCCGGTGGGACATCCCCCCAGGGTTCGGCATTCTTCCAGCAGCTCCGGCCCCGCCGCCCGGTGGATCGCTCCATCCACGCCCCCGCCACCCAGCAGCGTGGAATTGGCCGCGTTCACGATGGCATCGACTTCCTGGCGGGTGATATCACCCTGCACCGTCTCGATCCAGGTACCGACTGTGTTGATCCGCGTCATGGCTCCCGTATTCCTGCAACTCCAAATCCAGCGCCGACTCTCTCCGGGACGTATTATATAATGATCCCGTTCGGGGAACAGGGTTCGCGGTCCGGTGATCAGCCCCGCTATCCGGGAATATTCCGGGAATATTAGCGCGACCCCTCAATGTTGCCCTCAACAGCCACAATGAAGCAATTTCCGGGAGGTTCGACATGCCCGATCAAGTCCAAAACCCCTTGTCGCCCGCGCCATTATCCCGGGTGGAACAGAGCACCCGGGAACTTGAGGAAATGGCCTCCGGTGGATACCGTTATGGCTGGACGACGGACATCGAAACCGAGGTTTTCCCGAAAGGATTGAATGAAGAGATCATCCGGGCCCTCTCCCAGCGCAAGGGCGAGCCCGGGTGGATGACCGAGTGGCGGCTGAAAGCCTATCGCCTCTGGCAGGCGATGGAAGAACCCCGATGGGCCAAGGTAACCTACGAAACCCCGGACTTCCAGGACATCAGTTATTACGCCGCCCCTAAACAGGCGCCACGGAAAAAGTCCCTGGACGAGGTGGACCCGAAACTGCTCGAGACCTTCGAGAAACTGGGTATCCCCCTGGAAGAACAGAAACGGCTGAGCGGCGTGGCCGTGGACGCGGTCTTTGACAGCGTGTCGGTGGCCACCACGCACCGGGAAATCCTGGGGCGTTTCGGCATCATCTTCTGTCCCATCTCCGAGGCGATCCGGGAACATCCCGACCTCGTCCAGAAGTACCTGGGTTCCGTCGTGCCACAGGGCGACAACTTTTACGCGGCCCTGAACTCCGCCGTGTTCAGTGACGGTTCCTTCGTGTACGTACCGCCGGGCGTGAAGTGCCCCATGGACCTGTCCACCTATTTCCGCATCAACGCGTCCCAGACTGGCCAGTTCGAACGCACGCTGATCATCGCGGACGAGGGCGCGGAAGTGCGGTATCTCGAGGGCTGCACCGCCCCCATGCGTGACGAAAACCAGTTGCACGCCGCGGTCGTGGAACTGGTAGCCCACCGGAACGCCACCATCCGCTACGCCACGGTTCAGAACTGGTATGCTGGCGACGAAGAAGGACGCGGCGGCATTTACAATTTCGTCACCAAGCGGGGAACCTGCCTGGGCGAAAACAGCCGCATCTCCTGGACCCAGGTCGAAACGGGCTCGGCCATCACCTGGAAATACCCGAGTTGCATTCTCAAGGGGGATAACTCGGTTGGCGAGTTTTATTCCGTGGCCCTCACGAAAGGTCGCCAGCAGGCCGACACCGGCACCAAGATGATTCACCTCGGCCGGAACACGTCGAGCACGATCATTTCCAAGACCATTTCGGCGGGCCAGAGCGATAACTCCTACCGGGGGCTGGTGCGGGTAATGCCCAAGGCGGAAAACGCGCGGAACTATACCCAGTGCGACAGCCTGCTGATGGGCAACCGGTGCGGCGCCCACACGTTCCCCTACATCGACGTGCGTAACCCCTCGGCCCGGGTGGAACACGAGGCGTCCACATCGAAAATCAGCGAGGACCAGTTGTTCTACTGCCAGTCCCGGGGGATCCGGCCCGAGGACGCCATATCGCTGGTAGTAAACGGATTCTGCAAGGAAGTCTTTGATCATCTACCCATGGAATTCGCCGTGGAGGCATCGCGCCTGCTGAGCGTAAGCCTGGAAGGGAGTGTAGGTTAATGTTGACCGTGAAAAATCTGCGGGCGTCGGTGGACGGCGTCGAAATTCTCAAGGGCATCGACTTCGAGGTCAAAGCGGGCGAAGTGCACGCCATCATGGGCCCGAATGGTTCCGGGAAAAGTACCTTTGCCCAGGTCCTCGCGGGAAACGAGGCCTACGAGGTAGATGAAGAGGCCTCGGAGGTTACTTTCCTGGGAGAAAACCTGCTCGAGTTACCCGCCGAAGAACGGGCCCGCCGGGGCGTGTTCCTCGCGTTTCAGTATCCCGTGGAAATCCCGGGCATCACCAACGCCTATTTCCTGCGGGCGGCGCTGAACGAGATCCGCAAGTTCCGCGGAGAGGATCCCTTGGACCCCATGGAATTCCAGGAACTGCTGGAAGAAAAAATGCGCCTGGTGCAACTGGATCCCGCGTACGCCGAGCGGTTTGTCAACGCGGGGTTCTCCGGCGGGGAAAAGAAACGCAATGAAATCCTGCAACTGGCCGTGCTGGATCCCAAGTTGGCCATCCTGGACGAAACGGACTCCGGGCTGGACATTGACGCCCTGCGCATCGTGGCCGAAGGCGTAAACCGACTGCGTTCGCCTGAACGGTCGTTCATCCTCGTGACGCATTACCAGCGGCTACTGAATTACATCGTGCCAGACTACGTGCACGTGCTGTACCGTGGGCGCATCGTGCGGTCGGGCGGCCGGGAACTGGCCCTGGAACTTGAAACCCGCGGTTACGACTGGATCCGGGACGAAGCGGGAGCGACCGCCTGAAGCGGAACCCCGGGGAGCATGACCATGAACCAGCCAAATCGCGTAACGTCTCCGGCCGCGACCGTCGATCGCCTGCCGACCCTGCTGGACTCCTGGCCCGCGTCGGTGACGGGCACACTTGCCGACACCCGCGAACGGGCCCTTTCCCTGTTCCCGGAAATTCCCCTGCCTCACGGCAAGATGGAAGACTGGCGGCATTTCAGCATCGCCGACCTGCTCGGAGATGCCTATCAACCCATCCTTGGCCAGGCAGAAATACCGGTTGACCAATCCATCGTGACTGGTATCCTCCCGAGCGAAGAAACCCTGGCAGAACTCGTGTTTCTGAACGGCGCCTATCGCCCGGACTGGTCACGGGAAAGCACGGTAACCGGCGTGTACGCGGGCAGCCTTGCTGCCGCGGCGCGGGATCCCCACCTGGTCCCGGCAGTCAACGGATCGCTGGGGACCGTCCTGGAACTTCGAGACCCCTTCGCGTGCCTGAACACCATGTTCCTGGCCGATGGCGCTTTCGTGTGGATCGGGCGAGATACCCAACAGGAAAAACCAGTCCACGTCGTGTTTGTTCACGTGCGACCCGGCGGAACGGTTTCGTTTCCCCGGTTACTGATCCACGTGGGCGAAAACGCCAACGCGCGGGTAATCATCAGCCACGTGTTCGCGGAGCCAGGCGCTTCGAGTTGGGACAACGTGGCCGGAGAGGTCATTCTGGACGCGGGGGCGCGACTGGAACTGGATGAGACGGCAGGTGTCCGGGGTCAAGCCGCGCGGTTCCTGTCGCTCATGGCCGCTCGAGTGGATCGGGACGCGCGCCTGACATGGCGCGTGTTGACCCTGGGCGGCACGCTCGTCCGGCGCGATTCCAGGGTGCTGCTGGCCGCCCCGGGGGCGGAAGCCCACGTCAGCGGCCTGTTCGTGAACAGCAGCAAAAACATGATGGATCACCCGGTCCGCGTGCGGCACACCGCGCCCCACGGCACCAGCCGCATCACTTTCAAGGGTGTGGCCCTGGAGGAAAGCCGCTCGGTGTACACCGGCAAGGTATACGTGGACCGGGAAGCCCAGAAAACCGACTCCATCCAGGTAAACCACAACCTTGTGCTCTCTCCCGATGCCCGGGTGGAAACCCGGCCCCAGCTCGAGATTTACGCGGACGACGTTCGCTGCACCCATGGGGCGACGGCAGGGCCTCCGCCGGCGGAAATCGTGTATTATTTCCGTTCGCGCGGTATCAGTGCCGACCGGGCCCGCAATATCCTCATTCGGGGATTCGTGGAAGAAATCAGTGACCAGATCTCCACGCCCTCCCTCCGGTCGCGCGTGTCGCGCGTGCTGGCCGAACGGTTTGGAGACCACGAATCATGAATGGCACACGGGTGGACGCGGAACCGGCAGCCTCGGCAGCCATATCGCAAGGTGGACCGGTTTCGTCTTCTGGAAACGGCCAGCTTGACGTCCACGCCGTACGGCTTGACTTTCCAGCGCTCACCAGAACCGTTTACGGCAAGCCCCTGGTATACCTGGACAACGCGGCTACCACGCACAAGCCCGTCGCGGTCCTGGAAGCCATGGATCGATTCTACCGGTCCAGCAACGCCAACGTTCACCGGGGGGTGCATCGTCTCAGCATGGACGCTACCGCCCTGTACGACGAGGCGCGGCGAACACTGCACCGGTTTTTCGGCACCGCCATCGGTTGCGAAATCATCTTCACCCGTGGCGCGACCGAGTCCCTCAACCTGGTCGCCCAGAGTTACGGCGGATCGGTCCTGCGCGCGGGAGACGAAGTGCTGGTTTCCTGGATGGAACACCACTCCAACATTGTCCCCTGGCAGATGGTCTGCGAACGGACGGGCGCGATCCTTCGCCCCGTACCGATCCGCGACGACGGAACCCTCGACATGGACGCGTTCCAGTCCATGCTCAGCGAGCGGGTGAAAATCGTGGCCATCACCCACGTGTCCAACGCGCTGGGTACCGTGAATCCCATCGCGGAGATCACCCGACTGGTCCATGACGCCGGGGCGGTCGTGGTCGTGGACGGCGCGCAGGCCGCGCCCCACCTCCCGGTGAACCTCCGGGAACTCGGGGCCGATTTCTACGTCGCCGCGGGCCACAAAATGTATGGTCCCACGGGCATTGGCATCCTGTATGGCCGGGCGGACCTGCTGGAACGCATGCCCCCCTGGCAGGGCGGGGGCGACATGATCCTTTCGGTATCATTCGAAAAAACGGTCTATGCCCAGCCGCCCCAGAAATTCGAAGCCGGCACACCGCCCATCGCCGAGGCCGTCGGGCTGGCGGCGGCGGCTGAATACCTGATGAACCTGAACATGTCCCGCGTCCACCAGCACGAACAGCACCTGCTCAAGGCGCTGATCGCGCGCCTGGAAACCATCCCCGGGTTACGCATGCTCGGCAGGGCGCCCGACAGGGCGGGCGTGGTGTCATTCATCATGGATTGTGCCCACCCCCACGATATCGGCCAGGTCCTGGACGGCGAGGGCGTGGCGGTCCGGGCGGGGCATCATTGCGCCCAGCCCGTGATGCAACGTTTCGGCGTGCCCGCCACCACCCGCGTGTCGCTGGGCCTGTACAATACCGAGGCGGAATTCGACACGCTGGTGGCCGCCCTTCACAAGGTCAGAAGGATGTTCGCGTAATGACGGACACGCGCGCCCTGTACGAAGAGGTTATCCTGGACCACAACAAGAACCCCAAGAACTTTGGTTCCCTTCCGGACGCGGATATCGTCCAGGAAGGCTACAATCCCTTGTGCGGGGATTCCTTCAAAATCTACCTGAAACTGGATGGGGATACCGTCCAGGCCGTATCCTTCGAAGGCCATGGTTGCGCCATCTCCAAGGCCTCGGCGTCGGTCATGACCACCCTGGTGAAAGGACGCCGGCGCGAGGAAGTAGAAGAACTGTTCCAGGCGTTCCAGGACATGCTGAAAAGCGATCCGTCCGCCCCCCTGGACGCGGAAAAACTGGGAAAACTGAAGGTCTTCTCCGGAGTCCGGGAATATCCCGTGCGTATCAAGTGCGCCACGCTCGCGTGGCACGCGCTGCTGGCCGCCCTGCGCCACCATGACGGACCGGTATCCACCGAGTCCTGACGCGTGGGAAAATCCGGAAACGGGTTCAGCCCTGCGCCTGGAGCCGACTCTCCACCTGCCGGATACGCCGGTCAAGGAATTCCAGGAGTTTTTCGTGCAGTTTCCGGTTTGCCGCCGCCACGAGGGATAACTGGTTGGTCTCCGTGCTGTCCAGCATGAGCACGTCGTCGAACCGGTTTCCGTAGGCATCGGTTACCACGCACCCGGCCTCTTCGGCAATCAGCAGGGCCGCCGCGAGATCATAAGGGGCCATGCAGACAACCCGTCCATTTCCAGCCCGTTCAAAGTGCGGCCGCGCCATGTCCGGTACGTCTCGCAGGAAACGGTTGGCGACGTCCACGCAGGCATCCAACTGGCCCGTCAGCAGGCGGGTCAGGCTGTAAGCCGTGCTGTTACAGGCGAAAAAGCCCCCTCTCAGGCTGGATTGCTCCAGCAACTTGTACACCGTGGTGAAAATCAGCGATGCCGGCCGCCCTGGAACGGTCATGGACCAGCGCAACACGTCCAGGTTGTCGTTCTCCGAGAGTTTCGGACGGCGGAGGTGACCATCCGCCCAGATTTTTACGCCCTTGCCACGTTCCGCGTAAAACACCCGGTTGCCCAGGATCTCCGCCACGCAGGCGTTGTCGACGTCGGCCATGGTCGGGCGTTCAATCACCCGGGTCGTCGCGATGGACACCACGCAGCCTTCGAATCCACTCCGGGCGGCCCGGGATCCATCCACGGGATCCACGATGAGCAGGTACTTGGGTTTCTCCGAGGAAAACGTGGAGTAGCCCGCGTCTTCCGAGTAATAGGCCAGGGGCAGGCCGCTGCGGCGCAAAAAGGCGAACAAAGCCTTTTCCGCCACCTTGTCCAGTTGAAAGGTCACGTCACCGCTCTGGGCTGTCCCTTCGGTTTCCGCGGCTCCCTTGAGGCCGCGGGCAAGCGGTTCCACGACCTTCCGGATATCTTCCGCCAGTTCCAGCAGGAATTTCTGGGGCAGGGGCGCGTTCGCCCGTATCGCCTTACTCTTCCGCGTGACGTCCGAGGATTTGTCCGTCATGGTATCTTTAGACGATGAAGATACGGGTGTTTCTTTTTTTTCTTTTTCGTGTTTTGCTTTCATTTCAGGGTCGGGAACGTTTTTTTCTGGTGTTTTTGCCTTTTCCCGCCGGGATCCCTGCCGCGTTGGAGCGGGAGGATGCGTTTCTCGCGCGGTTTTCGCTGCCGCGCCCGTTTTCCCTGCCTTCACCTCGGCCTTTTTCCTGCTGGCCATGACCTGTTCCTTATTTTTCAGGGCGCCAACCAGCCCTACCCATGTTCCTCCCAATTATTATGGTAAGCCATAACCGCCCTCCGATTCCATAGCCATTCCCGCGCGGCAATCACGCCTTCAGCAGGCGGCGCACCGCTTCCGGAACCGCCTGGAGGCAGGCATCGATCCCTTCGACCCGCTTGCCACCGGCCTGGGCCATGTCCGGGCGCCCGCCCCCGCTGCCTTCCACAAGTGGAGCCAGTTCCGCCACAAGATCCCTGGCGGAAACCCGGGCGACCAGGTCCGGCGTCACGCCGATGATCAACGATGCCTTGCCCTCGCAGGCCCCGGCCAGAACGATCACGCCATCCTGCCCCAGCTTGTCCTTCAGGCGGTCCATAGCGGCCCGCATGCTCTTCGCGTCCAGGTCGTCCATCCGGGCAGCCACCACCCGAACCCCGGCTACTGTCACGGCGTCGCGCGCGGGATCCGCGGCAGCCCCACCGGTCACGGCAGCCTGCTTCCAGCGTTCCACCTCCCGCTGCAGTTTCCGGATTTCATCCTGCAGGGCGCGGATCCGGTCGGGGAGTTGTTCTGGCGCGACGCTCAGGGCCCGGGAGGCCTGCTGCAGCCAGCGTTCCCGTTCCTGGATCGCTTCCACCGCTTCCGCGCCGCACACGGCCTCGATGCGGCGAACCCCGGCGGACAGGGCCGATTCCCCGAGGATTTTGAACAGGCCGATCGCGCCCGTCTGGCTCACGTGGCATCCCCCGCACAATTCCAGGCTGATATCGCCCGCGCGCACTGTCCGGACAATGGGATCGTATTTCTCGCCAAACAGGGCCATGGCCCCCTCGGCCCGCGCCTCTTCAATGGGTTTAAGGCCGGTCCGCACGGGTACATCTTCGCGAATCCAGGCGTTGACCAGCCGCTCGATGTCTTCCACCCGGTCCTGAGTCAACCCTTCAAAGTGGGTGAAATCGAAGCGCAAGCGGTCCGGCCCGACGTAGGACCCGGCCTGGTGCACGTGCTCGCCCAGGGCCTGGCGCAAGGCGGCCTGCAGCAGGTGGGTGGCGGTGTGGTGGCGTTCGGTGCTCCGGCGACGTTCCTCGTCCACCCGGCCGGTGACGCGATCCCCCGTGGCCAGTCGCCCCTGGACTACTTTCACGCGATGGACGGTCATCTTGCCGACCGGTCGGTACACGTGCTCCACCACCGCTTCCCCGGACGCGCCGACCAGGCGACCCGTGTCGGCCACCTGTCCTCCCGCTTCCGCGTAAAAGGGAGTACGGTCGAGCACCACCTCACCCGTTTCCCCTTCCCCGATCGTTTCCACTTCCGCGTCACCCTGTATCATCGCGACGATCACGCCCTCGTTTTCGAGGGTGTCATAGCCCACGAATTCCGTATCGCCCGCGCGGGCCTGGACCGCGCGGTACACCGGGGGCAACGCGGCCTGGCCACTGCCCGCCCACGCGCCGCGCGCCTTTTCCCGCTGGCGCGCCATGGCCCGGTCGAATCCCTCGCGGTCCACGGTATAGCCTTTTTCTTCCGCCATGTCGGCGGCAAGATCCAGCGGAAACCCGTATGTATCGTGAAGGGTGAACAGGGTTTCCCCGGAAACCACCTTTTCACCCGTGCGGGTCATTTCATCGAACACGTCCGCGAGCAGTTCCATCCCCCGGGCCAGGGTTCCCGCGAAGCGTTCCTCTTCCAGCCGGATGACCCGGGCAATGTGGGTCCGCCCTTCCACCAGTTCAGGATACTGGTGGCCGAAACGGTCTACCACGGCTTCACTCACCCGGAACAGGAACGGCGCGTCCATGCCCAGTTCCCGGCCAAACCGGGCCGCCCGCCGCAGGAGACGCCGGAACACGTACCCCCGGCCCTCGTTTCCCGGCAGGATGCCATCGGCCAGCATGAAACTCAGCGCGCGGATATGGTCGGCGATCACCCGGTACGGAACCGGCCGGGCCTCGTAGGGCACGCCAGCGATGGCCCGGGTCGCTTCGATCATCGCGTACAGGCCGTCCGTGTCGAACACGGTCTGCTTGCCCTGCAGCAGCATGGCCATGCGTTCCAGGCCCATGCCCGTGTCGATCCCCCGGTTTTTCAGGGGAGGTCGCGAACCATCCGGCTGCTGGTCATACTGGGGAAACACCAGGTTCCAGAATTCCAGGAACCGTTCCCTGGGATCCCGGTCGGGCGTGGCGTCGGGGTCCACTTCCACGCCCCGGTCATAAAGCAGTTCCGAGCAGGGACCGCATGCCCCCGTATCCCCCGCTGGACCCCAGAAGTTATCCTTGGCCCCCATGCGGACAATCCGGGAAGAGGAAACGCCTACTTCCTTTTCCCAGATGTCGGCTGCCTCGTCGTCTTCCACGTACACCGTCACCCAGACCCGCTCGGCCGGAATACGCAACACCCGCGTGGTGAATTCCCACCCCCACTGGATGGCCTCCCGCTTGAAGTAATCGCCGAAGGAAAAGTTTCCCAGCATCTCAAAAAAGGTAAGGTGCCGGGAGGTTTTTCCCACTTCGTCCAGGTCATTCGCCTTGCCCCCCGCCCGCAGACATTTCTGGGCCGTCGCCGCGCGGCGATAGGGTACCGGGACCTCGCCGGTATAGTAGGGCTTGAACTGCACCATGCCCGCGCTGGTAAACAGCAGGGTGGGATCATTCTTCGGCACCAGTCGATCGCTGCGCTCGATCACATGACCCCGTTCCCGGAAAAATTCAAGAAAGGCGGCACGGATTTCGTCACTTTTCACTGGGTGAACCCTTTCGGAAACCGGGGAGACAAACCCCTTCGGCCCATCCGCGTACGAGGAGACGCGCGTCGCGGCAAGTATACCAGATCGGACCACTGCTCGCTGAACAAATGACTTGACAACGGCCCCCTGATCCGGGCAATATCATATTGATGAGTAGGAGGTTGATATTCTTAAGGAGGGGCTCATGGAACAGGTGGCATCTGAACAGGCGGGCATTCGATCCATTCCCCGGTGGCCGATTTTCACGGGATTTGCCCTGGCGGCCATGCTTGAAATTGCCGCCATCTACATCGGGGCCTATTTTCGGAATGTGCCTTACGACGAATTGTGCTCTTTCTTGTCGTCCTGTTTCGTCGTGCTGACCACCCTGTACTTTACTTTCCGGGCCGGCGAACATATTTTCCTGATTCCCGTGGGCGCCGCCATTTACATGGTCACCAAGTTTATTGACTTTTTAGGATCTATTCCAATTTTTACTTATGTATATCCAATAGGTGACGTATACTTTGAAAGTAACCTGGTGCAATCCAGCATGTACGTGGTTGCCGCGGTTTTACTTATTTACAGTACCATGCTCTATATAATCCGGTTACGTGAGATCCGCCGTCGGCTGACGCGCAGCAACGCGGAACTTGAAACTGAACGGGCGGTCCTGCGGGAAACCAACCAGGAATTACGTTGGACCCGCGCCATGCTGGAGCAGGTGATCGAGTCGTTGCCTGTCGGCCTGTTCTGGAAAGACAGCGCGGGGCGGTACCGGGGATGCAACCGCCGGTACCTTGAGTTGCTGGACGCAGATCATGCCCGTCCGGAACAACTCATCGGTAAGACCGACGGGGAGTGCACCGGGACGCTCTACCGGGAATCCGACCATGGTCCCGGCTTGACCAGTGGCACGTGGCAGATTCAGACGCCCGGCGGAAACTGGCACATCCTGCGCAGGGCGCCGCTGGTTAATGCCGAAGGTGTCGCGACCGGTTGTCTCGGGGTTGTCGAGGATATTACCAATGAACGGCTGCTCGCCGAATCCCAGGCCCTGCTGTCCCGGGCGATCGAGCAGGTGGATTCGATCGTGGCGGTATTCAACGAACGGGGGCAGTTCGTGTACGCCAATCCCGCCTTCAGCGCCCTGACCGGCATGACCGGTGACCAGTTGCACGGAAAACCCTTCTCCACGCTTGCGAGCGCCCAGTTGCCGGAAGCCACGCTGACGGAAATCGTGCGGGTCGTCACGTCGGGAACATCCTGGAAGGGGCGCGTGGTGCTGCGGAACGCCCAGGCAGGTTTTGCCCACGTGGACATGACCGTTTCCCCCATCTGGCGCGGCGAGGGAACCCTGTCGCATTTCGTGCTGCTTGGCCACGACGTCACCCGCGAACTGCTACTGGAACAGCAGTTGCGGCAGTCCCAGCGGCTGGAGTCGATTGGCCGGCTCGCGGGGGGCATCGCCCATGATTTCAACAACATGCTCCAGGTGGTAGGCGGGTACACCGAACTGATGCGCGCCCAGTTACCCCCGGATTTCCCCTACCACCACGCGCTGGAGGTCTGCGCCCGGGTTACCGACCGGGCGGCGCGCCTGGTAAGACAACTCATGTTATTCGGTCGCAGAGACCAGCCGGACAAGCCGGAACTCTTCGCCCTGAGCCAGACCATCTCGGACTTCCTGAAATTATTGCGCAAGGTGATCGGCGAACACATCGAGGTGCGATTTGATGCCCAGTTGCAGGGTGACCTCGTGATGGGACAACCTGAACAGGTGGAACGGGTGGTGCTCAATCTCTGCGTGAACGCCCGGGACGCCATGCCGGAAGGGGGCACCATTACCCTGCGGTCCACCACGCACTCGCCGGAAACGCTGCCCGTCGCATGGCCCGTGGGTCTTCCCGTGGGCACCTACTATTGCCTGGAAGTCGCCGATACCGGAACGGGCATTCCCCCCGAGGTCATGGAACATATCTTTGAGCCGTTCTTCACCACCAAGGAAGCGGGCAGGGGCACGGGCCTTGGCCTATCCGTCGCGTACAGCGTGATGCGGCAGCATGAGGGCGCGATCGCCGTGCAGAGCGCGCCGGGCAAAGGGACCACGTTCTACCTGCTGTTTCCGCCCGCGGCCAACGCCGAAGGCGCGGAGAGACCGGATGACACCACCGATCCGAAACTCCTGCCCCGGGGCACGGAACGGATCCTCCTCGTGGACGATGAAGCCCACATCCGCGAGTGGTGCGGCGGTGTCCTGCGGGACCATGGGTACACCGTGACCGAGGCGGTGGACGGCGAAGACGGGTGGCGCCTGTTCAGCGAAAATCCGGGTGGTTTCGACCTGGTGATGACCGACGTGGTCATGCCCCGGCTGAATGGCGTGATGTTACGGGGACGCATTCACCGGGAGCGTCCCGATATCCCCGTGGTGCTCTGCTCCGGCTATACCCCCGACGTGGTGGGCCAGATGCTGTCTCCGGAAGATACCGCGTCGCTGTTGCGCAAGCCCTACAGCATGCGGGATCTCCTCCACCGGATCCGGGAGGAGTTGAATTCGAGAAAACCCTGAGGCCTCATGGCTTCCGCATTCTTCCCGCCGCGACAAAAAAAACTTGTGCCTCCACACAGCACGTGTTATTATATTTCGTGGAGCAACAAGGTAGAGGTAGAGGTAGAAAGGACAGGCACATGAAAAAGGCATCTTTTCTTTCTGGGGTCGTGCTGTTTCTGGGATGCGTTATGCTCGCGGTTCCGTGGGCGGCAGCCGAACTGGTGTTCTCGTCGAGTTTTACCACGTTACCGGGGACCGTCATCCTGACGGGTAACGCTTATCATGCCGGCGGCTTTATTCACCTGACGGACGACGGACAGTTCAACCAGGTGGGAACCCTGTTACTCCCCAGGCCCAACAAGCCGTTGCCCACCCTATCCATCAATTTCGCGGGGTACATTGGAGGAACAACTACTCCCGACGGTACGGGCATGTGCGTGGCTTACGGCCCCATCCCAGACGACGCGGTTTTTGGCAACGATTACACGCCTGCCGGCGGGTTCCCTGGTCTCAGGGTAAAATTTTATACCGCAGTGAACCGGTTTCAGATTTACTACAACAGTGTGCTAGTGCTCAATTCCAGTGTCTCGGATGGCACCTTGCGCTACAACGGCTTTAGACAGTTTCACATTACCGTGACGGCGGAGGGCCGATGCACCGTGTACCAGGATGGCCGCGTTCGAGCCCAGAACGTCGCGTTACCCGGCTGGAATCCCCAGGCTGACTGGCGGGTAGCCTTCGGCGGCAGCACGGGCGCTACATCGAGCGATAACCACTGGGTAGACTCGTTGAGCGTGTCCACATCGGAGCCCCGGCCCATTTCCATCACGCGGCGGGATCCTACCCCCGTGGGTGGAGCCACCACGGAAATCGGCTACAACGTCACCTTCTCCGAAGCCATGCGGAACCTGGACCCGGCGGACTTCACGCTGACCACCCTCGCCGGCAATCCCCTGGCCAACATCCGCGAGGTCACCACGCCCACGTACCGGGTACTGGAAACCTTCAGTGGCTCGGCCGGGGTCGGCACGCTGACGGGCTCCGCGAACGTCAGTTCTTCCGTGCTTCGACTGACCACGGGCGGGGGCGCCCCTGAATCGGGAGGATGGTACTTCCAGCCGCCCTCCGCCATGCGCGCTTTCTACGCGGCCTTCAAGTTGTACTGTGGAACCAACGGGGCGGGTACCCAGAGCGGCGAGGGCGCCTGGTTCGGGTACGCGCCCAATGCCAATGATTACCAGTCGATTGCCCCGACAACGAACACCGGCCTCTATGTCGTGTTCGATACCAACCTGAACGGCTCAGAAGTCGCGCCTTCCATTCAGGTGTTCGCGAACGGAACATCCGCTCGCGCCTATTCCCGGGAAAACATAGCTGGAAACTGGATCGACGTGGCCGTCGGGGTGGATGATGACGGGCTCTGCACGGTAACGGTTAATGGACGGCCCATCTGCGGCAGCATGCAACTCCCGGGGTGGAACCCGCAAGCCGACTGGTATTTCGGACTGGCCGGGTTTGCCACGCCGCAGCGTCCATACGCCCACTACGTCGATGACTTCGAACTGCACAACTCCACGCGGCAGGTGATCCTGGATACCCTATCGGGTGAAGGCGTCCTTCGCCTGGACCTGCTGAACGCCACCGCCGAAGACATGTTCGGGGCGTCCCTTCTTACCAATACCTATTCCACCGGCCATACCTACGAACTGGATTTCGTGCCGCCCGTGATCACCCTGACCGGACCGAGTTCGATAACCCTGGAATGTGGGGTAGATACCTATACGGAATTCGGGGCCACCGCGTATGACAACCGGGACGGTGACCTCACCGCGGCAATCGTAATCAACGCCTCCGCCGTGAATACAGGCGCCCCGGGCGTCTATCTCGTATCGTACCAGGTTGCCGACTCCCTGGGTAACCAGGCCACGGCGTATCGGACCGTGATCGTCCAGGATACCCTCCCGCCGGTTTTGTCCCTGGTCGGCGGTTCTTCCGTGCTGGCCCAGTGCCACTTCACGTTCAACGATCCGGGCGTTGTCGCCATCGACACGTGTGACGGCACGCTTCCGGTCACGGTAACGGGATTGCTGGACACCAACACGCCGGGCGACTACACGCTCACCTATACCGCGACAGACAGCGCGGGTCATTCAGCCCAGGTCAGCCGGCAGGTAAGCGTAGTGGACACGATTCCGCCGGCCATCGGCGCGCCCTATGCTTTCGGTACGTTGTGCGGTGAGCCGTTCACCCTGCCTGACCGATTCGGGTATGACCAGTGCGCCGGGGTATTACCTGCCAGGGTGGTCGACCTGGGCAGCCTGGACCTGAACTCTCCGACCATAGGGGTTTACAGCGTCGCTTACGAGGCGGATGATGGCGTGAATGTCACGACCAATTACATGACGGTTTACGTGCAGGACATGGAACCCCCCGTGCTGGTGCTTCACGACACCAGCCCCATCCTGGCGGAGTGCGGGGTCCCGATACCCTACCCGGACTTGACGGTTACCGACAATTGCGCCAATCCTGTCCCCCTGGCGTGGGAGTTCTATTATCCCGGAACCAATCCGAATGCCCCGGCTGAGGGTACCTACCTTGGGGCAGTCGTCGCCTCTGACGGATCTAGTGAAGTCAGGGTACCCGACTTGATGGATCCACCGATCCAGATTACCGTGGTGGACACGCTGCCCCCGAATATCACCCTGAATGGCGATGCCGACATAGTGCTCGACTGTGGACAGGTTTATGTCGAGCCGGGTGGAACCGCCATGGACCTGTGCGAAGGGGACGTGACCACGACCATGGAAATCCAGAGCGCGGTACCGGAAGGGTTCCTGCCCCCGGGTACCTGGACGGTCACCTACAAGGCGCGCGACTCAAAAGCGCAGGAAGAAACGGTCATCCGTACCGTTACCGTGCTGGACAACTGCACGCTCCAGGTTACCCTGGTATCTCCAGACCAGGTAACCGTGGTAGCAGAAACGCCGGTAACCTTGGAAGTCCAGGTGGAAGGCGCGGTCGGTACGGCCAACCTGCAGTGGTACCGGAACCTTGGCGCCAAGGCGTGGGAACCCATTCCCGGCGCGACGGATACCACGCTGGTATTCGACCCGGTTTCCCTTGAAGACGCCGGCCTGTACTACTGCGAGGCCACCGACCTGGTCACCACCGTCCAGTCGCCGCAAATCCGGCTGATCGTGGACCGGGGCATTCCGGCAGCCGGGATAAGCGGCCTTGCCCTGCTGTCCATCGGCCTGGCAGTCCTGGGCGCGCGGCATACCCGGAAACGCTGATCGTGCGTGTTCGCGTCGCCGGGCGACAGGCCAGGGCCTGTCGTCCGGCTTTTTTTTCGCGTGCCCGCCGTGCCGCGTGTTGAGTACAATGATCGTGTCGCCGGGCCATGATGCCGGCGGGAAGGGAGATGACTGCCATGCGCGCCTGCGTACTCGCGCTCGACCAGGGGACGACCAGTTCCCGGGCCATCGTGTTCGATGAAACGGGCCGTCCCGTGGCCACGGCCCAGCGGGAATTCGAGCAACTGTTTCCCAGGCCGGGATGGGTGGAGCATCGGCCGGAAGATATCCTCGAATCCCAGTTGTCGGTCGCCCGGAAAGCCATCGAACAAGCGGGGATCGCGCCGGGGCACCTGGCCGCCGTGGGCATTACCAACCAGCGTGAAACCACCCTCCTGTGGGATCGCCGCACCGGTAAGCCCGTGGCCAACGCCATCGTGTGGCAGGACCGCCGCACGGCACCCCTGTGTGACCAGTTGCGCCAGGATGGCCTGGAATCCCTGTTCCGGGAACGGACGGGGTTATTGCTGGACGCGTATTTCTCGGGCACCAAGCTGGCCTGGCTGCTGCGGGAGATCCCCGGAGCCGCGGATGCCGCGAAAAAAGGCGACCTTGCCTTCGGTACCGTGGACACGTGGCTGGCCTGGAACCTGACGGGGGGGCGGCGACACATCACCGACGCGTCCAACGCCTCCCGCACGCTGCTGTACAACATTCACGCGGGCGACTGGGACGATGACCTGCTCCGGGCCCTGGATATTCCCCGGGCGGTATTGCCCGAAGTCACCGACTCCTCGGGAAACCTCGGCGGGGTAGACGGCAACATGCTGCCGGGCGGCCCCATGATCGGCGGGATCGCTGGAGACCAGCAGGCCGCGCTGTTCGGGCAACTCTGCCTGCAACCGGGCATGGTAAAAAATACCTACGGGACGGGCTGTTTCATGCTGCTGTTCACGGGGGACCGTGCGCCGGCTTCCAGGAACAACCTGCTGACCACCGTGGCCTGGCGACGACAGGGCCGCTTGTCTTATGCCCTGGAAGGGAGCGTGTTCATCGCGGGAGCGGTTGTCCAGTGGCTGCGGGATGGCCTGGGCATCATTGGATCCGCGCCGGAAATCGAGGCGCTGGCCGCCTCGGTTCCCGATACTGGCGGCGTGTACCTTGTGCCGGCCTTCGCGGGACTGGGCGCGCCATGGTGGGATCCGCGCGCCCGGGGCACCATCGTGGGCATTACCCGTGGCACCACCCGCGCCCACATCGCCCGGGCCGCGCTGGAAGCCATCGCCCTGCAGGTGGCCGATGTCCTGGACGCCATGCGGGAGGATGCCGGCCTCACCATCACGGAACTGCGGGTAGACGGCGGCGCGTCGGCCAACAACCTGCTCATGCAGATCCAGGCGGACTTGTGCGGCATTCCCATCGCCCGCCCGGGGATCGTGGAAACCACCGCGCTGGGAGCGGCCCTGCTGGCGGGGCAGGCCGCCGGCGTGTGGCCCGATGACCAGGCCCTGCTCCAGTGCCGCGAGGAGGACCGCCGGTTCCTGCCCATCGGCGAGGCTCGGGAACGGCTGGCCCGGCGCGACCAGTGGCGGCGCGCCCTGGAACGGGCCCGCGACTGGGCGGATTGATCCCCCGGAGGAAACACGATGTCCAGCCTGCTGCTGATACCCCTGGCCATCACCCTGGCCCAGGCACCCCCTCTTTTTACCTCCGGCATTGACCGGATCGAACGGATGGCCGCGGCCTGCGACGTGATCCTCCGTCCCGACACGATTGCCCCGGAATGGTGGGCGGGCGCTCCATCCGTCCTGCGGGACGAGGACGGCACCTGCTGGCTGGCCTGCCGGATGCGGCGGGGCGACGGTGAACGGGGCCGCAGGGGATATGAATTACGGATTCTCAGGAGCGCCGATGGCGCGCGGTTCGACCGGGTCCTTTCCATCACCCGCGAGGCCGCGGGCGTCCCAGGATTTGAACGCCCCGCCCTGGTTCGCAATCCGGCGTCCGGCAAATACGCGCTGTTCGGGTGCGCGCCATGGCAGGACGGTCCATGGCAGATCATCCGTTTCGCCGACGCGGACCGTCCCGACCGGTTTGACCCGGCATCGGCCCGTCCCGTGATCGGTCCCCTGCCCGCGGAACGGGACCGCGATACCCTGCCCGAGGAATACAAGGACCCGGTGGTGTTTCACGACGGCAGTCGATGGCATTGCTGGGTCATCGGATACGCGCGCCGCAACGAGCGGATCTTTCATTTCATCAGCGACGACGGGTGGACCTGGCAACCGGCCGGGGATCCCCGCCTTTCGATCCTGCCACTGGCGGGCTGGCACGACTTTTTCGTCCGGCCGGCCTCGGTGGTACCCGCCGGCATCGGATGGGTGTTTTTCTACGAAGGGTCCAACTCGGCCTGGCCGGACCCGGTGTATAACGTTCTCACCGGCGTGGCCTTTACCTTCGACCTCGTAACCTACGTGGACCTGACGCCAACGCGGCCATTGCTGGCCAGTCCCACGCCGGGCGTTTTCCACACCTTCCGGTATTCTTCCTGGGTTCGGGTGGACCATGAACTGTGGGCGTACGCCGAGGTGGCCTGCCCTGACGGTACCCACGAAATCCGGCGTTTCCGGTTCCTGGATTCTTTCTGATGTATGGATATGCAAGGCATGAAAATGAATCCTTCCATCACGCGACCCGCGTGCTGTACCAGGCGTTTTAAACCCACCTGGACCATCCTGCTCGCCCTCCTGGTCACCACGGTGACCGCGCTGGCCGTGGAGCCAGGTGATCCGCCGGGCGCGGAATCGTTCCTCTCCGCCCTGGCCAAGGAACGCGCGGGAAAACCGGATGAAGCCGTCGATATCTTCCGGAAACTGGAACGGGAACAGGTTGCCCTCAGCCCCTATGCCGCCATCCGGGCGGCAGACCTGCTGGCCCGACAGGCAAGGCATGCCGGCGAGGCGGAACAGCTTCTTCGACGTTACGCGGATACGCCGGAATTCCCGGCACCATGGACCCGGCTCGCGAAAACCAGGCTGGCCCGCTTGCTGGCCGATACCGGACGCCACGCGGAAGCGGAACGATACTGGAAAGAGGTATTCAGCGGATTACCTTCCATGCCGTGGTTCATGGAGGACGAGGAGTGGCGGCGTATTGAAAACCTGCTGTCCACGCCCGAAACCGCTATGGCGGCCCTTTCCCTGTTGCGACCCCGCGCGGAAAGCATGTTCATTCAGCGTCGCAAGCAGGCGGCGGAAGCCCTGCTGAAACTGCCCGACCCCCACGCGCGGGCCCTGGGCGCGCGGGCGATGCTGCGCTCAGGCATGATGGATGAAACCAGGGCCCTGTTCAACGGGGAAAATGTCCAGTTCCATGTCGATGGCATGGGATCGATGCCCTGGCGCGCGCTCCAGCAGGCCCTTTCAGCCACCAACCCACCCGCGCCCGAGACCCGCGCGACCCTGAAAAACCTCCTGGAAGCCAACGCCGAACACCCGTGGCTCGAAGCATGGCTGACCTTCTGCGCGCGGTCGGCCGCGGGCAGCAACGCCTGGGACACCGCGCGGATGTTCGTCGATGCCCTCCTGGAAATTTCACCCGGGGATGATGTCCATACCGTCGAAGCGGTTTACTGGCTGGCGGGGCGCTTGCGGGAAGCCAGGGAAACCGCGCGGGCTGAAGCGGTGTACAAACAGGTGATCGACCGGTATCCCGGGAACGGCCGGGTGTTCTGGTGCTGGATGAACCTCGGTGACATGGCCAGGGACGCCGAACGCTGGGCCGACGCCGCGGAACGGTACGCAAAGGCCGCGGAGGCTACCTCCCGGGTCGATTACCGCGCGCGGGCCCGGTGGCGCGAAGCCGAGGCCGCCGGCCGTTTACATGACATCCAGCGACAACAGGCGGCCCTGAAGGCGGCCGCCGCGTGCGGTCCCGGACCTTACGAGGCCCATCGGGCGGTTGCCCGGCTCAAGGACCCGGAGGCGCGTTCCCTGCCGGGCGCCCCCGCGGGTCTGCTGGCGTATCGTCCCACGCCCCACCGGATCGACCCGGCCTTTCATCCCGCATCGGAAGCGGAACAACGGGTATGGTTCTTTGCCCGGCACGGCCTGCCGGAAGGCGAGTGGGAAACCCTGCACCTGGTCCTGTTTCCGCCGGCAGGTGCCAATCGCCGCGCCTTGCTGGGATTCCTCTGTGACGCCGGGTACATGCATACCGTGGTCAACCTGACCCTCGGCGAGCGCGCGGATTTCACCGATCGGGACGATACCGCCCTGTGCCTGGACTATCCCGTGGCTTACTGGCCCATCGTGTCGCGGCTTGCCCGCGCCTACAACCTGGATCCCTTTCTGCTGCTGGCCGTCGCGCGGCAGGAAAGCACCTTCCGGCCTTCCCTAATTTCACGGGCAGGCGCCGTGGGCGTGATGCAGGTATTGCCGAAAACCGCGCGATGGATGGTCTCCAAGGATCCGGACCTGCCCCAGGACGCCCCGACCCGCCTGATGGAACCGGAATTTTCGATCCATCTCGGCGCGGCCTACCTGCGGAAAATGCTGGACCAGTTCAACGGAAACCTTGTTTACGCGGTGGCGGCCTACAACGGCGGACCCGGAAACTGTTCCAAGTGGGTGCGGGCGGGGGGACACCTCCCGCCGGAATCGTTTATCGAAACCATTCCCCTAGAGGAAACCCGGGACTACGTGAAAAAGGTCCTGGGCAATCTCGCGGCCTATCACAGCCTGTGGTCCCCGCCATGAGCCCCCGACTGTCGCTGGTAATGATTGTGCGGGACGAGGCGGATTGCCTGGCGGACTGCCTGCAATCCGCGCGGCACATCGTCGATGAAATCGTCATCGCCGACACGGGATCCACGGACGGCACGCCCGAAATCGCTCGGCAATTCGGCGCGATCGTGTTTGACCAGCCCTGGCGGAACGACTTCGCCGACGCCCGGAACGCCGCCCTGGGCCGGGCCAGCGGCGACTGGGCGCTCCACCTGGATGCCGACGAAGTACTCGACCCGGAAGGTGCCGCCCTCATCCGCCAGGCCGTGGACGCGGACGGCAACGGCGCGGACGCGTTCGAGGTTACCCTGGCCAATTACTGCGACGATCCACGCGCCTGGCGATGGACCCCCGCTCCACCGGATTCGCCATGGGCCCGCGGTCGGAGCGGCTACCTTCCCGTTCCCCTTGTCCGCCTGTTCCGGACGCGCCGGGGGTTCGAGTACCGAGAGCCCATTCACGAAAACCTGGCAGCCAGTATCCGCGAACGGGGCGGGGTCATTCGTCCCCTGCCGGTGATGATCCATCATTACGGTTACGACCCCGAAGCAACCCGGCGGGGGAAAAAGGCTTCCCTTTACCTCGCGATCGCCCGGGACAAGGCCGCCGCGCATCCCGACGATCCCAAGGCCCGGCATGACTACGCGGAACAGGCCCTCGCCTGCGGTGACCCGGTTACCGCGGAAGCCGAGTGCCGCGCCGCCCTTGCCGTCTCCCCGGCATACCTCCCCGCCCGGTTCACCCTTGCCACCATCCTGCTGAACCGGGGAGCCCTGCGGGAAGCGGAAACCCTGCTGCGCGCCATCGCATCCGAAACGGAAAACCTGCCCCACGCGCCCCTTGCCCTGGGGGCCATCGCCCTGCGGCATGGTGACCTGACCGAGGCGGAACGCTGGATCGACCGGGCCCTTGCCCTGCAGCCTCGTTTCGTGCTGGCCCGGTTGTACCGCGCGCGCCTGCTGGACCTGCGAGGAGAAACCGCCGCCGCGCGACAGGAACTCGAGGCCGCGGTCCGCGAGTTTCCATCCCTGGAGGAACCTGCCCGCCGTTTACGCGCCTTGACCTTGCGGCACCAGGCCACGGACCCGCGGGAATCCTCGCCCCTGGAAGCCCTGCGCCTGCTGCTGGAAGCCCAGCAACTGGATCCCGAAGACCCGATCCTCTACAAGGCGATGGCCACCCACCTCGAAGCGATCGGGCAGCACGAACGAGCCGCCCAACTCATTGAAAAAGCCCGGACCCTGGCGCCCTTTCTTTACGATTGACCCGGAAGCCGTTCTTCCCGGGACATCCGGATCCGCGCGTCCGCGTCGAGACGTTCCAGGGCCTCCGACCTCGCGGCACCGTCAAAACACGTGGACAGGTAACTCCGCAACAACCGCTCCTGGGCGGGCAGCGCGATGCCATGCAACGCGCCATGACGTCCGGCCACATGCCCGGCAAGCCCGAGAAACCATGCCCAGGGGGATCCGCTCGCGAGGGGTGCCCAGGGTAACAGGTGACGGAAACGTCCCCGGTTATGGAACAGGTCGGTCATCCGGGCCACCTGGCGCGTCCGGGCCAGGCCATCCCATGAAAGCCAGCGCGTCCGAATCACTTCGTAGGGTGGCGCGGGATTGAACACGATATCCTCGCCGGGCGCTGTCGTGATCGGCGATCCCCGCAACCGCTTGAGAATACCCAACTGAACTTCATGGGCACCCGTGGCGTAAAGCCGGTCGAAGCCTTCCCGAATGGATGCCTCCGAATCGAACGGTAATCCAGCGATCAGGTCGACATGCACGTCGGCGCCCGTCTTCCGCAGCAGCAGGCGCGTCACCTCGATATCCCGATCGGGGTCTCCCCCACGCCGGATGGCCTCGCGGGTCACCGGGTTCAGCGACTGTATCCCCACTTCCAGGTGCAGCACCCCGTCCGGGAAAGCGCGTAGCAGCGGCAGCATTTCCGCTTCCCGGAAAAAGCCCGGGTGAATCTCGAGATGCAGCGACAGGCCAGGCCAGGCATCGGCGGGCTGAAACAGCGAAAGTACGTCCGCCATCCGCCCGGGATCCAGGTTGAACGTGCGATCCACCAGTTTTATCCGGCGCGCGCCTCGCCGCAACAGTTCTTCCACCGCCCGGGCCACCCTTTCAATCGGCACGTAACGCACCCCCTTTTCTACAGCCGACAGGCAGTACGCGCACTGGCAAGGACATCCCCGGCTGGTTTCCAGGTAAACCGTGCGCCTGGCCAGGTCCTCGTCGGTATACAGGTCCACGGGTAGCGGAATACGTTCATCTGGAACGGGTGGGGCTTCCAGCACCTTCCGGTCCAGAGGACGCCCCTGGAGCGCGTCACGAACCAGATCGGGGCATACCTGCTCCCCTTCGCCACAGATCACCGCGTCCAGGGCATCAAAGGCCGGAAAGGCGTCGGGTTCCCGGAAGAGTTCTGGTCCTCCCCCGATCAGCAGGAGGTCCGGACGAGCCGCCTTCAGGATCCAGGCCGCGTCTGCCATCAGGCGGACATTCCAAATGTACACGCCGAGCCCCACTATCCTGGGCGCGCGCCGCAAGATCGCCTCAGCGATGTCCCACGGGGAATGATCGAGGGTGAATTCGAAGGTCTCCACCCGGCAGGGCACGGAACGCAGGGCGTCGGCCAGGCACCGCAGTCCCAGGCTGGCATGGGTATAGCGGGCGTTGGCCGTGGCCAGTACCACCGTTGCGTTACAGTCTGAACACATGTTTATTACCGCTTACCCGGCCCGCAGGGTTCGTGATGTTCCGTCCCGCTATCATAGCCCAATCCTCTCCCCGGTCGTCTCCGTCCGGCCATTTTCCCGTCCGCCCGGACTTTGGTATACTGAACAATTATGAACCAGAATGGTACGCTTTCTCTGACCGTGCTGGGCGGTGGCGGCGAAGTAGGCGCGAACGCGTACGAGGTCTCCTGCAGTGGCGCCCGGATCCTGCTGGACTGCGGCACCCATCCCAAGAAAGAGGGGCCGGAAACCCTGCCCGCGCTATCCCTGCTGAACCGGCCGCCTCATGCCTGCCTGTTCACCCACGCCCACGTGGACCACTGCGGGGCGGCTCCCATGCTGGGAAAAATGTTTCCCGGCGTCAAGGGGTATGCCTCGGATCCCACCGTCATCCTGATGGACCGGATGCTGCACAACAGCGTTTCGGTCATGGAGGCCCTCGCCAAGGAACGCGGCATTTCCGAGTACCCTCTCTATGATCACTACGACGTTAACTTTTTCATACGACACATGACGGGGGTGGCCTTCGGCCGGCCTTTCTTTGTCCAGGCCCCGGTACCGGTGGAGGTTTCGTTTCACGAAGCGGGACACGTGCTGGGCAGCGCGGGTATCCTGATCCAGTTCCCGGGCCACACGCTGTATTACACCGGCGACGTGTGCCGGAAGCCGCAATTCCTGCTCGGAGGCGCGCGCTTTCCACGCCGCAACATCCGCGTCGACACGCTGATCATCGAGTCCACCCAGGGCGGAACCGATGAAGGCAAGCACTTCCCCTTCACGGAAGAGACCAACCGCCTCGCCCGCGCCGTGGACCAGGTGATCCGGCGGGGAGGATGCGTGCTCATTCCCAGTTTCGCCCTGGGCCGCACCCAGGAAATGGTCAACCTCCTCGCCCACTTGCGGGAAACGGGTCGGATCGCCCCGGCAGACATTTACACCGCGGGGCTGGGACGGGCCATCTACGAGGTATACGACAAGTTCAGCGACCACCTGAAACCAGGAGCCTGGTTGCGGCCCCTGGACATGTTCAAACGCATGAATAACGTCGTCGCGGAACCCGGGGAAATCCGGAACCTGCTGGCCAGGCCATGCATCATCGTGGCCACCTCGGGCATGATGCTCGAAAACACCCCTTCCGCCGTGCTCGCCGCGGCGATGACCCGGGAAGAACGGCATGGTATCTTTTTCGTGGGATACCTGGACCCCGAAACGCCGGGGTACAAGCTGCTCCACGCGGCCCAGGGGGACCCGATCCAGTTCGAACTGGACAAGCCTCCCGTTCCCAAGGGGCCCGCGGAAGTCCGCTCCTTCCGGTTCAGTGCCCACGCTACCCGTTCCGAACTGGCGGAAATCATCGATCGGTTCAACCCGAAAAACATCGTGTACATTCACGGCGATCCCGACGCCCTGGCATGGATGCGGGCTAATACCGGGAACGGCGGTGTTTCCTGCGTGCCCATGATCGGCCAGACGGTAACCCTGGAGGCCTGAGGGTGGCAACGGGCGCGTTCAGACACCGGGTCTACGGATCCTTGACCCGCGCGGCCTTCGGCGTGGTGCGGCGCCTGCCGCCTCCCACCGCCCGACGCCTGGGCCTGGCCATGGCCGGCCTGGCTGGACGCGTCGTTCCCCGGGTGCGCGCAATCGGTTCCGCAAACCTGGACCTCGCCTATGGCGATGCCCTCACGCCGGTTGAAAAACAGGCAATCCTGCGAGGAGCCGTGGAAAACCTGGGCATCGTGGCCGCGGAATTCTGCCGGATTCCCGAACTGGCCACCCCCGAGGGGCGTAACCTGTTCGACGTGACCGGCCTGGAACACATCGATCGAGATCGGGGCGCCATCTTCGTAAGCGCCCATTTTGGTAACTGGGAATGGCTGGGGCCCGCTGGAGCGGCCGTGGGACTCAAGGTGGCCCTGGTAGTCCGGCCTTTTGACGATCCCCGCCTCGACCGGTTGATCGATGGCGTGCGCCGGTCCGGAAACGTGGAGACCTTCGGCAAGGACAACGCCCTCGGCTCCCTGCTCAACTGGCTGCGAAACCGGGGCGCGGCAGGTATCCTTGCCGACCAGAGCCCCAGGGAAAACGGGGTGCCCGTGACCTTTTTCGGCCAGCCGTGCTGGGCCACGGCCGGGCCAGCCCTCATCGCGCGGCGCGCCCGGGTACCGATTCACCCGGTGTTCATGACCCGTCAGCCTGGCGGCCGGTACGTGCTGGCCTTTGAACCCCCCATCGAACCCGCGGAAACGGGGGATCCCCTGGAGGATCTTCGGCTGACCACCCAGCGTATTCAGGATGCCCTGGAAAAACACGTCCGGGCGTGTCCGGAACAGTGGCTATGGATGCACCGCCGATGGCGAACCCGGGATCGGCTGGAACGGGAATGGGCCGAACGCAAGGCGCGCCGCGCGCGTAAAGCCCCCGAAGAAGGAGATGCATCAGGGTGAACACCTTGCGGATAGGATCCTGCGTCCTGGGCGATCGGCCCAGGGTAGCCGCCGCCATCTCCGGTTTCACGGATCCCGCGGAGATCGATGCCGCGCTCGGGGAAGGGGTGGACCTGCTGGAAATCCGGGCGGACCTTTTTCCGGATCCCCTTTCTTCTCGCGTTGACTGGTACCTGGACCAGTTGCGTCCAAGGCCCGTGCTGCTGACCATCCGGCAAAGCGAAGAAGGTGGACGATGGCCCGGAAATGAACCGGCCCGGATGGAGCGGTATTTCCAGTTAATGCCCATGGCCGACGCGGTAGACGTGGAACTGCGTGCCCCCATCGTCATGGATATCACCCATGCCGCGAAAGCGCGCGGTAGAACGGTCATCGCCTCTTATCATAATTTCAACGAAACGCCAGAAGCGGCCACGCTGGAAGCCCTGCTCGATGAGTTCAGGAAAACCGGCGCGGATATCCTGAAAATCGCGGCATGGTGCCACACCCAGGCGGACACGCGGCGACTGGCCGCTTTCCTGTGTTCCCGGGAAACGACGCCCATGATCGTGCTGGGTATGGGCCCCGCCGGGCGGCCCACGCGCCTGCTTTTCCCATTCCTCGGGTCTCTGGTAACCTATACATATCTCGGCACGGCCAGCGCGCCGGGACAGTTGAATCACAGGGAATTGACGACCCTGCTGGAACAGATCCAGGGAGGAGTCGTCGGAAACGGTTCTTCATGACAGGAGGCAATACCATGCAGCGTTCGGTGATCATTCAGTCCAATGGGACGGGCCAGAAAGAATTGAATGAACTGCTGGCCCAGGGCTGGAAAGTGGTTTCCATCACGGCCAACCACAGCAGCAGTTACAACGATTTCCTGATTATCATCGAAAAAGAAGACGCGCCGAAAAAAGACGCGTGAAGCATTCCGGCGGTAGACATTTCTCCATTCCTGGGGAGGTGGGTGTTTTTTTTCGCCCCGTAAAAGGAATCTGATCTATGCGTAACACCGGGTGGTTATGGATTTCCTGCATGGTCATGGTAACGGTTCCCCTGGGGGCGTTCGCGGACACACCGGCTTCCGACAAAATCCCCGGGCGGTACGTCATAACGGACTTTTCCGGTGAAAGCGGCTTTTCCGGCCTGGGAGACGACGGCCGGACACTGGGCCCCGAGGGAGCCCGGCATCCCCGACTGTCTCTGTTTGGTGAGCCCGAAGCCATCGAAATTCATATCCGGCAGGCCACGCCCGGATCGCGCGTAGGCATGGCCCTGGTATCTCATTTTCAGACCTTCCGCCGGGTAAGCGATCCCCTGTCCGGGGGAACCCAGGCCCTCGTTTTCCCCCCGCCACCCGATGGCTGGGAACATAGCGGCGCGGAAGAACAGCATGTCACCTATCCCCTGCAGTTGATTGAATTGTGGCTGGTTCCGCCGGAATCGTCCCCCGCCCCGCCGGTCGCGGTGCTGGACCGGATTGAATGCGCCACCCGGATATCCCGGGATCGACAACTGGTCTTGTGGGCCGAATGGGCCCAATCCCCGGTGGGCTCCCGTCGCTCCATGCGGATTCAGGCCTGGAACCTGGCCCCTGAGGACGTCATGGGAACCCTGGAAATACGACAGGTGGACTGGGAGGAACGTCCCCTGAACGAACCGGTCTCCCAGGCCTGGATGCTTCCCGGCGGCGGCGCCTGCCAGGAATTGGTCTTCAATGTCGCCATCCCCGATCACCTCAATTTTACCGAGGTCCTCGCGCAGTTCCGACCCAACCGTGAGGACCTACCCCCGGTTACGGGGCGCGTCTGCCATACCCGCGACCTGCCCGATGGAGGCGATACGCTGCTACGCCCGGAATCCCCCTGGGGCATGGGAGTCTACCTGTATCGCTACGGACCCGATGACCATGACAAGGTAGCGGCGATCGCCCGCAAAGCCGGCGTCAAGTGGAGCCGCGAGGAGTTCAGTTGGGCCAACACGGAAATCGCGCCTGGACAATACGATTTCAACTTCTACGATTCCGTCGTGTCGGCGGCCCACCGCAACGGGATCAGCGTCTATGGCCTGCTGTGTTACTGGGGACGATTTACCGATCCCTACACCGAAAAAGGGATCGATGATTTCTGTCGCTGGGCCCGGGCCGTGGTACGGCATTTTAAAGACCGTGTCAAGTACTGGGAAATATACAACGAGCCCAACATCTTCTTCTGGAGCGGCCCCAAAGAACTGTATCCCCTGTTGCTGAAACGGTGCTACGCCGCGATCAAGGAGGAAGATCCCGACGCCCACGTACTGGGGTGTTCCACGGCCGGCATCGATCGGAATTTCATTCAGCAGGTCCTCGACGCGGGGGCGCCGTTTGATATCCTGACCATCCATCCCTATCGGCGCGACCTGAACGAGGACCAGTTCGCCCGGGAATTGCGACGCGTGGCTGAACAGGTTGGCAATCGGCCCGTCTGGATCACGGAAATGGGATGGTCCACCCACGCGGCGGGAGTGAGTGAGCGGTCGCAGGCAACACTGCTTGCCCGGAGTTATCTGGCTGCCGTGTGGTCGGGGGCGTGCCAGAACATGGGGTGGTACGACCTGCGGAACGACGGGTCAGATCCCTTCGTGTTCGAGCATAACTTCGGGGTACTTTACCAGGATTTTTCGCCGAAGCCGGCATTCCGCGCACTGGCCTCGGTGTGCCTTACCCTGGGCGAGGGCAAACCCGAACCGGTACCCTGTAAACGGGATGGTGTTCGGGCGTTGCGCTCGGGCACAGGCGCGGCCGTGTGGTCGGACCAGGATATGACGGCGCGGGTGATCTGCGACCGGTCGCCAGCGCGCGCGTTTAACCTGATGGGAGAGCCGATACCGATCGGAAGGAACTCCTGTACAATCGTTCTGTCCCTGAGAGCGGGCCAACCGGTGTTTATTGTAGGCGCCAGCGTGAAACGGGTTGAATAAAAAAAAGCGGATTGTACGGCAGGTGATATTAATGCGTATTTACGTTGTGATAAAATAAAAAGGTGCCATCATTTCGTGGCGCAGGCATACATGGGGGCAGACATGGCTGAATTCGACGCGTCCGTCATTATTCCCCTGGGTACGGGGGACAGGCCGGAAGGCACGTTGTGCGCCGCCCTGGAAAAACAGACTTGGCCATTGGGCAAGTTTGAGGTGGTGTTTATAGGGGCCGACCTGGACAGCCGTTCCATGGCCGCCCACGACGAGCGGCGCATACCGGGCTCGGTGGTCATGCGGCAGATCCGGGTGCCGGGAACCGTGGAACCCGACCTGATTCATCGGGCGGCCCGGGCAGCCCGGGGAGAGTGCCTGATCTGCATGGGATGCGACATGCTCCCTTCCTCCCATTTCGTAGAGGCCCACGTGTCCGCCCACCGTGACCTGGATGGGTGGGGACTTGCTTATGGCGCGTCGCTCCCCCATCCCCGGCTGCGCCCAGGAAAATTCACGCGGTGGACCCTGCCCGATGAAAAACCAGCCAAAGACGCCTCGGGAGACGTCCACAGTCACGAAACGGTGGCCTGCTGCAACAATTTCAGCCTGCTGAAAGAACGCTACTTCGACCTGGGCGGCCTGCCGGGGGGGTATTTTACCGCCACGATGAGCATTGCCGCCCTGGGCAGCCGAATCCGCCGGAAGGGCGGCCAGATCTTTCACGTCCCCCGGGCCCGCGCGTTACTCTGGCGCAGCACCGACCTGGATACCCTGCGGCGCTGGATGTACCTGCGGGGCATGGATATTCACGCGCTGAAGAACGATGACCCTGACCTGCACGCCCTGTTCGTGAAACTCTATCGCCTGGACCGGTTCAGTCTACGTCGGCTGATTGATGGGTTTTACCATCCCAACCGCGTGAAAGTATGCCGGCAGGGACCACAGGACGTCCGGGTACTGGGCTCTCTGCTGGAACGGCTGCTCACCCATGAACGTTACCTGGGCTACCGGGACGCGAATCGGCACAGGCGGCCCGCGTGGAGTCCCATGGGGAGGCCAACGTTCATGGCTGCCCTGGACCCTGACCAGGAAGAACCCACCAACTGATTCGTCTGGTTGCCCCCGCCCGCTTCGGATAGATATGCTGAACCTGGCGGCAGGTAATTTTGATCTGACACGCCTGGGCTGCCGCCGGTCCTGGCATGATACCAGCGCACTGCGTCAATAGTAACCCTGTCCGAAAAGATCGGGAGGATATGCACCACCCGGACCGACGAGATTTCCGGTACCTGGTTGTACTGTTATTGGCAGGGGCGGCGTTGCGCGCCTGGTACCTGTGGGAAGTCACCGGGGCCCCTGACTTCAGGGCACTGCGGCAGGACATGGAGGTACAGGATTACCAGGCCCGGGCCATGCTTTCGGGGGACTGGACGCCTCCCCCCCACCGCCAGGATCCAGAAATCAACGTGACGCCCTATTACCGTCCACCCGGTTATCCCTGGCTGCTGGCGGGGATCTACGCGCTGACCGGAGGCAGTTACCTCGCGCCACGGGTGTTCAACAGCATTCTGGGCCTTTTGGCCATCGTGCTGGTATACCGGCTTGGCAAGGCTGCGGGGGATCGCCGGGTCGGCCTCATGGCGGCGGCCCTGCTGGCCCTGTACTGGGGGGCGATCTATTACGAAGGTGAGGTCAACGACCCCGCGGTCTTCGTGTTCCTTATCCCCTGCCTGCTGCTCACGTTACGCCGATGGGCAATATCCGGGAGCATCTCCTGGGCACTGCTTGCCGGCCTGGTCACGGGCTGCTACGCCATCATGCGTCCCAACATCCTGTTGTTCGGCCCCTTCATGGCCTGCTGGATCGCCGCGTGGTGCTGGCGACAGGGACGGTTAAAACAGGTTCCCGGCGCATGGGTGGCGCTCGCGGTGGGAACCGCGGTGGTCATCGCGCCGGTGACCGCGCGCAACTGGATGGTATCCGGCGAGCTGGTGCCCATCTCCACCTATTTCGGGGAAAACCTGCTCATCGGTAACAGTGAAGAGTCCGACGGGTACACCTCGTGGACCCCCTATCTCCAGGAACTGGAAGGCACGGGGCAGTTTTCGGTATGGGTGTACAACAATATCGTCCGGGGCCTGGGAAAGGAAGTGGGCAACCCGAAGTTAACCCACTCCGAAGCCTCGAAAATTTTCGCGCGAAAGGCCATGGAGTGGATCCGGAAAAATCCCGGAAAAGCCCTCCGGCTGGCCATGGTAAAGGCCGTGCTGTTCTGGTCGCCCCGGGAAATCACTGAAAACAAGGTAGTGGAGGGCGAAAAACGCTTCTACCCCCCCCTGAAATACCTGCCGGGATTTCCGTGGGTGGCCGGTCCTTTTCTGGGGGGACTGCTGCTCCTGCTGGCCGACGCGACCTTCCGGAAAAAACGTTCCATGACTGGACAGGCCAGCGGGGTTTCGTCTTCCGACGCGGTGACCGTGCCTCCACCAGGCTGGATCTGGGCCCTGGTGCTCAGTTTTATCCTGGTGTACTACCTGTCATTTCTTCCGTTCTTCGTGAACGCCCGCGCGCGGCACCCGCTGGTGCCGCTACTGTTCCTGGTGGCGGGATACGGGCTGGTCCGGATCGTGGACGCGTGGCAAGCCCCGAACATGCCCGCGCTCCAGCGGCTGGCGCCAGCCCTCCTGCTCTGCGTCACCACGGCCCTGGCCCACGTGAACTGGATTCCCTACGAACCCGACATGGCCCGGTGGCATTACGCCCGCGCGGAGTCCTGGCTTATTGCCGGAGAGCCCGAAAAAGCCATTCCGGAAGCGGAACAGATGCTGCGGCTCAAGTATGCCAGTTACATGCCCTTCCGGCTGGGACACGCCTTCGCGGAAAAGGGATACCACGCGCTTGCCGCCCGCCTGCTCGAAGCGGCCCTGGGGCCAGAACCCGCCACCCAGCCCCGGCCCTACCGGCAGGACCTGTATTTCCACATCGGGGCCAACCTGCTGATGGATGGCCAGACCGACCAGGCCAGGATCTGGCTGGAACGAGCCCTGGAACTCAATCCCCGCGACGCTCGCGCGATGAATGACCTCGGGTGGATCGCGGAGCAGGCCGGAGACCGGGAAACCGCCAGGAAGTGGTATCAGAAAGCCATTGCCGCTTCTCCAGATTTCCGCCTGGCCAAGGAGAACCTCGCGCGACTGGCGCGGGAGGAAGGAAATTTCCCGTTGTCGGTTCGACTCTGGCGGGAATTGTGCCTGGACTATCCGAAAGCAGCAACGTATCCTTTTGAACTGGCCCTGACCTGGGCCACGGCGGGCAACGTCGAAAAGGCCGAACGGTACTACCGGGAAACCCTGCGGATCGATCCGGACCATGCGCGCGCGTGGAACAACCTTGGCTGGCTCCTGGTGAGCGCCGGGCGGCATGGAGAGGGTATCCAGTGCCTGCGGCAAGCCCTGATCATCGATCCCGCGTTTACCCTCGCGCGGGTAAACCTGGCCCAGGCGCTGCTGGCTACCGGCAACGCTGAAGCCGCCGCGCGCAAAGCCCTCGCCGGCCTGGAGCAAGCCCGGAACGAAGCGGACCGGCTGTCCCTGCTGGCCGTGCTGGGCCTGGCGGAACTGGAGCGGGGCGATCCGAACCGCGCTCTCGAAGCCTTGCGAAAGGCGACTCCGCTGGCGGAAACCACGCCCATCGTCCGGCTCTGGCTGGCGCGGGCCCTGCTGGAAACCGGCGACACGGGAGCAGCCCTGGCGGAAACCGGGCGATTGTGCCAGGAATGGCCCGATAACCCGGATACCTGGTACTGGCGGGGCCGGGCGCTGGAAGCCACGGGAGACCTGGAAGGCGCGCGAGAAGCCTACGAAAAAGCGCTGGAACGGAATCCATCGCAACCGGCGTACCGGGAAGCGCTGGACAACCTCAACCGGGCAGAGACGCCGCGGCCACTCCCATAAAACACCAGGCGGTGCCCGCCCGAAGGACAGGCACCGCCCCGTGTTTCGTGACAGAAATCAGTTGGCTTTCTTCTCGGGCAGTTCCGTTACCAGGCATTCGGTGGTGATGATCATGCCGGCCGCGCTCACCGCGTTCTGCAGGGCGCACCGGATCACCTTTGCCGGATCGATGATGCCCGCCTTGACCAGGTCCTCGATCTGACCGGTGGCGGCGTTGTATCCCACGGACCCTTTTTCCTTGAGCACCGCGTTCACGACCACCTGGCCCTCTTCTCCGGCATTCTCGGCGATCTGGGCGAGGGGCGCGGCCATGGCCTTCCACAGCATCATCGCGCCGATTTTTTCATCGCCTTCGAGTTCGAGGGCGGCCACTTTGTCCCGGGCGCGCAGCAGGGCCACTCCACCGCCAGCCACGATACCTTCCTCAATGGCGGCCCGGGTGGCGTGCAACGCGTCATCCGCCCGGTCCTTCTTTTCCTTGAGTTCCACTTCGCTGGCCGCGCCGACCTTAATCACCGCGACGCCGCCGGCCAGCTTAGCCAGCCGTTCCTGCAGTTTCTCGCGGTCGTAATCCGACGTGGTTTCTTCAATCTGCTTGCGGATCTGGTCGCAACGGCCCTTGATGGCTTCCTTCTTGCCGCCACCCTGGATGATCGTGGTGTTGTCCTTGGTGATCTCGACCCGCTTGGCAGTGCCCAGCTGGTTGAGTTCCACGGACTCCAGTTTCATGCCGAGGTCTTCACTGATGAACGTGCCGCCGGTCAGGATGGAGATGTCCCGCAGGATTTCCTTGCGGCGATCGCCGAAAGCCGGCGCCTTGACGGCGGCCACGTTCAGCACGCCCCGCAGGCGGTTGATCACCAGGGTCGCCAAAGCCTCCCCTTCCACGTCCTCGGCAATGATCAGCAACGGCTTGCCGGACTGCACGACTTTCTGCAGCAGCGGCAGCAGGTCACGGATGCTGGAAAGTTTCTTTTCGTGGCAGAGGATGAGCGGATCTTCGAGGACGACTTTCATGTTTTCGGGGTCGGTCACGAAGTGGGCCGAGATGTAACCGCGGTCGAACTGCATGCCGTCCACGATTTCGACCTCGGTTTCCATGCTCTTGCCTTCTTCGATGGTGATCACGCCGTCCTGGCCCACCTTCTCGATGGCGTCGGCGATGATGTCGCCGATGGTGGTGTCGCCGTTGGCGGAAACGGTGGCCACCTGCTTGATTTCATCCTTGCCCTTGACCTTCTTGGCCATGGCGGAAATGGCATCCATGGCGGCAACGAGGGCCTTGTCCATGCCACGCTTGAGGTGCATCGGGTTAGCGCCGGCGGTGACGTGCTTCATACCCTCGTGCACGAGCACCTGGGCCAGCACGGTGGCCGTGGTGGTACCGTCGCCGGCGATATCACCGGTCTTGCTGGCGGCCTGGCGCACCATGCGGGCACCCATGTTGGCAAAGGGTTCCTTCACCTCCACTTCCTTGGCCACGGTGACACCGTCCTTGGTGACCTTGGGCGCGCCGTAGGATTTTTCCATGAGCACGTTACGTCCCTTGGGCCCGAGGGTCGCCTTGACCGCGTTGGCCAGGGCGTCCACGCCTTCCAGCAGTTTTACCCGCGCTTCCTGTCCGAATACCAGTTGCTTGGCTGCCATAACCGTACTCCTTTCGTTTTTACACGTACCACGTACAGCACGATCGTTTTACTTCGTTCGGAAGCCCCGAGCGGGAACGCCCGGGTGTGTTGGCGCTCGACATCGTCGAGTGCTAATAACAGTATACCACAATTCACTCCCGCTGTCAAGCAACTGCCCATGCTCCAGGCCAGATCCCCCGCCCACGGGTACGCACACCGTGGGGGTATCCGGCACTCACGGGAAACCAGGAGCATGTCCAGAACAGGCGGTGATTCCGGACCGGCGCCGCCGCTCTGCCGTCGATTACCGGGTTCCCACCGAGGACAGAGCACTCTGCGTCGACAGTGGATTTCAGCAAGGCCTTCGGGGTTCCCCCACAAGGACAGGGCCATGGCCAGATCTGGCACCCGGCATAAAAACCAATTCTCCGCTGACATCCGTCGAAAAATGGGTCACCAGGCATATCGCCTTGGCCGGAGTGGCCGGCTGAGGCCGTGAAATGAACGACCTTCTCCTGTAATCAAACTTCCGCCTTTCGTAGGCATACCCGGTAACCGTGGGGCATGAAAACTGCGGAATCAACGCGGAAAAAATCATGGGACCGGTTATCCAACCCGGGGTAGCGCGTCGAGACGCAGTGGCGGTGGATTCCACGACATCTTGTGTGCTCACGACGCGTCTCGCGAAGACTTACAGTCGGCAATTACCGTGGAAGCATCCGTGGCCCCGATCATCACCGGGACACACCGTTGCCAGGTATCAAGGCCGCGGACGATACCGCCTTCTTCGAGCCAGAAAAAGTCGACATCCCGGGAAAGGCGCATGTCGGAACGCTTGAAGATCCGTACGGCGGGAATCAACGCGCGCGTTCGGGTAACCACCTCATCAAAGGTATCATGCGCGATGCTAAAGCGGTCAGCAGTGCGTTCACCGCCCCGCCCAGAGGAAATGAACCGGTAAAGATGCCAGGCGTGCACGGGCAGGCACCGGGAAATCCGGCATACCAGCGCGGCCAGCCGGTCCATGGTGTCCAGGGATTCACGGTTCACCACGGTGCTGAGGGTCACTTCCCGGCCAACGTCCGCCAGGGCGGCCAGCCGGTCCATGATGACGGCGAAATGGCCGGTCGGCGGTTCCGTTCCCCCTATCCGCTCGTAAAACCGGGCCGCCCGGTCGGGTGGAACCCCGATACGCGACCCCATGGGGCGGAACCGGTTATGCAGCGCGGAGGTATCGCCGTCGAGGGGCAACACGAACCGGTCCACCCAGGTCACCCGCTCGAAACCCGGATCCAGGGCCGCGCCCGCCGTGCCCAACTGCACGAAGAAGCCGCGTTCCCGGGCAAGGTGACAGGCGGTCTGCCAGCCCCACGGCCATTCTGCCGGCTCACCGCCTCCCAGCACAAGGTTTTGTGTCCCAGCCCGGGCCAGCGCGTCCAGCAAGGTAACCAGCACGTCGGGTGTCATGGTCTCCACCCGCGTCTCGGTGGCACAGAACGGACATCGCATGGAACACGCGCCCTGAAGAAAAACCACCGCGATGGAGCGGGCGGGATATCGTGAAAACCAGTTCAACGGGCGTGTTTTCCGGTGATGGTCGGGGAGGCGGGATTCGAACCCGCGGCCTCCTGCTCCCAAAGCAGGCGCGCTAACCGGACTGCGCTACTCCCCGCGTCGGCGTTTCGCGGCAGGACCTGCCGTGGCGTTATCGTACCATTTTTTGCAGCCGCCGGGCCAACCTGCCCCCCTATCGCGTGTATGCCACTTTGAGTTCAAGTCGCGACGTTCTTTTGTACAGGATTACTCAAAATACCGGGAGTACTGTGGAGTTCAGAGACTTCTCCGGAGTGTTATGGACTGTTCTCTGGATCAAAACGTTGTTGATTCAATCAACGTTTTTTTTCAAAGCGTTGTCTCCTGAAGCACTGTCCCTCGAATCGTTGTTATCAAGACCGGCATATTGTCATTTCGAGCGAAGCGAGAAATCTTGTTCACTCTGTAAACCCGATAAGATTTCTCCTCACTTCGTTCGTCGAAATGACAGAAACTACTTACATGGGAGCAATGGGGGCCAACCACCATCTCGCCATATTCCTTGAAAGGACTGAGACCCACCCTCTACGAAAAGCGCGACACCCACTGGGCGTTCTTACCGCCTAGCGCGGCGGCTGGTTCCGGATCAGGGGTTTGTCAGACCGAATCGCTGCAGGGACCGGGGCACGAACCACTCCCGCTGGTCCATGCCGAAGGGATAGGTCCGGATGCCATAGATCCGCCGGTCCACGGCCAGGAGAGCCTTGGGCGCGATCAGGAAGAGGTAAGGCTGTTCCTCGTCCAGAATTTCCTGGAACCTGTGGTACATGCGGATCCGTTCGTTCCGGTCGAAACATGCCCGGGCGTCAACAATGAGCCGGTCCGCCTCTCCGTTGACGAAGCCCACGTAGTTGGATCCCGCTTCAGCCTGGGACGAATGCCACACCTGGTAGGGATCGGGATCGGGAGGCATCTGCCAGCCCATGAGCACGGCTTCGAATTCCCGCTTGTCCACCCGGTCCAGTAGCGATGCCCATTCCATGGGACGGATGACCAGTTCGATACCCTCCCTGGCAAGGGCTTCCTTGTAGAGGGTGAGGATCTGTTCAGCCAGGGGATTCTGATTGGTGGTGGCCACCTCGAATTTCAGGGTGAGGCCCTCGCGGTCGAGCAGGCCGTCCCCGTTGCTGTCCCGCCATCCGGCCTCGGCCAGCAGCTTCCGGGCACCCGCGGGATCGTAGGGCACGGGCCTAACGTTCGGATTAAACTCCGGCGTGCCCGGCATGAAGCCCGAGGTCACGATCGTGGCCAGTCCCTTGTATATACCGTCACGGATGGCCTCGCGGTCCATGAGCATGGCAAGGGCCCGACGCACGCGACGGTCGGCGAAACGGGGATCCCGCAGGTTCCACCCGATGTAGTTGTACGCGGGACGATCATAGGCGAACCGGTTGAAGCGCTCGGTAAACCGGGGCGTGGCCGCGCGGCGTTCCCAGATGTCCGGACGCAGGGCCATGGCGTCGAGATCGCCCCGGGCCAGCAGCAGGAAAGCGCTGTTGTCCTCGGTGAGAATCGTGTAGACGATCCGGTCGAAATAGGGCCGGTTCCGGGTCGATTCCGGGCCCCACCACCGGTCGTTCCGGACGAGGACCAGTTCCTGCCCCGTTTTCCAGTGCTCCAGCCGGTACGGCCCCGACCCGACGGGCGCGCGATTGGCCGGATGCCTGTTGAAGTCGCCCTCGCCGTAGACATGCTTCGGGATAATGTACATGCCGCCGATCATCACCAGGTGACGGTAATAGGGCTTGTCGCAGGTAAACCGCACCGTGTGCTCGTCCAGCACGTCCACCGAGGTGATATCCACGAAATAATTACGCAACTGGGGGGCGTCCACCTGGGGCGAACGGATCATGTCGAAGGTAAACTTGACATCCTCGGCCGTCAGGGGATGGCCGTCGGAAAACACCACGCCCGGGCGCAGGTGAAACACGTACTGGAGATGGTCATCCGAGATTTCCCAGGACGAGGCGAGCCAGGGACGCATTTCGAGGGTCCGCGGATCCCGGTCCAGCAGGGGATCAAATATCCACGCGAGGATCTCGTCGGCGTACGCGTCGGAACTGGTCAGCGGGTTGAGGTGAGGCATCTCGGCGGGCAGGCGCAGGCGCAGCCAGTCCCCCCGCTCGGGCGGCGCGTCGGGCATGTACTCCTGGATGGGCGAGGACGCGGCGCCACTGGCGGATGACGTGGCCGGTCCCCCGCATCCCGCGAGGAGTCCCACCAGCGCCAGCCATACCGGGAGACCGAGCGTCGCCACCGCAATATTTTTCATACGGTTCTGTGGTCCGGTCTGCTTCATGAACCCGCCGACCGCGCGACTCAACGGATGAATTTTCGGATGCGGCTTTCCACGTCGGCCCGGAACCGATCCACCGCCGCGAGGGTGAACGCGACGGGATCCGGCCCGTCGGGCAGGGTCACTGGCGTGATGTCCATCGCGAAGATCGCGGCCGTGGAGGTATCCACGTCATGGGAGGCGTGGTAGGTCGCGTTGGCGCGCCGACGGCCCAGGGTAGCCAGGTCGTACCGCTTGCCGCCGGCAATCTGGGAATCGTAGACACCGACAAGGGCCGCCTGCAGGCTTTCGTGGTCGGAAACGTCGAACACGACTTTCTCCGCGTCGGGAAGCCAGTCGAGGTCACGCCACACTTCGACCCCGTATACCCGCTCAGGACGATATTCGGGGGCCACGCGACGCAGGGCCGCCACCAGGGCCATGGCCACACCCACGTGGGTGTCATGCTTGTCGGCAAGGTTATGGGTATAGATTTCCCGCGGACGGCACGCCAGCAGGATCGCCGACAGGTCATCCACGGGACGGGTATCCGCGGTGTTCTTGATGGTCGAACTGGGATGATCCAACAGGAATTGCGCGGCATATTCGCCAATGATGGCGGCCTTGCGCTGTTCCTTTCTGCGCGTGTCGACCATCTCCGCGTCGGTGTAGGCCGCGTAAAGTCCCGCCCGCGCGGACCCGGCGCCATTCGTCACGGTCACGCCGGTGAACCACAGATCCGGCCGCTGAAAGCAGGCCAGAATCGCCGGGGTGGCGAGAATTTCCAGGTCGTCCTGGTGCGCGCCCACGCCCATGTGGGTAGTCCGGGCCAGCGCGGTGGATTCTTCCACGTCGTCCGGAATGAACAGTTCCGCGGTTTCCATCGTGAATTTCATGGGTTTACTCCTTTCGCGCCACGCGTCATGGGATCTCGGGAAGGCTGGCCGCCGCAATAGACTGCCCAACGCGCCGGATCTTCTCGTCTGGAAGGTGGATCCGCGTGCGTTCCGCGATCTCGGGAAATTCACGTTCGAGCACGCCTTTAGCCTCGCTGACCAGCAGGTCACCGCCTCGCCCGGAGGTGCAGCGTCCCAGCACCAGCACGTGCCTGAGTTGATAGAAATGGGCGTAATGGGCCAGGCCATAGCCCAGGAACACGCCCATGGTGCGCCAGATGGCCTCCGCGCCCGGATGACCCGATTCCAGTTTCTCCTGGACAAATTTCAGGCGTTCGGCGTCGGTCACGTTCGCGGGTAACGTGATGCCCGCGCGATCGCACAGCCGGAACACGCACTGCTGGGAGAAGTACTTGGCGCCGACGCCGAAGTCTTTCGACCAGTCATCCACCGTGGCGTCCGGGTTGTAGTCCACGGGACAGAACGCGAGTTCGTTCAGCCAGCCGGTGATATTTCCCTCCGGGGTGACGTAGCCGCCCGCTTCGCTGCTTCCCAGCGCCACGCCCAGCACGGCGTTGTCCTCCAGGGCCATTGACCCGGCAAGGGCCGTCACTTCGCCGTCGTTCACCACCACCAGGGGCACGCCCATTTCGCGGCCGATACGCAGGAACATGTCCCGGATCTCGCCGTACCGTTCCCGCGGCACCGATCGGAACAGGGACGCCACCATGGGGCGGTTGTTCACGTACACGCCGGCGGAACTGCCGCCAATGGCGTCCACCCGGGGCATGTGGGATGCCGCGGACCGCAAGGCTGCCATGATCTCGTTATAGTGGTAGGCGGGGTCCGCGTGCTTTGCCGGTTCCCAGATCACCTCTTCACTGTAGACAGCCTCACCGTCAATCACCGCGGACACCTTGCGGTCCGACGCGCCCAGGTCAAAGCCGATACGGCAA
Organism: Candidatus Hydrogenedentota bacterium; assembly: GCA_018056705.1. GTDB lineage: Bacteria > Hydrogenedentota > Hydrogenedentia > Hydrogenedentales > CAITNO01 > JAGPFE01. The sequence continues at coordinate 6,461 of JAGPFE010000017.1, read as the reverse complement.
CCATCCAGGTGACGCCCAAGTGACGAGGTTGTCTCGCGGGTCTCGGGCACCTCTGCCGGGGCGCAATGGACCACTTCAAATTCCTTTTCGTAGACGTCGCGGCCCATGAATTCCGCGTCAAAGGCTCGAAGCCCGCCGGGCGCGTAGCACTTCGCGAGATAACGGGCGATCTCGGCAGACCCGCCCACGTAAACCTTGCGGGCACCCCGCTGCCACAACAGGAACTTTAACAGGCGTTCCACGAAAAACAGGTTCGCTTCGGCCTTGGGGTGACGATCGGGAAATACCCGGGTTTCATAGCGGGACACCGAACCGTCGCCCCGTTCCAGGCCAAGCGCCAGCGGTTCCCCGCCTCCCGTGGCGTCTACCGCGTCGAGAAACGCTCGATGGGCCAGGACGGCCGGACGAAACTCCGGTTCCAACATGGGCACAGTTTCCGGGGGCACGAGCATCCAGGGTTCAGTCATGACTACTTCTCCTCTACCAGTCTGGCGGCATTATATCAGCAGGGGAAATGATCGATGGAGTCCCGCGCCGGATGGCTACGGTTGGGGTTTCTGGGTTCCCCTTTCGGCCCTTTGAATGGCCTCCCCTATCCCCGGGATATCGGGGTTCAGCGACGCCGCCTTCCTTAGATGAATCAGCGCGTCCTCCGCCCGGTCAGCGTTCAGCAAGGCAAACCCCATGGACACCTGCATGGCCGGATCGTCCGGACATTGTGCCACGGCATTCGCGTAGGCGGCCAGGGCCGATTCGACCTGCCCGGCCGCTTCGCGGGCCCTTCCAAGGTGAAACCACGCGCGACAGGCCCGCGTGTCCGTGGCCAGAGATTCCCAGAACTGAAGCCGGCGCGGAAGATCGGCTCCCAGCAGTTGCTCCACTTCCTCGTAGGGATGAAAATCGTCCGGGTTCCAACGGATGGCATCGGCCAGCGCGTCCAGACATTCCTCCCGACGATCCAGTATCCGCAACGCCGTGGACTGGGCCATCCATGCCCGGGGCCCAAGGGATCGGGCATATTCCAGGAGGCGTGACCAGGCTTCCGGAGCATCCCGTCCCACTTCGCGCAGCGCCTCCAGTTCGCGAAGCCGCGCCGGCCAGCAGCCGGGGTTGTGGCGAACGATCCCCGCCCAGAACGCGCCGCGATCGGCAGCCTTTTTCGCGGCCATCAACCGGTCCATGATTTCAAGTACGGCCTGATCTTCCGGATCCACGGAAAGGGCCTCCACGCAGGTTTCCAGCGCGGCATCGGATTGTCCTGCCTGTTCCAGCGCGCGCGCCAGAAGCAGGCGCGCGCCGTTCAGCGTCGGATCCTCGCGTAACGCCCTGCGGGCCAGGTGAACCGTCCCTGCCGGATCCCCCGACGCTAACCGTATTCCGGCCAGCAGTTCCCAGCCCGCGCCATCATCTGGAAAATGTCGGAGGAAAGAAATCAACGCGGTTTCGCCTGCCTGATTTCCTTGCCGAAAAAGCACGAACTGCGCCGCCGCCCGTTGTGCTCCCCGTTTCACGGGGTGACTGCTGACCAATGATCTCAGCACCCGTTCCGCTTCTTCCGTTTCACCCCGGTTTACCAAAAGCCAGAAAAAACGGGTTCCTATGTAATAATCCCCCTGGCGTTGTTCAAAGGCCTTCCGGAGGGCCTGTTCCGGATCGTCGCCCAGTGCCGTTGCCTCCCTGGTCAGGCTCTCGCGTCGTTCAGCAATCTGTTTTAAGACCCCATCCAGGGGGCCACTACCCCACATCGTCATTTTCCGGGTCACCGCGTTGCAGTGCTCGGCTTCAACCCCGGGGGTTATGGCCAGTCGGACACGTACCGAGGCAGGATCCGGCGGGGTCGTCCTGTGTCCGGCTCCTGAAGGTTCCAACAACCGCGTCACGTGGGGATAACAGGCTTCCGCGAGCAACCAGTTGCCTTCAAAAGTCGGGTGCACATTATCGAAAACCTCTTCACACCCTGGTATCCAGGTTTCCGGATCTTTCCCGGGCAGTTGATCGATGTATAACGCCCCGGTCTCCCGGGCCACGCGACGACTGGCGTCCAGGATCGATGACGGCGCGCGGGAAATCACCCAGTCCCGGTCCCGGGCCCGCGCCAGCCATCTCCGGGCTTCCGGGAGTTCACCTCGACGCGCCAGCAATCGTCCCAGTCGCCAGCACAACTCGGCGTGCCGGTCATCTATGGCTACGGCCGCGCGATAGGCTTCCAGCGCGGCGGCATCATCCCCGGCACGTTCCCGATCGAGCCCTTCCCGCCATAACAGCTTCCACCTCGCGCGGGCATCCCTGTCCAGGTTGCTTCCAAGGGCCGATACCAGGGGAGGCCAGTCTTTCAGGTTAGCCAGGGGAGGAAGCACGATTACTTCCGCGCCCGCGTCTTTCCCCAGTACGATCATTTCACGCAGGTTGGTCTCGAAATTGGCGCGCACGTGACGCGCCGCGTCCCCGTCCGGATCAATAGGTGCCAGGTAGCGCCAGACATCCGCCGGGGTTACCACCCGTGCTTCCAGTTCCCGGTACCGGGTCGCACCCTCCAGGAACTGGTACAGAAACAAGCCCCGGATGGCCAGTTGCAGGCGGATCCGGGCAATGCTGGGCTGGTACGTGCTGGTGATGCTGCTGCCCGCGCCGTAGGGGCCAATAAACTCGTTGTTGCCCATGCATATGAGAAACAGGTCGGGGTCATGACGGGCGCAGGCACGGGCCGCGGCAGCCATCACGTGAGAATTCGCGCCGGGCGACGCGACACAGCAGAACTCGAAACGTCGCCCCGGAAACTGTTCCTCGAGCATCGCTTCCAGCACGCGCCAGAAACTCACCGCCGTGTGGGGGGCGTGCCATTGGCCGCCGAGCCACCAAATACGAATACCCGAAACGTACCGGGGGCTTTGCGCTCCGGAAACGCGAATTCGAGATCATCCCAGTGAATGATCGCCCCCAGGGGCAGGTTAAAAAACTGCTGGTAAAACGCGCGGTTGGAAGCGTACCACCGCCCTGTTTCCGTATCCCGCCGGACCAGGAAAGAGGTGCTGGTTCCCTGGCCAACCAGGCGCAACAGGGCCTCCGCCATCGCAAGCAACAGGACGGCGAGGACCACGGAATAAACTGCCCGGATCAGCCATGTCAGCGGCGGACGCATGTAAGCATGTTCCGTGCCCCTTAGCCCCCTTGTATCCTGAAGATTTTCCGGGTTAACGTCGTCGCCGTGCCCCGGCGGCAACATCCAGCGGAATCACTTCCGGGGAACCTGCGCTTCCTGGCGGGTTAATACCGTGTCGATCAGCCCGTAATCCTTCGCTTCCCGGGCGCTCATGAAGAAATCACGATCGCTGTCCCGGCGGATCACTTCCAGGGGCTGACCCGTGTGCCGCACGAGGATTTCATCGATCATCTCGGCGATGCGCATGATCTCCCGGGCCTGGATTTCGATGTCCGTGGCCTGCCCCCGCACCCCGGCCATCAGCTGGTGCAGGAGAAACCGTGAATACGGCAGGGCGTACCGCTTGCCGGGGGTTCCCGCAGCCATCAGCACCGCTGCCATGCTGGCCGCCTGGCCCAGGCAGATCGTGACCACGTCCGGCTTGATGAACTGCATGGTGTCATAGATGGCCAGGCCCGCCGTCACGCTCCCTCCGGGAGAGTTGATGTACAGGCTGATGTCCTTGTCGGGATCCTCCGCCTCGAGGTAGAGCAACTGGGCGATGATGTAATTCGCGACGTAATCGTCAATGGGCATGCCGAGGAACACGATGCGGTCTTCGAGCAACCGGGAGTAGATGTCATAGGCCCTTTCACCCCGGCTGGTCTGCTGGTAAATCGTGACCGCCCGGGGATCGACGGGCAGGTGTTCTCCGGTCCAGCCCGGCGTCAGCACGCGGGGAGGCAGCACCGGTTCGATCTGGTCCGACGACGCGTCACGCTGACGGCGCATGGTCCTGTTCCTCCGCCGGAACGGAAGAGGTTTCCTCTTCCCGCGGCAGTTCCTTGTCGACCACTTTCGCGTGGGCCATGACGGTGTCGAGCACCTTCTTCACGAGGATGTCCCACTCGGTGCGACTCCGGTTCTCGCGCGTGCCCAGCCAGTCGCGGGCCATCTGCACATCCACTCCCGCGTTGTCCGCGAGGGACTGGGCCTCGGTGTCCAGGTCTTCCTCGGTTACCTCGATGCCTTCGGCCTCGGCAATCTCCTGGATCACGGTCAGCCGCTTGATTTCATCGATTGCCCGTTCCCGGGCTTCGGCGCGCAGGGCGTTTTCCTGTTCTTCGTTCAGGGTTTCACCGCGCCGCTGCTGCCGCAATTCCTCGTAAGTGGAACGGCTCAGGTGATCGATCATGCTTTCCGGAATCCGGAATGAACTCTGCTCGATAATTTTCTGCAACGCGTTAGCCCGGGCGTAACTGTCCGACTGTTCGCGCACCCGCTCCCGCATGGATTCTTCGGTGGCTTTCCGCCATGCTTCGAGCGAGTCGAATCCCGCTTTTTTCGCGAGGTCGTCGTTGAGTTCGGGTACCACGCGCCGCTTGATTTCCTTGATGGTTATCTTGAACCGGGCCGTTTTCCCGGCAACATCCTTGTTCCGCCAGTCATCCGGGAAGGTCACGTCGGCTTCCACCGTGTCGCCCACCTTGTGACCCAGCAGGGCCGTCTCGAAAGATTTCAGCAGTCGGGACGCACCCATCAGGTAGGGGTAATTCTCCCCGCGGTTGCCCTCGAAGGGCTGGCCATCAATGGTTCCCTCGAAATCGATCAGCACCTGGTCGTCCAAGATGGCCGCGTCTTCCACCACCTCGTACGTGACAAACCGCTGCCGCTGGTTCTCCAGCACTTCGTCGATATCCTTGGCCTCGATGGTAACCGTCGGGCGTTCCGCTTCAATGCCCCGGTACGCGCACAATTCCACTTCCGGGGATGTTTCGAAGGTCATGGTGAATTCCAGGGGCTGATCGTCCCGCCAGGCTTCCACCACGGCGTCAAAATCGGCCACCTTTGGGCTGGTCACCGGCCGAAGGTCGCGTTCTTTCACCAGTGTCTTGAAGGCCTCATCCAGCATCTTCCGGCAGGTGTCTTCCCTGATCACCCGTCCGAACTTGTTCTGGAGCAACTTGACCGGTGCCTTGCCCCGCCGGAACCCCGGCAGTTCAACGGTTCGACGCATCTCTTCCAGTTGAGTCTCGATTTCCTTGAGGATATTGACAGCGGGAATGCTTGTTTTCACCGTGTAGTCGCACGATTCACCAACGCTCACATCGAAAACGGGGGGCTCTGTGAACGTAAATTCTTCTTCGTCGTGCCCGTGATGATGGTCGTGATCATGGTGATGATCATGAGGGTGATCATGGGCGTGTTCCCGCTCACGTTCGTTTTCGGAGGGTTCGCTTGCCGGGGTTTCCGCCTGCTGCTCCGTGTTTTTTACCGTTTCCTGATCGCTCATATCGAAACTCCAGTTTTTCGTGGGATATCACACTACAACACACCGCCCGCCCGGAACATGTCCCCGCTCGCTGTTCCGCCGAACGCGCCAGGCCCCGGCGGTTCGCCGCAATTTCCACCGAAAACCGCCACTCATCGGGACGTAATGGCTTCATTCAGCGGGTGTAAAGCATAACAGTGACGGCTTGTCACAGTCAAACGGCATCCTGGACCCAACGATTTATCGGCCATTCCCGGGACAGTTCGTAAACCCCGTTTCAGTCGTGCTGTCGGACAGCACCATGAAAACCGTCGTGGACGGGATGGGTCCGTGAATGCAAGTTCAGGTCGCGCTATCCCGTTTTGCTGGATTTCGCGGGTAACCCCACAGGGAAGCAGGAACTTGCCAGGATATATTGACCTGTTCATTCCACCGCGCGTTATCCTTTCGCGACGTTTTGATCTTTTTCCCCGAATGTTGTCATGGCTGTTGAGGTGTGTCCTTTTAATCCGCATAGGCATTTCTATCAAGGTATTTTTTCTACCAGAATGGTCATTTCGAGCGAAGCGAGAAATCATTCCTCCCTGTACGCCCCCCTCAGAGCCTTCAAGCAGGACGCGTATTTCCATTTTTGTTCTCTTCTCGCCACGTGGTCATTTTTTGCCTGGTAAGGAAGAGGGCTCAATAAGAGCAAGATTTCTCCTCATTTCATTCGTCGAAATGACAGGGGTGTGAGGGCGTCGAAATGACACAACGCGCTTCATTCGTCGAAATGACAGGGGCGTGGAGGCGTCGAAATGACACAACGCGCTTCATTTGTCAAAACGACAGGGGCGTGGGGGCGTCGAAATGACACGGCGCGCTTCATTCGTTGAAATGACAGGAGGGTGTTTGCTGGCAAGAGTATGACTTCTCCATGCAAGGAGTTACCCCGCGCGGCCCCGGATGCGTCCCCCCCCCTCCCCCCCCGCGAAGAACCCGACTTCACTGGAACCCGGCATGCCGTTTGCGGGATCTGGAAAAAATATGCTATGATAAGGTCCCTTGGGG
>JAGPFE010000113.1 GCA_018056705.1 Candidatus Hydrogenedentota bacterium | reverse complement strand
CATCCTTGGCGAAGGACCGGGGCTGCTGATTGGTGGAGATAACGTGCAGTGGCAACTGGTCGCCTATCCGGGAAAACCCTGGCTGGCCGCGCGGGTGGCATATGTGAATACCACCGGGAAACCGCAACGGGTCCGTCGCCTGATTCCCTGGACCCTCGCGCCGGGAAAAGGCCTCCTTGTCCTTGGAACCGGCGCGGAACAGGCGGTCCTGCTCGACAACGGCCGGCTGTTTCGGACCTTCAACGATCTGCCCGGTCTGCGCAGGAATGAAGCCACCGCGCAATGGAACCTGGCGATGTTCAACCCCGTCTCCGGAGCAACAAGATTCGCGGGCTTCGTGACGTTCAACCGGACCGTCAGCGAAATCCAGGCCAGCCGAGGCGAAACCTGTCCCTCCAATGGCTTTGACCGGTTTTCCGCGGCATGCGTGTTCGACCCACCCCTGCAACTGCAACCCGGAGACCACGTGGAATCCGAGACCCTCATGCTGAACCTCGCGGAACGGGATCCCTTTTCCGCCCTGGAGCGATACGGTCGTGCCTGCGCGGCCGTATCGGGCACCCGGTCACCAGTGGTATTCCTGCCCCATGGCTGGGATTCATGGAGTACCCGTCTTCACAAAGATTGATGAACAGTCATTGCTCGCAAACCTGGACGCGCTGGACCGGAAACTGAAACGCTATGGCTGGACCCATTTCGCCGTAGACGACGGCTGGCAACAAAGGGTGGGAGACTGGGATCCCCATCCTGACCGTTTTCCCCATGGGATCCAGGTAATCGCGGACGAGGCCCATCGCCGGGGAATGACCGCCAGCCTCTGGATCAGTCCCTTTGCCGCGGACGCTGACTCGAACCTTGTCCGGAATCATCCCGACTGGTTTGTCGCTCCCCGTCCAGGAAGGGGACGACTGCTCATCGGAGACCGGACACGCGTGCTGGATCCCACGCGACCCGAAGTGGCGCGCTGGCTCGAAGAACTGGGGAGAAAAATTACCACGGAATGGGGGTTCGACGGCATTGTCGAGGCCGACTACGCCTATTACCTGGTGCTGTGCGACGGGTTCAGCCAGCCTGTCACGCCCGTGGAAGCCCTGCGCCAGGGCATGGCCGCGTTGCGGGGGGGCATGCGATCCGACGCGTTCCTGATGACCACGACCCCCCAGCCGGTCAACGCGGGCTTCGCCAAAGGCATCCGCACCGGATTCGATTGCGCCCCGAGGTGGCGGGCCGCATCCGCGACAGGTCCATGGGGAGCGATGGAAGCCCTCACCTCGGCCATCACCCGGTACTATGTGCCCCACTGGTACTATCCGGACCAGGACTGCGTGTTCTTCGAAACGCCACAAGAGCGGCAACGTTGGCAGCTGAACGAAACCGCGCCGCCCCTGGAAGAAAACCAGTCCATCGCGTGGCTGACAGGCGCGGTCCTGACAGGGGGTGTGGTGAAGATCGGTCATCCTTTCACGGACCTGACCGACCGGCAGGTTGACCTGTTGCGCCGCGCGTTGCCCGTGCCCCCCACGCCCGCGAGACCACTTGATCTCTTCCAGCAGTACCCACCCCGGGTCTGGCGGCTCAACCTGCGGGACGCGGCTGGTGAAAACCGGTGTTTTCTCGCGCTTTTCAACTGGGACGCATTTCAGCCCGCGACCTTGACCGTGACGGCCTCCGACCTGGACTTCCGGTCGGAGGCTCCCCTTGCCGTGTTCGATTTCTGGGCGGGACAGTATGCCGGCACGATGGCGGGACAACTGAGCGTCGCGGTTCCTCCCGCGTCAGTCCGGTTGCTGGGCATCCGGGAACAGCAGCACCACCCATTTCTACTGGCGTCGGACCACCACCTGCTCCAGGGCGCCCTGGATTTCGGCCCTGAACGCTGGGACCCTCCGTCGAATACCCTATCGGGAACCTTCCCCGCCGTGGCCACCACGACCTATACCTTCTGGATCCTACTCCCCAATGACCAGTGGAGCCTGCGCGAAGCCTCTTTTTCTCCGGCTTTCCCCGTGGAGACCGCGCGCTCTGGCCGGGTCATAACGCTTCGGTTCAGCACGGATGCATATTCCGGAAACGCCACATACCGCCTGGTGTTCAACGGCTCATGAGAAAAAGAAACCGCCTTGTCCGTGGCGATCAGCCGTCATTTGTGGCCTTCGCGATGGCCCGGTTGACGACCCATTGCAGGTCGGTGATGGAGAGCCCAAGGCCATCCACGTCGGCGTCCCCCGGGATGCCTTCTCCCAGCAGGGCGTTCACGCTCAGCTGGATGTCCGACGCGTTCACCGCGCGGTCTCCGTTCAGATCGCCATCGGAGAGGTCCACGTCCACCCGGGTGGCCGGACCTTCACCCACCACGACACTTTCCTGCCGCCAGGGAATGTATCCCGCCGCTTCCCACCGCATCGCGTACGTTCCAGGCAGCAACACCCGGTGATAGTTTCCTGCCGTCGACGACGAAAATACTGGCTGGCTGTTGCCGTTCACCCACACGGTGGTTTCAACGGGCTCTCCGGTTACCCGGTTTCTCGTGATGCCGCGCACCCCTTCCAGGGCGGTCTCCAAGTAACTGATCATGGCATCGCGGTTCCTGGCCCAGTAAGTGGGCATGGTCGAGATGGCCGGTTTCTTGGTATAACCGATTTCGAGGGTCAACTCCAGCGTCCCGAACATCCGGTAACACCAGTCCTGGAGGGTTCCGGTGGCCGAGTACCACGCCGAACCGTTCACGATGCCTTGTGGAAACTGGGTACTGGCATACATGTCGGGGTTGTACATCGTGTACCGTAGTGCCACGTACTGGAACAGGTCTTCATCCGGGCTGAGGGCGGCCGTTCCGCTGGGCACACCGGGTTCGTAGTCATAAGGATAATTGGCCACGAGAGACCCTCCGTGAAACGTTCCCGACACGACAAACCGTTCCGAAGCGGTCCAGTTCATGATGGTGGCCACTTCCGGCTCCCGGAGGGTGGTACTGATTTCCTGCCCGGGCAACCATGGCCCGGAAAAATCCCCCGCGTAGACGGGAAAGTTCCGGTTGAGGTCTGTGCCATTCGCGTTCCGGCGGGTACGCAGGACCAGGCCATCCGGATTCATCAGGGGCAGTAGCCAGCAGACCGTTTCATCGACCAGCCGGGTGACCCGGCTATCGGTGCCGTAACTGGTCAGGAGCCATTCCGCGAAATAAAGACACATTTCCGTACCGACCGGCTCGTCACCGTGAATGGTCGCGATATACCGCACCGCGGGTTTATCCGCCGGCGTGTCGGGGTTGGCGGTAATTTTTATCGCCAGGATCGGCCGGTTCTGAACCGAATATCCCAGGGTGTAGACCTGGCAGAGCCCCGGGTAATTCGTGGCCCATTGGGCAAAGAGGGCGGCAATATCATTGCTGTCCCGGTAGCCGTCCACCGTTTTCTCGTCGGCGACGGGCTGAATTTCCAGCAGGCGTACGGGCCACCCCAGGGACTCCACCGTCATGCGCTCGGCCTCGTCGGCGTAAACAACGGCTCGCTCCGGCGTAACCTCGTCGATCACCAGGCCAAGATCGACCAGTCGCCGCGCCGCGTCTGGATTCGGCAGGCGCATCTCGTAAACCCAGGTCCGCGGCACCTGGGCCCAGGCTACGGCCCCGAGGAGCAGAACCAGTGGGAGTGCCCAGCGGATCCCAGTGCCCATGGTCACTGGCGTCCCCTGTTGTCCAGTCATCGGTGAACTTGCCCTTTCGCCGGTTGTCTCATGTAAAGTATACACGCTCCGGACAAAAATCGGCAGGCGACCGTCCGGTGACCAGGTT
>JAGPFE010000112.1 GCA_018056705.1 Candidatus Hydrogenedentota bacterium | reverse complement strand
CCGCCCTGACAAAAGCGTTGGCCGCTTCATCGAATATCGCGGCATTGGTCATCTGCTCTTCGATGAGGTCCAAGGCCCCAAGATCCACTACCTGCGCGAGTCCAGACAGCAACAGAACGCGTTCCTGATCCGACGCGACTACCTGCTCGAACAATTCACGGTACCGCGCCACGATAGAAGCGGGGGCTTCGGCCGCTTCGGCGCGTAACAGCCGAACGTATCCTCGCAGCACCTTCTCCCGGTCGGATCCTTCACAACTGCCATTGACCAGTATGGCTCGCAGGGTATCCAGGGCCAGCCCATTGGGCCACGACGCCAGGGCGTCCAGCAACGCGGCCTTTCGGGCGCCCGAAGACCGATCCAGCATGTCCTGAAGGCAGGCAAGGCCTTCGGGCTGGCCAACCTGGCTCAAGGCTTCCATCAGGGCCAGCGCGTATGGTTTTTCCGATTTCCCTTTCCGCCTCAAGGCATCGATAAGCGCTTCAGAGCGCCGGGCTGGATCGGGTACCCGCTCACAAACGGCCACGATCGCGCGCACCGCGTCTTCCCGGAGTTCACTGTCCGCGTGACGCTGGAGCAATTTAAGCAGTTCCGGCATATCTTCCTGGCGTGCCATGACCTGTAACGCCCGGAGCGCTTCCCGGGCCACGGGCGGATCTGCCTTGGCGGCAATTTTCACCACGTCGGGAATAGCCCCCACGGCCTTGCGTTCACCGATTAACTTGAGCGCGGTGAGGCGAGCCGTCGCATCCGTACCCTGGCCTTTACCCGAGGCCAGATTGACCAGCTGTTCATCCACACCGTCCAGGGTCAGACGCGCCACGGCATCGAATGCTGCCTGGGCCACCGGGCCAGATCCGTCCGCGTGGCGAACCATCACGGGCACATCATCCAGAACGGCCACCTTTTCCAGAGTCCTGAACGCTTCCACCGACGCCTCGGGATTGCCTGAATCCACCAGGGCAAGAGCCATTTCCCGCGCTTCCGGGGCGCCCCGATCCGCCAGGGCGGCTATGAATTCCGGGTGCCGGGTCAGGTCCGCCTTCCGGGCCACCCGGACCAGCAGCATTGTCGAGGCATCATCGGGCCGGGCGCGCAGCAACCCCAGCGCGGCCTGGGTCAGTATGTCGTCGTTATCTCCCAGCGCGGATTCCAGCAGTTCCGTCGCGCGTTCAGGATGTCGCGCGATCATGAGGGAAAGCCTGGCGCAACGGGTAGCCGGGGTAACCTTGTCATCCGGCAACAGGGTCATCCATTGATCAAACAGGTCATCGGGAATGGACTCCGCCACGCGAACCAGGGCCGGTTCCAGGACAACCAGGCGTTGGGGATCGGCGCCGCGCGCGGCTTCCGCCAGGAGGTCACGGGCGTCACGCGTTCCCATGTCCGCGAGGGCGAAGGCGGCAAGTCGGGCAGCTTCCAAGTCATCTCCACTTTTCAGGAGTCCGGCAAGGGCACCCATGGCCGCGGCTGTTTTCCGGCGGCCCAGCGCGTTGATCACCCCGTATCGAACCCGATCCCGGGTGGTACCCAGGGCTTTCCGCAACGCCTCATCCACTTCGGTTCCGGGGATATTTTCCAGGGCCCATAACGCCGTGGGCGCCACCTGGGGATCCTTCAGGCTGGCGGCCAGTGCTGACACCGCGTCGACGTCACCCAACTGTTTCAACATCCGACAGGCAAACCGACGCGCGTCGATCGTCGACTTTTTCCCTTTCAGCACCCCGCAGAGCCGGTTGACCAGCATCTTCTGATCCATCGGGCCTGACACGCCGGCGGACACCTGGTTCACGGTGTACTCAACGCGCGCGAGGACGGAGCGTTCCTGGCCAAATTCATACTTCGACAGGGCCTTGAAATCTTCCTCTGAAGCCCATCCTGGACCGGAAAACGCGGGGGTCTGCTGAGCGGTAACCACCACGGGGAAGATCAGCAGGCCAGCAAGAGCCAGCACCCCCAGGCGCGCGCCCGGACGGATGATTCGACGCGAAACGACTGAAAATACCTGCTTGCTCGGTTTCATGGATTTGCCTCCCATCATCCCAGCCGCCAGGGCGCGCGCATGGACGGTTGCATCATGCGGTTTGCCGCCGGATCGTCAAACTGTTCCTTCACCGGATCCCACCGCAAGGGCTTGCCAAGACGCATGGCAATGTTCACCATGTGACAAATGGTAGCGGAATGATAGCCCACCTCCACGGGTGCCATGGGATCCCTTCTGGATTTCACGCACTCGATGAAATTAACGTGATGGCCCCTGCTTCGACCCAGGCTTAACTCGCCCGGTCCAATGCGTTCCTTCAACAGGCTGGGGGGATCTGCATCCAGGGTTCCTTCATGCACGTGGATAAAGATCCACCCCCTGTCTCCCTCGAACCGGACCCCGCGGGCTCCTCCACATACCCCCCGCATAATGACGCCATTGGCATATTCCAACTCGAATTCGTAATCCATGGCCGTGTTGAAAAGGCCATCCGATGGAAAATATCCGGACCCCCGAACGGCGATGGGCGTGGTATCGTCCGTGCCATTGCCCAGTTGGGCAAGGTCCATGATGTGAGCACCCCGGTCCGTAATTTCGCCGCCGCTGTAATCCAGGATATACCGGAACCAGAAATGGCAGCGCTTTTCGGTGTAAGGAGCATCCGGAGCGGGACCCAGCCAGAAATCGTAGTCAAAGTGTGGTGGCACCGGCATCGGCGACTGGTTGGGAATCGGCCCGTTCTGAATAGGCATGTTCACCGTGATGGTATGCAACTTACCGATACGGCCATTGCGCACCAGTTCACAGGCAAAGCGGGCGTTGTCCCGGCTGCGTTCATGACTGCCAGTCTGGAACACCCTGCCGTAGCGACGCACGGTATCAACCACCGCGCGACCTTCCGGGATGGAGTTGGCCAGGGGTTTTTCGCAGTAGATATCCTTGCCCGCACGGGCTGCCGCGATGCTGATCAGCGCGTGCCAGTGATCGGGCGTAGCGATCATTACCGCGTCGATGTCTTTCCGGTCCAGCACTTCCCTGAAATCGTGGTACTGGGTAATGCCTTCGTATTTTCCGTCCGGAGACTTGGACGCGTAAAAATCGGTGACTTTCGCGGCTGCCGCGGCACAATGTTCCCGATCCACGTCGCATACCGCGACATACTGGACGTCCGGGATATTGACCAGGGCCATGGTGTCGTATGTACCCTGTCCACCCACGCCAATGGAAGCCATCACGATCCGGTTGCTGGGCGCCACGGCTCCATCCAGTCCCAGGGCCCGTCCCGGGATGATGTATGGAAATCCGCCGGCCGCCACGGCGGCCCCCGCCGCCCGCTTGAGAAAATCCCGTCGATTCACGCGCTTACTCATGGCCGTATTTCTCCCGCCGTTTTCATTCATCCTTTACTGTATTCCTGTACGGCTGGTCAACGCAATCCTAAACGAACTCTTCTTCACTCCTGCCGCACCCGGGCTCCCCGCCAGACGGTGATTGCCATGAACACAACCAGCGCCGTGGATATCCCCATGCCCAGCAGGTTCACGTTGTGCATACCCCCGGATGGATCGTGGTTCATGATCCACCCGACAACCTTTTCCTGGATAATGGGCCCGATGCTACCCAGGCCATTCACCACGCCCACCACAGCCAGCCCATTCTTCTCCCCCGCCACCTGCACGGACGCCGCGCCGCTGAGAATCGTCTCGGGGCCATAAAACATGAAAACGATCAAGCCGAAACCCAACGCCACGGCCAGCGGGCTGACTGGATAAAAAGCCGCCACGAAGAAACCAATGGCCATGCCGGCCGCGGCTGTCAGGGACAGTAA
>JAGPFE010000057.1 GCA_018056705.1 Candidatus Hydrogenedentota bacterium | reverse complement strand
CCCCAGCACGATGCGTTGCAGATGATAATCACCTTCCGCCCCGCGGGGGACAGTTGCATCGGAGAAGGCGTTTACGGTATGATGAGAGATACCTGACACGGTGTTCCTGTAGCTCAATTGGATAGAGCACTTGGCTACGGACCAAGGGGTTGGGGGTTCGAGTCCCTCCAGGAACGCCATGATTGTGTTACGGGCCCGGCCGGAGCGATTGATCACCGGTCCGGTTTCTTGATATACTGTCCATTGGGGCAGGAGCCGTAAAACGGCACGCGGAGACGTAGTTCAGTTGGTTAGAACGCCGGCCTGTCACGCCGGAGGTCGCGAGTTCGAGTCTCGTCGTCTCCGCCATTTTCTTTTTCAGCATGTTTCCGACACGATGTGTGGCCCTAATAGTTTTGGGATCGGAAACAACGCCCATATTTTGTGGTATGATAGGTCAACTTTTACTGGATCAACCGTTTTATCGGCCCTGACGGCCGCAAAAAAGAATGCCGCGATACGGCGGCCCGGTTCGGTTCGTGACCGACATACCAGGATGACCCGATCATGTCCCTGAATCTCGTCGAATTTCTCGCGCGTTCCGCGGGAACCTGGCCGGACAAGCCGGCTATCGTTTTCAACGATTTTCGCCTGTCTTACCGCGATCTGGCCGGTATGGCGCGGCGATTCGCGGGCGTGCTGTCGCGACAGGGCGTGGAACCGGGGGACCGTGTGGCCCTGCTGTTGCCCAACACCCCCCATTTCCCGATCATCTTCTACGGCGTGCTGTGGCATGGAGCGGTCGCCGTACCCATGAACGTGCTGATGCATGCCCGGGAGGTTGCTTACCAACTCGCCGATTCGGGAGCGGTGACGCTGGTAGCCCACGAGGTCATGCTCGACGTGGCCAGGGAAGCCTTGCGCGTTGCCGATCGTCCCATCCGCCTGATCGTGGTGGAAAAGGACCCCCTGTCAAGCCTTTCCCTGCCGGATGGCGATTCCTTTAACACGCTGATGGCGTCGTCCCCCCCGGCGGATCGCCTCCCCCGGCCCACCAACCCCGAGGATACTGCCGAAATCGTGTACACGGCGGCCATGTCCGGCTGGCCCATGGGGGCGGAACTGACCCACGCGAACCTGTTTCTGAACACTTCCATATGTGGTCGTCTGCAGGGGTATCAGCCGGAAGACCGGTGTTTTTCGGCACTACCCTTCTTCCACACGTTCGGCCAGACCGGCATGATGCACGCCCCCCTGATGTTCGGGAGCACGATTTTTCTGTTCTACAAGTTTGAGCCGGCAGTAGCCCTGGAATGCTTCGTCCGGGAAGGGATCACCATCGCGGGCTTCGTGCCGACCATGTGCCATTACATGGTACACGCCCGACTGCAGCAGGAATACGACTTGTCCAGCCTGCGCGCGCCCGTGGTGGGAGGGGCCAAGATGCCGCTGGAACTGGCGGATCAGTTCCGCAAGCGGTTCAACCGGCCTCTCATGGAGGGATATGGCCTGACGGAAACCAGTCCCGTGGTCAGTTACAACATTGACGACCCGGAAAATCGGTTGGGATCCGTCGGCCGACCCGTGCCCTACTGTTACGCGCGGATCGTGGATAACGCGGGCAATACGCTCAAGGCCGGGGAAACCGGTGAAGTGCAGGTCCGCGGACACAACGTGATGAAAGGCTACTGGAATCGGCCCCGGGAAACCGCCGAAACGATCCGGGACGGCTGGCTGGCTACCGGCGACCTGGGTTACCTGGACCAGGAGGGGTTCCTGTGGCTGACGGGGGTGAAAAAGCCCCTGATCATCCGGGCCGGCCTGAATATCTATCCCCCCGAGGTGGAACGGGTCCTGCTGGAGCATCCGCGGGTGCAGGATGCCGGCGTGACGGGTATGCCCGATCCCGCCCGGGGCGAGGAACCCGTGGCTTTCATCGTCGGCGAAAACCTGGACGAAAAAATCCTTCGGGCCCATTGCGCGGAACGCATGGGTGCCTACAAGATTCCCAGGAGGTTTTTCTTCGTGGACAGCCTACCCCGGGACGAACAGGGACGGCTGGACCGGCCGAAACTGGCGGCCTTGTGCCGGGAACATCTTCCCTCCTGACCCGGCTGGACATCCTGTTTCTGGTATGATTTTTCCACAAACAGGTGTTCTTATTTTCAGGGCAGGCCTGGACGGAGCAACATGTCTTTACTGGATCAGATCAACGGTCCCGCCGATCTCAAAGCCCTGCCGGCGGAACAACTGGAACCGCTCTGCGCCGAACTGCGGCAACGTATCATCGACGTCGTCGACCGGAATGGGGGGCACCTGGCTTCTCCCCTCGGCGTGGTGGAACTCACCGTCGCCCTGCATCGGGTGTTCGAAATCGGCCGGGACATCCTGGTCTGGGACGTGGGACACCAGTGTTACGCCCATAAACTCCTCACGGGCAGGCGCGACGTCTTCGACCGGCTGCGCCTGAAAGACGGCCCCAGCGGTTATCCCAAACTGACCGAAAGTCCCCTGGACGGATTTGGAACCGGCCACAGTTCCACCTCCATTTCCGCCATCACCGGCATGGCCATCGCGCGGGATCTCCGGGGAGAAGACCACCACGTGATCGCCCTGATCGGGGATGGGGCGATCACCGGCGGCATGGCCTTCGAGGCCCTGAGCCACGCGGGACACCTCGGCCTGAACAAGTTGATCGTCATCCTCAATGACAACAAGATGTCCATTTCCGAAAACGTGGGGGCCCTTGCCCGGTACTTTAACCGGCTCATCACGGCCGCTCCCTACAAGCGGGCCAAGGAAGACGTCGGCTCCTTCGTGAAACAATTGATTCCGGACCGGATGACCCGCGCCATCCGGGACATCGAAAAATCCGTGAAAGGGTTGATTACCAAGGGAGTCCTGTTCCAGGAACTGGGGTTCAACTATATCGGCCCGGTGGATGGTCATGATCTGCCCCTGCTGATCGAACTGCTGGGGCGACTGAAAACCATGCGCGGGCCGATTTTCCTGCATTGCGCCACCGAAAAAGGCAAAGGCCTCGACATGGCCGAACGGGACCCCGTTCGGTACCACGGCGTGAAGCCACGATTCATTCCCCGGGACCCGGGGGAAGGCGACCCCGTGCCTGCCAAGGTGGAAGCGACACCCCCCTCGTTCCCCACCTTCACTGACGCGTTCGCCGAGGCCCTCATCCGCGCGGCCGAACAGGATCCACGCGTCTGCGCGATTACCGCCGCCATGCCCACCGGCACGGGTCTGAGCCGGTTCGCGGCTCGTTTTCCGGATCGCTGCTTTGACGTGGGCATATGTGAACAGCACGCCGTCACCATGGCGGCCGGGATGGCCGTGTCGGGGCTGCGACCGGTGGCGGCCATCTACTCCACCTTTCTGCAGCGGGGCTACGACCAGTTAATTCATGACGTCTGCCTGCAGGGCCTGCCCGTGCTGTTCGCCATCGATCGGGCCGGCCTGGTGGGAGAGGACAGTCCCACCCAGAATGGCGTGTATGACCTGACTTTCCTCCGGGCGATACCGGGCCTGCGCGTTGGCGCGCCCCGGGATGGCATGGACCTGGATCGGATGCTGACCTACGCGTTCACCCTGGATGGACCCTGCGCGCTGCGTTACGCCCGCAGCGAAGCGCCCATGATCGGGCCCGCGGCAAACCGTTCGCCTGTTACCCGGGCAGAGATCCTCAGGGAAGGTACCGACGCGGTCTTTCTCACCGTGGGCCCCTGCGCGGGCGAGGCCCTGCTGGCCGCGGGACAACTGGCACGGGATGGCCGACAGGTGGGCGTGATTGACGCGCGGTGGATCAAGCCGGTAGACGAGGATCTCCTGGAACGGATTGCCGGCCTGCCGATCATCACCGTGGAGGAAAACACGCTCGACGGCGGGTTCGGCAGCGCGGTCCTGGAGTTCTATGAGCGGCGCGGCCTGCTATCCATGGTTCGAATCCGCAGGCTGGGCGTGCCGGACCGGTATATCCAGCACGCGACCCGACAGGAGCAACTGGTAGAATGTGGACTGGACGCCGAAAGTCTTTACCGGACGATGTCGCGCTGGCTGGACGCGGACTGCCCGGCCGAGACGGCGAACCGGGAATGTTAATGGAGTGATCCACAAGACGTCGCGCCATCAACCTGTTCGGGATAACGCATCGGGCAGTTCGTATCTCTCGCCGGGGAGGAACCTCGTACCCGCCGGCATCCTGCTGGCGGGCATGATCCTGGTGGTATCTCTGTCCGGGGCCGCGCAATCTCCCGGCGCCTTGCCGGATCCCCCTGCTTCCCCCGCGACGGCGGAAACGTCGGCGGTCATTCCGTTGCAGACGCCGGAACCACGTCCGGAAGACATCATCGCGTGCCTGGCGGACGCGGAGGCGGTATCCAGGGCCCGCGACGAAGCACGCGCGGCCATCGACCTCTGGAGCGGCCGCCGCGATCCGGTCTCCGCCTGGCTGGAGGCCCCACCCGAGGGTGTTTCCACCGACCTGGTCCAGGCGCGGCTGACCGTGATCGACGAGGCGCTGGGCGCGTGGCAACGCCGACAGCATATTCTGGACGCGCTTGGAGACCTGCGCGACAAAACCGCCACCCTGCGCGCGGCCCTGAACGCTTTCAGCGGCCTTGACGAAAAGCCCCCCTATACACTGCAGTTCTGCGACCGCGTCTACCGGACGGCCGAGGCCAGGCGGGTTTCCCGGGACGCTGAACAGGTCGCTTTCGAAACAGCCTGGAGTTACCTGGAAGCCACCCGAAAGGAAAAAAGCACGCTCGATGCCGCCATCAACCGGGCGGCGGAAGCCCTCCAGTCCGCCAGGGAGCCGGAACGGGCCGCGGCGGCCTTCGCCCTGGAAACCGCGAAACTGGCCCGGGAAGCCCTCGAGGCCCGGTTGAAAGAAGCGGAGGCCGCGGTTTGCAGGGCGGCTTCCCGGCGCGAACAGGCGGAGGTTGATCTCGAACTCGCGCGGGTCCGGGCTCGCTGGGTGGAAGAACGTACGCTCTACCGCCTGGAAGAACTGGAAAATCGACAGCAAGAAGAAAAAAATACGCTCCAGTCCATCGAAAAGGAGCGGGTTAAGGTCCGGAGAGAACTGGAAAAAAGACAGGCCGAGCTTGCCGCCATGCGCCGGGCGCAGGAGAAAAACCCGGACGATCCCATCGCCATGGAAAAAGCCCTGCGGCGGGAACAGTCCGCCCTGGAAATGCTGGATATTCTCAATGAATCCGTCGCCCTTGAGTCGGCCTACACGGACCTGCTGAAACGGCGCCTCGCTGCCATGAACCCGGAACTGGCCCGGGAGTTTCAGTTGATCCTGACCTTGAACGAATGGCTGGACTTTTTCCGGAAACAGCAGCAGCGTTATGAAAGCCTGCGGAACAGTGAACAGCAACGGTTGATCGCCCTGCAGACCGAATTGAACGACTGGGAAGCCACCACGGGGGATGACAACGCCACGCCGCGGGATCCCATGGGAGCCGTGATGGTGCCCCTGCTCCGGGAACGGATACCCCTGCTGGATCGCCTGGTCACCCGGTACGGCGACCTGGCCTTCCTGGCAGCCCGGGGCGTGGAACAGGTCAATGACCGGCTGGTTTCCCGAAGCCTGATCGACCGGCTCTACGCCCGGGTAACGGAAATCCGGAAACACGCGGGTACCTGGCTCGATTATGGCCTGATCGACACGGGCGGGGTACCGGTGACCCCCCGAAAACTGATTGCGGCGGTATTCATCCTGGCCATCGGCATGATGCTGGTGCGGCTGCTCATGGGACGCCTGCGCGCGGGCCTGTTCCGCCGGCTGAAAGAGCGTTCTCACGCCGCGTACGTGGCCGAGACCCTGCTGCACTACGCCCTGATCCTGCTGGTGGGGTATATTACCCTGCGTTACCTGAACATTCCCCTCACGGTATTCGCCTTCCTGGGTGGCGCGGTGGCCATCGGCGTGGGGTTCGGCGCCCAGAACCTGATTTCCAATTTCCTGAGCGGCCTGATCCTCATGGGCGAACAGCAGGTCCGCCTGAACGACATCGTTGAGGTCGACGGACTGACTGGACGGGTCACCCACATCGGCGCGCGGGCTTCCACGGTACATACCTTCAACGGCGTGGATGTCCTGGTACCCAACAGCAAGTTCCTCGAAAACAACGTGATTAACTGGACCCTGTCCAGCAACCAGTTACGGTTCGAAATCACCGTTGGCGCGGCGTACGGGTCCGATCCCACGCGGGTGATCGAAATACTCGAGCAGGCCGCGGCCGGCCATGGCAACGTGCTCAAGGATCCCCCACCCCTGGCGGTCCTGAGCGACTTTGGCGACAACGCCCTGCTGTTCACCCTGTACTTGTGGGTGGACGTGAACCATTCGGACAGCCGGGTAGTCCGCAGTGACGTGCGACGGAAAATCTACCGGGACTTCGCCCGGTCGGGTATCGAAATCGCTTTTCCGCAACTGGACGTTCACCTGCGGCACACCACGCCCGATCATCCCGCGCCAAACGTTTCGTTGAGCACCTCCGCCCAGCCCGTGGAACGCCCTTCCACCGACGTCGATAAAGGAACAGACACATGAGAACCCTGCCCATCGTTATCATGGTTCCGGGACTGCTGTTTTCGGTCTTACCGGACGCGTCAGCAGATAACGCTACTCCACCCTGTCCAACCGCCACCGGGTTCCTTACCCGCGTCCAGGAAGCCGGAGGTAAAAGCGTGCCTTACTGCCTGTATGTTCCCCGGGATTATGATCCTGCCAGGCAGTGGCCCCTGATCGTCTTCCTTCACGGCGCGGGAGAACGGGGCTCCGACGGGCTCCGCCAGACGGAGGTAGGCATCGGCCGGGCGATCCGGCGCGATCCCGAGCGGTTTCCCTGCCTGGTGCTCATGCCCCAGTGCCCGGAAGAGCAGTTCTGGGATCGGATCTCCGATGCCATGGACGCCATGATCGCGACAGTCCGGCGGGAATACAGCATCGACCCCCGGCGGATCACACTCACGGGACTTTCCATGGGCGGATACGGAACCTGGACCTGGGGCGCCCTGCGGGCAGATCTCTTCGCCGCGTACCTGCCCATCTGCGGGGGAGGCATCCCCCAGGATCTCAGCCGTATCTGTAGCGATTTTGATCCCGGATTCTTCGGCAAACTGGAAGACCGGGTCCAGCAACTGGCCCGTCGGCCCATCCGCGCCTTTCATGGACAGCGCGACAAAACCGTTCCCCCCGCCGCTTCCGTCCTGATGACCAACCTGGTCAAAAAAGCGGGGGGCAAGGTGGAACTGAAAATCTACCCGAAACTGGAGCACAATTCCTGGGACGAAACCTACGGAGACCCCGAGGTTATCGAGTGGCTGCTGAACCAGCGGCTGCCGGAAAACGAAACCCCGAAGTGAGCGCGCGACCGACCTGTTTCTCCGCGCGCGCCCAGACGCATGCCACCGCCTCGCGGGGAGCCAGTTCCAGGTCGAAGGGTTGATCCCCTTCCACGGAAAGACGCTCGGGCAACCGTGTCCCCCGTCGTACCGTGACCTCCGCCGGACCAGGTAACGGCCAGCCCCATCCCCGCGCGTCGACACGTACCTTCCGCGCCTCGTCGGTAATGTTCACGACCACCAGGGCGGGCCAGCCCCGATCATCGCGCCACCCGGCACCCAGCACCGGACTTACCGCGAGGCTGTATTCCCGGACCCGGCCTTCCCTCCCGGCATAGATGGAGAGCCGGGATACTGGAATGGTCACGCGATCCCCAGTGAATTCCGGCGGGGCCAGCATGGTACCATCCCGGAGGAATTGCGGAAGCGCCTCCCGCAGGCGGACCAGTTGCTCGAAGAAGGCCATGGCCTCCGGCCGCGATTCATATAGATCCGGCCGGTAATTGGCCATCGTGGGTTGCTGTCCCCAGACGAAGGCACGGGCCTGTTCCATCCGGAACTGCGTCTCGAACCGTCGGTCAAGCAGCGTCCCGGGATGCTCCGGCGCGAAAGCTGAAGGCCAAAGGGGATCATACGGGGGCTCCACGAGGGAGGCGTAATTCCCGAACAGGGGAACCAGTCCACCATAGACCGCCTGAAACAGGGGAACCGGCTCCCATCCGTCCTTTTCCGCGTACCGTTCCCGGCTGACCTGGAGGCTCAGCATCAGGTCCAGCGACGGAAGCCATGCCTCGCCACATCCCTCTCCCGCCAGGGCAACGTCAACCGGGCCGCAACGCTGCCGGATGTCCGACACGAGCGCGTCAAACCCCTCCACCCACCACGATCCACTGCCCAGGGGATGCTCATGATCGGGATCCCAGCAGGCACACGAAGCGCACGCCTGGTCCATGTATATGCCCGGAACACCCAGGTCCTTCACGGCCTTTTCGGCCATGCCCGCGTACCAGTTCCTCCAGAATCCCGTGCCCAGGCACATGGGCGCGCAGGGCGTTTTCGTGAACACGTTGTACACCTCGGGATGAATCGTCCCGTCCGGCCCTTTCACGGCCCAGCGTTCCGCGTTCTCGCGTTGCCAACTCGCCGTGGTAATGCACCAGAGCCGCTGATTCATGTAAACGAGCGGCCGGACGTTTTTCGCGCGGGCCCGTTGTACCGCCTCCCGGAAGGATGTTTCACCCTCCCGGGGCGGAAAATACTCGGGAAACCCGGCGTCATACGGGCAATGGTGCCACCAGTGCCATAGCACCCCTACCGGCAGGTTGAGCCGAGATGCCAGGTCCACGGCCGGGTCCAGCACCTGCTCGGACGTACCCCGGTTCCAGACCCAGGCCGCCACCTCGCGGGTCCAGGATGGTCCCCGGGAAGCGTGCCGTCGGAGCGCTTCACGCCAGAACGCGGCAGAGTCCGTCGCACCGTAGACCCGTGCCGCGCCGAACCACCCTCCCGGGTAAAACCCAATGGAAACGGGAAGATCCTCCAGGGAAAACGTGTCCACCTCGTCCCCCGCGAGGTCGTGGATCACGCTCAGGCTGATCGCGTTATCCTTTCGCTCGAAACGGAAAATTCGCCTTCGCGTGGCAGGTTTACCATGAAAAATCTGAACTGAACCCCCGTCGTCCCCCATGACCGCGATCCAGGGCATGGACAGTATCCCCGGATATTCCCACTCCCGCTCACGATCCGGGTGGTTGTCATCCTCCCCGCGCGACTCGATCATGCCCATCCATTCCGGCACGCACGCCCTCGCCCGGCCAACGATCGGTCCAACCCGGGGAAACACGATCCGCCGCAATCCGACGCCCGAAATACCGCTGACGTCCAGCCACATGCGCAAGGGGGCTTCCGGCCCCGTGCGAATCGTTACCTGAACCTGGACCAATCCACCAGGACCTATCCCGGACCAGCGCAGGACCCGCTTGTCATCCTGGCACGACAGGGTAAAGGAGGCGGCGTCCGCGTCCTCCCAGGCCGAACCATCCGCGCGCTCCAACCGCCAGAGACTGATACTTTCGCCGCCGGACGCATACCCCGACATCGCGCCAGGGCCCGAAATGATGAGCCGGCCCGTCCGGTCATCCACCCGTGGAACCACCCCGTTCCCGGAAAGATCTTCCGCGGCCAGGCGCCCCGTGCCCGCCAGACCGCCAACCAGCAGCAGCCAGGCACCCGCCGCGCGCGCGAAGACCCGGGCGCGCATGGCTACGCGTTCCAGCCCGCCCGCCCGATCATCTCCCGAAGCCGCGGCACGGTTTTACGGATCTCTTCCAGCAGCGCGTCCTTCGACGGGGTCTTGTACTCGATGTGGATGGAAATCGGCCCTCGGAATCCACCCTCCACCCGCAGAGTTCGAAGGGATTCCACCACGTCCACGATGCCCTCTCCCAGCGGCACCCATTCGGGTTCGTCCCGTTTCCAGACGAAATCCTTCACCGCGCACATCCGGGTCAAGGGCGCGGCCCGGCGGGCATGGAGTCGCCAGGCATAGAACCCGCCCTCTACCCGGGCGTGTCCCACGTCAAAGTTAAGTCCCAGGCGGGTACTGCCAACCTGTTCCACGGCTTCCGCGAGATCCCACAGTGCGGCTCCAAAATTCCGGGGCCCGGAGTGATTGTGATATCCCATGGTCACGCCGGTTGTCTCGGCCACGCCGGCCAGTCCCCGCAGATCGCCGGTGAACTGTTCCAGTTGTTCGGCCAGTGGACGCCCCTCGTCGTACTGGTGGGTACCGATCCGGACACAGGGAATCCCCAGCCGGGACGCTTCCGCGCACACCGTGAACACCTCGTCCGAGGGAGCGGTATACCGCGTGGTAACCATGGGTACCTCCAAGCCCTCGGCACGGACGGCTTCCACCGCGGCGGGCAGGTCTCGTTTCACGTTTTCAGGCAACACGTGCCCCCCTGGCCGAACCGTCAGGTCCACACCATCCAGGCCCAGTTCCCGGCAGGTCCTGGCCAGTTCCCGGTACCCAAGGAACTGCAGGTATTTCGAAAAAACCACCACGGGGGGCGTACCCGTTACCGGGTTTTCCGCCGCCCGCGCGACGCGGACCCCGGAACTTTCCGCCATCACCAGCCCCGTCGCGGCAACGCCGGCGGAAATAAGAAAAGCCCGTCGCCCTGAACGCATATCTGCCCTTTCTCGTGTGCGTGCCTGATTAAGATCCAGTCGCTGACCGGTTCCGCTACGCCTGTCCGGAATCTTCGGCTTCCGGTCCAGACGGTTCGACCGTTTCCGTGTGCTCAATGGCTGCTGTTTTCCGGGACCGGCGGCGAGGGGATTCCGCCTTCACGGTTTCCTCTTCCAGCGATTCCGTTTTTCGACCGGGTTCTTCCGCAACGGGTTTCGCGGGACCGTTTTGGCCCACGTCTCCACTCCTGTCACAGGGGTGGGCCGCGAGCCATTCCGCGATAGGCTGGAAAATTTCCTCTTCACCCCGCACGCTGAAGGCCAGGTCACAGTGGTTGTAATCTTCGAAGAATCCCTGGGCTCGACCACAAACCACCATTTTCTTGTCGCGACTCTGGATGGACGCCATGAACCCGTCCGCCTGGGTCATGGAAACGAAGGGGTCTCTCGCGGCAAAAAAGGCCAGCAACGGCACGCCGATTTTCGGATAGTCCCGCGTCACGTTCACGGATCCTCCCCCCAGGATGATCTGGCCGTCCCGGGTCCATCGCAGGATCTGCCGATGCACCTCGGGCGCGGGATCATCGAGCATGGAATACAGGTCGGCCACGGTCATGCGGGGATGGATATTGGCGGGATTCACGGGAAACGCCTGGGCGAGGATTGAAATGTTCCGGGCGAAAGGAACCAGGCAACGGATCATTTCACCCCCGAACCGGGGCAACCGAACCGCCACGTTGAACAACCACAGCGGCACGTTCCGCGTGGCATCTTCAAAGGTGACCGGAGATCCCAGGGTCACACCAGACGCGATTCGTTCCTCCCCGTGGGCCAGCACGTACATGTACAACAAGGCACCCCCAAGGGAGTGGCCTATCCAGTGGACCCGTTCATACCCGGTGCGGGCGCGGATATAATCCAGGGCCGCCGGCAGATCGTAATACACGAAATCGTCGATGGTGATTTCATTCCGTGACCGTCCGTCAGGTGGCGTGGTATACCGCGTCCCGCGCACGTCAATGACCCAGCAGTCGTAACCACGCGCCGACAGCCAGTCCACCATGGAGTATCCCACGGGACGGGTAAAGTTATTGCCGTTGGCGTTCAGTCCGTGCACCAGCAGTACCGGTTCCCCCCGCCCGCTGGATGGTGGAAACCGCCGCAACCGGATCTTCCAGAAATCCAGGGTCTCCACGTAATGTTCTTCCCCATGACCAGGCGGATCTCCACAACGCGCCGCCAGCACGGCAGAGTACGCCATGCCCGCCAGGGCCGCCACCAGGACGATCAGGATAAGCCACATGATCAGCGACAGCAGAATGGTCATGGCCGGTCCTCCCGTGTCATTTCATTTCGTTGTAAATGTTCGGCGATGGTCCGCGCAAGTTTTTTACTGAGACCGGGTACGGCGGCAAGCGCCTCTTCGGATGCCTCGCGCAGCGACGCCATGGAACCAAAGGCCCGCAAGAGCGCTCGGGCTCGGGCGGGACCTACTCCCGGAATCCGGGTCAGCGCGCTGGTCAGGGTGTCTTTTCCCCGGCGCGCGCGATGGAACGTCACGGCCAGCCGGTGGGCTTCGTCCCGTATGCGGGCCAGCAGACGCGGGCCCGCCCCGCTCCTCGGAGGCACGATGGGATTGGCCCTGCCGGGGATGAAAAAACGATCCTGTTCCGCGCCTTTCCTGCCCGACCGTTCCTTGGCGATTGCCGCCACCGGTACCCGCTCCTGAAGACCCAGATCATGAAGCACCGCCAGAACAACCCCCAACTGGCCTTTGCCGCCGTCAATCAACGCGAGATCCGGATAATCCTCTTCGTCCCGGGCTCGTCGAAATCGGCGCAGAGCGGCCTCGCGCAGGGCCATGAAATCATCCCCCGCCGATTCCGGGCTGATGAGGTACCGGCGGCGACGCACCGGCATCGGCTCTCCGTTTTCGAATACCGCCATGGACGCGACGGTCTGTCGCCCCTGGAACGTGGATATGTCGAAACACTCTATCCGGCGCGGCAGACGGGGCAGACGCAGCAAACGCTGGATCTCTTCCAGGGCGGACGCCGCCGCACGTTCTCGAAGCCGCTGTTCCCGGAATCCTTTTTCCGCGTTCGCGTCAGCCAGCGCGGTCAGTTCCCGTTTGTGACCGCGGCGTGGGCACCCCACGGTTACCCGGGCGCCCCGGCGCTCCGTCAGGGCCTCTTCCAGGGCAACTTGTTCCTCGACAGGCCGGGACACCAGGATTTCCGGCGGTATCACCGGCGTCATCTCGTAAAACTGCAGGATCAGTCCCGACAGGGATTCTTCCAGGTCGAGGTCCCGGAGATCCACCGCGAAATCCCGGGAAGCAAGTAACCGCCCACCCCGGTAGTGCAGGACCGCCAGTTCAGCGTAGCGACCCTCCACGCAAACGCCGAACACGTCCCGATCCTCCGTTCCGTTATCCAGCACTGCCTGGGGTTCGAAGGTCTTGCGCAGGTCCATCAGCCGGTCCCGCAGTACCGCCGCTTCTTCGAACCGTAACGTGTCCGACAGCGCCCGGATCCGATCCAGCAGTTCCCGCTCCAGCTGGGCGTTGCGCCCTTCCAGGGCCATCAGGCATTCCTCCACGAGGCGCGCGTAATCCTCCGTGGAGACTCGCCCGACGCAGGGCGCCACGCACTGGCCCAACTGGTAATACAGGCACGGCCGTGTCCGGGATCGTAACACGTGATCTGAACAGGTCCGCAGCGGAAACAGTTTCTGCAACCGGCGGAGGGTCTGTCGGGCCGCCCGGGCATCGTGAAAGGGACCGAAATACCGCGCGCCGTCGCGGGCAAACCGGCGCGCGAGCGTCAACCTTGGAAAGGTTTCCCCGGGATGCAGCCGAAGGCAGAGAAAGTTCTTGTCGTCCTTGAGGCGGACGTTGTAACGTGGGTGATGCTCCTTGATCAGCGTGTTTTCAAGCAGGAGGGCTTCTTTCTCGTTGCGCGCCACCAGGTACTCGATAGATGCCACGCGCCGCATGAGAAAACGGACCGATGGGCGGGTATCGGTTTCGTTAAAATAGGCTCGGACTCTCGCGCGCAGATTTCGTGCCTTCCCCACGTACAGCACCCTGCCCTGGGTATCCCGCATCAGGTAACAACCAGGCGCAGCCGGCGCGGCGGATGGATCCAGCCCCGAGGGGGGCGTGTCCAGCACCACGGGCGCGGTCGGCGCGTTCGGGGGGGATTCCTCCTCCCGCTCGTTATCTCCGGCCATGCGTTCTGTCATGCCTTTTCGCCCCATCAATCACTTTGGGACCGTCGCCGCGTTCCCGCGTCACCCTTTCCAGGGCGCGCGGACCACCAGCCACCGCGTCACCCGCGCGGCGCGTGTCTCCAGGAACCTCCGCAACCGCCCCGCGTCTTCCAACAGGTCCAAGGGCAACATCGCCGGGGCGGGCACGTCGATCAGGTCCTGTACCTGTTCCGTCCAGCGCCAGGTGGTATCGTCGTCCGCGACACCCCGCGGTAATGAGGCACCCGTGTGGTAGGTTGCCCCGTTAACCGTGCCGCCCCGTTCGGCCATGACGGCAAGGGCCAGCGGAAATACCCGCTCATCCTGCTCGCAAAATCGCATGGAAACCATTGGATCCTCGTTGGCCGCGGTCCGGATCAGAATGCCCGACCGGCGGGCGGCTTCCCTGACGCTCTCCCGCAACCGCCGAAGGATGGCCATGGCCGCCATGAAAACATCTTCTGCCCCGCTGCCGGCTCCGGCCAGCAGCAACGCGGCGTCCCACAGCCCGTCCACCGCCAGTTCAACCGCCGCTTCCTGCGGATCCAGCCGCGTTGGGCACCGTTCCCGATCCCACGCGATGGCCAGTGGACCGCGCCGTCCCCGTTCCAGCAGGCTTTCAAGAAATATCCGTCGGCACTCTCCTGCTTCCGCCGCCCGCAACGCCAGCCGGTCCAGGGCCGTCAAGGCCTCCGTCCGATCTCCACCGAGCATGGCCAGCCGGGGCAGGTTGAGCGTAATCCGTGCCAGGCACGCCGGACGCTCCGCGGGTAACGGCGGCGCGGGCCCCGCGCCGGATCGAAGATCCAGCCCCGGCCCCAGTCGGAAGGTAGCATCACCGCCAGCCGCGGCCAGCCGGCATGCCAGGTCCGCCAGCCTATCCCCGGCGGGTTCCCAGTCCATCGACACGCCGAGGCCTGGCAGAGCAAGCCCCTCGTCATCTCCCTCGGCCAGCCGCTCCAGCAGGGCGGCGCCACATCGCGATCCCTCCCGGCCTGACCCGACCACCATGACGCGGGGCGGTCGCGCGTCTCCCCGACCTACCGGCATGATCTGCCGGTACGCGAATTCATACGCTGTCATCAGCGCGAATTCGCGGTAACCCGATTCTTCCCGATCCTCCATGAACCGGTCAATGGTTTCCGCCGCGTCCGGCCAGCAAACCGATTCCACCGACAACGGATCGAGCAGATCCTGCCATGCCACCCACTGGCTCAGCAGGGTATGTCCATAGCGTGGCGGTCCCCCGAACGTCCGGTCCGGCAGGGCCCTGAAACCGTGTCGCGCGACCTGTTCCAGTCGCGCGGTCAGCCGGTAATACCCTTCCGGGCATCCCAGTCCGTGGATATGCCAGATACCTCCCCGATGGGCTTCCGCTGCATCTCGTGGCAGTAGTTCCTCCAGCGTAAACGCTTCCTTGATGGCCTCCGCCAGGAGACGATCCGTTCCGAGGGGTGAAAGGGTTTCTTTCGCTACCCCTTCTCCACGGATAAGTGCCGCCACCCGCTCAACCGGTAACCCGATTGACCGCAATCGTGCGGCCTGATCGGACAGCCCCCACCGAGACAGCAGGCTGGCCGTCCACTCCCGGATAAACCCTTCGCTCCACCCGGGATGCTCATTCCCCGGCACCGCCAGGTCCCGCGCCAGGCGCTCGGCCAGCCGTCGCGCCGTTTCCGGATCCAAGCCCGCCTCCTCGATCCACCAAGACTCCCATTCCTCCGCGCCTCGCGGCACGGCGATACCCCTTGCGCCGTCATCCCTGGTACCCCTGCCAGTCCCCACAAGGCGGTCCCGACGCCGCTTCTGTTCCGTTCCCGCCCAGTAATGACGAGCCGCCGTGATTCGCCCCATGCGCGTCAGCACTTCCCGACAGACTTCGGCCAGCCTGTCCGACGCGACCGAGGCCATTCCCGACGCCGCGACATGCAGGCGCACCGCCCTGCTGAAGCCCTGGGCCTCCGCGAGCGAAGGCGCGGGGCCTTCCGTGGCCATGGCGCGCAACAGGCTTCGGGTCAGTTTATCCGGGTTGAACGGCTCCAGCCGGCCATCCCGCTTGCGTACCCATTCCGGACCTGAACCACTCGCGGAAGTCCCGGGAAACGGTAATCCGGTATTGTCCTGTTCCCGCCTTTCTGGCGTCATCCGTTCCAACCTTCTCCGGGCTTTTACTGAACGATACTATACATGGCCTTATCATACGCCGAAAACAATCGTGGAGTCTGATCCCCGAAGCATGGCCGGGGCAGCGCATAAATTAACTACGTTATTACCGTATATGCCGATTATTCCGCTGAAAAAAGATTAATACATTTTTATAAAATTGAGTTTCCGGACTAAAGTTCCTTCGCCCAGATGCCGATAATGGAAATGCCGAACAAGTGTAACGTGTTCTGGTTAAACGGCTCATGGCAATGAGGTCTGCGTTATGGCAGGTGGTATTACGGCAAGCGGCCTGATAACGGGAATAGACTCCAACGCGCTGATTAACCAGTTGATGCAGTTGGAACGTCAGCCCATCACCCGGTTGCAAAACCAGATTACCACGCTGAATACCCAGCGAACCGCGTTGACCAACCTCACCAACACGTTGCGGACCCTGCGGAGCCGGGCCCAGGATTTCCGGTTGCTGGATCCGTTCAACAAGTTTAAAAGCAGTTCCGGGGACGAGGATATCCTGACCACGTCGATTACCGGATCTTCACCGACGGTAGGCACCTACTCCGTGCAGGTCATTCAGTTGGCCACTGCCACCACCGCGGTCAGCGGCGGACGGGTCAGCGCGGATATCGATCCCAACGTGGCCCTCGAAAACAGCGGCATCTCCAAGGGTATCACGGGAGGCACCTTCAGTATTAACGGGGTTGATTTCACGGTCGACCCAGCCACTGACAGCCTGAACGATATCCTCAACGCCATTAACGCCAGTTCGGCGGGGGTCACGGCGACCTATGACACCTCGGCGGACCGGGTGGTCATCGCGAATACCTCACCGGGCAACACCGCCGTCATCACCCTGGGACGGGCCTCGGATACCAGCAACTTTCTGTCGGCCATCGGCGTGCGCGGCGCCACGCAGTACACGAACACAAATGGATCCACCGAGGTCCGCAGCATCACGGTGGTGGGCGCGGTAAACACTCTGGATAAACTGGATGAAGCCAACCTGCGGAACGGCCCCGTAACGGCGGGGACATTTT
>JAGPFE010000111.1 GCA_018056705.1 Candidatus Hydrogenedentota bacterium | reverse complement strand
TCGGCCAGGCCGCGGGCATGCGCGCGCTGGCTCCTCCCCGGTTCAGGCACCTGCTGGTCTCCCCGTTCAATCTCCGCCGGACCCTGCTCAGGCTGATTGATGCCGAGCGCAAGAAAGGGGAAGACGGATATATTTTTCTGAAGGTGAACCACCTTACCGACAGACTGGTGATCCAGAAACTCATGGCGGCGGCAGACGCCGGGGTGGAAGTGGACCTCGTGGTCCGGACCACCTACGCGATGACGCCGCATCCCCGCATCCGGGCTATCTCCATCCTGGACCGCTACCTTGAACACCAGCGGGTATACATCTTCGGCCGTAACGACGACGCCCAGGTATACCTCAGTTCCGCTGACCTCATGGAACGCAACCTGGACTGGCGGGTAGAAGTCGCGTTTCCCCTGTTCGACCCGGAACTGCGTCGGCAGGTGCGGGAAACCATGCGCTTGCAGATCGAGGACAACGTCAAGGCACGCGTGCTGGACGAGTACCAGACCAATCCCTATGTGCCCCACGGCGAACCCGCCTGCCGCGCCCAGTACGCCACCCACGAATATTACCGGCGAATGGCACGCGACGCGGGCTTCGACGCCTGACCGGGAGTTCAGGCGCCCAGAAACCGGGCGGCAATCGCCAGGCCCGTGGCCACGCTGGTGAAGGCTTCCCGGGCTACCACCCGTTCCGGTCCATAGCGACGGACCAGGAGATCCCGAATCGCGGGCACCAGGCTGCTTCCCCCCGTGGCCAGCACGAGATCAAGGTCGTTAGGCCTGGTCTCCGCGCGGGTTTCAGCCTCGACCAGGCACGCTTCGATTGCCGCCAGTTCTTCCTCGATGAGGTGCGCGAACCGGTCCCGGTCCAGGCGTTCCTCCACGTGGAGTCCCTCAAACAGCAGCGACAGCACGGTTTCGGGATCCATGGACAGCCGTTTCTTGGCCTGTTCGGCCTCACGGGCCAGTCGGTACCCCAGGTTGCGTCGGATCACCTGTTCCAGGGCACGCAATGCCTCGGGCTGATCGCAACTGGCCTCGGCCGCTGCCAGCCAGTGCAGGATTTCCTCCGTGTTCAGCGCGTACATCTGCTGCCAGTCCAGCAGGCTTTCGAAGAGAGACGCCGGCATGGGCAGGCGCGAGGGACCATACACCGCCTTGCTGCCCAGCCGGGGGAAGACGACCGAACGCAGGATTTCCCGGTCGATGGCGTTGCCCGCCACGGCTACCCCCGCCACGCTGAGAATCCGGCTGTTCCTCAGGCGGGATCGCGCGCCTTCGCCTGCTTCGAAGGACATTACGCAGACGTCGCACGTGCCACCTCCGATATCCGCCACGAGGATCCGCTGCCGGTCCCGTCCCGTGACCGCGTATTCCAGGCACGCTGCCACGGGTTCATAGAAAAACACCACGTCCCGGAACCCCGCGATCCGGGCCGCCGTGGCCAGGCGATCCTGGGCAAACGCGTCGTCTTCGGGTGCTCCCGGAAACATCACCGGGCGACCAAAAATCACCACGTCGGGAACCCCTCCCAGGCTCGTTTCCACGGCCTGCCGGACAGGCTCCAGCACGAAGGCTACCAGTTCCTCCATCTGGTAGGGCTGCCCGAAGACCTTCGTGTTCACGAACTGCCGGTTGCTGAGGTGGGGCTTCAGGGAATGAAAAAAGCGGCCGGGGGGCCGCGCCTCCACCACCGCGGAGGCCACCACCCCATACCGGGTTTCCGGATCAATCAGCCCTTCCCGGGGCATGTGTTCCTTGTCGATCTCTCCCCCTTCGACCAGGGGGATCATCCGGTTGATCCGGATCCGCCGGGCGCGGACACGACGTCCCGTGTTCCGCTCGATGTACCGTTCGGCAGCCTGCCTGCCAACCACGCGATCGCCGTTCCGCTCCATGTAGAGCAGCGACGGCAAGGAGGTCGGCGCGTCGTTGTGGGGATCGATCTCCAGCGCGCGCGAGCCATGGTCATCCGCCACCGCCACGCTGGTATTGGTGGTGCCAAAATCCACCCCCACGCCCGCGGTATGCATCGGTTCTTCCCTCATGGACGCGTTCCTCGCGTGATCTGTCATAAAACAAGACAACACGCCCCCTTGCGTGGACCATTCCCAGCCGGGCGCGCGTCGCGCCAGTGTTACATGCGGAGCAACTTGCGGATTTCGGGGTTGTCCAAGTCGGCCTTGCGCACTATCGTCACGCCGGTGTCGATCCGTTTCGGAATCGTTTCACCCCGAAGCACCTCGAGCGCGCGTTGTACCCCTTCATATCCCATGCGGTAGGGGTTCTGCACGACAAGGGCCTGGACCACGTCCTCCTTCAGGGCTTCGATTTCCTGTTCCGACGCGTCGAAACCCACCAGTTTCACCGTGCCCACCTTTCCCGCGGCCCGCAGGGCCTGGGCGGCGCCGACGGTCCCCGCCTCGTTGGCGGCGAAGATACCCTTGATGCCCGGGTTACCCGTCAGCATGTCGAGGGTGACATTCATGGCCGTTCCCATGTCCGCCTGGCTGTACTGCACGGACACCACCTTGATATTCGGGTACTGCCCGATGCCTTCGAAAAACCCTTTTTCCCGCAACTCGCTGGTACCGATGCCCTTGGCCACCGATACCAGTCCAACTTCGCCCTCTTCACCGATCAGCCGGGCCAGTTCTTCGGCGCCCTTTCGGGCTCCAAGCACGTTGTCCGTGGCGATCAGCGATCTGGGCGTGTCCGAATCAACCCCCGAATCCACGCAGATGACCGGGATCCCCGCGCGATCGGCCTGTTCCACCGCGTCCACCAGGGCGTTCTCGTCGCACGCCGCGAGGAGAATCGCCGAGACCTTGCGTACCACGAGGTCCTGCACGATATTGATCTGCTTGTCAAACTCGGATTCCTTGGCCGGGCCCTGCCATAGCAGGGAGACGCCATGTTCGGTGGCCGCGGCTTCCGCGCCTTCTTTCATGGTGATCCAGAACTGGTGGCTGAGTCCCATGGGCACCAGGGCTATTTCTACCTGCTTCTGGTTCTTCGCGCTGCTATCGGGTTGACTCGGCGTGGTGGGGCCACCCCCGCACCCCGCGAGTAACGCCAGCACGCCCGCCACGATGCCAGACCTGATCCAGTCGCGCATGGATTATCCTTTCCCTTGCCGGAGACCCGGGTTTTCTTCTTCGTTATTTTTCCGGGTTGAGCAGGGCCTGTACCTCCGGCGCGTCCAGGTTGTCCCGGGTCACCACGGTCACGCCCGTGTCGATGATCTTCGGCACCTGTTCTCCCCGCAGGGCCGCCAGCGCCGCTTTCACGCCCTCATATCCCATTTTATAGGGGTTCTGCACGATCAGCGCCTGGATCACGCCTTCTTTCAACGCGTTTACCTCTTCCTCGGACGCGTCAAAGGCTACCAGCTTGATGTCACCCGCCTTGCCCGCGGCGCGCAGAGCCTGGGCCGCGCCGATGGCGCCTGCCTCGTTGGCCGCGAAGATTCCCTTGAGTCCCGGGTTGGCTGCCAGCATGTCCGCCGTCACGTTCATCCCGATGGCCGCGTCGCTCTGGCTGTACTGCACGGAAACCAGGCGCATGCCGGGAAAGTCCCGCAGGCCTTCCCGGAACCCTTTTTCCCGGGCCTCGGAAGTTGCCGCGCCCGCCACGAAAGGAATCAGGCCGACATCCCCCTGGCCGCCGATGAGATCCGCCAGGGTTTTCGCGGCCAGCCGGGCCGCTGCCACGTTGTCCGTCGCGGCCGTGGCCACCGGCGCGTCGCTGTTAACGCCGGAGTCGATCATGACCACCGGAATGCCCGCCGCGACCACCTGTTCCACGGTGCCCACGAGGGCATCCGCGTCGCAGGC
>JAGPFE010000056.1 GCA_018056705.1 Candidatus Hydrogenedentota bacterium | reverse complement strand
GGCCAAGATCGACCAGTCGCCGCGCCGCGTCCGGATCCGGCAGGCGCACCTCGTAAACCCAGGTACGCGGAGCCTGGGCCCAGGCTACGGCCCCGAGGAGCAGAACCAGCGGGAGTGCCCAGCGGATCCCGGTGCCCATGGTCACTGGCGTCCCCTGTTGTCCAGTCATCGGTGAACTTGCCCTTTCGCCGGTTGTCTCATGTAAAGTATACACGCTCCGGACAAAAATCGGCAGGCGACCGTCCGGTGACCAGGTTGCTCCGCCCTGAACCAGTCCTTCATACTGGTTCAACCCCTTTTCGGCGGCGCGACAATTCGCCCCTGGCGAATGGCAGGAAAAGGAGTGACCGTGAATTATCACCTGTTGGACGTGATCCCCGGGCGTCCCTACCCCATGGGACCGATTGTATATCCCGACGGCGTGCGGTTTACCCTGTTCAGCCGGCACGCGACGCGGGT
This sequence comes from Candidatus Hydrogenedentota bacterium, assembly GCA_018056705.1. Lineage (GTDB taxonomy): Bacteria > Hydrogenedentota > Hydrogenedentia > Hydrogenedentales > CAITNO01 > JAGPFE01. Next base: position 16,666 of record JAGPFE010000056.1, on the reverse strand, counting down.
ATGGCTGGCCCTGTTTGACCGCGTGGAAGACCTGGAGCCCGTATGGGAATACGAGATGGATCCCACCCGGCACCGCGTAGGCGACGTGTGGTCCATTTTCGTGCGGGGACTGGAAGAAGGCGCCCTGTTCAAATACCGGGTGGACGGCCCGTTCGCCCCCGAAAAGGGGCATCGATTCAACAGGGATATTTACCTGCTCGATCCCTATGCCAAGGCTTTCGTGGGCGACGTGCATGACGGCACGATGAAATGCGTCGCCGTGCACGACCACATGGACTGGACCGACGACATCCGCCCCCGGATCCCGTTACGGAACCTGGTCATCTATGAGACCCACGTCAGGGGATTTACCCGGCATCCATCTGCTGGCGTAACCCATCCGGGTACCTACGCGGGATTCATCGAGAAAATTCCCTGGCTGAAGGAACTGGGCGTTAACGCGGTGGAACTGCTGCCTATCCACGAGATGGGAGAAAATTACCTGGGCCGAAAAGGCCCAGACGGCCAGGAACTGACCAACTACTGGGGCTACAGCACCATCGGGTTCTTCGCGCCCACCGGCCGCTACGCCATCAGCGCGCATCGCATGGAACACCTGGAGGAATTCCGCGCGCTGGTCCGGGCCCTGCACGCTGCCGGCATCGAGATCATTCTCGACGTGGTATTCAACCACACCTCCGAGGGCAACGAGTTCGGTCCCACCCTGTGTTTCAAGGGTATTGACAACGCCGTCTATTACCTCCTGCGGGACGGCCAGTACCTGAATTTCAGTGGCTGCGGCAACACCCTGAACTGTAACCATCCCCTCGTGCGCGATTTCATCCTGGACTGCCTGCGTTACTGGGTGGCCGTGATGCACGTCGACGGGTTCCGGTTCGACCTGGCATCCATCCTGGGGCGCGACCAGGACGGCAACATCCGACAGGACGCGCCCCTGCTCACCCGCATCGCCGAGGACCCGGTGCTGCGGGACACCAAACTGATCGCCGAAGCGTGGGACGCCGGAGGCGCTTACCAGGTAGGATCCTTCGGCGGCCACCGCTGGGCCGAATGGAACGGCCTCTACCGGGACGAGGTCCGGCGATACTGGCGGGGCGATCCCGGCACGCGGCCCGCTTTCGCCACCCGCCTCGCCGGCAGCAGCGACCTGTATTACCGGTCCGGTCGCACCCCTTGCCACAGCATTAACTTCGTCACCTGCCACGACGGCTTCACGCTCCGGGACCTCGTTTCCTACAACCGGAAACACAACGAGGCCAACGGCGAAAACAATCGCGATGGCATGGACGAAAATTACAGCTGGAATTCCGGCGTGGAAGGCGAAACGGATCACCCGGCCATCAATGCCCTGCGGTTGCGTCGACAGAAAAACTTCATCGCCACCCTGTTCCTGTCGCTCGGCGTGCCCATGGTCCTTGGCGGGGACGAATTCGGACGCACCCAGCGGGGTAACAACAACGCTTACTGCCAGGACAACGAGATATCCTGGTACGACTGGTCCCTCGCCGAAACCAACGCGGAACTGGTCCGTTTCACCCGGGAATGCGCGGCGTTCCGCCGGGAAAACCCCGTATTTCGCCGGGATGCCTTCTATCGGGGCGTTGAAGCGGGCCTGGCACCGGAAGAGGCGGATATCCTGTGGTTCGATGAAACTGGCGGTGCAGTGAACTGGCACGCCGCCGAGAACCCCCTGGCCTGTCGCATCCATGCCCGGGAAAACGACGGCATTGCCCTGTACCTGATGTTTAATCCCACGCCGACCGCCGTGATGTTCACCCTGCCTCCCGGACAATGGTTCGTCCGGATCGACACGGCGGCCGCTCCTCCCGACGACATCGTTCCCCTCGAGCATGCCAGCCGGGTGGCCCTGGGACGGGCGGTGCTCACCGCGTATAGCATGATGGTGCTCTCCGCCGTGCCGGATATCCGGTAAAAGGTTGCCTGCGCATGCCGTTTCTGCCACAATACACGGAAATGTTCAATCAGAAGGAGACCGGACATGACCAGTTCTCGCCCTACCTGCACGCGTCGCCAGGCCATGGGCCTGATGGCTTCCGCCGCCGCCGCGCCGATTGCCGCCAGCCTTACGGCTCCCGCGTCCGCCCAGGAAACATCCTCCCGCAAGGGGGCGTTCAAGCAGTCCGCCTCGCGGTGGTGCTATGACAAAATTCCCCTCGATGAATTCTGCCTCCAGGCCAAGGCCATCGGCCTGAAAGGAATCGATCTGCTGTCTGAACCCGACTGGAAAACGGTCATTGACCATGGCCTGGAAGTATCCATGGCCAACGGCCCGGGCGGCATTCCCGACGGATGGAACGACCCGAAAAATCACGAGTCCCTCATCCGCGCGTCGGAAGAACTCATGCCGAAACTGGGTGCCCTCGGTATCCGGAACATGATCGTCTTTTCCGGCAATCGAAGGGGCATGGATGACCGGACGGGCATGAAAAACTGCGCCGAGGGACTGAAACAGATCCTCCCCCTGGCCGAAAAGCACAACATCACCGTGGTCATGGAACTGCTGAACAGCAAGCGCAACCACAAGGATTACATGTGTGATCACACCGCGTGGGGCGCGGGCCTGTGCGAAATGGTGGGCTCGGACCGGCTGAAACTGCTGTACGATATTTACCACATGCAGATCATGGAAGGCGATATCGTGGATACGATCCGCGAGTTCCATCCCTACATCGCCCATTACCACACCGGGGGCGTTCCCGGGCGCAACGACATCGACGAGACCCAGGAACTGAATTACCGGCGGATCATGGAAGCCATCGCCGAGACCGGCTTTACCGGTTTCGTGGCCCACGAGTTCTCCCCCTCCAAGCCCAACCCCCTCGATTCGCTCCGCCGGGCTTTCGAAATCTGCGACGTCTGAACCGCGAACCGCCCGTGACCTTCCGACGCCACGGGCGGTTTGTTACATTCGCCATGCGCGTGCTCTTTATCTGCCAGTATTTTCCTCCCGAGCCCGGTGCCCCCGCGGCGCGGACCCATGAACATGCCCGGGAATGGGTCCGACTGGGACACGAAGTCACGGTCATCTGCGCGGTGCCGCACTATCCGGATGGCATCGTGCCACCGGCATACCGGGGACGACTGGTTTTCAGGGAAGAAATTGACGGCATACGTGTCTTTCGTTGCCGGGTATGGGCCGCGCCCAACAGTGGAATCCTTCGGCGCGGCATATGTTTCCTGACGTTTTTCCTGCTGGCGTTGGCGGTGGCTTCGCGCGCGGGATGGCAGGTCGATCTCATCGCCGCCACATCGCCCCACCTGCTGGCCCCCCTGGCGGGCAGGCTGGCCGCGGCCATTACCCGCAAACCCTTCGTGGTTGAAATCCGGGACCTGTGGCCCCAGCAGATTGCCGACCTGGGCGTGCTGTCATCTCCATGGGTGTTGCGATCCCTGGAATGGATCGAGCGATCCCTCTACCGGGCGGCCCGGCGGATTGTCACGGTGGCCCCCGCTACCTTGGAAACCCTGGCGGACCGCGGCGTCCCCCGGGAAAAACTCCGGTGCGTACCCAACGGGATCGACCTGGACCTGTTCGCGCCGCCGTCCCCGGAAGCGACGCGGGCGTTCCGGGAACAGCAGGGATGGGGTCCCGATACCTTCGTCATCCTGTACATCGGCGCGCACGGCCTGTCGCAGGGTCTGGAAACGGTCATCGAAGCCGCCGCGCTGCGGATCACCCGGCCCACCTGGCGCTTCGTGTTCGTGGGTGGAGGCGCGCGCAAGGCGGCCCTGGAAACCATGGCCCGGGAAAAAGGACTTCAAAACACTTCGTTTCATCCGATCGTTCCCCGGCGGGAAGTCCTGCTGTGGTACGCGGCCGCTGACGTGTGCCTGGTCTGCCTGCGTGACCTGCCCGTCTTCCATACGAACATTCCAAGCAAGATGTTCGAAATCATGGCCGCGGGCCGTCCCATGGTGGTCGCCGCGGCGGGGCAGGCCCGTCAACTCGCGGAAGCGGCCGGCGCCGCGCTGGTCGTGCCTCCCGAACACCCTGCAGCCCTGGCCGAAGCGCTGGACCGCCTTGCCGAAAACCCGGAACTGCGCGAAACCCTCGGCCGGAACGGCCGGCAGTATGCCGTAACCCATTGCTCCCGCGCGGACCGGGGCCGGGAGATGCTCGAAATTTTCTCGGAAGCATTGGGACCTCACTGAAAGAAAGGAACCTGTCATGAACGCGAACACCTGTTTCGACCTGTCGGGAACCGTGGTGGTCATCACCGGCGCGAGCCGGGGAATCGGCGCGGCTATGGCCGAACAGCTGGGAAGATGCCATGCCAGCGTGGTGATAAACTACCATGCCAGCCCGGACAAGGCCCGTGAAGTTGCCGCGCGGGTGGAAGCCGCTGGTGGCAGGGCGCTCGCGGTACAGGCTGATGTCAGGGATCCCGGCCAGGTCAACGCGATGTTCGATCGCGCGGCCGAAACCCTTGGCGGGGTGCACGGCCTGATCAACAACGCCCACATCGACTTTCCGGTCAGGCCATTCACGGACCTGACGTGGGATGAGTTTGCTGCCAAGCTCAACGGGGAACTCGGCGCGGCATTTCATTGCGCCCAGGCCGCGCTGCGGTACATGCTGCCGGCCGGCCGGGGAAAACTGGTGTTCGTGTCGAGTACCCTGTCCCGTCATCCCGGGCCCGGATTCTCGGCGCACGCGTCGGCCAAGTCGGCCATTGACAGTTTCGTGAAGAGCCTCGCCCTGGAACTGGGCCCACGGGGCATCACGGTTAACGCGATCGCGCCGGGACTGATCGAGACCGACGCGACCGCTGGCCAGCCAGCGGCGATGAAACAGGCCTATGCAGCCATGGTGCCGTTGCGCCGGATAGGCCTGCCCGAGGACGTCGCCGGCCTGGCCGCGTTCCTCATGTCGCCGTGGTCAGATTACCTGACCGGCCAGTACCTCTCGGTCAACGGCGGGGCTTTCATGCCCTGACGGGTAAAACGGCCCACATCAGCCGCTGAACTCCTCGAGTTTAAGGGTCAGGCGGGTGGTCTTCCCGCCCCGGACCACGTCGAATACCGCGGCATCCCCGACAAACAGGGCCCAGTTGATGAAGTCCACGTCGAGCGGGTGTTCCACGACCTCGCCATTGATGGCCAGCACGACGTCACCGGGGCGCAGGCCGGCCTTGGCCGATGGTGAGTCTTTTACTACCTCGGTGACCAGCACGCCGGTATCCACCACGATACCAAGCTGGGACAGGGTGTACGGATCGGTCTCCGCGATAGCCTGACCACGAAAACCGAACCAGGGATCCCGGCGCCGGCCATACCGGATCAGTTCATCGGCCACCCGTTTCACCCGGTTGATCGGCAACGCGAACCCGAGCCCCTGGTATCCGCCGCTGTTGCTGAAAATCATGGTGTTTATGCCGACCACCTTCCCCGAGGCGTCGACCAGCGGGCCGCCGCTGTTTCCCGGATTGATGGCGGCATCCGTCTGAATGAGATCCTGGTAGAGCCGTTCACCATCGCCGATGGTGCGACTGACCTTGCGGTGAACCGCGGACACGACGCCCACGCTGACACTAGGCTGGCTGTCCCGCATCAGCATGCCGAAGGGATTACCGATGGCAATCACCCATTCTCCCAGCCGCAGGGTGTCCGAGTCACCCAGTTGCGCCCGGGGCAGGTTCGAGACGTCGCCCTTCACCCGCAGCACCGCGATATCCGACCGTTCATCGCCACCCACCACCTCAACGTCCAGGCGTCGACCGTCAGGCAACACCACTGAACTGATGGCGTCAGCCCCCTGCAACACGTGGTAATTGGTCAGGATATGCCCGGCGTCGTCGTAAATAAAACCGCTGCCAATTCCCGATACCGCCCGTTGACGTACCTGGCGGCGAGCCAGCGGCGGACCGAACAACCCCCAGAAATCTTCGAACAGGGGTTCCAGCACCGTTTCCCTCTGGTAACTCACGACGTTGATGGTCACCACCGCGGGAGCCGCTTTTTCAATGGCCCTGACAATGGCATTATTTCTGGACGCGTCAATGTCCGACTGGGCGAAAACCGGCGCGGCTAACGCCACCGCCCCGATCACCACGGTCAACCACGTCCACGGAAACCTTTTACGCATGGCCAGACCCTCCTGCTAATAAAACGACATGGAACCAGCCGGGATTACAGCCGGTTCCATGCCACTCAGCCTGTTGCGTCACTGTTGTTGACCGGCGTCAACGGGTTGGGCCGGCGCGGACTGCTGTTGAGACGTCTCGACCGGGGTGGAATTGGCCGGGACCGGCACGGGAGCCGAAGATTCCTGAGCCGGCGTGGGCGTCGACGACTCCTGGGCCGGCGCGGACTGCTGCTGAGACGTCTCGACCTGGGTGGAATTGGCCGGGGCCGGCGCGGGAGCCGATGATTCCTGAGCCGGCGTGGGCGTCGACGACTCCTGGGCCGGCGCGGGGGCAGGCGGTTCCGGAACCTTCCCCGACTCAGCAACCTGGTCGAACAGGGACGTCACGTCGTCCGCTTTCACTTCGAACACCACGCCCGGCCTGTCGCTGACGCGCGCCAGGCGGACCCCGTCCCGTGGTTCGGAGAAGTCCACGGTCACCGCGCGGCTCGTCGTGGTCACCACGAATTTTGTCACGGCCTGGAACGTCTGCCCGTCATCCACCCGGAACGCCTGTGGCGCGACGACGGCGATCTCCGACAGCAGGTCCTCCGCGGCATGGGCTTTCGCGTCCGTGGTTTCCCCGTTCCGGATCAGTTTCCAGTTATCTCCTTCCTTGAACAGCGCGTACGACACATCCGGCGAAGCGACTTCGACGCGGCTGGCATCCTTGTCGAGGTCTTTCAGCACCGCCAGGTCGTACAGCGACGTGGGGGTAACCAGGATCTTTTTCACGTCGAAACCGGCCAGGGCGAGATTCTCGGGCTTGCCATCGATCCGCAGGTACGTGCCGTCGATATGCTTCGACTCGGAGCCGAAGAGCAGTTCATGGGTGGCACCACCCGCCCGCAGGGTGACCTTCCGGCTCAGCGGCCCGATATCGACCGACGGGTCGGCATAGTCGGCGGGCTTCACCGCGCATACCGCGTTCACCAGGTCGTCAATCACCTGCTTCTTCACCTGGAGGGACACGGCGGGCTCGCGTACCTGCCACTGTTGCTGGTCATCCCGCGCGAGGACGATCTTTCCTTCGGGGCTCTCGATCTCAACCTGGTTCAGATCGTCCTTGTTGAGGGTCAGGCCGGGCAGGCTGAACAGGGGCGAACCCTTGATGAAAATCTGCTCGAAGTTGTACTTGCTCATCTTGTACACCCGGCCCGAGGCGTCCGAAGCCAGGGTAACGTAGGTCTCGCCGCCCGGTTTATCCCGACCGCCCAGCAGGGTGGTTTCTTCCCCGGAATCCAAGGTCACCACCACCTTGTACTGGGGCGGTTCGAGGCCATATTCCGCCTTTTTAGACGGATCCACCACATCGGTAATGTACAGGTTCGTGAACCGACCCAGCAGTGTCTTCAGTTCCGGGTCCGAGAAGGTCTGGGCAAACCCGCCCGAGGCGAGTTTCCACTCGTATTCGGGCTGTTTCGGCTTTTCTTCCTTCTTTTCATCTTTCTTTTCTTCTGGCTTGTTCGCGTCCTGCCCGGCGGCTTCCTGGGCGGGCTGTTCCACCGAGGGCTTTTCATGCCGTTCGAATACCAGGGACTTGTCCGGCATGGTAATCGCCACCTTCGCGATCTTGTCCTGCTCCAGTTTCAGCAGTTCGGTCTTGAGCCAGCGGGTGCCGCGGGGCACGGCATCGTCGCCCGAATCCGTCACGCCCGCTTCCCGTCGCGGATTGAAAGCCTCGACGAATACCTTGTTCTCTCCGGCCCGGCGCATGAACACCGACTTGAAATCGGGGGCCTTGCCCACCAGCAGGTGAAACGCCGGATCGTCGCTACCACTCCGGTAAAGGCGCACCACGAACGACTGGTCATCCTTCAGGTTGTACAGGGCCAGTTTCTCATCCGAGTCCGCCGTGGCCCGGAATTCACCTTTCAATCCCAGCATGCCATCCAGGAACCGGTTCACCGTTTCGGCGTTGGCCGGGGCGTCATAGAGCGATGTCAGGGTCCAGTCCGATCCCTGTTTCTGGATGACCACCTTCTCATCCGGTTTGGATCCAGCGTACAACTCGATCTTTACGATCTCATCCTTGCTGATGCCCTGGGGAACCAGCGTTTCCAGGCGCGCCTGCACGGCCAGGGATTCGGGTCGTCGCTGAGAGGATTTTTTCCACGTGGCCAGTCCACCCAGCACCACGATAATGACCACCAGGGGAACCAGTTTTTTCCAGCTCATGGTTTGATCTCCATGTTTTCCGTTTTTTTCGTCCGCGACTCAGTGGGCCAGGGTGTAGGCATTTCGGGAACGCCGCCGCCACATGAAGTACAGCAGGCCCGTGCCCGCGATTACCACGTTGGCCAGCCCATAGTTCACGACCCGCCAGAAGGTCTTCACGCCTTCGGAAGGACGCGGGATGGTCCGGTCCACCGGTTTCCGGTTACGCACCTGGATCAGGCTGTCATCCAGGGTGGACGCGTCCACCATGTTGAGGAACAGATCGAGATTGCCCATCTGCAGGAAGTTTTTCCGGAACATTTCCGAGCATCCCAGGACCAGCAGTTTGCCCGGGGCGGGGGTGATTTCCGGCGGGGCGGGTTCCGTGTCGGGCTGTTCCGGTTCCTCTTCAGGCGGCATGCCCGGACGCTGGGAAGCCTTCGGCCACGCGGGGCGCGGCTTGCCCTCGTAGGGATCGGGGAACTGGCCGGTAACCTCCGCCAGCAGCGGATAACTCTTCAGGCCGGTGGCGGGCTGCTGGAAGGAGGCCGCCGTCATCCGCGCGTCCTTCGGAACGGTCCACGCCTGGTCGCTCGTGCGCATGAGCACGTCGCAGGACAGGCTTTTTTCCTTGAGTTTACCCTCGTCGATCTTCAACGCCGATCCCCACAGGTAGAACACCTCGGCAATTCGGCTGGTAATGCTCGACGTGGAGGACATGGTAGTGTTGAATACCCGGATATGGGTTGGCGCGTTAATGGGCTGGCCGACCAGCGCGGCCAGGCCCCGACCGCCCTGGATATTCAGCGGAATACTATTCACGTCCATCAGCACGTCTTCGTCGATGGTGACCCCGTAATTCGACAGCAGTTCATTGATGGCAGGGGATTCCTCCATGCGGCTCAGCCGGACACCCTCGTGGGTCACCTGGTAATCCCACCGGTAGTTCTGCACGGCGATCACCACCGATTTACCCGCCCGTAACGCCCGGGCGATTTCCCACCGCTGGCGCTCGTTCAGGGCGCGCGGATTGACCACCACCAGGGTGTCGTATTCCTCGGGAAGCGGGCTTTCCTTCGTGAGATCCACCCGTTTCACGTCGTATTTCTCGTACTCCAGAATCAGTTGCAGGTATTCATACGGATCGTCCGATTCGGGAACCGGCTGCCCCATCTGGCGCAGCATCTCTTTCATCTGCGGATCGATGTTGATCGCTTCCTTCGGGGCGACCAGCGCCACCACCGGGGTCTTCGGCCTGGTCATCTTGTAAATAATGTTGGCCAGGCGATATTCCAGCTGGGACACGGGCACCGTGGCCGCGGCCGATCCCCGGGCCTGCATCTCGTCGGGAATCACGTGGGGCACGATTTCTTCGGCCTTGTCCTTGTAGCCCACGCCGATGCTGGAATACACCAGCTTGTTGGTGACTTCGTCTCCTTTCAGGTCCTGCACGCTGAACGGTTCGACGCCCTTGTCCAGCATGCGCTTTTCAATCGCCTCTTCTCCCTCCTTTTTCTCGTCTTTATTCTCCTGCTCGTTGTACATGATGTTGGCCGCCTCGAGGTACACCGTGTCATAGACGAGTTTGCCGCCGGAGGCCAGCCGCATTTCCTCCAGCTTGTCCACGATGTCCCGTTCCAGACTGCGCATGGCCGTGGGCATCTTGTCCTGGGGCGTGATGTACAACTTGACCTGCACCTCGCTTTCGGCGTTGCGCAGGATGTCACGGGTCGCGGGGGCGATGGTGTAAATCTTGTCCTGCGTCAGGTCAACCCGGAACAGGCTGAGGTCCGCCGCCACGTAATTGAACAGCAGGCCGATGACCACGCTGAGCACCACCGCGGCCGAAAAAATGGTCCGGGCCTTGGGCCGGTTACGCCCGTCGATGTACAGGACGTTCAGGGACAGGAAAATCACCGCCCACACCACGAAGAACAGGACCTCGCTCAGGTCGATCACGCCCTTGGTGAAGGTGCCGAAATGCCTGAAGATGCCGACGAGATCCGCCAGCAACGATCCCAATCCGGCAACTCGGCCATCCAGGTAAGACGCGATAAAGTCCGTGCCCGCCAGGAAAAAGCCGAAGCACAGCAGCAGCGTGACCACGAACGCCACGATCTGGTCCTTGAAAAATCCGGACACGAGAATACCGAGCGCCAGGAAAAACGCGCCCAGCAGCAGCGTGCCCAGGTAACCGCCAATCACCGCCCCCGCGTCGGGATTCCCCAAGGTAAACAGCATCGCCGGAATCGTGACCGTGGCCAGGATGGTCAGCGCGAAAAACGCCAGGGCCGCCACGAATTTCCCCACCGTCAGTTCCCACGCGTTCATGGGAAACGTCAGCAGCATCTCCCACGTGTTTTCCTTGCGCTCCTCGGCCCAGATCCGCATGGTCACCGCGGGGATGAACACGCACAGTAGAATCGGCAGGTTATCGAAATAGGGACGCATGTCCGCCATGGGGTAGATAAAAAACGACGTGATGTATAACCCCACGCTCAGGGTCACGAACACCATCATGTAAATGTACCCCACGGGGGAAGTGAAATACGCCGCGAAATCCCGGCGGAAAATCGTCATTACGTTTTTCATGGTCTACCGCGCTCCTTTCAGCTCGCTTCGGCCAGTTCTTCCCGTTCCGTCAGGCGCAGGAATGTTTCTTCCAGCGTGAGCGGATAGTCGGCCAGTTCCCGAAGTTTCCAGTTTTTGGTCCGGGCCAGTTCATTAACTTCCCGCCACACAAAGGTCTGTGGCGGACTGTACAGCACGAAACTTTCGCATCCGTCCTGGCGTCCGATGTACTCCACCTTCTTCACGCCCGACACGCCCGACAGCAGTCGTTCGGCTTCGTCCCGGGGACATTCCAGCGCGACGCGCAACCGCTCGGCGTCCTTCGCCCGTTCCCGCAGTTCCCCGATGGTGCCATCGCCCACGATGCGCCCACGGTTGATGATGACGATCCGGTCCGCCGTCGCCTGGACTTCCTGCAGGATATGGGTGGAGAGGATGACCGTCTTGTCCCGGGCCAGTTCCTCGATCAGTTTCCGGATCTCGAGAATCTGGTGCGGGTCCAGGCCGGAAGTGGGCTCGTCCAGGATGATCACCTCGGGATCGTGCACCAGGGCCTGGGCCAGGGCCGTGCGCTGCTTGTACCCCTTGGACAACTCCCGGATCACTTTCCGGTACATGGGGGTCAGACCGCAGGTCTCCACCACGGCGGCGATCCGGGAACGCAGGCCATCGCCGGAAAGTCCCCGCGCCCGGGCCACGAAATCCAGGTATTCCCGCACTTCCATGTCCATGTACAGCGGCAGCACTTCCGGCAGGTAGCCGATGGCCCGGCGCACCTTGAGCGGTTCTTTCAGCACGTCGTAACCCGCCACTTCCGCTGTGCCCGACGTGGGATACAGGTACGTGGTCAGGATCTTCATGGTCGTCGACTTGCCCGCGCCGTTCGGGCCCAGCAGGCCGACGATTTCTCCCTTGCGCACCTCGAACGAGACGTTGTCAAGGGCGACCACCGGCCCATAATGCATGGTGAGTCTGTTGGCCTTGATCATGGATGTCCTCTCCGTGATTTGAAAAACGCCGCCTCAGCGCGGCATACGGGATTGTTCAAGGGCAAGTGCCATGCCATCGCGTGACACCAACGCGAGATGCCTCATTCTCGGCAACCTATTCAAAAACAATAACTTGTTTATTATCGTCCTCGCGCCCCCGCTGAGGCGCGCGCCTGAAATCAGGCATATCACCCGATTTGAGTCGTTCCCGATACCGGCAGGCTATCCGCCCGTGTTGCGGCGCATCTTCCGGACCTTTTCCAGCCGCCCCCGGGTCGCCATACGGATAATCCGTCGGACCAGCCCGGGAAAATGACGCTGCAGCCACACTGCCAGTTTACCGTGAAACGTGACGATATATTCCGGCTGGCGCCGCCATACTGCCCGCGCGATCAGCCGGGCCGCCTTTTCGGCGGGCATCACCAGCCAGGACGGTACCGGATCGGGGTTTCCCGTGTAACGGCCGTAATTGTCCACGCTGCGGATTTCACTGGCCACGAACCCCGGATTCACGCACGTCACCGAGACGCCGATTTCATCCAGTTCATGCCAGATGGATTCCGCGAGACCAATGATCGCCGCCTTGCTCGAGTTGTAGGCCGACGTGGACGGCGTGAATACCTTCCCCGCCACGCTGCCGACCAGGACCAGCCGTCCCCGGCTTTTCTCGAGTGCCGGCAACGCGGCGTAAATCGTGTTCAGCGTCCCAAAGTAATTCAGTTCGAACTGGCGGCGGTAGTCGTCTACCGTCAACGAGGTAATCTGCCCCGCCACGCCAAACCCCGCGTTCGCCACCGCCACGTCCAGTCGCCCAAACTGCTCCACGACCTGGACCGCCACCTGTCGGATAGCCTCACCGTCTGTAACGTCACAGGCAAACACGGCCGCCCGCCCCCCACCTTTCTCAATGTCCGCCTTGACCGCCTCGAGCCGGTCCTTCCGTCGGGCCACAAGGGCCACCGCCGCGCCCTCCCGCGCGAACTCCCGGGCCAGGGCTTCACCAATGCCCGAAGAAGCCCCCGTGATCAGAACTACCTTGCCGTCGAATCGTCCCATGATCGCCCCTTTCACGCGTCGCGCCCGGTAAGGGCGCGCGGCAACCTAGCGCAACCGTCGCACCGGCTGCCCGTTCAGAAACAGTTGATTACCCTGGATCTGGCACGCCACGGTGAGATTCCGCCCCATCGCGTTCGCGTTGGCAATTACCTGGTTGCCCTGCACGGTCCACGTACCCGGAACGCTGCCAATCATGGGATGAGTGGCTACCGCCTGGCCTCCCGCGTTCAAGGTCACCGTGACCTTGCCATAGGGGGTACCTACTTCCCACATGGTGCCCACGAGGGAATTGGCGTCCAGGGCAGGCATGGCCGCAGGGGCAGGCGCGTAAGCGGGGGCTTGGGGCGCTGCCGCGACCGCTCCCGGCATCGCCGCGGGGGGATAGGTAGGGGCCGTTCCCGGCGCGGTTACCGGGCGGGCAGCCGCCGCAACGGTGGAAGCGGTCGCCGCGGTATCTCCACGTACCAGCCGCACGACCACCGGCAACGCCAGAATCACCACTACCACCCCCACAACAGCCAGAACCGTTTTCATCGTGTCATTCTGCATGGATATCACTCCCGCTCCCCGGCGCCCCACGCGCCGGATGGACATGAATAACCTTATATACGAAGAAATGCGTCAGGCGGGCAATAAGGTTTCATCCAGCCACCGGACCGCGTCCCGGGGATCTTGCCCATGGGCGTCCGCGCCGATACGGCTGGCAAATCCGTCCGTCACCGGGGCCCCTCCCACGATGACCGGCACCCCGGGGCATTGTTCCCGCAGGATTTTCACGGTTTTTTCCATGTTCGGCATCGTGGTGGTCAGCAGGGTGCTCAGGCCAACGGCGCAATGTTCGTGTTTTTTCGCTTCCTCCACGAACCGTTCCGGGGACACGTTCACGCCAAGGTCAATCACGTGATAGCCCGCGCCGGCCACGATGTGGGCCACCAGGTTCTTGCCGATGTCATGCAGGTCACCGAGCACCGTGCCGATGATGAACACTCCCCGGGCCTCGCTTTCCCCGAAAGAAAACCGCTCCTTGATCACTTCCAGGGCGGCCGTGAATGCCCGGCTGGCCAGCAGCATATCGGGAATGAACGCCTTATGCTGGCTGAAGAGATCTCCCACCCGGCGCATGCCCGTGGACAATCCCTCGTTGATGACAACCATGGGTTCCACCCCAAGGTCCAGTGCCTGCCGCACCAGTTCCACGGCCCCCGGCTGGCCCGCCATATCCGGTGGAATCTTGGCCTCCGCGTTTACTTTACCCCGGGCAACACATGTCGCGATCTGCTCCAGTAATGATCTCTCGTTTTCCATCATGGCCGGATTCCCTGTTTTTCATTCCATCATAAAACAGGTGTTCTCATGCTGACAAGCCCCATCATGTACCCTTCCGGTTGTCTCCATCGGTAGGCCCAATCGTTCCCTTGTCTCGTAGAAATTCCTGAATGGCAGGTTCATATACCTCCCGGGAGGCAAACTTTCCCTTGCCATGACTGCCCCGGAGTTCCACAAATCGTTTCGGCGCGCTGATCCTTTCGTATAACGTCCGTCCCTGTTCGAAAGGTACGACGGCATCGTCCCGGCTGTGCGCGACGAGCACGGGACTGGTAATTCGGACCACTTTGTCAATATTGCGGAACTGGGTGCGCATGATCAACCGGGCGGGAATCCACCAGTGCATGGCACTCATGACGTCCGGAATTGAGGTAAAGGTGCTTTCCAGGATCACGCCCCCCGCGTGGACCTGCGCCGCCAGGTCCACCGTAACGCCGCCACCCATCGAGCAGCCGGCCAGGATGACACGCTCCGGCGGTATCTTCCGGACGCGCGTGAGATAATCCCACGCCGCCCGGATGTCCGCGTAACAGCGGGACTCCGATGGCTTGCCCGTGCTCCGGCCGTAGCCCCCGTAATCATAGAGCAGCACCGAAAAGCCAGCGTCCCTGAAAAAGGCGCAATCGTCCAGGTAGCCGCTGATGTTCCGGCCGTTGCCATGGGAAAACAGGACCGCGCCCCGTTCCGGATAGACGGGAAGCCACCAGCCAAACGTCTTCTCGTTCCCCACATCCAGCCACACCTCTTCGAACGGCCACTGACGCGTGGCGGGGGTCTCAACGAAATCATGGGTCCGCCGCCCGAACATCAGCCGGTCCTGAAACAGCCATATCCCGGCAATCGCGATCGCGTATACCGCAATCCCGACAGCCAGCAGCCCGACACCCGCCAGCATACCGCGCGTGAAACTCATCCTTTTCGCCTCTTCCCTGTTGCGTCGTGGGACAAAGGTTTACGAAAAAACGCCTAGGAACCGCTCCAGGTTGAACCCCGGCGTGAAAAAATGGAACCTTCCACAGGGTGATCTCGCAGGAATAATTCCATGGGAAAGGCTATCCTTCCCTCGACGTAAGGGAAAGATTTCTCACTTCGCTCGAAATGACCGCATTTTGATCAAAAGGACGGCACTTCTTCAAATGACCGCGATTTCCCAGAACAGTGCCCCATCGTAACAAGGAACGAATACGTGGCAGCCCGATATAACTGCGCCGCGCCACGGCGTGTTGCCAACTGCATCGTCATGTCGACGAACGAAGTGAGGAAAATTTTTTCCATATGCTCACCAGAAATATCCCCCCTTCCCCGCAACAGCGCGGCCTCACTGTCAACCCGCGCCCGTACCGGGGAAACCGCGTTCGCCGGAGTTGGCGAATTGACCCGGATTTTCGTATGCTATGGATCCTTTCGGGCCCCCATAGTTCAGTGGATAGAACGGGCGCCTCCTAAGCGCCAAACACAGGTTCGATTCCTGTTGGGGGCACCATGCGCGCTTCCCATGGAAACCTGTTCTCATGACGATTGAAGTGCTTTTTTGCGACGTGGATGGATCCCTGGTTCCCGAGGAATCCGAACCCTGGGACTGGTCCCCGTTCAGTCAACTGGCTGAAACCGTCCGCCGGCATAACCGGAGCGGCAGGCCACGGATCGGGCTCTGCACGGGTCGGCCCCAACCGTACGTGGAAGCCCTGATGAAAACCCTGGGGATAACCCTTCCGGCCGTGTGTGAAAACGGGGCAATCCTGTACGATCTCGGGGAAAACCGGGCCGATTTCGGGCCGGGAGTCACCCCCGCCCGCATGCGTGCCCTTGGCAAACTCAAGGCCATGCTGCTGGATCGACTGCCCGGGGAATTTCCCGATATCGTCTACCAGGCGGGTAAAGAGGCCCAGTTGTCCCTGTACTGTGCCCAACCCGAACGACTGGATGCCGTGGAACCCCTCATTCGCGCGTTCGCGGAAACCGAACCCGACCTGGATATCACCCTCGCCAAGACCAACTATTACCTTAACATCGACCTGTGCGGAGTCAGCAAGGGTTCTGGCCTGCGGGCCGTCCTGAAGCGCCTGGGGATTCCCCGGGAGGCAGCCGCGTTCCTCGGCGATTCGACAGGGGATCTCACCGCCCGAGATGCCGTGGGCCTGTTCACCTGTCCCGCCAACGCTACCGATGTCGTCCGGGCCGCCGCCGATTACGTGTCACCCCACCCCGTAACCGCGGGGGCCATCGATATAATCAAGTGGATCAGTGGCCGCTGACCAGCAGAGTGGGTTCATTCCACCGGTTATTTCCCGCGACGGTTCCCCACGGCAAACCACTCGCGCGCGCGTTGCCACAGGGTTTTCTTCGCCACGGCCGTCGCTACCCGCAACGGTGCCTTATCCAGCACGATGTACTCCCCTTCCGTTTTGCCCGGAAGCACCAG
>JAGPFE010000110.1 GCA_018056705.1 Candidatus Hydrogenedentota bacterium | reverse complement strand
GAATACGAGGGAGACCACGTGCTCATCTGCAAGGGAGCCGTGGAAGAAATCTACAGCTGCTGCAAGTATTACCAGATCGACGAGGAAATCTACCCGCTGATGGATATCATCCGGGTAGACCTGTTCGAGGAAGTGGAGAAGCTGAATCGACAGGGATTCCGGGTACTGGGCATCGCCTACCGGGAGTTCGACCGGGGACGGACCTCCTTCTCCGTGGAAGACGAAAGTGACCTGGTGCTGCTGGGATACATCGCCTTTTACGATCCGCCGAAGGAAACGACCCGGGAAGCCCTGGAACTGCTCCGGAACGCGGGGGTCCAGGTCAAGATCCTCACGGGAGACAATGGCTTCGTCACCGAAAAAGTCTGTGAGGACGTGGGCATGGACATCTCCGGGATGGTCCGGGGCGCGGACCTCGCGGGCATGTCTCCCGATGAATTTGCCCGGACCGTGGAAACGGCGAACGTGTTCGTGAAACTCACGCCGGCGCAGAAGGAAGAGATTATCCGGCAGTTGCGCTCGGCAGGCCACGTGGTGGGGTACATGGGCGATGGCATCAACGACGCGCCGGCCCTCAAAGCGGCCGACGTGGGGATTGCCGTGGATTCAGGGGTTGACGTGGCGAAAGAATCCGCCGACATCGTGCTGCTCGAGAAAAGCCTGCTCGTGCTCGAGGAAGGAATCATGGAGGGGCGGCGGGTATTCGCCAACATCATCAAGTACATCCGCATGGGTGCCAGTTCCAACTTCGGCAACATGTTCAGCGTGGTGGGAGCCAGTTACCTGTTGCCCTTCCTGCCCATGCAGCCCGTGCAGATCCTGACGAACAACATGCTGTATGACTTTTCCCAGACGGGTATCCCCACGGATTCGGTGGATCCTGAACTGGTGGCCAAGCCGTTGCGATGGAACATCGGCAACATCAAGTGGTTCATGGTGTTCATTGGTCCCATCAGTTCCCTGTTCGACTATGCCACCTTCGCGCTGATGTGGTTCGTCTTCAACTGCCGGGCTTACCTGGACGCCACGACAACGCCTGAAACCCAGGAAAACCTGGTAAAACTGTTCCATACCGGCTGGTTCGTGGAATCCCTGCTGACCCAGACGCTGATCGTGCACGTGATCCGCACCCGCCGGTTTCCCTTCATTGGCAGCCGGGCCTCGGCTTACATGATTACCGCCACATTCGGGGTCATGGCCGTCGGGGCGTGGCTGCCTTATTCGCCCCTGGGTCCCGCCCTTGGCATGGTGCCCCTGCCGGCGGTCTACTGGTTATGGATACTGGGGTTCCTGTTTACCTACGTGGTGCTGACCCATGGCGTGAAAACGTGGTTCTTCAACCGGTTCGGAGATAACTGATCATGGACACGCTCCTGGATGCCCTGCAGGAAGGACGGCTGTTCGAACTGCCCGAAAACGACAAGAACCATGCCCTGCAGTTCCTGGCGCACATCATCGAGGCGTTTCCGGAGGTCCCCGCCGGCACCGACGTGGTGGGCCACGTCATGAAACGGGAAGAGGCCTACAATACCGCGCTGGGCAAGGGCTGGGCCTGTCCCCACGCGCGGGTTCCCTTCGACGAGGACCTGATGTGCGTGATCGGTTGGAGTCCCACGGGTATCGACTACAACGCCCCGGATGGTCAGCCAGTATCCGTGGTGGTCATGTACCTGGTTCCGGATAACCAGCGAAACCACTACCTGCGGGAAATTTCGTCCCTGGCGCGGGCCCTGGAATCCTTTCCCTCCCTGGAAAAACTGCGCGAGGTGCGCGACCTGGATGACGTGCGGAACTTCCTGCTTGACCTGATCACCCAGAGCAAGGACGCGGGCACGTCGGAAACCCGTGCCCGAATGATTCGCCTGCAGACCAAGGCCGTGCCGGAACCGGTGGTCTTTCACGACCTGTCCAACCTGATCATCGAGCCCGTCACGATCATCACTGCCCCGGATATCCGGCCCATCGCGCTGACCCAGAATGCCGACCTGATGCGCTGGCTGGACGGGGTATCGGACCTGGCCTCCAGGCTGGCTGGAGAGGGCGGCTACCGCAACGGCGGCTGGCAACTGCTGCGACGCAGCGCGGCCTCCTACCAGGGTGGACGCGTCCTGTATGAGTGCGTCGCCGTCAAGTTGCTGCCGGCGCGTCCGGCCGGGCAACCTTCCACCTCGTAACCGGCGGCCCTGCCTTCTCTCCTGGTCCGGCAGGACTCTTCCGCCCCGGTTCGGCGCCACCGCCCGCCTCCGGATTATGAAAAAACGTCTCCCGGGGGATACAATCTGCCCCCGGGCTGACCAGCAGTGTGTAACAAACACGCGCCGCGGCAGTACTTACGTAAGCGGTTGGAGGCGTCCCTCCAGGCGCGGGCAATGCCGCGGTCGGAACACAGCATGACGGAACTGACCGGGCAAAGCGATGAACAATTGATGGCGCTCCTGCGCGCGGGTCGCGAAGAAGCACTGGCGGAACTGGTTCGCCGGTACCAGCACGAGGTGTTCCGGTTCTGCCTGCACTACCTTCGTGACCCGGAACAGGCCCGGGACCAGGCCCAGGAAACCTTTCTGCGGGTTTTCCGGGCCCGGGAAAGTTTTGACACGACACGGCAGTTCAAGCCCTGGCTGCTGTGCATTGCGCGAAACCTGTGCCTGACGGAGTTGAAAAAGCCCCGGACGCTTTCGCTGGAAGCGCTGGGTGACACCCAGGAAACCGCCTGGGAGGAACGGTGGCGGCCAGCCGAGGGATCGGCGGGCGCGAAATCCCCCTACGAGCGACTGGAAACGGATGAACAGCAGAAGGCCCTGATCCGGGCCCTGGAAGCCCTGGAACCGGATGATCGGGAACTGATCGTGATGCGGTATTTTGAACAGATGAGCCCCCAGGAAATGGCGGAGGTGCTTGAAATCCGGGAAGGCGCCCTGCGCACCCGGCTCCATCGGGCGCTGTGCCGGCTGCGGGCCATATGTGAAAACAGGCGGGAAGACCTTGAAGGACTTTGAATCACGTAACATACCGTCCGCGGACGCGCAGGACTGGATCGACGGGGCGGACACGCCCGAAGCAACAGCCGCCGCGCGACGGTTCAGGGAAGCCAGTCCCGACCAGGCGGCCGAGATTGACGCGTTGCGGGCCCTTGCCGCCCGGTTGCGGCAGGCAGGCAGCGCGTGGCGGGAACAGGTCCGCGTGGAGCACCCGGATCCGGCCGGCATGGTTGACGACGTGCTGCTGGCCGCGCGACTGGATTCGCTGGGCGAAACCTGGCGGGCCGCGACGCCCGATCTTCATCTTGAACGCGACGTCATGGCCCTCCTGGACCAGGAGCACCGGCGCGCGGGCACGCCCGGCAGGGCAAACCAGGCCCTGCCCTCTGCCAGGCCCGGCGCTTCGGGACCCGATCGGCGCGCGGCAACCGGCAAAACCCGGTACCCCTGGCAGGATCGTTCCCGCTGGATGTTCCGGGCCGCGGCGGTCGTGGCGGTATGCGGCCTCGTCGGCGCGGGGTGGGTGCTGATGCCCGGACCACGGCGGGAAGTGGCCTCCCTGGATTCCGGACCGTCCCAGGCCACTTCCGGAGCGCGAAGCGCGCGGGAACCGATGCCCGAACCCATGTCCCCTTCGCGGCAGGAACGAACGCGCCTGGGTGATCCTTCCCGTTCGGGCCTGGAACAACAGTATGACGCGCTGCTTCGACCCGTAGCCCCGCCGGTACCGGTGCGGGTCGAGGCCGCCGAGCCGGATACGCGGTCCGCCAGGGCTACCCTGACCCTGCCCGAGTTGCTGGATCTCAAAAAACGCGCCCTGGCCCGGGATGCCGCCGCGGCCGCTCGACTGGAAGCGGAAGGCTCGCTATCCGCGGATGAGGC
>JAGPFE010000109.1 GCA_018056705.1 Candidatus Hydrogenedentota bacterium | reverse complement strand
GTACACGGATGCCCGGGCGCCCGAGGAATTGTTGCCGATCATGCCCCCGAGGGTGGCCCGGGAACTGGTGGCCACGTCGGGACCAAACTGTAGCCCGAACGGCCGCAGGTACGTGTTCAGCGTGTCCAGCACCACGCCGGGTTCCACCCTGATCTCCCCGCGATCCCGATCGAACCCGATTATCCGGTTCATGTGCCGGGAGAAATCGACCACGATGCCTTCCCCAACCGCTCCGCCAGCAAGGCCACTCCCGGCCCCGCGCGCGACAAGGGACACCCCGGCTTCCCCCGCGGCCCGTACCAGTCCCGCCACGTCAGCCGATGTCCGGGGAAAAGCCACGCCCTTCGGCAGCACCTGGTAGATCGACGCGTCCGTGGCATACAGCGCGCGGGTCAGATCATCCCCCCGCACCTCGCATCCCGACGCCCGGGCCAGTTGTTCACAAAGCGTTTTACTATCCATAATCGAAGTCCAGTCGCGAACCCGCCCTGGCGCATATGGTACCAGTTTTTCTGGTATCCTTGGCAGGAGGCAGCCGGGCCGAGTGATCCAGGACACGCCTCAACGGGAAACGGCATGCGCGAAACGGAGAAACGGCGATACGTGGCGGAAGCGCTCGTGTTCTGCCTGGCCCTGTGCCGGGGCTGGGGCCGGACCCGGATCAACCGCCTCGTGTCCCGGCCGGGTTTCGATCCATGCCGGGCATGGCAGGCCATCCAGTCGAGAAACGCCGCCGAGCTGATCCAGTCCTTCGAAACGGAAGTCCACGCGCTACCCGTGGAGGACCTGCCCGAAAAGATCGCGGAAGCCGAACGGCTGGTTTCCGAGGTCCGGCGCCGGGACATCCAGGTGCTCCTGCCGGGAGATGCTGCCTATCCCCCGAGATGGCGCGCCGCGCTGAATAGCGACGCGCCCCCGTTCGCGCTGGCGCTGGGCAACCTGGAACTGGCGCGCCGCGATCTCCTGGGCGGCGTGGCCGGAACGCGGGAGCCCACGCTCATGGGGCGGGACGTCGCCCGGCGGTGCGGGCAATCCCTCGCGGAACAGGGTGCCGTGGTCGTCAGCGGAGGAGCGGCCGGCGTGGACACGGAAGCCCATGATGCCGCGCTGGAATCGGGTGGGCAGACGATATTCATCGTGCCGGCGGATATCACGACCTACCGGTCGGCCTGGATTCGGGCAGCCCATGCCGGAACGGCCCTTTTCCTGGCCGAGTGCCTGCCCGGGGCCTCCTGGTCCACCCATGCCGCCGTGCAACGGAACCGCCTGATCGCCGCCCTGTCCCGCGCCCTGTGGATCGTGGAACCCCGCGAGGAAGGGGGCAGCATCCGCACCGCCCGGGTGGCCTGTTCCCTGGGAAGACCCGTGGCCTGTTACGGTCCCCCCCCATCGCTCCGGGCGGCCCTGCCATGGGAAATCATCGATCGTCCGGACAGGATCACGCCGGCATCCGTGTCGGAAAAGCTAGGGCGACCCCCACGCCGGCAGGGCGACCTCTTTCAAGCCCCGGACTCCTGACGCGGACGCCTAGGGCTTCGCGGTCAGTTCCTTTTCGATGGCGGCGGTCACCGACTGATCGTCGGGCGAAGTCCGGGAACTGAACCGCGCCTTCACGGTGCCGTCCCGCCCGATGAGAAACTTGGCGAAGTTCCACTCGATATCCCCGGAAAACCCCGGATTGGTCTTTTCAGAGGTCAGCCACGCGTACAGCGGCGCGATATCATCGCCCTTCACGGAGATCTTGCTGAACATCGGAAACGTGACGTTGTACTTCGTGGAACAGAACTGCTTGATTTCCTCGTTCGTGCCGGGTTCCTGTCCCAGGAAATTATTCGCCGGGAAGCCCAGGATCACGAATCCCTGGTCCTGGTATTTCCGGTAGAGGGCCTCGAGTTTTTCGTACTGCGGGGTCAGGCCGCATTTCGACGCGACGTTCACGATCATCACCACCTTGCCCTTGTAATCGGCAAGGTTGACGTCATGTCCGTCGATGTCTTTCATGATCAGGTCCAGCGGACTTTTCACGGTCGGGGGTTCCACGGCAAGGGTATGGGTCTGGCACCCGAACAGGGGGGCCACAAGGGCCAGGGCGGATAACACTTTCTTCAACATGGGAATCTCCATCTTTTCCGTCTGCGCGTTTATAGTTAAAAACACCCGGAGATGTCCGCCTGTTCCCGGCCCATTTTTTTCTTGTTTCAGGCCCAAGGTTTATACTGGTCGGGTACAGGCCTATTGAGCCGGAGGTTCTGGCTATGAAACATTGCTTCCCATGGCTGTTTATCGCGGTCTTCCTTGCCGCCGGCCTTCCGCGCGCGGTCGATGCCTGGGCACAGGACGCCCCTTCGGCCACCCCCGATGCCGATTCCGCCAGGAAGGATGGGACGGGCAACCAGGCCGCGTCCGCATCCACGGCGCCACCCAACTTCAAAAGTCAGATTCCCCGGATGCCGGAAGACTTTCCCTGGGCGGGAGATCCGCGCCCATACGCCGACAGTCGCTGGGCGCCCCACATCGACCGCGCGTTGTGGTTCGTGCTGAACGACCGCACCTCTCCCCGATGGACCCTCATCGCCATTCTCGATTTTCTGCGGCGACGTTTCGGCCTCCACGAGCGTTACAGCGCGGCCACCCAGTTGGCCCCCGATCTCGGCGTCACCATCACTCCGGTGGAACAGGAACGGTATTACCGCCTGACCGAGCCCGGTTTCCGGTTCAAAGGCTCCCTCCCGGAGAAACTGGACACCATGGATGACTTCATGACCGCCGCCCTGTACTGCGACGTCATGCCCATCCCCCAGGATACCCTCGCCCAGATGCTCGCCAAGTTAAGGGAGGTCGACGCGCTGCCCCATGAGACCCGTATCGGGCCCTTCAAAATGGTCGTGGACTACTTCTACCCCCACCTGGCCCTGGCCCTGCAGTGGATGCGGGAGAAAAACTGTGTGACGGATCTCGCGGCAGCCAACGAACTCCGCGAAGGTCTCATCCGTTCCCTGGAAGGCCTGGTCAGCCGCAACGGCCCCGACACCGACCTGGGCATGGAAGCCATGGCCATGCTGGGCTACCTGCGGGTACCCGGCAGGGTCAAGCCGGCCTGGGTCGAGAAAATGGTCGCCGCGCAACTGCCCGACGGCGGGTGGGCCAACGCCATCGATCCCGCGCTGCCGGAACTGACCAGCAACGGCCATTCCACCGTGCTGGCCCTGTGGGTGCTTCTCGAGCAGGCCGTGCCAAAAATCAACGACGTGCCATGGGTAGCCCCGGCTGAAATCTCGTCCCCGACCCCCGCGAAACCGTGACGTTATGCGTGAGGAAGCCCTGAGTCCCCGTTGTCATCACTGCGGCGCGCCGTGGCCCGGCGATAAGCCCCGCCCGGCCTTCCGGGACACCTGCCCCCAGTGCGGCGCGTACTGGCACTGCTGTCTCAATTGCCGGTTTCACGACCCTTCCGCGCACAACCAGTGCCGGATCCCCACCACCGAATGGGTCGGTGACCGTCGCAAGTTCAATTATTGCGATGACTTCGCGTTCCGGACCGTCCCGCCGGAAAACCCCGAAAAATCGGGGGAGGCCCGCAGGAAAGCCTTCGAACTGCTGGGCGAACCGGAACCCGGCCGACCCTCCTTCGAGGATCTGTTCAAGGATGACCAAGCCCCATGAGCGTGCCTGAATCCAGTCGCGCCGCCAGCGAAAAACCGGCATACTCCGCCCTCGTGGTCGACGACAAGCGCAACATGCGCGTACTGCTCAAGTCCGTCATGACGGACCTCGGCTTCGAGACGTTCGACGCGGGTTCCGGCGAGGAAGCCCTGCGCGTGTTCGAAACGCGACCCTTCGACCTGGTCATCACCGACCTCGCCATGCCCGGCA
>JAGPFE010000055.1 GCA_018056705.1 Candidatus Hydrogenedentota bacterium | reverse complement strand
TCGCGCCAATGCCTTCCAGCACGATACCGGCAGGGACCGGCACGGCCGAAACGGCCTCGGATGGCCCCTGTTCCCGCGCGAGACCGCTGACCACGCATACATGGAGCGGATTGCGGCCCAGCACCCAGTCCACCTGATTGCAGATGAACTGGAGGTATTCGGGACGCGCGGCGAATCGATAGCAACGCGCCATGTATTCGGCCGCCTCCAGGATGATCCGGCTGTTGCCCGGACATGGCTGTCCCTCGGCCACCGGCAGGGGAAAGAACCTGTAAGCGGGCTTATCCATCGCCTGGTACAACCCGAAGACACCCCGGGACCGGGCCACTATCGTGGCCGAGACGCTGCTGGCCGCCGCCCCGATTTCCACGGTCACGGACGTGTCGTCCAGGGCGTTTTCGCTTTCCGCCTCCAGCAGTTCGTCCAGGATCTCCAGGCGAATGCCCGGGTTCAGGGTTTTCAGCAACGGATCGACAGACGGGTCGCCGAATAACTGCCTGTAATGCCAGGCGAACGAGAACAGCCATGGTGATGGGCTCTCCTGGTGCCGCGCGGCTTCCAGCAGTGGAGCGAACAGCCCGGCCTCCGCCTTGACATCCGGGTGATACCGGGCGAGGATCAGGAGCCCCGCGGCCAGCCTATACAAGGCTTCGTCTGGAGATGTTTCCGGGGTAACGCCAGCGCGATCGAGCCGAGCTGTTGCCAGGGCGGCGCACCGGGCGCACTCCCTGGTGAAGCCTTCGGGGGCATCGGGACGTCGCATGCGCCACAACAGGTTCCGGTAATCGGCCGCGAGATGGTAAAACAGCAGGCTCTGGTCCGCGCCGCTGTCGCCCGGGTCCCGCCAGAAGGCGTCGTCTGGCGCTTCCGCCCCCAGCCGCGCGAGCCCATCGACGCATGCGGGAAACAGGGTCTGCCAATAACGGTCAAACGCTACCACCACGCCGGGAATCTCCGCGGTTACACCGTCGAGATCCACGGCGAGCGTAAAGGTTCCCTCGTCCTGAAAATCGGTGAAGTCTCCGGGGTAAAACCAGGCACCCCAGTCAAAGCCACCGCCTCCAATGACCCGTTCCGCCGCGCCCAGTCCAGAAGACCAGACCTCCCGTCCTTCCGGGTCCCGCAACGAGAAGCGCGCGCTGCCCGCCGAAAAATTCGCTGAAACCACGAACACCTTCGGACCAATGGATTCGTATCCCAGCGGGTTGAGCAGTATGGCGCAACGGGGCTTGTGTTCACAGTTGGCGGTTACTTCGGCACCGTCCCAGCGGGTGGGTTCCGTGGACTCCAGCGCGAGCCGCGCGGCGTTCGCCCCGGGGGGAACCGGCGTGTCGGTCAGGCGGTGACGGACCCATGCTCCTTGTCCGGGAAACGCCCGCAGGGCCGTTTCTCCGACCAGGTTACCCGCGGAATCCTGGAACCGCAGCACGGCTCGACCCGATCCCGGGCAACTCATCACCTGGGCGGACAGGGTTACCGTTTCCGGGTCCAGGGCCAGCAATGGAGATAGGACCCGAACCGACCCATTTTCCCCCGGCGCGCATCGCAGGGACGCATTGCCCAGCAGGGCTGGTTCAGAACGGTCCACCGAGCACGTCGCATCTGCCGGCTCCACGGTCCAGTCCCGCGGCAGACCGGACGCGGCCTGTTCGAAGGAACCGTCCGCGAGGAGGGCGGTGGTTTCAAAAATAACCTCTGGCACCTGCTGGGGCGCGCCAGCAGTTGTTCTGGAATCTGTCGGAGCCAGTTCTCCCCGCAGAAAACTGTCGATGAGCCGTTCGGCGTCTTCGCCCTGGACCTGCTGCTGGGATATGCCTGGCTGTGGCATCTCCTGGGCCATTCCCGCGCCCGCGTGGCCCAGCAGGACCACGCATCCCATAATGCTCAGCCATCGACGCAACATAAAGAGATTCCCCGCAAACGCAGAAAGAGTCACTGGTCGATTTTTATTCATGTCAGGGTCCGGATCAGGGCGTTTTCGTACGCGCCGTAATCCGTCCAGGTCATGGCGCAACGCACCGGCTTACCGCTGGCCTCGTCCAACCGGGTGAACCCCTTGTCATCCACCCGCAAGGGCAGGGTTTCCATGCCGAGCCCCTCGGTGGTATGGCAAAGGTATATAGCCAGTGTATCGTAAAGGATACTCGAAGTGTCTGGCGGATAATGCGACCGGTTACTCCATGCCGCGTAGTTTTCCATGACTACCCGGGCCCGCACCGTGTTGGATTCGGCCACCCGGCGGTAAGCGTTTCCCTTTAACTGGATCGTGCCGCACGTGTCAAGGGGAGCCGTGGTGATGTCCCATGGCGCGGTAAACACCGCCCGCGAGGCATCCACATCCCGGAAGACATTCCATTCCGCGTCCGGCTCCGGTTTTCCGCCGTAGCCTGAACGCACGCTGCCCGCCATGAGTACCAGCCGGACTCGGCTGGCAATATCCGGAGCACGCCGCAATAGTTCACCCAGGTTTGTCAGTGGCCCGATCGCGCACAGGGTTACCGGTGGATCCATCGCGCGGATGTGGTCGATCAGGGCCCCCACGCCGTCTTTCAGGACCGTGCCGGGATAGTGGTCCAGGGCATAATCTCCCAGCCACGCCTGCTGGTTGATGGGAGCGTCGTCCGTTTGTTTTCCAATCCCGATCGGTATATCCGTCCGGCCCAGTCGTTCGAGTATCCGTGCCACCAGCCGCGCCTTGAGCGGCGTGTTCTGGGAAGCCGTCACGATCAGGTGGACGTCCAGGAGGGGATTCCCCAGCGCCTGGCACAACGCCCAGGTGTCGTCAATGTCATCCCCGATGTCCGTATCCAGCAGCAAAGGTATACGCTCTGGCATACGCCAACTCCTCTAGGTTTTCGGTGCCGGCATAACCGGGACACCATTCGCCCTCCCGGGCAGTCTGTTTCTTAACGCGAGGGACATTATACGGGGTTACGCATAAAATTGCCGGTTTCATCGTCAATCTGATAGAATGCGTCACCGTGTGGGTGGGGCATCTGGAGCGTGGAAACGAGGTCAGCCCCGGCGAGCCGGGCGCATTGAAAGAAAAGGAGATACAGCGATGAAATGGCACTGGATGCTGATGGCGGGTGTAGTGGTTTGCGCGGCGTTCGCGATGGGGCCGGGCTTGGTGGTCGCGGCTGCTGAGGAAGAAATGGTCCCCCTGAATATTGAACTGCCTGAACCATTCTTTGGTGGCACGCCCATCGACTACTGGAGTGAAAACCTGGAACCCGAGGACTTCAAGGATCGTCCGCCCTTCATGGCGCCCAAGGGCACCGAGATCATATCCCGGGGGAAAAAGGTGACATCCAGTGACAAGAATCCTTCCCTGGGCAATCTCGGCATGATCGTGGACGGTGACAAGAATTACGCCAAGAACAGCCTTGTTGAACTGGGCGAGGGCGTGCAGTGGGTACAGATCGACCTGGAAAAATCCTGCGAAATTTACGCCATTCTGCTTTGGCACTTCCACGAGGGCAAACGGGTATATTTTGACGTGATCGTCCAGGTGTCCGATGATCCCGAGTTCAAGGAAGGCGTCAAGACCCTGTACAACAATGATATCGACAACTCCGCCGGCCTTGGCGTGGGCAAGGACAAGGAATACATCGAAAACAACAAGGGACGGCTGTTTGACGCCAAGGGCGTGAAGGCCCGGTATATCCGCCTGTATTCCAACGGCAACACCGCCGATGACCGTAACCATTACGTCGAGGTGGAAGTCTGGGGACGTTGCACCAACTGACCGCGCGCTTGTAACCTGTCCGAATTTTCCGCGGGACGCCCGGTCGTGGGCGTCCCGTTTTTCGTTGTGCTCCAAGACGCGTACAATCCTGTCATACTTCATGAGTTAACGGGAGGAGACGTTGTTCATGGCGGTGATAGATCTGACCGCGCTCCCCTGGACGCTGGAAGGCTGGCGTCCCAACACCTGGATTCCCGCGAAACGGGGTGAGGCCCCCGCCTGTTTCGTTCCGGACGTTGGGCCGGTTCCTCTCTCGTTTCCAGGTACGGTGCAGCGGGCCTTGCGTGAAGCGGACATGCTTCCAGACTGGCGCGAAGGGTTGCGTTCGCTGGCCTGCGAGTGGGTGGAACACCGTCACTGGATTGCCGAAACGGATATACCATCGCTGTCTCCGGGTGAACGGGTAGTACTCGATGCGGAATGGCTTGATTATCATGGCTGGATCCTGGTGGATGGGGAGATCCGCGCCACCTTTTCCGGGCCCATGCTTCCCCAACAGGTTGATCTTTCAGCGTGGGCGGGCGATGGAAAGGCCCATCGACTGGCCATCGTTTTCGATCTTCCCCCTGAGGAACAGGGGCAGTTCGGCTACACTTCCCGAAGCCGGATTTTTAAGCCCCGGTATAACTACAGTTGGGACTGGTGTCCCCGTTTCGTGCCCATCGGCGCGTGGGGTACGCTTCGCCTGCTTACTGGTCCAGCCGCTGACGTCGGGGTCGTTTCTGTTCGGACCCGCCTTGATACCGCTACCGGGACGGGAAGCCTTTTCGTGACGGTAACCGCCGGGTCGGCCGTGCCTGGGGAGTATGCCTGGTGGGTACGTCTGCTGGACCAGGACGCCATCCTGGCGGAACGTCTATTTCCCGTGGATATCTCCGTTCTTGCCCTGGAACACCTGCCCGTCGTTCCCTGGCAGGTAAACCTAGCCGGCGATTCCCAGGTATACACCGCGGAGATTACCCTGCTCGATCCTCATGGAAACCCGGTGCTGATCGAAAACCGGACGGTGGGTTTCCGGACGATCCGCTGGTTGCCCTGCGAAGGCGCGCCTTCCGGGGCGGAACCGTGGATTTGTGAGGTTAACGGCGAACCCCAGTTTCTACAGGGCGTGAACTGGACCCCTGTCAAAATGAATTACCCCGATGTGACCCGGCAGGACTATGCCCATCTTATCGACGCGTACCGCCGCATGGGGTGTAACCTGTTCCGGGTGTGGGGCGGTGCCTTTCTTGAATCGGAGGATTTTTATGACCTGTGCGATCGCGCGGGCATTCTCGTCTGGCAGGAATTCCCCTTGTCCTCCTCCGGCATTGAAAACGCGCCGCCCAACGATGCGGCCGTTATCGACACCCTCGAGCGGATCGCCCGGTCGTGGTGTCACCGCCGGGCACATCACCCCTCCCTGCTGATGTGGAGTGGAGGCAATGAGTTGTACGCCGGCCCCGCGGCGAAGTATCCGTCCCTGCAGGAACCCGTGACCCGAACGCATCCCTGCATGGCCCGCCTGGCGCGGGTGATCGCCGAAGAGGATCCGGATCGTCGGTTCATTCCGGCATCTCCGTCCGGTCCCGTGGATTACGCGCGCCCTGAACACTACGGCATGGGGATCCATCACGAGGTTCACGGGCCGTGGGGCCAGGGACTCAATCCCGATCTGGCTGCCTGGGAAGGCTACTGGGCCGACGATGACGCGCTATTCCGTAGCGAGGTGGGGATGCCCGGGGCGATGCCCCCGGATGCTATCCGCCGATGGGCTGGCGGGGAACCCTACTGGCCGCCCGAAGGCCGCTACTGGATGCACGCCGCCGCATGGTGGACCCAGTGGGGCGAGGTCTTGCGAGAAGGTTGCGGGAAAATCACGGATCCGGAAGAGGCCTTGCGGCTTTACTGCGACTGTACCCGCGCGTTTCAGGCCCGGTGTTACGCCATCGCCGCGCGGGCATGCAAAGCCCGGTTTCCCCGGTGCGGCGGGTTTCTGGTATGGATGGGACACGACTGTTTCCCCTGCCCCGCGAACAATGCCCTCTTCGACGTGGAGGGCCATCCCAAGCCCGCCGTGGACGCCCTGCGGGCGATATTCCTGGCCCCGCCGGAAAGATTACGCGATAGCAGCGGACTCAATCCAGTTTGAACCGCTCGCCCAGGTAGATCCGGCGAACCTCCGGGTTGGCCGCGATGGCTTCTGGCGTGCCGTCCGCCAGGATTCGTCCCTCGTTGATGATATACGCCCGCCGGGTGATCTGCAATGTTTCCCGGACGTTGTGATCCGTGATAATCACGGCGATGTTCCGTTCACAAAGTTGCTTTACCGTTTCCTGCAGGTCCGCCACGGCAATGGGATCAATCCCCGCGAAAGGCTCGTCCAGCAGGAACACCCTGGGCTCAATGGCCAGAGCCCGGGCAATTTCGGTGCGTCGCCGTTCCCCGCCAGAAAGGGTATGGGCCGGATTGTCCGCCAGCCGGGAGATATTGAGGTCTTCCAGGAGTCGGTCGGCCCGGGCTTCCCGTTCCCGTCGGGACAGCGGCTGGTATTCCAGGATGGCCAGCAGATTTTCCCGGACCGTCAGGTTCCGGAACACCGAGGGTTCCTGGGGCAGGTAGGCCATACCCGCGCGGGCGCGAAGATACATCGGCAACCGGGTGATGTCTCGGTCTCCGAACCAGATTCGCCCCGCGTCCGGTTTCAGCAGGCCCACGATCATGCTGAAGGTGGTGGTTTTACCCGCGCCGTTCGGACCCAGCAGTCCGATCACCTCGCCCGGGCGCACCTCAAGCGATACCCCCTGTACAACTACCCGTTTCCGGAACGCCTTGACCAGTCCTTCCGCCCGCAGCAGGGGAATGTCCACGCTCGGCTTGCTCATGGAGCCTTGACCAGTTCAGGGTAAGCCGCGTGCAACAGTAACCGGTTCAGTCGCACCTGTTCATCCGGCGATAGGGTTTGACCCTGCCCAAGCAACTGGCGGATTTCGTCCGGAAGGGTTACACCACCCCACGCCCCCGCGTCGTAGAGGTCCGGGCGCCGCAGCAGCCGGTTGATCAGTTTCAGCATGTCCTCCTTGCGTTTCAGCAGCACGGCGGTGTCCAGGGACATCAGCGTGGCCCGTTCGTCATCCGCCAGCAGCGAGAGGATCCGCTGTCCCGGTGAGGGTGTCTTCGCCCCGGCTTCCTTGCGCAAGGCACCGACCAGGGCGCCCCAGTCGGTGATATCTGATTCCGCGAGCAATCCCGGCGCGGTTTCGCCCGGTGCCCCGGTGGCTTCCCCTGCCTGTAATGGGACCTGGTCCGCGCGGACCCGGGACACCTCGAAAGTGTTTGTTTTCAGGTTCAGGGTCATTCGTTCTCCGCGCAGCCCCTTGATCCGGTCGTTGTTGACCACGGGGTTTCCGGAAAAGACCAGTTCACCGGTTTTGAAATTCCATTCCGCCCGGTCTGCCGTGATGGCCGCGTCCGGATGGGTTACCTCCACGTTCCCCTCCATGAGAATCCGGTCTGGCACGTTTTTCCCTTCGGTCCAGGTGAATTTCATGGAACGGGCGCTGATGGGCAAGGGCTTGAGGTCTGGCCGGTCCGACAGCAGGCGGATCTTGACGCCGTCGGTCATTTCGTCGATCGCGCCGGTGGCGAAATTGCCTTTCATCCGTCCAGCTTCAATTTCCATGGACGTGTAGCCGCCAAGATCGGTCTGAGTGTCCTGGGCAATGGCGGCCGCAGCCGTCATAAGGCACATCACGCCGTACCGCCACAGCATTCCGTAGTGTCGCGTCATGATCAGGTTCCCTCGCCGAAACGGATCGTGCCTCGCGCGTCCCGCAATTCGAATTCTTTCCGTTCAGGATACAGTCGAGCACTGCCCGCCGCCAAAACGAGTCGGGGATCATCGATGGTAAGCGGGGTATCCACCCGGACCTGTTCCGATTCCGGGGGGGCCACCTGTTCCCATGTTGCGGCTTCGGTTCTAAGCACCAGCGTGCCCGCCGTTACCACCACGCCGCCGGAGAGGTCCGCTTTGCGATCCTGTTCGAAAATGCCCCGTCCCGCTTCCATGACAATGAGCCGATCTTCCTCCCGTTCACCGTACACTACGGCCCGGGCCGATTCGAACGCATAGGTCTGGCTGTCCCGCAGGGAAAACTGGTCAGCGTGAATCCATAGTTTTGGGGACTGTGCCACGCCCGTCATGGGATTTTTCCGGTGCACGTACAGGTCGATACCCGTCATTTCCATGCCCGCGTCAGCCGCCGTCCGCAGGGCCCGGTCGGTGGCTTCCCGACCCGATTCGGAGCGATCGGCCCGGTCCGGCGGTGTTCCGTTTCGGCTTCCGCATCCCACCAGCAGAGGCACCATGCAGGCCAGCGCGAGCAGTCGGGTCATTCCCCGGTCTCCCCGATATTTTTCCGGTATACCGCGCGCAATCCCTTAAGGGTAAGCAACGGGTCCACCAGGTCTATGGACCGCGCCACCCGCGCGATTTCCCCCGCCAGGCCACCCGTGGCGATCACTTTTGCCCGGGGTTCTTCCATCTCTTTGCGCATCCGCCGCACCAGGCCATCCACCATGTCCGCGTAGCCGTAGGTAAGACCAGACCGTATGTTGGTCACCGTGTCCCTGCCGATCACGTGTCTCGGCGTGACGATGTCCACCCGGGGTAGTTTCGCGCAATGCTCGAACAGCGCGTCTGCCGACAACTGGATACCCGGGACGATGACCCCACCAATCCATTCCCGACGTCGGGTTACCGCGTCGAAGGTGGTCGCCGTGCCGAAGTCCAGGATGATCAGCGGTCCCTCGTGTTCTTCCAGCGCGCCCACCGCGTTCACGATCCGGTCCGCGCCCACCTCGCGGGGGTTGTCGCACTGCAACACGAGTCCCGTTTTCACCCCCGGCTCCACCATCAGCGGCTCAATACCGAAAAACTGCCGGCTGACCGCTACCAGCGCGGGGTTCCACTGGGGTACCACGCTGGAGACACAACACCCCGAGATCTGTTCCGGTTTTACCCCGATATGGTCCAGCAGCATGTGCAGCAGCAGGCCCAACTCGTCCGAAGTCCGGTAATTCGAGGTGACGATCCGCCAGTGTCCCCGGAACTGGTCGCCCGCGAACAGGCCCAGCACAGTATGCGTGTTGCCCGCGTCAACCACCAGCAGCATGGAACCGTCTCCTTTCTCGGGTCCACAGGGTCATGCGCGCTCTTCCAGATCACCGTCCCGCACTTTTACCGCGCCGGAGGACGTCTGCACGATCAGCGAGCCATCCGCCTCGATCCGGATGACCCGGCCCGAAACCGTTCCGCGTCGAATATGTTTTCCCACCAGCCCGCACGCTTCAATCCAGCGTTCCCGCAGACCATCGATGCGCCCCTCCCGCCAAATTGCCAATTCCCGGTCCAGGCAAGTCAATATCGTCGCCAGCACGACTTCCCGACGGGGTGTTGCTCCGGGGTTCACCAGGGCCAGCGATCCCGCGGTATGACGCAAAGCCGGCGGGAAATCGTCCGCCCGGTGCAGCACGTTTACGCCGATTCCCAGGGCATTGCGATGTTCGCGGCGTTCCAGAAGCATACCGCAAACTTTCCGCCCGTTGCTCAGGATATCATTGGGCCATTTCAGCGTGACCGGCGCGAAGGCTCCCAGGGCTTCCCGCAGGGCCAGGCCCGCGGCGAAGGGCAATCCCTCCGGAGAGCCCGTCAGTCGAACGCTGAACCATAGTCCCAGTCCGGCCGCGCTGTGCCAGGACCTTCCGAACCGGCCCCGACCAGCGCGCTGACGTTCCGCCAGGTACACCGCGCCGTCCGGTCCGGGGTTCAGGGCAAGCAGGTTGGTGGAATCCGTTTCGGGAAGCACGGTGAAAGCGTCCACCCGAATAACCCGCAGGGGGCCGGAGAGCGCGAGCGCTTCGGTCAGATCCAGCGCCTGTTCATTCGGAGACATGCTCGATCAGCAGGGACAGGTCGACGGCCGGCGCGGAGTGGGTCAGCGCGCCCACGGAAATGAAGTGCACCCCCGTTTCCGCCATCGAACGCACCCGTTCCAGCGTCGCGTTGCCGCTTGCTTCGAGAATCACCGGTTTGCCGGTGGCCCGTCGCGCCGCTTCGCGCATGGTATCGTTGTCCATGTTGTCCAGGAGGATCACTTCCGCCCCCGCGGCCAGCGCCTCGTCGAATTCTTCCAGGGTTTGCACCTCAACCCCGATGCGCATCAGGTGGTGCGTGCCCTCCCGGGCCCGGCGGATGGCCTCGGTAACGCTACCGGCCATCATGATGTGGTTTTCCTTGATCAGCACCCCGTTGAATAGCGTGTGACGGTGATTCGCCCCGCCGCCGTGGACGATGGCCGCTTTTTCCAGTTGACGCATCAGGGGGGTGGTTTTACGGGTGCTGCAAACCCGGCAGTTCAGGCCTTCCAGCTGGGCCACGTATTTCGCCGTCAGCGTCGCGACGCCACTGAGTCTCTGGATGAAGTTGAGCGCCGTACGTTCCGCGGTCAGCACGGACTGGGCCCGCCCGTTGAACGCAATCAGCAGGTCACCCTTCTTGAAGCAGCCGCCATCCTGCACCGTCTGACGCCAGTCGCGGATATCCGCGTCCAGCAGTTCGAAAGCGATCCGGAACGGACGGGTTCCACTCAAGACGCCGTCCTGCTTGGCGAACAATTTCGCAACGCACCGGGCCTCCGGCGGGACGATGGTGTTCGTGGTCAGGTCCTCCTGGCCGATATCTTCCGCCAGGGCGTCGGACACCAGTTTTTCGATTGCTTTCTGCATGGACGTGTTCTCCGGGCGCGCGGACAGCGGACATTTCCCCCGAAGGGTCAACGCGCGTCCGCGCTCAGGCGCCGGGCTTATCCTGCGGTTTGCGCTCCAGAAGCAAATCGTCCAGCACGAGCAACCGCTCGAACCAGATCATCAGCAGCGTGCACAGGTACCGCCGGCCCATTTCCCGCAGGCGCAGGTTCGACTGACCCCAAGTACGCCCTGACCAGGATATGGGAATCTCCGCGACAGCGTAATGACGGATTATACAGGACAACGACATTTCGATGGTAATGTTGAAGTGAGCTGCCTGCAACGGCGATATGCTCTCGATCACGTGCCGGCGGTATACCTTGAACGCGTTGGTCAGGTCATTAAAGGGAGTCCAGAACATGACCTGCATGACCTTGTTCACGATACGGTTGACCACGAGTTTAACCGGTGGATAGTCCGTTACCCGGCTGCCCCGGCGAAACCGCGACCCGAACACCGCGTCGTAGCCCTCCTCAATTTTCCGGTAGCAGCGGACCACGTCGTCCGGATGATCCGATCGGTCCGCCATGACCACCGCGAGCACGTCTCCCTGAAAATGCCGGATACCGCAACGGATGGCCCGGCCCAGGCCATTCGGTGGATCATTCCGGACCAGCCGGATCTCCGGAACCCGCTCCCGCAATCCCAAAACGACCTCGCCCGTCCGATCTGCGCTGCCATCGTCCACGACCAGCAACTCGAACGGTATGCCTTCGGATCGCAGCGTGTCCGCCATCTCCGCGAGGGTCCGTTCGATGTTTTGTTCCTCGTTCCGTGCCGGGATCAGCACGGTCAGTCGCAGCGTGTTTCTCGGCGCCGGTTTCAGTTCACAGGCGTTCGCGCAGGCCATCCCGGATTTCCTCCAGAATTTCCCGGATTCCGTAGCGGAAATTCCACTCCGGGTAGTCCGACCGGAACCGCCGCACGTCGCTGATCCACCAGATATGATCTCCCGCCCGGGGCTGGTCCACGTATTCAATCCGCATCCGGTTGCCGGTCAGTTCCTCGCACAGCGCGATGGCTTCCAGCATCGAGCAGTTGCTGTGCCGGCTGCCGCCGATGTTGTATACCGCGCCGGGACGGGGAGAACGTGTCACGTGAACAAAGCATGACACCAGGTCCGACGCGTGAATATTGTCCCGTACCTGTTTTCCCTTGTACCCGTAGATCCGATACAACGTTCCCGTCAGGGCGCATTTCATCAGGTAAGCCAGGAAACCGTGCAATTCCGCCCCGCTGTGTCCCGGACCCGTCAGGCATCCCCCCCGGAACACCGCCGTGGACATCCCGAAATACCGGCCGTATTCCTGCACCATCACGTCCGCCGCCACCTTTGACGCCCCGAAAATCGAGTGCATCGACTGATCGATCGACATCGTTTCGTCGATGCCGTGTTCCGCGTACGGGTGCGATGGGTCCACCTCCCATCGGGTGTCCTGTTCCACCAGGGGCAGGCGATTGGGGGTATCGCCATACACCTTGTTGGTAGAGGTAAAGATAAACACCGCGTCCGGGGCGTGCCGGCGGGTCAGTTCCAGCAGGTTCAGCGTGCCCAGCGCGTTTACCCCGAAATCGGTATGCGGTTCCCGCGCCGCCCAGTCATGGCTTGGCTGGGCCGCCGTGTGTACCACTGCCCGGATGTCCCCGGCGTGTTCCCGGAATACCTGGTCCAGCGCGTCCATGTTCCGGATGTCCGCGTCATAATGGACGTACCCGGGACACTCGGCCCGCAATCGGTCGAGTGCCCACCGGGTTGATGCCGAAGGCCCGAAAAAATAGGCCCGCAGGTTATTGTCAATCCCCACGACCTGCCATCCATCCTGGCAAAAACGGCGCGCGGTCTCCGACCCGATCAGTCCGCAGGACCCCGTTACGATGATCGTAGCCATGACTGTACCTGCCTTGTTGCGCGTGCCACGTGGCCGCGGCCTTCATCTTACGGTTCCCATCCCCGCGCGCGCAACCCACTGGTGTAGGAAACGGCGAACCCGGGCACCTACTTACGCCCTAAGCCATTCGTGCTTCACGGGATCAATCCCCATGTGCCGAAGGATCTTCGAATTCCGCTTCCGGTGGGGGTGGGGCCGCTTCCCTCCCAAAAAGCCCCAGGAAGGCGCACGTGAAAAAAATCTGTGTCCCGGTGAACATCATTGCCGTGGCCAGGAACGCGTCCCGCACCCAGGGGGCATTCCGTTCCGACATCCACCAGGCCAGCGCGAGCAAAAAGACCCCGCCCGCCATGATCAGCAGGCTCAAGGCAATACCCGTTTCCAGGAGTAACAATCGTCGCAACCATCGCGTGGTGCCGCTGAACACGGCCCGCTCGTGCCAGCGCGGATGCGCGATCCGGTCCTGCGCTGTCAGCCCCAGCAGCAGGATCTGCGTGGCGCACTGAATGGCCAGTAACCCCGCTAAACCTGGCAGCACCCCGCTATCCCGGTCCCGCGCGCAACCTACCGCGAGCACCGCCCAAAGCCCGCCAAGGCCAAGCAGCCCCCCCGGCACGAAATACGCCCACAGCGGCGCGAGATGCAGCATTAACTGCAAGTGACGCCACCCGTCCCGGAACGACCGCAGGTGCGGTGGCCGCTCCCGACGGTCCCGGTGGTAAGGGATCGGCAACTCCACCACCTTCAGCCCGTGGTGGGCCGCGTGGATCATCATCTCCGACGCGAATTCCATGCCGTCCGACCGGAAACGCAGTTGCTTGAGGACGTCCCGTCGGATGCCCCGCATGCCGCAGTTGATATCGCCGATCCGGCACCCGAAAAAAAGCCGCGCGATTAACGTCAATACCGGCGTTCCGAAATACTTGTGGGAACGCGGCATGGCCCCGGGTTCGATGCCACCCTGGAACCGGTTCCCGATGACCACGTCCGCCCCATCATGTAAAGCCCGAACAAACGCTGGTACCAGCGAGGGATCATACGTCAGGTCACCGTCCAGAAAAACGATGAAACGGCCGCGCGCGTGCCACATGCCGGTTCGCAGCGCCCGTCCATACCCTTGCTTCGGCTCGAAGATTACCCTTGCGCCAGCAGCCCGGGCCTGTTCCCCCGATCCGTCCGAGGATCCATTGTCAACGACCAGCACTTCGCCGTGGATGCCGGCCTCTTCCATGGCTTTTCTGGCCAGTTGAACGCATGTCCCGATGGTTCCTGCCTCGTTCAGACAGGGAAACAGCACGGTCACTTCCGGCGTTTCATGGCTTTCACCTGCGGGGCATGCCGCTGTTTCGGACGTGCCCTGGCCGGTCGTCATGTGGTCAGGCGTTGTCAGATCCATCTTAGGAATCCCGCGGCCTGGGCCAGTTGTCGTGGGTTCCGCAGCAGTTCTTGCGCCTGCCGCGCCAGGAACCGGGGCGAGAAGTAAAACCGCCGGAACAACCTCCTGCGAAACGCGTCCACTTCCACCGGCGATATAGTTCCGATGTCCATGATACTGGGTCCGCCAAAATCGTACTGGCTCCACCGTTCCGCCCGGATCCATCCTCTTTCCCGGGCTAGTTGTCCCAGCGGTGTTCCGGGGTAGGGTACCGCCGCGTAGCATTGCAGGTAGTCCAGTCCCAGCGACAGCGCGAACCGCAACGTTTCCTGCGCGGTTTCCGGGGTTTCTCCGGGCAGCCCGAAAATGAAATGGCCCATGCTCCGGATGCCTACCTCCCGGCACAGGGCCACGGCCCGCCGCGTGTCTTCCAGGGTTTCTCCTTTTCGGGCCGTATCGAGAATCTGCTGATTACCACTTTCGATACCCAGTCCCAGCAGAAAGCACCCCGCACGCTTCATCAGCGTCAGCAGGGACTTGTCCACCTTGTCCGCCCGCGTGGTGGCCGCCCATGACCATGGCGAGCCCCGGGCGATCATCGCCGCGCAGAGTTCCTCCGCGAAGGGCCGGTCATGAGCGAACACTTCTTCCCAGAACAGAAAATGCTTGAGTCCAAACGAGGAATCAAAATACGCCAGTTCGGCCATGACGTACTCGAGGGAATGCCGCCGGAGCCGCCGCCCATGATAGGCCGGCGCGATACAGAAAATACACGGGGCCGAACAACCCCGGGCCACGTTGACCAGCATGAAGGGCTGACCATTATGCGGAAGGCGGTAGGCTTCCCTCTTGAGGTAGTCCACGGCCGGAAAAGGCAACTCATCTAACTGTTCCATATGGGAACAGGGGATGGCATCTACTGGTTTACCCGAGTCATCGCGGGACATGATGCCCGCCGGAGGACTTTCCGGCCGACCCGCCGCAAGCCAGCCCAACAGGTTCAGAAAGGGGAGTTCGGGCTCGCCTATCAGGGCGAGATCGAACGCCGGGGTGTCGGCAAAACCTTCCGTCCGGGTCAGCGTGAAGAACTGGCCCAGCCCCGTGATCGGGACTCCCGGACAGGCCTGTCGAAGGGCCAGCGCCAGGGCGTGGTCTCCATCCAGGGATGGAAACCCCGTGCTGATAACGATGACGTCCGGCGCGAACCGCCGCGTCGTTTCCGTTACCGCTTTCAGCGTTGGATCGGGTTCGACGTTTCCGTCTGTCAGCAGGACGTCATGACCGTCCCTTCGGGCCAGCGCCGCCAGTTGCGCCAGGGTCAGGGGTGGCCACAGGGCGGCCCAGGAAGCCACGCTCTGCATGCACCGCCCCTCGCGGATGAACCGTCGCCCCTCGGCGGGGGGTGGATTGATCAAGGCTACGCGCATGCTGCCCTTGCTCCTGTGCGCCTCCGGACGGCTGTATTCATTGTACCAGTGATCGAATCGCCACTAGCCAAATCCGGAAAGCACATGTTAACCAGCGTTCAGCATGACAATCAACGCCCGCATCGGTCATGGGTTACCCCGGTGCGTACGCGCATTAGTCACTTTGCCTGGCCCCGACGCTGCTTCAATTCCCGCCATGTCGTCAGGATGATGCCTTCCCGCTCGATGGTCGCACGAACCTCCGGATCCAGCATCGCTTCCAGTTCCGCCAACCGCGTGGGCCCTGACCCGGTTACGTGGGCGAAGTTGTCGGACGGACGGGTGCAATGCACGATAAACTGGGTTACCCCGGGCTTGCACTCCCGGAGAAATTCCAGGATCTGCCGCTTTTTGTCTTCCGGACCTTTGCTGCCGTAGCCGGTGTGCAGGTCGTCCAGCACCGGCAGGCCCAGGCTCCATACCTTTTCACCCAGTGGCCCGACCAGTTCCGCGAATCGCGGTTCCTCCTTCAGCAGGAAATAACAGTGACCGCCGGGTACCATGACCGGGATTCCTTTTTCCGCGCCCAGTTTGATATACCGCTCGAGAAATTCCGGGGTCTGGTATACCGTGCCCATGTGCGTGTCCAGGTGGGTGGGTGTAAATCCCATGGTCATGGCCCGGTCCAGTTGGGCCCGTAGTTCCCGTTCCACCTCGTCCGCCGTGGCGTGCTGCGCGGTCTCTTCCGCGCTGTGCCACAGGCAACCTTCTTCATCCACCAGTCCCGGCACAGCCGGTTTTCCCGCGACCGGTCCCCAGCGGTACGATTTCCATTCCGACGTCAGCGTGCAGTGCATGCCGAAGTCTTTATCCGGGTTCGCCTTGGCATAGGCCACGATTTCCGGGACCCATGGACAGGGGAACATGATGCTGGCCGAGGTGGCCACGCCCTTTTCCATCGCCTCGATGGCGCCCATGTTCGCGTCGTGGTGCATGCCCGCGTCGTCCACGTGGAAAATCACCACGCGCGCGCCCTTCGGCCAGCCCAGTTTTTCCGCGTAGGTGACCGCGTCGTCCGCGCGTCCGCTGATCGCCGCGCCCAGTGCCAGAACCATAACTACTACTCCAATCCGTGTCATCATCGTGCGTGCTCCCGTTGGCGCGTGACCCGTTCACGCGCGTCGGAGTTTACAATACACGCGATATCGGTTACCGGTAAAATTTTGGTGCGGGTTCCATGGGAGAGAGTGCCGGGAAAACCGCGCTGTTGGGGGAAAGAGCCCCCTTTTCCCCTCCCCTTCCCCTTCCCCCCGGAAACCGTGCTGTTGGGGGAAAGGGTTCTCACACGATTGAACGCAGAACCTGAAAATCATGCCACTTGAACGAAAAGACTGTCATTGCGACGAACGCGAGGAGGAGAATCTGCCGTCACGCCATTCCAGAAAAAGTTGTCATTTCGACGAACGCAGTGAGGAGAAATCTTTCGTTCCGCCTGGACGGGAGGGAAAGATTTCTCGCTGCACTCGAAATGACATGATGGGCGGAACAGGGTTAAGGGGTACTGCAGGGAAAGATTTCTCGCTGCGCTCGAAATGACACAATGGCCCGAAGTTACACAGGGGCTCGAAATGACAGAACGGGGTATTCCCGCCTGGAAGAGGGAATGCCCCCCATATATAAGGGCATTCTGTTGCGTGGCGGGCAGGGGGGCCGGTCAGGATGGCAGCTACGGGGCCTCCCTATATTAAAGAAAGGCATTCTGTCGCGCGCCAGACGGGGTGCCGGGGCGTGGTCCATGGCCTGGAACGGGGGTAAAAGGACCGGGGCCCGGTCCGGCGAGGGTTCCGAACCGGGCCCCGGAAACTTCCGGAGTCAGGGAATCACGGAGAACTTACGAGCGCCGACGGCTCACCGAGGCGGCCAGCAGGGCCAGGCCCAGGCCGGCCAGCAACAGGTCACCGCCCGCCGAGATCAGCAGGTCCTTCACGAACAGCCGCTTGACGCAGCCGAAGCAGCCGCTGATCTTCAGGTAGTTCTTCAGTTCGTCCAGCGTCAACTGGCCATCACCATTCGTGTCAATCATGTCGAATACCTCGA
>JAGPFE010000054.1 GCA_018056705.1 Candidatus Hydrogenedentota bacterium | reverse complement strand
ACGGCATACGAGATCAGCCTCGGTCTCG
The DNA here is from genome assembly GCA_018056705.1 of Candidatus Hydrogenedentota bacterium. Classification (GTDB taxonomy): domain Bacteria; phylum Hydrogenedentota; class Hydrogenedentia; order Hydrogenedentales; family CAITNO01; genus JAGPFE01. The sequence continues at coordinate 17,299 of JAGPFE010000054.1, read as the reverse complement.
TGGACTCGGAGATCTGTATAATAGACAGGCCAGATACCCAATCCGCACCTTGTTAACCTGGGGGGTACCGAAATCAACCGGGCACGATTCCTGGCGCTGCTGGATCGCTGCCTGCCCGATCCCCCGTACCGGGGCGCGCGGTGGATATTACCCGAAGCACGCCTGGCATCGGCAGTCGCCGAAATCATCGGAAAAGCCGGAAACATGGAAGACGGGTATTCCCGCTGAGGCTTACCGTTCCAGGTCGTCGACCGTGTTCTTGAATTCGCTGGAAAGGACGCGTGTGAGATCCGCGTACTTTTCGCCGGCCAACTGGCGAATTGCCGGCTCGTATACCCGGGGATTCGCGGTGGCAACCGCCGCCCGAAGATCCCGTTTCCAGTCGGAACCGCTGTAAGACGACACGCTGGACAGCAGGTAATTCTTCAACTGGGCGATACGGCTCCGGATTTCCTTGATAGACCGATCGCGCTGCTGGGCTTCCATGGGAAACTCGTCGGTCACCTCGGAAAAAGCGGCTTCGGCCTGGGCCAGCAAGGAAATCCCCTCGGCGATCCGTTTCGTCTCGATCTCCTGCTCGGCGAGGTTGCGCAATTCGGCGCCCCGCTTGAGAGCCGCCTGGAAGGCTTGCTGTCGGGCGTCCCGCTCGGCGATCTTCTGTTCCGTGTCCACGCGCAGGGCGACCGCTTCCTCGTTCAGCGCGTCAGCGTTCACGGCCTGTTCCAGGGATTTCAACGCGTCTTCGAGGGCGTTCCGCGCGAGTTGTTCCTTACCCCGGTCCAGGTAGTACCGGGAAACCCGTTGCGCGATATCACGGCGATCGGGCGCTTCGGCAAGGGCCTGCTCATACTCCCGGATCGCGCGTTCCTGCTGTCCCCGGTCGTAGAGCATATCGCCCAGGCGGATACGCAGGTCCGGCGTCATCGCGACAATGGCGGAGAAGTTCTTGAGGGCCGCTTCGAATTCGGCCATGGACCGGTTCGCCAGGTAATACGCGCATCCTTCAAGGACGTAATCCCGTAACTGGGCATCGGACACGGACCCCTGGATCGCGTTACCCGCCAGCATCTGGGTCCACACGTCCAGAATGGCGGCCACGGTCAGGCTCGCGCTCTGGGAAAAGGTCTGGGAGGCCGCTCCCCCGAAGCCGATACCTGAACGGTACTCGCTGAGGATCAGTTCGTTGTTCGTGGCCACTTCCGCGGCCAAGCGTGGGAAGTAATTGCCATCGACAGGTCGTCGGGGTCTGGGCTCGAAACGGATGGTGTCGATGGCCTTGTCCGCGTCGGAGTAATACAGGTTCCGATACGTGACGGGCGCGTCCCGCATGGGCGCGGCGTAGATGGCCACCATCTTGCCGAGCAGTCCCAGTCGATACGCGAAATAGGCGTTGAACTTGCCGCGGCCCGCGGAAGACAGCAATGCCATTTCGGTCATGATCGCGTTCACCGGGTCCGTTCCATACTGGGGATACAGGCGGTCCACCTCGGACAAGGACACCGAGCAGCCATTGAGCACGTCCTGCCGGAAACGCCCGAGTTCTCCCCCCGCGGTCTTGATCAGCAGGTTGAACGCCGTCGCGACCACCGCGTTCTGCGCGCGGGGCCCCCACGCCCAGGTGTCCACGCCGGCGCACAGCACCGCCACCGCCAGCAGACCCGCGATCGCGCGGCACCTGGCCTTGCCACGGGATTTCCTTATGCTTTTCACGTTTTCGCGCGTCATCATGGTTCCGCTCCACAGGTCACGACGAAAGCACGCTCTGTTCCAACTGAGAAACGAGCACTTCGATCTCGGCGGCCCGGGTATCGGCCCGGTTATCTCCCACCAGTTCCAGGTACCGATCCAGGGACTGGACCCCTTCGGCTACCGCCTGGCGACCAACGAGCAGCAGCCCGAGTTCCAGGTGCGCCACGGGATAGTCCGGGTTCAACTGGATCGCCTTGCGGAAAGCCGACTCGGCCTCGGACAGGTTGCCCAGGGCCTGTTGCACGCGCCCCTGGACCACCTGGAGTTCCGGCGTGTTCACCCCCCGCTCCACGGCCTGGCGCGCGGCGGACGCGGCCTTGTCCACGTCACCGGTCTCGAGGTACAGGGTCGCCATCTTCACGGCCGCTTCCCCCGACAGGTCCGTGTTCATGCCGGCGATCCGCTCGAACTGGGCCAAGGCCTCTTCACGCAGTCCCACCAGCCGCAGGGCGATCGCCTGGTAATACAGCACTTCCGGGTCATCGGGCGCGGCAACTTTCGCCTGGTTCAGGGCGTTCAGGGCCTGCTGGTCCTCGCCGCGGGAAAGGTATAGCATTCCCAGGCGCAATCCCACCCAGCGGGCCAGGGAGGTTTTGTTCCGCAGGGCCTTTTCAAGAAACTCGATGGCCGCGTCGCTCTGTCCCTGGGCATCGAGCAGGAGACCTACCATGGCAGGATAATCGCCGTTGTCCGGGGAGAGCACCGCCAAGTCCCGCAACTGCTTTTCGGCCGCGGGCAGGTCTCCTTCGGCGGCCAGGCCAAGGGCCAGGGTCTCGTTATCCAGCTTGCCCTCACTCCGGCCGCGCCCGAGCACATCCGTGAGCGCTTTCCGGTCATCGGTAACGGTATACCCGAGGGCCAGCAGTCGCCACAGGCGCTCGTCCACGTCGCCGGATCGGCAGATCCGATCGATGATCTTCAACTGCCTGGCCATGGCATCCGGCCCGGTCAGCCGCGTGGCGATTACCACGGCGGTCATCTTCCACGACGCGTCGGGATTGGGCTGTTCCAGGGCTTTCAGAAGGGTGTCACAGGCCTTGTCAAACTGTTCCGCCCGGGCATACAGCTTGCCAAGGAGGACCATGGCGGATCCGTCAGCAGGCTTCCGCCCCAGATAGGCTTCCAACTGGTTGATAGCGGTCAGCAACTCTCCCCGCTGGGCCGCCGCCCGGGCCTGGGCCACCGGGTCCCGGGTCAACCAGAACACCGCCACCCCCGCGCCCGCCACCCCCGCTAGAACCACTATGCCCGCCATCAGCCAGATCAGCACCCGGGTCCAGTTTCTTCCAGCCCGCGCTTCCGCGGTAGCGGCCTGGATATTCGCCCCCTTACCGGCCATTTTCAGCAGGTTCGCCCCACAGGACGTGCAGATGATGTCGCCCCGATCCACCGAGGCCCCGCAGGCCGGACAGCGGGTCAGGCTTGCATCCGACGGCGGTCGGACGACACGCATCGGGGCTCCGCATCGCGCGCAATTGGACTTATCGGAATCGGTCATCTGTCCGCAGAATGGACACAATACCTTCTCAGCCACAGCCGCTTCCTTATTTTATTGACACGATGTCAAGTTTAGTAAAATTATACTCTTAACCCCCAGATTTGACAAGAGTTTTATTGTGAAAAAAGAAAAAGCGGCCCTTTCGGGACCGCCTTCCTTTTCGCGATACTGTCCATCAGCCGAAGATAGACCGGAAATAATCGTTGTCGTCGATTTTATTCAGTTCTTCCTGAACGAACTGTTGTACTTCCTGGTCCGTGATTTTTCCGGATCGCCGTCCGCGGTTATCCATGCTCATCCGCTTCCGGAGTTCGGAAGCGATGAAGCGGCGGAAGGGTTCGTAATTTTCCGGTTTCTGTTCATTGGGCTCTTCATCCGGGGATTCGGACGCCCCGGTTTCGGCATCCGATGTCGCCTGGGCGGATTCTTTTTTCCGACGTTCCGCCTCGACATGATCGAAGAGATGGTCGACTCGCTCAATGATGAATTTATGCAGCACGTCCTTTACGTGCTGACGGATATCCGCCGTGTTCCCGGAATCCATTACCTGGCTTTCGAGGGGCAGGACCCACCCGTGAAAGAGCACCACGGGCTTGCCACAACGCGGACAAGGCCCAACAATTACCGACCCCGCCGGGGGCATAACGATCTGGCCGGAGATGCCACAGTGAGGACAGGTTACGGAGATAAAAGATATCATGTTTTTACCCTTTCTAACTTACAAACCCCTTTAATTTGAGCCTTCACGTCCTGTTAAATTGTACCTTCCACCCCGAAAATTTGGCAAGTCCATTTTTCCCGGACTGGAAAATTTTTTCAGAGGTTCCGTGTAATATAACGTTCCAGGTTGACGCTTTATTACACGGTCGCAAAAAAAACAGTCCTTCCGGGCGGAAGGACTGGGGTAATCCAGTAAAGCCTTACCTTTACTTCAAGGTATTCACAATGGCCATGACGCGCTCGAAGACCTGATCGGGAGTAGCGCCACTGCCGCTGACCGTCCGTAACAGGCCCCGCTTCTCGTACCACGCGATGATGGGCTCGGTGGTTTCGTGATAAGTCCTTAACCGGGCCAGCACCGTCTCCTCCTTGTCGTCCTCCCGCTGGACCAGGCGATCACGGATATCCGCGGGAGGCGGACTGAACTTGAGGTTGTAGATCTGCCCGGTCACCGGGTCCGTGCGGCGGGCACTCAACCGCTCAACGATTTCCGCGTCCGGCACGTCGATGTTGATGGCAGCGGTAATCTGCTGTCCTCTGGCTTGCAGGTATTTTTCGAGCATCTCGGCCTGCGGAATGGACCGCGGGAAACCATCCAGGATAAATCCTGGTTCGCAGTCCGGCTGGGCCAGGCGGTCCGCGACGATTTCACAGGTCAACTCATCCGGAACCAGTGCCCCGCTATTGAGGTATTCCTGCACCCGTTTGCCCAGGGGCGTGCCTTCCTTGAGGTTTTTCCGGAAGATGTCCCCGGTGGAAATGTGTGGAATGCCAAGGGTTTCCGCCATCCGCAACGCCTGGGTGCCCTTACCCGCGCCCGGCGCGCCCAGCATAACGATACGTAACGCCATGTCTTGTCTCCCCCGCCCGTTTCCCCGCGCGAGCGGGTACCCACGGACGTTTCCGGTTAGAGGTTCACTGGTTCCGGAGTATAGCACAATTCTAAGTTATGACCCAATCCATCAAGCGATTCTATTGGTTGCGCATACAGGCATACGTTGCCCCGTTCTTGGGTGACGGGTTGCGGAGTCCCCGGGGGAGGGGCTGTGGCGCGGGCATTTTGCCAGGGATATGGATGTGTTCTCTCGGTCGGAACTGGGTTCTGTTTACGAAGAATGGCCACTGCAAATGGCATCCTGTCATTTCGAGCGAGGCGAGAAATCTTCAGCCCGCTAAGATTTCTCCTCACTTCGTTCGTCGAAATGACAATGAGGTCATGCCTTCCATCAAAAGACTGATTAACCCGTATACCAAGGAACGTGGGCCCGTGTCGCATGTCTGCCCGTCCACGCGACATACCGGAGTCATCATCCAGCGCGCCGAACCGGAACCGTTGGTTCAGTTAAAAGAACACCACATGTTAGTCATCCCCCCGCGCGAAACCGGGCACAAGACCGTATAATTTCACCAAAAGGAATGGACCCCTTATGAACGATCATACCCCGCGACGAGTTTCCCGTGGAAATGCCTGGTGGCGCCAATGGGTGGGATGGGTAGTCGCAGGGTGCGGCCTGCTGCTACTGCTTATCCTCCGCGGCCAGGGTTGCCAGGAAAGTTCCCCGCCTCCTCCCCCTCCGCACGAGGCTCCGCCTGGTAGCGCCGCCGTCGCGCCGACTACCTCCCAGGTCCAAGCATCCCCTGAACAGATCGAATTCCAGCGGCACATCAGTCGGATTGCCCCGGACCGGATAGAAGTAACTGTCCGCATCGGGTACTCGGGGGATCAGCCGGTAACGGCGCTTGGCGTCGTGGAAGACCTGCCGCCGGGATGGGCTTTCGATCGGGCAGGCGGGGACCCGGCGCCCCAGATCGCGCCGCCGCCAGGCCGGATGGGTCGCCTGGAATTCGCGTGGATCACCACGCCGCCTTTCCCCTTCTCGTTCACGTACCTCCTCCAGCGAAAGCCTGACGCCCCGGACAGCGACACCCCGATACGGGGGCAGGCCGTGTATCGTCGCCTGGGCGGGGAAGAACACTCCGCGGAAACGGTGACGCCGTTGCCCTAAGCACCGTCCGCCGAACGATGAACCCGTTGCCCGCGCCGCGATCAGGCGCGCGCGGGTTGTTCACTCGCGGCGGACGCGGTCGCGTTCACGGGCGGGGTCCATCCCTCCCGTAAGACCCTCAACGCGTTGCCGTTGAGGAACTTTTCAACCTGGCGTTCGGTGTACTTTTTGAGCAGGCGATCCCGCAGCACGGCGTAATCCCGGGGCGACTTGAAATCGGGTGGTGGACCGGTGAAGCCATCAAAATCACTGCCGAAGGCAACGACCTCTTCACCGCCACACCGGACCATGTGGTCTATAGATTCGATTATTGCGTTGAGACCGTCCTTCCTCACTGGCCTGGAAAGGTAATAGGCCATGGCGATCAGCCCGATAACGCCACCGGTATCCGCAATGGTCCGGATTTCCTCGTCGGTGGGGTTCATGGGATGAGGACACATGGCGTGGATGCCGACATGAGAAAAGATGACGGGGCGGCGCTTTGGATGATTACGCTGACGCTCGTAGACTTCCTGCCGGCACCGCGGCGTGGCATGGGTCACGTCCACGATCATGCCGAGGTCGAACATGCGGTCCACCACGGCCCGGCCGAAATCGGTCAGTCCGGAATCCATCCGGATCTCCTGCCGGAAACAACCCAGCCGGCGTAACCAGTTCACGTCGTCCGGAAAGGCGTCCACGTTCCAGCAGGCCTCGTTGGGATACAGGTGGGGAATGATCATGTGGCAGACGCCACGCTGGTGCAGTTTTTCCAGGTGCTCCAGGTTACCGCTGAGGTGGTGTGCCCCCTCAACGGACAGCAGGACGGCAATCCGGCCGGAGGCAATAACCTGGAGCATTTCGTCCACGCTTCGGGCAACGGCAAGGGTGGGACCCCGCCGGGCGTTGACCTGGCGAATACATTCGTCCTGGTGATCGAGGCATTCCCATGCCCGTTCGAAGGGATCCCCGGAGAAAACGTGACGCACCCTCGGCAGCACGCGCCGCACCATCCGCAGCGGCCAGACGTCCGTGAGAAAATCCTTTTCCACGATGTAAATAGTCGACAGGAACGCCTTGACGCCACCAGCGAGCAGGGCGTCCAGGTCGGTCCGCATGGTCAAAGGAAAGAAAAAGCCGGGGGGATGGTGCCGGGCCATCATGTCCTTGCCCAGCATGAAGGTCTTCAGGGTTGGATGCATGTGCAGGTCAATGACACCGAAACGGTGTTCCGATGGCAGGGCATGGGCTTCGTTCATGGTCCCCACTCCTATGTTATCCGCGGACAGTCTACACCTCCCCTCCAATGCCTGGCAAAGCGCGCGAGCAGATCAAGCCGTTGAACTTCGGGCGTGGTAGACACGCAACGGGTTATCACGGGTACACAAATCCCCGACGAGGAGGGGAAGAGAAACCGGGGGCCATGATCACGGGAGGCGAGGTGTTTTTCCGTACCGCTTAGCGGTCGGTCGGTGCCGTACTGGAACGGTTCGCGCGGAGGTCCCGCCAGATAACAAGCCCGGCAGCCAAGGCCAGCTTGACCGCGTCACCGGGCAGGAAGGGTAGCACGCCCAGCATGATGGCGGCGTACAACGGTAAATCCAGCCACCAGGCCAGCCAGATCGCGCCAAAGAAATAGATCACCGCCAGCATGGCCGCCATGGCCAACGGCACATATCCGGGCCGCCGCGGAAAAGCCGCGGCCACGGCTGGAACCACCAGGAAACCGAGGATATATCCCCAGGTCGCGCCCGTTATGGAGGCGAAAAACGTCACGCCGAGCCCCGCGGCTACCCCGCCCAGCATCGCGAACGCGGCCATGCCCAGCGTAGCCCGCCAGAAACGGCACCAGAACGGTACCACCAGTACCACGAGGGTCTGCAGCGTGACCGGAACGGGAGTGAACGGCAGGTAGAACCGTACCTGGGTGGCCAGAAACAGGGCCGCCACGACGGCGATTACTTCCAGGATGGGCATGACCACCGACGCTTCCGAAGACCGCCCTGAAACCATTTCTTTCCGTTCTGCCAGCAGACCCATAGCGCATCACTCCCGAGGTTCTTATAGCACACCCTCCAGGATGGGGACAATTTCTTTTTCCGGGCTGGAGATGGGGGCCTGATAACGGCACGCTTTTCGCGGCAGGCGTGAATCCCTGTCGTTTCGAAGAACGAAGAGAAGAAATCTCAGCCGTATTTGAAAGACAGCAAGATTTCTCGCTTCGCTCGAAATGACAGGATGCCAATTGCAATGGCCATGCCTCGGAAAAAGAACCCTGTTTCGACCGAGAGCACACATCCCATCACACCCAGGAAAGCGACTGATCCGCACGGCATCCCGCGAGATCCTTCCGAACCCCGGCAAAACAGCACAGCGAAACATCAAAACCCGAACGCGCCATGCGTCACTCCACCGGTAAAGATGTGCCCCATGAAGCCGCAGGCGCAGGTAAAAGTATCCGGGCGGATTTGGTGTATAGTTGATGGTAGAGGAGCAAGGGGAAGTTATGGCGGAAATCGTGATCGATGAACACAGTCCGCGGTGGATGCGGGAACTGAGCCGGTTTGTCAGCATCAAGAACCTGATTTTTCTGCACGGAAACGTGTATGACCTGGTGTCTTTTCCCGTGCGGAAATCGGAAGCCGACCCGCCCCGATGGACCGAAACGGATCTTTCGGGTTTCCTGTGCCGGTTCCTGCTGAACCAGGGGTACGAACTGATCGGCCAGGCCGATCCGGTGGAGGACCTGCGTTTTCTCACGCCGGAGATGACCGAACTGTTCCGGAAACTGGAAATGGGCGAAGACCTGGCGCCCGCCGAACCGGAAACGGCCCATGAGTCGTCCCCCCGGTCCTCCGCGGAAAACCGGACCGATTACGGTGGCACCACGGCACGCGCGCCGGCTGGCGAACAGCCTGAACCATCGGGCGGCGCGCCGGTGAACTGGGACCGGGTGGTGCGCCGGATGACCCTCGGCCTGACCAACACGAAGGTACCCTGCGCGTTCGTGGTCAATTTCGCCTCCCGGCTGCTTTCGGCGCCCGACCGGCTGGCCCGGGAAGACCGGATCACCATGACCCGGCTGCTGAAGGCGGTGCTGCAAACCCGGGAGATCGCCCGGGAAGACGGGCGATGGAACAATCTCATCATCCTGGTGTGCGAAAAACTCAACGATCTGCCGGCGTTCCTGTACCTCAACAACAGCCGGAGCCGTTCCATCCACGTGGAACTGCCGGACCGGGAGGAACGGGCGCGATACATCCGCCGGTGCTGGCGGTATTTCCACGGAGTCAGCAGTGACCAGGGAGACCTGCCGGTGGAAGTGGTCCGGGATTTCGTGGATCACTGCGACGGGCTGACCAATTTCGAGATGCGCAGCCTGGTAAGCCTGTCGCACCGTTTCCGTATTCCCCTGATCCACCCCGCGTCGGGGGGCTCCAACGTGCGGCGGCTGACGGACATGTACAAGTACGGCGTGACCGAAAGCGAGTGGGAAAAGATCGACGCGGAACGGCTCCGGGAAGCGCCGGACTTCCTGCGGAAACGGATCAAGGGACAGGACGCCGCCGTGGAAAAGGTGCTCGATATCATCCGGCGGGCCAGCATCGGCATCGCCGCGGGGGAACAGGGCAAGGCGAACCGGCCCCGGGGCGTGCTGTTTTTCGCGGGTCCCACCGGCGTAGGCAAGACGGAAACCGCCAAGGCCATGGCGGAACTGCTTTTCGGGCGGGAAGACCGGCTGATCCGCTTTGACATGAGCGAATTTTCCGCGCCCCACTCGGACCAGCGGCTACTGGGAGCCCCCCCCGGTTACGTGGGGTATGAAGAAGGCGGACAACTGACCAACGCGGTCCAGCAGAACCCCTTTTCCGTGCTGCTGTTCGATGAAATCGAAAAGGCCCATCCCAGTATCTTCGACAAGTTTCTGCAGATCCTGGACGACGGGCGGCTCACCGATGGCCGGGGAGACACCGTGTACTTCTCGGAGTGCATCATCATTTTCACGAGCAACCTGGGCACCGTTACGCGGGACGACGACGACCACGGCACCCGGCAACTGGTCACGCCGGACATGCCGTACAGCCGGATGCGGGAAATCGTGCTGGCGGAAATCGCCCGGCATTTCAACTTCGAACTGAAACGGCCGGAAATCCTGAACCGTTTCGGCGACAATTTCGTGGTGTTCAACTTTATCCGTCCTCCCTTCGACGAGCAGATCGTGGACATGCTGATCGGCCGACTGGACCGGAGCCTCCGGGAAAACCGGCAGATCTCGCTGCGCCTGGAACCCGAGGCGAAAAACGCGCTGATCACTTTTTCCCGGACCCACCTGCACCACGGAGGTCGTGGCATCCGGAACGCGGTGGATTCGGCACTGGTCAACCCGCTGAGCCGGATCCTGTTCGAACTGTCCCGCAACAGCCGGGGGACCCTCACGGTGCTCTCCCTGAGAGACAACGGGCCGGACGCGCCGATCCGGTTCGAACTGGAAACCCGCCTGGAGCCCACGCGTGCGGACACGTCCTCCTGAATACCCCGGCGCGGCGCGGCTGCGGGTGTTTGCCGCGGCGTGGCCGGTCACTTCGCTGGGTCCCGGCCAGCGATTTGTGGTGTGGGTGGCCGGTTGCGGCCGGAACTGCCCGGGCTGCATCAGCCCGGAAATGCAACCAACGGACGCGGGGCACGATGTGCCGGTGGAGGTCTTGGCAAGGCGGGCGGGATCCGTCCCGACGCGCCTGGACGGCCTGACAATTTCCGGCGGGGAACCCCTGGACCAGCCCGAAGGCCTGGCGGCATTTCTCGAACGGATCCGCGCTGATCAGCCCGAATGGTCGATCATGGTATTCACGGGCTATACGCTGGACCAGGTCCTGGCGGATCCGCTCCGGCGGGCGGCAGTCATCCCGGGGGTGGATGTGCTCATTGATGGGCCCTTCCGCCGGGCTCTGCCCTCGCCACATCCCCTCAAGGGATCGGCCAACCAGCGGATCATCGCCCTCACCGGGCGGGGACGGGCCCTGCTGCGCCAGGTGGATCCCGCCACCCTGCCCCGGTTCAACGCGGGCCTGGGCAGCCCCGACGGCGTGGACATGATCATCGGGATTCCCCCGGCAGGTCGGCAAACCGACGCCGGCTCGATCGGAAAGGTGTCATGCGATACGTGAAACGCTGTCCCCGGTGCGGGACCATCAACGACGAACTGGACGGCGAATGCGCGCAATGCGGGGAGTTTCTCGGCCTGGTGGCGGCCGTCCCCGAACCTGAGGTGGCGGCAGGTCCGGACCGGCCTGCCCCGGAGGCCAAGCCGGTTGCCCCGGTGATCCGGACTTCCCCGACGACCGAAAGCGCGACGCTTTACCTGGAACACGCCAGCGGAAGCCGGTGGCCGATCCACCCCGGTCAGACGGTCGGCCAGGCCTGGCCGGAGCAGGGCCCCGACGTGGCCATCGAAGGCCTGCCGGGCACCCGCTATCTGCACCGGCGTCATTGCCGGTTCATCCATGAAAACGGCGGATGGTGGGTGGAACCGTTGCCGCAGGAGCACTTCGTGAATCCCACCCTGGTCAATGGAAACCCGGTCATGCCCGGGGTCCGAGCCGCCCTGCACAACGGGGACCGACTGACCCTCTCGGGCCTGGACTTTACCATAAGGATGCTGGCGACATGACGTGGCTTACGGCATTCGGAAGCACCAGCCGCGGCACGGTACGTGAAGAAAACCAGGACTGGATGCTCATCGGTCGAACCCTGAAAAACAGCGGGGAATACGAGGCGCGGTTCCGGGTTGATGATGACTACACGTGCCAGTGGGGCTGGCTGGCGGCGGTGGCGGATGGCATGGGCGGTCACGCGGGAGGCAGCCTTGCCGCGCGGATCGCCCTGGAAACCCTGGAACGTCACTTTTTCAGCGTGCCCAAGCAGGGCGGCATGGACCTCGCAATGGAAACGCTGCGGGAAGGCGTGGAACGGGCGAACCATCTCGTCATGGAGGCGGGCATGAAACCCGACTACGCCGGCCTCGGAAGCACCATCGCCGGCGTGGTGATCTGTGGCGGGGCCTTCGCGCCCTTCCACGCGGGGGACAGCCGGGTGTACCGGTTCCGCCTGGGGGCGTTGCGCCAGTTAACCCGGGACGACTCGGTGGCCGCGCTCGCGGAAGAAGTGGGATACCAGGCGGGGACATCGCGGCGGGCAGGCCTCGAACACCTGATCACCAACGGCCTGGGCATGCGTGATTTTAAACCGCGCGTGGGCGTTGCCATGCCCCTGCAGCCCGGAGATATCCTGGTCATCACGTCTGACGGCCTGCACGGCGCGCTCCCCGTGGAAGCCATGGAGCACATCCTGGAGCAATCGCTGCCCCTCGCCGAGCGGGGACGCCTGCTGATGGCGCAAGCCCTGGAAACCAGCACGGACAACGCGACCCTGATTCTCATCGAAGCCGGGCCACCCATGGAGCAGTTACCGTGACGGATCACGAGCAGGACCAGCCCCGGGAAACGGCTGACGCGACAACGGGCCCCGTTCCGGTCCCGACCGGTGAATCGCCGGTTGCCCCGGAACGGCCGACTGCCGTGTTTTCACCGGAATTGCCCGGCGCGGGGGAACCCCGACCTTCCCCGCCCTCCACGGAAGCAACGGCGCCAAGCCCGACCCTGCGCTACGACCCGACTCCGCCGTCCCCCGCCCTGGAAACCGCCGCGCGTGCCACGGCGCGGTTCGAACCGCAACCCGCCACCCCGGAACAGGATGCCCTGCTGCAACCGGGTGAATGGGTGGCCGACCGATACCGCGTGGAGGCCGGTCCCATCTCGCGGCGTACCGGCGAGGCGGAAATTTATCGCTGCCTCGACACGGTCTCCGGCGAATTTCGCGCGGTTAAACTGTATCACCCCCAGGTACGGCCCAAGGAAGACGTCCTGGAGCACCTCCTCCTGCTGCGACATCCCAGTATCGTGGCCCTGCGGGACTACGGATGCTGGAAAGGCCGTTTTTTCGAAGTCATGGACTACTGCGCCGGGGGCAGCCTCGATACCCGGATGCCCTTCACCGAGGAGCGGCTTACTGCCATGCTGCCCGATATCGCGCAGGGATTGCGGTTTCTGCACAACGCGGGGATCATTCACCGGGACATCAAGCCCTCCAACCTGTTCTTCCGGGACGCCGAGGGTACCACGCCGGTCATTGGGGATTTCGGCATCAGTTCCAAGCTGGAAGGTGAGGAAAACGTCCGCCGCACCTCCACCGCGCAGTTCATGACGCTGGACTACGCCGCCCCCGAACTGATCGACGGCAAGGAAGTCAGCGAAAAAACCGATTATTACGCCTTGGGCATCACGCTGCTGCACCTGCTGACGGGAAAGTCGCCCTTCCAGGGCATGGATATTCACGCGATCCTGGGATGTCATTTCCGGGGACGGGTGCCCCGGCCGGATGGGCTGTCGTCCCGGTTCGGGCAACTGCTGGACGGGCTGCTGCGGGTGGATCCCGAAACCCGCTGGGGCTACGCGCAGGTAAGCGCCTGGCTGCGGCGCGAGCCGGTGGTAACGGACCAGCCGGAGACGACGGTGAGCGTGATCCAGGCGACTGCCGGCCGGCGGATTCCGTACCGGAGTTGCCCGTCGATTACCACGCCCCGGGAACTGGCCCTCAACCTGGAGAAGTTCGACGCGGCCCGAGACATGCGGCGGGGCTATATCTCCCAGTGGCTGATGCTGTTCGACGAGCAACTGGGACAAAAGGTGGCCACGCTCGAAGAGCAGTACTACGACCAGATCGAACTGGGGCTGTTCGCCCTGAAATACCTGCTGCTGCCCGGTCAGCCCCTGGTCATCGGGGAACACCAGGTACGCTCCGTCGCGGAACTGGCCGCCCTCGTGACGCGGTATCCCCATATTTCTGACGCCAGGGAACTGGAAAAGGCGTTCCAGTCCGGGGCCCTGGAGGTCTGGATCCGCTCATTGCCGGCTCCCGACAACACCCCGACGGTACTGGCGGCCCAGGTCGCCGCGCTGCGGAAACGACAACCCCGGGTCGACACGGCCCTTTTTGCCCTGCGGTTCATCCTCGATCCCCAGGCGACTTTCACCGTCGGTAATACCCGGGTGACGGATCTCGCATCCCTGGCAGCAGCCCTGTCCAGCGCGTCCGTGTCTCCCACTACCCTTCTTCCGCTGATCCGGACCGGCAAACTGCTGGAGTGGCTGCGACTGCGGCATCCGGACAAGCAGGCGGTAATACGCGCGGTTGAAACGGTAGCCCGGGACGCGGAAACCAACCCGGCGTACGCGATTTTCTGCCTGCGCTGCATGCTGGACCCGGGCACGCCGATGGACGCGCTCGGTATCCGAGGCGTCAAGCAACCCGCGGACCTCGTCCGGTACCTCGACGCCGACCCGTCCCGGCTGGCCACGGGTATCCAACTGCTGGAAGGGGGATGGCTGCGGGCATGGCTGGTCCATACCGGCCGGATGAAAAACCCGGAACCCCTGGACACGATCCTCAACGATCCGACGATCTCGTGGACCCGAAAACTGGAAGCGGTATTGTGGCTACTGCAACCGGGACTGCCCCGTCCCGTTCCCATGGCCGACGTAGCGGAACTGGATGGTGGACGGGTGGGCAGTGACCGATGGAAACCGCTGCGGGTAACGGTATTCAACGGCAGCCGGGGAACCCTCTGCGGCACGGCATGGCTGGACACGGAATCGCCGGGGTTCATCATGGCCTCTGAATCGTTCGAAGGGGGGCCGGTCGTCCTGACGGTGTACGTTTCGGGGGCGGGCCTTGAACCCGGCTCTCGCCACACCGCGCGGCTCGTGGTGAACACCAACGGGGGAGACCTGGTCATACCCGTGCGTTTCCGCGTGGCGGGGGCGTGGGGGGAATCCCTTCGGCGCGCCGCGGGCGGGGGCGTTCTTTTCGCGGCCCTGTTCGGCGTGCTACGTTACCTCCTGCACCCGCAACGTCTCAGTGACGCGTCCCGGTTCCCCCCCCCTCCCCCGCTGACCACGCTCGCCCAGGTATCGCGGGACCTGCCCGTGGAACGCGTTGTCTTAGTGGCATTTCTGCTGCTGATGGTACTGGTTTCCGCCCTGATCCTGCTCATCCAGGCCCGGCGGACGCGTCGGCAGGAAGATTTTTTGCTGGATGATCTGCCGGGACTGCCGACGCCCCGGTCCCGGGAACTGGAAACGCGGTCGCCCCTAGATGAGGAGAGAGACCACCTGGACCGGTTTGAACTGTAAGGAAAGCGCGAAGTCCCCCTAACAACAGGACACCATGAGAAACCGCATCTCGATATACCTCGGCCTTATCCTTTCTCTGGGGACGCTCTCCATCCTGGTCCTGTTCCTGCTGCCTTTCTACATGGGGCCGGAAAACCTGATCCTGTTCTCCTGGCGGTTCCTGTATTGCGCGGACCGCCTGCTGGGGGCGCTGATCCCGTTACCCCCGGTCGTATCGTGGATGGTGTTCGGATGCTGCCTGGGGATATCGATGCAGTTGTTGCTACAGGACCTGGAACACCCATCGCGTTTCAACCGGATCACCCGTTGGAGCATGCTGGGGGCGTTGCTGCTCTGGGCGCTTGCCGCGCAACCCTTCATAGGCGAACTCACCATCCGGCGCGACCCGATCCAGGTTCGGCAATGGTGGCGCCCGGAATCCTATCGCTCTCCCGGAACTCCCCGGATCGCCGCGGGCTTTGAATTCCGCTGGATACCCCCCGGAACCTTCACCAAGGGCAGTCCGCCCACGGAAAAAGGACGGATGGTCGACGAAGTGCAGCGGTTGATCGTAATCCCCCGGGGTTTCTGGATCGGCGCGAAAGAAGTAACGTGGAAGGAATGGTTGCGGGTCATGCCTCCCCCGACAGGTCACCCAGTGCCACCGGTTGATCTGGAACTCCCCGTCCGGGGCGTATCGTACGAAGAGGCCGAAGCGTTCTGCCGCGCCTTGAGCGAGAAAGAAACAGGGACCTTCCGGCTGCCCACGGAAAGCGAGTGGGAATACGCCTGCCGCGCGGGCACTACCACGGCCTACTTTTTCGGCGACCAAGCGGATGACCTGTCCCGTTACGCCTGGGTAAAACAGCACGAAGAGAGCGAGACCCCCCTTGGACCATCACGGGCATCGACAGCCCGCGCCAATCCATGGGGATTGATGGATACGCTCGGAAACGTGGCGGAATGGTGCGTGGCCGATACAACCGGTGACGCTCCCATTTCTTACCGGGTATATCGTGGAGGAAGCTGGAAAAGCCCGCCAAGTGCCTGTCGCGCGGCCGCGCGAGGTATCCACTTGCTCGACCAGCCAACGCCGGACGATATCGGTCTGCGCGTCGTGTGGGAACCATAATCCAGGTCGTTTATTTTTTTTTATTTCAGCATTGAAAATTGTTTTTGTGATAAAATAGATATTGTGGCGTGAAAGGGGAGTAGCACGCAGGTTCTCCCTCAAAAAAATCATGGAAAGGATCGGGCGATGAAGGGGTACTCAGCCAAGAGGCATGGTCACTGCTGGACACAACTTGTCCTGATGCTGCTTATCCTAGGAACAGGAATATGTGTTCCAGGGATAGCGGGCGCGCAGAGCATTTACGAAAGCAACGGCGAACTGGGAAACTGGACCCTTAGTTTCGGCACGTTGTCCATCAACACCGACACGCTGACCATGACCAGCGGGGTCACCACCAAAACCGGTATGAATATCGATGGGGTGGCCGTGTTCCGCTTTGCCAACCTGAACGTAGGGGCGGGCGTAACCGTGACCGTGACGGGCAGCAGACCCTTGTCCATCACGGCCAGCGGTGACATGTACTGGCGCCCACACATGGTGGTACAACCTGGAACGCTGGGCGGTGGCCAGGGCGGACCCGGCGGACGGGGCGGTAACGGCGGCAACGGGGGCGCGGGTTCGATTGGCGGACCCGGCGGATCCGGTGGACGGGGTGGTGACGGTAGTAACCGGGCCATAGACCATGGCGACGGCTACGCCGGTTCGGCGGGAAGCGCCGGATCGGGATCTAATGCCGCGTCGGGCGGCAGTGCCGGCTCCCCCGGACTTTCGGGAGGGAACGGTAGTGTCGGCTTCGGCGGCTATGGCACGGCAGGTTCCGGCGGCGGTGGCGGAACCGCGGGTAACGGTGGGTCCGGTGGAACCGGCGTAGCCGGCGGATCCGCGGGCAGCGGCGGCAATTACGGAACCTGGAACAGCGGAAACGGACAAAATGGCGGGCCCGGGGGCAACGGTTCTGCCGGCAACAATGGTGGAACCGGATCCAACGGTGGAGCGGGCGCGGTGGGCGGTAACGCGCAGTTTACCGCGCCGGCCGATTCGCTGATTC
>JAGPFE010000053.1 GCA_018056705.1 Candidatus Hydrogenedentota bacterium | reverse complement strand
GCGTGTCAGCGGTGATTTTTCTGCCACGGCGAAGGGGCCTGGGTATCAGCCACCAGGTCTCCGGGTCGCGCCAGGTCCACCACAGGTCGCGCAGTCCCAGCCACGCCAGGCGGGCCGCCGCGGGGAACCGTTCAATCAGGACGGCGTGGCTTATGGTGGTTTCCAGTTCGGCCACGCACCACGGGAACGCGGTCCGCGCGTCGCGGCAGGCCTGTTTCAGTCGGATGGGATCGTTCAGCGGGGCCGTATCGTCGCGGAACCGGCGGTACAGCATGGGCAGCGATTCGGCGATGTCGAAGCCGGCCAGGCAGGTATCTGCTTCCAGCAGGGCGCGCAACAGCCGGGCTGACGCGACGATACCCGGTAGATCGGGGGATCCAGCGGTCCCCCCGGTCGCGATGGGCCGGATATCCTCTGATCCCATTGCCGCGAGTTCCCGGGCCACCTGTTCCCCGGCCCAGGCCAGAAGTTCATCGTCTCCCTGGCTGGCGGCGGTCTGGGCCAGGCGGGCCGCCGCCACGATCCGTTCCGCGCGGGGAATGGGGGTTCCGGGCTCCGACGTGGATTCCAGGCGTGTTTTCAGGATTTCGGTAAGGCCCCGCGCGGGCTCATGCCAGGCGCTTTCCCGGGAGCGTGTCCAGGCGAGGCTGAAGGCCTGTTGTATGTCCGCGAGGTCCGCCAACGGCATCGCGGAGAGATCCGCCGGAAGGGTTGCCCTCAGGGTGGTCGCAAACCGTGTGCCCCGCTCCAGCCAGGCTGGCGCTTCACTGAACGCGTGGGCCCGCAGGGCACCCCGGACAAGCCGCGCGACATGTACCGGATCGGGAGAGCCGGGATCAGGGCCCTCCTGGCCCGATGTCAGCGTCGCCAGGAAGTGATCTTCCCTGAGTAGTTCGCCCTCGTCCAGCCAGGACAGCCACTCTTCGGCCAGGGCACGTTCCGGTTCGTTATGCAGGGGAAGCCAGGCCATGCTCCTCTTCTCCGGCGGGCAGTTCTCCAGCGGCTTCCCGCAGCGCGCGATGAAAACGCGACAGGTAAGCCTCGATGGAGTAGCAGCGGCTGACCCGTTCCCGGGCGTTCCGGCCCATTTCCACCCGAAGGTCCGCGGACGCGCACAGGAGCGTTACGTATTGTTCCCATTCCTCGGGGGTAGCCGCCAGGAATCCGCTCTTGCCGTGTTCCACCACGTCCCGATTCATCCCCACCGGCGAGAGGATCACGGGCATGGCCGCGGCCATGCAGAGCAGGGCCTTGAAGGCGCATTTCCCCCGGGCCCGTGGGGTGTCATCCAGTGGCATGATGCCGATATCCATTTCATGGAGGTCATCCGCTTCCCGATCCAGGGACCAGGGGCGGTTTTCCACGTCCAGGCCGGGCCACTCAAAGGCACCGTTGCTGACCACCAGTAACCGGAGAGGGGTGTGACGTCCCGCCCGGACAAGGGCATCGGCCACGCCGCGCAGGTAGCCCTGGTTGTCCCGGCTGCCGATCCATCCTACCACGACCGGCTCTCCGGGAGGCTTGGGCGGACGATCCCGCAAGGGAAACCGGTCCATGTCCACGCACGTGGGAATGATCCGCACGTTCCGTCCGCCGTGGGTCCGCAGGTATTCCGCGATCAGGGGGTTTCCCGCCACGGCTACCCGGGCCATCCCGCACATTTTCCGGGCCCAGCCACGGTCCTGAAAGCGGACGAAAGGACTGGACACGAACGCGGGAGGCTCCCACACGGCGTCATCCACGTCGAACATGATGGCCGGGTTGAGCAGGCGTGCCAGCCGCTCCAGGATCGGTGGTCCGTAGGGAAACAACCTCCCCCGAATGAACACGGCCCTGGCCCGCGGCACGTGCCGGAGCGCGCGCAACAGCCGCGTCCCGCAGCGCGCCAGGTAGAGGGCTTTCCGGAAACGGTTCCCCTGTTCCCACAGGCGGATTCGCTCCTCCGGTGACGCCGGCAGGCACAATACGCACCGTTCTCCGGATTTTTCGAGTTCCCGCGCGAACAGCCATGCCCGGTGGCGGATACCCGCGTTGCGCAGGGTATCGCCGCAGAGGAATACCCATGGTGCGTCAGGGCGGGGTGTGCCGTTCATGATTCGGGGTTCCCCCGGTTGTCCGGAGACACGGGAACCAGGGAGACGAAGATGTCCGTTCCCTCCACCCGACAGGCATGTTCCCGAAGGGGCGCGGGCGAGCCCCACAGGCATTGTCCCGTGCGCAGATCGTATTTCCATCCGTGCCGGGGACAGACCGCCACGCCATTGATAATCTGCCCCCCGCTCAGGTCCGCATTCTGGTGACGGCACCCCATTTCCATGGCCCGGAACCGGCCGTCCGTTTCCCGGAACACGCCGATGTGCCGTCCCATGACGTGGAAGACTTTCATCGATACCTGTCGAAAATCGTCGACGCTGGCTACCCGGATCATTTTCATGGGGTTTATTATATGTGAAGTCGTTTCCCGGCGGGTTGCGCCCGTCGGAATATCGCTTACGGGGACAATGTTGTTACAAGCAACCCAAAGAAGGATGCTTTCCATGAGTGAAACAAAGGCGGAAAAGCATTTCAGGCCGGACATGGCCGTGGCCGACGCGATGGCGGTACATCCCCGGGTGGGGGAAGTATTCGCGGCGTTTCACCTGGGTGGATGCGCCCATTGCGGTATCAGCCACTTCGAGACGATCGAGCAGGTGTGCGCGGCATACGGTGTGGAGGTGGACATGCTCCTTGAGGTGCTCGAGGACGTGGTGGCCCCCGCGGAGGGTGAGGAGAAGTGAGCGGAACGGAAAGCACGAAACAGGCTGTCCGCCCGTTGATTGAGGTGACCCCTGAGGCCCTTGCCCAATTCCGGACGCTGCTGGATGATCCCGCTCACGCGGGGCGTTGCGTGCGGCTGGGCGTGCGGGGCGGCGGATGTTCCGGGTTTTCGTACGTGATGGATTTCGACGAGGAGCGTCCCGGCGATCATCGCGTGGAAATCGACGGGGTGACGTTCCTGCTGGACCGGAAATCAGTCATATACCTGAAGAACATCCGGGTGTGCTACGAGGGTGGATTGCGGGGCCGGGGATTCGTGTTTGAAAACCCGAACGCCCGAAACACCTGCGGTTGCGGGGAGTCCTTTTCGATCTGAGGCATGATGAGCATGCGTGTCCGACGGAAGCCGGGCACGCCATCTTTTTTTCTATCTGCCCATGCTGGGAAGCGAGACTATGCGGTTCGCTGAATCCTGGAACTCGTGCTATCACGTTGCCAGCGGATGGACCGTGTTCGCGCTCGAAGGCCGTGACGTGTCTGACTGGCTGCAGCGCCAGGGAACCCAGGATATCCGGAAACTGGATGACGTCGGCGTATTGTGGAATGCCTTTCTGAACCGACGGGGCGAAATCGAATGTCTTTTCATGATGGCCCGCGCGGGAGATGCCCTGCTGATCCTCACGCCGCCGGGATTCCGCGACGCGTTTCTGGACCGGGTGGAACAATATGTCATCCTTGAGGACACGGCTGCCCGGGTGCTGTTTGACCAGGCGCCGGTGGTGGCGCTGGCTGGAAGCGACGCGGCCGCGGCACTCGCGGCTGTTTTCTCCTTAACCCCGGAGGTAGTACCCCCGTTGACGGATCGGGCGGCCGGGGTTGTGCCGGTTTCGCTGGCTGGCGAGGAGGTACTTTTATGGCGGTTCACCTGGGGAGGATTGCCCGTTTTATTCCTGTTCCCCCCCGAACCGGACGCTCATCACGCGGAACGGCTTGTCGGGCGATTGAACGAGGCTGGCGTGGTTTCCCTGGCCCCCGAAGGATGGGAGGTTCTGACCACGCTCGCCGGCTATCCCCTTCCCGATGAACCCGGTATCCTGTTGCCGGAAACGCCCTGGGACCTGTCCGCCCTGGGCGAAAACAAGGGATGCTACCCCGGCCAGGAAGTGGTTGCCCGGTTGCGGGCATATGGGGCCGTGCGTCGCCGCCTGATGGCCCTGAAGTGGCTGCCCGGGGTCTTACCGCGCGGGGACTTGCTGGTTCCGGGAGCCCGCTTGCGCCAGCCGGACGGCTCCGCCGTGGGCCGGGTGTACCGGCATGTTCCGGTTCCCGCCGCGCTGGAGCGGCTGGCAGGTTGGCAGCCCGCGGCGGTCACGCTGTGCTGGATGGATAAATCCTGCCGGGAGCCCGGGGTCCGGTTATGCGTGGAGGACGGCTCATCCGGAACGCCACTGGGGGAGGCGGAACTGCAGGACCTGCCGGTATGGTCCCTGCCGGACGCCCGCGGGGACGCCCGATTGCTCGTCGACCAGGCGCGTCGGTGGTTCCAGGAAGATCCCGCAGACACGGACGCCCGTCCGCTGGAAGCGATGATTCAGGCCCTGCTGATGGATCCAGGCTGTTCGGAATACTACGAGACCCTGACGGTGATGCTGATCCGCCGGAAACGGTACGCGGACGCCCTGCCCGTCGCGAGGGCCTGGGTTTCCCGGTTTCCGGATGAGATTATGGCCCACGGCAATCTGTCTCTTATCCTGGCCAACCTCGGGCATATCCGGGAAGCCGAAGCGGAAAAAGATATCGCCCGTCGCCTGGAAACCGCGCGGGACCTGGAACACCGGAAACAGGATCCCGTGTCGGAAGAAGAACGCCGGCGGCAGGCGCGCGCCGAGGCGGAAGAACGGATCGCGCTGTTCCGGGAGGCCCTGGCCTATGATCCGGATGACCCGGTGGCCCTGATGGGACTCGGCGTGGCCCTGCAGGCCCTGGACCGCGTGGAAGAGGCCGTCGGTTGTTTTCGACGGGCCGTCGAGGTGGATCCGGGATATTCCGTGGCGTGGTTGCGCCTGGGAGAATGCCTTGAAGCGGCGGGTGACCGGAATGGCGCGCTCGAAGCCTGGAGGGAAGGCGCGCGCGTCGCCCGTCAGCGGGGGGATATGATGCCTGCCCGGGCCATGGAAAGCCGCGCGCGGGAACTTTCCGCCGCGGCAGGCAACGCCAACTGATCCCGCTTATTTCCCGTATTTCGCGCGGAAGGCTTCGACTTTCGGGTAATTGCCCGCCTCGGTCTCCCGTTCGAATTCCTCGAGCAGGCGGCGTTGCGCGGGGGTGAGCCGACGGGGCAGTTCCACGTTGAACCGGACTACCTGGTCGCCCTGGCGGTAGCCCCGGATATCCGGCATGCCGCAGGCCCGGAGCACCACCTGGTCGCCCGAAGATGTGCCCGCCGGGATTTTTACTTCCCGGGGACCAAACAGGGTGGGTACCGTTACCGTTCCACCCAGGATGGCCTGGGTCATGGTGATGGGCACGGTACAGTAAACGGTCGTGCCTTCCCGCTGGAAGACCGGATGCTCCGCGAGGCGCACCAGGACGAACAGATCGCCCCTGGGTCCCCCGTTGACGCCTTCTTCCCCCTCACCGGGGATCCGTAACCGCTGTCCGTCATCCACGCCGGCGGGGATGTCCACTTCCAGTTCGCGGCGGCGCATTACCATGCCCGATCCCGAGCAGGTCCGGCAGGGATTGGGAATGATCCGTCCCGTGCCCCGACACCGGGGGCAGGTCTGGGTGATACTGAAGAAACCATGGGTCGCGCGCACCTGGCCGGAGCCCCCGCAGGCGGGACAGGTTTCCGGCCTGCTGCCCCGGGCCGCGCCCGTGCCGTTACAGTCTCCGCACCGTTCCTTGCGGTTGAAAGCGATCTTGCGACGCGCGCCCCGGGCCGCGTCTTCCAGCGATATGGTGATGCCGTATTCCAGGTCGGCGCCCGGGCGGGCCGCGCTGGCGGTCCGTCTCCCCCCGGCACGGCCACCACCGAAAAAGATGTCGAACAGATCCTCGAAGGGGCTTCCGCCTCCGAAATCCTCTCCGAAGCCGCTGAAACCACCAAAGCCACTGAAACCACCGCCGCCCCCTCCTCCGAATCCCATGCCTTCGGCGGTGCCCATCCGGTCGTACTGGGCCCGCTTTTCCGGATTTTTCAGGATGTCATAGGCGGCGTTGATTTCCTTCAGTTTTTCCTCGGCTTCCTTGTCGCCGCCGGTTTTATCCGGATGATACTTGTGCGCCAGTTTCAGGTAGGCCTTGCGGATTTCCTCCTGCGTGGCGTTTCGGGGAACCCCCAGAATTTCGTATAAATCCTTATGGCCGGGCATGGTCGCCTCCACTACGCTATAGTCTATAACAAGCTATTTTCAATCTAAGTTGTATGCCTGGAACGCCGGGGAAGACCGGGCGGTTCCCGGTCCTCCCCGGCCAGGTCTGGACCAGTCAGTTGTTTTTCGGCTCGTCGTCGACAACCTTGTAATTGGCGTCGATGGTGTCGTCGCCGGCAGCACTGCCCTGGGACGCGGTGTTACCCGTTCCGCCGGTGCCAGCCGCGCCGGCCGCCTGCTGTTTCTTCACGGCCTCGGCATACATGATTTCCCCGATTTTCTGGGTAGCCCGTCCGAGGTCGGTGATGGCCCGTTCGATGGCGTCCGCGTCTTCACCTTTCGCGACTTCACGAACCCGTTCGATGGCGGTTTCGATTTCTTTCCGATCGGATTCGCCGATCTTATCGCCGAATTCTTTCAGGCTTTTTTCAGCGCTGTAGATGGCCGTGTCGGCGGTGTTGCGGGCGTCGACCAGCCGCTTGCGCTTCTTGTCCTCTTCGGCGTGCTGCTCGGCTTCGCGGATCATCCGCTGGATTTCCTGCTCGGACAGGCCGCTGGACGCCTCAATGCGGATTTCCTGCTCTTTCCCCGTGCCAAGGTCTTTGGCGGACACGTGCAGGATGCCGTTCGCGTCGATGTCGAAAGATACCTCGATCTGCGGCACGCCCCGGGGCGCGGGCGGAATCCCCACCAGGTCGAACTTGGCCAGGGTGCGGTTGTCGGCCGCCATTTCGCGTTCGCCCTGCAGGACGTGGATGGTCACCGCCGTCTGGTTATCCGTGGCGGTGGAGAAGATCTGGCGCTTGGTGACCGGTATGGTCGTGTTGCGCTCGATCAGTTTCGTGCACACGCCGCCAAGGGTTTCGATGCCCAGGGAAAGGGGTGTCACGTCCAGCAGCAGCACGTCCTTCACCTCACCGGCCAGCACGCCACCCTGGATGGCCGCGCCCACCGCGACCACCTCGTCGGGGTTCACGCCCCGGTGCGGTTCCTTGCCGAAGATTTCCTTCACCACGCGGCCGACCGCCGGCATCCGGGTCATGCCGCCCACCAGGATCACCTCGTCGATGTCGGACGCTTTCAGCCCGGCATCTTCGAGGGCCCGGTAGCACGGGTTCTTGGTCCGTTGCAGCAGGTCATCGCACAACTGCTCCAGTTTCGCCCGGGTCAGCGTGTAGTTCAGGTGCTTGGGCCCGGACGCGTCCGCCGTGATAAACGGCAGGTTGATGTCGGTAGTCGTGGTCGAGGACAATTCGCATTTCGCCTTTTCGGCGGCTTCCTTGAGCCGCTGCAGCGCCATGGGATCCTTGCGCAGGTCGATGCCCTGGTCACGCATGAATTCTTCCGCCAGCCAGTCGATGATCCGCTGGTCGAAGTCATCGCCGCCCAGATGGGTGTCGCCGTTGGTGCTCAGCACCTCGAAACTGTCGTCGCCGATGGCCAGGATCGAAATGTCGAAGGTACCACCGCCAAGGTCGTACACGGCCACCTTTTCGTTCTTTTTCTTGTCCAGGCCGTAGGCCAGCGCCGCGGCGGTGGGCTCGTTGATGATGCGCAGCACTTCCAGGCCGGCGATGCGACCGGCATCCTTGGTGGCCTGGCGCTGCGAGTCGTTGAAATACGCGGGCACGGTGATGACCGCCTGCTTGACCTCGTGGCCGAGATAGGCCTCGGCGGTTTCCTTCATTTTCTGCAGGATCATCGCGCTGATTTCAGGCGGACGGTAGGTCTTACCCATAATTTCCACCTGGCAGTCTCCGTTCGCGCTCGCGCTGACTTTATACGGGACCAGGCGTATTTCTTCGCCGACTTCATTGAAGCGGCGGCCCATGAACCGCTTGATTGAAAAAATCGTATTCTGGGGATTCGTCACCGCCTGGCGTTTGGCCACCATGCCCACCAGGCGCTCCCCGTCTTTCGTGAACGCGACCACGGAGGGGGTTGTCCGGTTGCCTTCCGCGTTCGGAATGACCACCGGTTCGCCGCCTTCCATTACCGCCACGCAAGAGTTGGTTGTTCCCAGGTCGATACCAATTACTTTAGCCATAACGTAATCTCCTTTCTGCGCTCTCTGTTTTATACGTCAATTTTCGGTTTGTTCTGACCTTGTTTCCGTCTTCAGGTCCGTGTCGGGGTTATTTTTCTCGTCGGTTCCGTCGCCCGTAACGGAGCCGTCTCCACCGGGCGGGCCGCTGCTGACGACCACCTTGGCTGGCCGCAACAGTACACCGCCGATGCGGTAACCCCGTTCGTAGACCGTGGCGATCCGTCCCGCCGGTACCGTGTCGGAGGGCGCGTACGTCAGTGCCTCGTGCACGTTCGGATCGAATTCCTGGCCGTCCGCCTCGATAGATTCGAGACCCTGGGCGGCCAGGGTATCGTCGAACTGCCGCAGGATCATCCGCACGCCCTCGGCAAAAGCCGCGCCATCCGCCGGATCGTGGGCCAGGGCCCGTTCCAGGTTGTCCCGGACGGGCAGCAGGTTCCGGATGGTTTCCCGGGCGGCGGTTGCCCGCAACGCCTCCGTTTCCCGCAGGACGCGCTTGCGGAAATTGTCGAAGTCCGCGCGCAACCGCAGCAACTGGTCTTTCAGCAGGTCCCGTTCCGCCGTCAGCGCGGCGATCACGGTTTCGGGATCGGGCGGCGTCTCGGCCTGTTCCGCCTCGCCGACCGCCTCGTCCGCGGTCACCCGCTCATCCGGGCCAGCCTCCATTTCCCCGGCTGGCATGGTGTCCACCGCTTCGACGGTTTCGTTCCCGGCTTCGCCGGTGCCTTGATCGCCCTTATCCGGTCTGGTTGGCTCAAAATTATTTACACTATCATTTCTTTCTTCCATATTTTTCATTTTCCTTATTTCTATAACGAGTGCGGGTTGACGCGGGGTTTACCCCAGCAACCGTGTAATCGCCCTGCCCACCATGTCTGCCGTGGCGTTCACCAGGGACATCAGCCGGGAATAGGGCATCCGCCGGGGTCCCAGCACGCCGATGACGCCGATGGTTTCGTTGTTGACCCGGTAAGGTGAAGCGACCAGGCTGATGCTGTCCAGCGCGGCATCGCCCAGTTCTTCCGACCCGATCAGCACCAGGGCGCCAAGGTCCGGATCGTTCCGTACCGCCTTGCGTAACACCTCCAGCAGACGATCCCGTTCCTCCACGAGGTTGAGCACCGTTCGGGCGTTGTCCACCGAGTGAAATTCCGGCTGGTTCATCAGGTTCGGCATGCCTTCCAGGTACAGCCGGTCCGTGGAAGGAAGGGGCAGTCCACTCAGCAACGCCATGGCCTGCTGCGCGAGTTGACGCTGTTCCTCGAGGTAGGCCATCACCCGTTCACGCAGGACGTCGCCCAGCCGGCTGACGGGTTGTCCATTCAACTGCTCGTTGAGAAACACGTTGAGCCGCTGCATCAGGTCGAAGTCCATCGGGCCTGCCAGTTCCAGGGACACCGACCTGGCCCGGCCGAAGTTATCGACCAGCAGCGCGGCCACCCGGCGTTCGCCCAGGGGAACCAGTTCCAGCCGTCGCAACACCGACGAGTCATCCCCCGGTGCTTCGGCCAGTCCCGCCTGGTGGGAGGCCAGGGCCAGCAGGTGGGATGCCTGGCGCAACACGTCGTCCACCCCGCTCAACCGGGAGAAGTATTCCTTTTCCAGTTTGCGGCGTTCGGCCAGGCCGAGTTCCTGCACCCTGCTGAGTTTCTGGACGTAATAGCGGTATCCGAGGGTGGTGGGAACGCGTCCCGCGCTGGTGTGGGGCTGGGTCAGCAGTCCCATGTCTTCCAGGTCCGCCATGACGTTACGGACCGTGGCCGGGCTGAGTTCCATGCTGAATCGCTTGACCACGACCCGGGCGCCGACCGGTTCGGCCGTGGTGATATACAGGTGCACCACGGCGTCCAGTACCTGCTCTTCGCGCGGATTCAGTTGTGGTAATCCTTCCACCACGCCAATGCCCTTTTAGCGCTCGACACGCTGGAGTGCTAACAACCCTCTAAAGTGTACCACATGGCGGATTACAGGTCAAGTGCCCTGAAAATGTTGAGCGCGACTGCTATCGCGCTGTGCCGGTTTTCTGAATTGCGGGGCCCCCGGTCATGTTTTCGGCGCAACACTTTCCGGCTGGGTGGGTGAGTCTTTTCGATATGGCCTCGTTTTTGCGGCGAATCGTAGTCCATTGGGTCGAATCGTTATTCTTCTTCCCGGCAGAAGGTCATTTCGAGCGAAGCGAGAAATCTTCCTCCATCCAGGCTCCAGCCGTGTTGCAAACGGACGGCCCCGTCCCCTGGTATCCGTGCCAGCCGTGTGCTGAAGCCGCCCCTAACCGGATTGCCTGGTCGGCGGGTCGGGGATCCGGAAGGATCGGGTGCCGGAAAAGTTACTCGCCCTGGCTCCCAGCCGCTGACCCGGAGGTCGTGGCCGCGTCTTCCGGAGGGGACATCGGGGCCATGCCGCCCGCATGAACCGATTCCCGCAGGTGCCGTATCCACGTTTCGCGGGTTTCCCCGGATTCCAGGAAGAACATGACGCCCAGCGCGCGATGCAGGCCGATCACATCGCGCAGGAACTGGTGCTCCGCGGCGGCCGCGCCGAGGTCCGCCACGTGGGCCGCGGTCTGGGCGTCCACGAACTGGGCGATGCCCAGCAGTCCCCGGTCATATCCGCTTTCAACGAGTTTGAGGTTTTTCTGGGCAGCGTCCGCGGCTCGTCGGGATTCGTCCATGGCAACCAGGGAGGCCCGAGCCTGGGCCGCTGCCATTCGGGCCCGCTGTTCCAGTTTCTGGGCTGCCGCGCGACGGGTCAGTTTCAGTTGTTCCAGTTGATCCCGGCTCTGCGCCGCTTCCGCGCGGCGTTTACCCCCGGCGTACAGTGGCAGGGTGGCGTTCAGGCCAAAGGTCCACGCGTCTTCGGGATAGCCTGGAATGAAAAGGGTCTGGAGTCCCCCGGTTCCAGAATATTTCCCCGACGTGTCCAGTTTGTGACGGAATTCTGTCTGGAAACCGACGGTGGGAATGAAGTATCGTCGCCGCAGGGCAACGAAGGCTTTCCCCTGCGCGGCGATCAGTTCATCCAGTTGCCGCAGTTCGGGGGCTTCGGCCAGGGCTTTGTCGGCCAGCGCGGCACATAGCGGTTCAAACAGGGCCTGGTCCAGCATCAGGTCCGGCAGTTCCCCTGGGCCGGTGAGCAGTTCCGGGGCCAGGGCCGGTTGCTCAATGACCCGGAAGGTTTCCCCCTGGTCCCGGTTCAGGACGCGGTTGAACTGCCAGTTGGCGGCCAAGCGGGCCTTGTCAGCATTGATGTTTTCGATCCGGGCCTGGGCGAGGGCGGCCTCCCATCGGTGCACGTCGGCCTCTGGACCTATTCCCAGCGCGTAGCGCCGCCGCGCGAGTTCGAGGTACGTCCGGATCTGTCGCAGGTTGGTCCGCTGGATTCGTTGGAGTGCCCGCGCCAGTTGCACGTTGACATACGCCTCGGCGGAAAGTTCGATGATGTCGAGTTCCTGTCCCGCGTAAGCCTGCTCCGCCGCCGCCTGCAGCCGCTTCTGAATGGCCACGTTCGCGCGGGCCATCTCATCGTAGATCAACTGGGTTACCTTGAGTGAGGCGCTCCACGTGCGCTCCGGGTTGGCCACGTTGGCCAGTTCTTCGTCCACGGCCACGTAGGTGGAAGACAGGTCCACTTGGGGCAGAAAGTTGGCCTTGGCCATGGGAATGTTCCAGGACGAGGCCCGCACCTTGCGCTGCTCGGCGGACAGGTCCAGGTTACCCTCCGCCGCGGTTCGGGCGGCGGATACCAGGGTGTACTCCCGCTGGGGGTTAAGGGGTTCTTCGGCCACGAGGGTTGCTTCCCGCAGCAAATCCTCCGGCAGGGCAACTCGAAGGGTCCGCGCCGTTTCCAGGTTGAGGGTGAGTTGTCCCGGGAACGGCAGGGAACCGCGCAGGGTGTCCGGCAAGGGGGTGTCCAGGGCGGCCCGGGCCAGGATGTTAGCGGCCCGGCGGGCGAGTCCCCGCGGGGCGTCTTCCCCGCACAGCGTGGCCAGGACCCCGGCCTCGGCGTCCCTGGGATCACGACAGGACAGCATGGCCACGCCGGCCGAAGCCGCTTCCCCCGCGAGGCGTTCCGTGGTTTCCTGGGTCAGTCCTGACCAGGGGTGAAGCAGAATTGCCGCGCCGGCGTTTCGCGCGGTTTCGAGCAGGGTCGCCGGTTCCGTGTCCGCGTCGACAAGGCGTGGCGTGATGCCGTCGGGAATTCCCGGCAGGGACCCGGGAAGTGTGCCGGAGAGCAGATCAAAGAGGGCGTGGCGCACCGGTACGATCCAGGTCCGGGAGACGGTCAACCCTTTCGCGATCGTGTCCAGGGACGCCACGGGTTCCCAGGTCACGACGAGGTTTTTCTCCGAAAGCGGTCGCTGGGAATGATCGGTTCTGACAGCCGGCAGCAGGAGGATCAGCCATTTTTTCACCGGGTTGGAGGGTTCGAGTGCCACGGTAGCCGTGAAAGGATCGACCGCTACCACGCCGTTTACCGAGGCATCTTTTTCGAGTTGTCGGAGCAGGTCCCGCGCCTGGTCCGCGGTGCCGTCGTGAGACCGGATGCTGACCTGGATCCGCCCATTTTTGGCCCCCCCCACGTCCTCGATTTCCCGCGCGCACAGGGCCGCCAGGTCGGCGTCTGCCGGCGTGTTCGCGTGGAGCAGGACCACGTGAAACGACGCATGGGCTTGATCCGGGGCTGCCGGCTTGGCGGGAGACGTTTCGGAATCGTTGGGCTCAGCCATGGTCCATGCCCCAAGCCCCGAGAGATACAGACACAGGAGTACCATGGAAGGAAGGAATACACCGTGCCGGGGCACTTTTTTTCTATTATTCGCTTTTTGACGGGTCAGCATGATAGGGTCCAGACATTTTTTCGGGGTCAACGCCCTTTTTCCTGATGGATAACATGATAAACGAGGCTCGAGGAAAAATAAAACAAACATTTGTTTTATTTTTTCGCGACGAAAAAGGGATGACCGTGTTTCCAGCAAAACGTTTTTTTGCGGTAGAGTATACGAAGGATCGGGACGGGATGGACGACCAGGTTGTGGGGGCTGGTGATGGGGAAAAACGAAGGGTTTCAGGAGCATTGAGTAAAGCTGAAACAGGACCATGGTGGGCCGCGTGAAACCTGTACGGGGAAATATCGATGGTTCTGAGCCCCGGGAGATGGCCAGCAACCGTGACCCGGAAAGCCCGCAATCGGAGTCACCGGGAAGTTCCGGAACTTCCGGGGCGCCCGTCAAGGCGCCGCCGTTGCGCGAACTCTGCCGGAAATACGGCATTCAGTTCAAAAAGGGCCTTGGCCAGAACCTGCTGCTGGACGACAACATCAACGCCATCATGGTAGCCGCCGCGGATCTCCGGGCCGGGGACCGGGTGGTGGAAGTGGGCGCGGGACTTGGGGCACTGACCCGCCGACTGGTGACCGCGCCGGTATCCGTTCTGGCGGTGGAGATTGACCGGGCGTTCATGCCCTGCCTGGAGGATCAGTTCGGTCACCTGTCCAACCTGCGATTGTTCCGGGGAGACATTCTGAACCACGACCTGGGGGAACTTGTGGCCGAGTACCTGCCCGGAACGGGACCCCTGAAGATGGTGGCCAACCTGCCGTATTACATCACCACGCCGATCCTGTTTCATTTTCTCGAGGCTCCGGTGACTTTTTCCCGGATCGTGGTAATGGTGCAGTTGGAGGTGGGGCAGCGGCTGGTGGCCGCTCCGGGCACGGCGGATTACGGGGCCCTGACACTGGCAGCCCGGTTGTACGCCGAGGCGGACATGGTGCGACGGGTTCCGGCCAGTTGCTTTGTGCCCCGGCCCAAGGTGGACAGTTGCATAGTCCGGTTGCGGCTGCGGGAGCGTCCCTTGTACGAGGATCTGCCGCCAAAACGGGTCATGCGGGTGGTCCGGGCGGCTTTCAGCCGGCGTCGTAAAACGCTGCGCAACGCGCTCGCGGCACTGGATCCGCGCCTGGACCGGTTGGCCATCGCGCGGGGGATCGAAGCGGCGGGCATAGACCCTGAACGCCGTCCCGAAACCCTCACGCTGGACGAGTTCGCCGCGCTTGCCCGACAATTCGTTACGAGCATGACGGGGGAAGAGGAGAACCAGTAACGGGATGGTGAACATGGACAGCACGGAAGTGAACGGACCCCTGGACGAGGTGGGATCGGGCCCGGGATTTCCTCCCAGCGAGGCATCCTGCTGCACCATGGTTGTGCACGCGTTACCCAGCGGCGTGGTGGCCCTCGATCGCCATGGCCTCGTGCTGACGGCAAACCCGGCTGCGGAACGGTTTCTCGGGCTGGCCGCGGGATCCCTGCGCCGGGGCATACCCTTCTGGTCCTTCTGGCAGACGGAACCTTTCCGGGAGATGGTGGAAGCGTTGTGGAGCGCGGGTAAGGCCCTCACGCGCAGGGAACTTACCCTGGAACAGGGGGAGGAAGCACGGATCCTGGGGGCCTCGGTGTCGTTTCTCATGGAAGGCGGACGGCCCGGGGGCGTCATCCTGATTTTCACGGACCTGACGCGGGTCCGGGAACTGGAAGCCGTGGCCGAAACGAACCGGCAACTGGCCCAGATCGGCGAGTTGACGGCCGGGGTGGCCCATGAACTGCGGAATCCCCTGGGCGTGATCGGGGGCATGGCCGAACTGATCGCGCGGCGTGCCGCGGGCCAGCCCGCCCTGGAGGAACCAGCCCGGGGCATCGTGGCCGAGGTGCGCCAGATGGAGCGGCTGATTGCCCATTTCCTCGATTTTGCCAAGCCCTTTTCGCTGGAAACGCGCCGATGCTCGGTCGAAGAGGTCGCGGAGCATGCCGTTAAACTGGTACAGCCTGTCGCCACGAAAGCGGGGGTAGTCGTGCGACTGGAGCGGGCGGAGATTGTCGCGCCCCTGCTTGCCGACGAGGCCCGCCTGGCCCAGTCGCTGTGCAACCTGATCCAGAACGCCGTCGATGTAACGCCCAAGGGAGAAGAAGTGCGGGTGCGCTTTGGCGCGACGGAGGAACAAGCGTTTTTCCAGGTGTTCGATCGGGGCCCCGGCGTGCGCGTGCCAAAGGGAAAGAACATCTTCGCGCCGTTTTACTCGAACAAGGAAGGCGGCACGGGATTGGGACTGCCGATCGCCATGCGGATCGCGGACGCCCATGGCGGGCGGATTACCTACACCAATCTACCAAACCGGGGCGCCTGTTTCGAATTACGGGTACCCGTGGCGCCGCCGCGTCCGCCGGAGATCTTTCCGGAGATGGCCTGAGCATGATAGAGTGTTTCACCGGAGACGCATTATGGATGGGATAACGGGAAAACGCGCGCTGGTGGTTGATGACGATCCGGATATCCGGTGCGCGGTACGGGTGGTGCTGGAAAGCGCGGGCATGGACACGCGGGAAGCGGCCTCGGCCGAAGAAGGGCTGGCGATTGCCCGGCAGTGGCATCCCGACGTGGTGATCGCGGATCTGATGATGGAAGATATCAATGCCGGGGCGGAGTTGTCCTGCCGGATATGCCAGGAACTGCCGGTATGTCCGGTCATCCTGCTGAGCGCGATCGGAAACCACCTCTCCCAGTCGCTTGATATCCGGGCGTACGGGTTGCGCGCGGTGCTGCAGAAGCCGGTAAAGCCGAGGGAATTGCTGGAAACCGTCGCGGGAGTTCTCGGAACGGAACCCGGGCGCGCTCCCACAGGCGCTTCCGCGACTTCATAAGGGGTGTATCCTGAGGATGGCCGCGTATCCCTACCTTGCGGTTGCCAGCGTGGATGACGCGCTGGATTTTTATCGTCGGGCTTTCGGCGGGGCATGCCTGAAACGATCCGAGACCAGGGATGGGCGCATCGTGTACGCGGAGGTGGGGTTTGAACGAGACGAGCGCGTACTGATCGGTGCCGCCGGAAACAGTTCCCTCGCCCCGGCCCTTGTGCAGGGGCAGGGAGCCGTGTACCTGTACACGCCGGACCTGGACGGACTGGTTTCCCGGGCCCTGTTTGCCGGAGCGGAACTGATCCGGGCCGCCCGGATGGAAGACTGGGGGGAACGCGTGGCCGTGCTACGGGACCTGGACGGCAACCGGTGGTTCTGGGCGGAACCGCTGCGGGACGCCTCGGGGGATGCAACCGGTGGCTGATTTGCTGCCGGAACCGGAACCGGTAGTGCTACCGGCACCGTGGGGCTCCCTTTACCTGTGGATATACGGAGACACGGGACCCGCCCTCTTGTGGTGCCACGGCGCGGGCCTGTGTGGGCGGGCCTTTGAACCGGTGTTTGCCCGGATGGTTCCCCTGCCGGTCCGGGTGGCGGCGATCGATCTGAATGGCCATGGCTGTTCCTCGCTGCGTCCGGACCTGCGAAAAGCGCCCTGGGAAGCCTTCCGGCAGGATGTGGCGGAAGCCGCGCGGTTGCTGGAACAGCGGTTTGGTCTCGCCGGAGGCGTCGGGCATTCCGGGGGTGGCGCCGTGCTGGCCATGGAGCAGGTTCGACGAAACCGGTTCCCCAGGCTGGTATTGCTGGATCCCATCCTCGCGCCGGACTGTTTTTTTCCCGCTGCCAGTTTCCTGGCAGACCGGGCCCGGCGGCGTAAGCTTCATTTCCCGGACCGGGAAGGGGTCCGCGCGCGGTTAAGAACGAAATCTCCGTTCAACCGTTGGGAAAACGACCTGTTCGAAGCCTACCTGAAGTATGGATTCCGTACCGCGGAAGACGGCGGCGTAACCCTGTGCTGTCCCGGAGAAGTGGAAGCGGCGTTTTACGAAGGCGGATCCACCGGGGAGACGTTGCGACGTCTCGCGGCGATGAGATGTCCGACCCTGATCGTCACGGGCGCGGACAGTTACATGGCTCCGTACGCGAGGGAACAATGGGCCCACGCGCCAGCCGGCTCACGCTTGGAAATCCTGCCGGACTGTGGTCATTTTATCGCGCAGGAAAAACCGGATGAAACGGCCCGACTCATCCGGGAATGGTTTGGGTTTTCGTAAGGGCGAGCGTTCAGGCGTCCACGTCCACCACGGTGATCCGTTCCCAGCAGGGTTTGAACGTGGCCACGAAGGCCTGGTGAACGGGATGTTCCTGGTAAGCGTCGTGGGCGGCGGTATCTCCCAGGCACACCACGAGCCCGATATCGTAATCCCGGATGACCACGGGGCGTGGGGGCGTGGCAGCCGGCGGTCCCATCCACAACTGGACCACGCCGGGAATGTCTCGAAGGGACTCCAGTCCCTGCCGGAAAGCTTCCCGTTCCTCCGGGGACAAATCAGGGCGTAACTTGAACAGCACCAGGTGGATCAGCATGGGTTAACTCCGGCGACGGGTACTGCTGGACAGGATGCCCATCTGTTCCCGATACTTGGTCACGGTGCGCCGGGCGATGTTCACGCCCTCCTTTTTCAGCATTTCGGCGATGGCCTGATCGCTGTGGGGATGGAGAGGATCTTCCTGGTCGACCAGTTCACGGATACGTTGCTGAATGGCCCGGGCGGA
>JAGPFE010000052.1 GCA_018056705.1 Candidatus Hydrogenedentota bacterium | reverse complement strand
GGGAAGGCCTGGCGAGGTTGGTTCAGACGCTGGTCGATTTCACGCCGGATTTCGTGCTGACCGCCAATCTCAGTGGCCTGGACACCCGGGGTATTCTTGCGGCCCTGTTTCGCGACCTGCGTATCCCCCTGGTTACCTGGTTCGTGGATGATCCCCGGACCATCCTGATGAATTCCGACATGATGGCTTTCCCCGAAGCCATCGCGTTCACCTGGGATGCCGCGTACCTTCCCTATCTCCAGGAACGCGGGTTCGGACAGACGGCCTGGTTACCCCTGGCCGCGGATATTTTCCTGTTCAACGCCGAATCGGCGGAATCCTGGGCGCTGCCCCCGACTTTCGTGGCCAATTCCATGACCGGCCAGTCCGAGGAGATGATGAACCGCCTGCGCGCGATGGATCAGCGGACGGCTGATCGACTGGAACAGGCCTTTGCCCGGGACCTGGTTACCCGGGAACGCTTCGCGGAAGGCGTGGACGCGTTGCTGGAAGACGGGTTGCCGCCCCTGCCGCCCGATCCGGAACTCCGGCGGGCGGTGGAAATGGCCGCCTTCGTGGAAGGCACCCGCCGACTCAGGGTAAACCTGGCCCGCACGCTGTGTCCCCTTGGACTGCGGGTCCGGGGCGACGCGGACTGGTCCCGTTACCTGCCGCCGGAATATTGTGGACCTTATGTCAATTATGAAGCGGATCTCCCGGCTTTTTACCGGGACTGTCCGGTCAATTTGAACGCCACCAGCCTCCAGATGCCCCGCGCCGTCAATCAGCGGGTCTTCGAATGCCCCGCCGCCGGTGGATTCCTGATTACCGACGCGCAGCCCGACCTGTTCGCACTGTTTGAACCCGGGACCGAAATGATCTGCTGGCACACGCCCGCTGAATGCGCGGACCTGTTCAAATACTACCTCTCCCATCCCGATGAACGGATCGCCATCGCCCGGCGGGCCCGGGACCGGGTACTGCGACAACACACCTACCAGCATCGTCTGCTGGAAATGGAACGTCTCCTGCGCCAATATTTTTCCTGACTTCACGGGTCACTACCGGGGTGTCCCTGTCATGGTTGTGTTATAATTCTGCTGATTTGTCGCGCGAACCGGTTGGGCTGTCTGTATCGCGCCGGAAGCGCGGGAGGTTTCTTCGAAATTTCGCCCGGAAACGCCTGGGGCTCATTTCCTCATTGCTTTCCCATCGTGCTGACCGGGTGTGGAGTGTACAAACATGAACATCGTGATCGCGGGAGGTGGACGGGTTGGACTTCACCTCGCCCGGTTGCTGTGCGACCAGAATCATAACTTAACCGTCCTGGAGGCGGATCCCCAGCGCCGCGAAGAAATTGACAGCATGCTGGACGCCAGAACAGTAGTAGGGGATGCCGCGGCCGCCCTGCTGATGCAATCCCTGGACGTGGGCTCGGCGGATCTCTTTGTCGCGTGCACGGGTGATGAGCGCACCAACCTGATCGCCGCTTCCATG
Organism: Candidatus Hydrogenedentota bacterium; assembly: GCA_018056705.1. Lineage (GTDB taxonomy): Bacteria > Hydrogenedentota > Hydrogenedentia > Hydrogenedentales > CAITNO01 > JAGPFE01. Next base: position 16,201 of record JAGPFE010000052.1, on the reverse strand, counting down.
GCCAAGGCCCTGGGTGCCGCCAGGTGCGTCGCCCGGGTAAACAGTGCCCTCTTCCTGGAAGGCAGCATGCTATACGAAGGCACCCTGAACATCGATTTCCTGCTCAACCCAGACGCCCTGGCGGCCCACGACATCATTCTCTATATCGAAAACCCCGGCGTCGTTTCCCTGGAAGATTTTTCCAGGGGCCAGCTCCAGGTCCGGGGACTGGAACTGCCCCTGGACACGCCCGTCCACGGTAAAACCGTCAGCGAAATCCTTCCCCCAGGTTCGGGGGTACTGGTCGGAGCCGTATTCAACAAAGGCAGGGCATCCGTGGCCCGGGGACAAACCCCGATTGAAGGCGGAAGCCGGCTAACCCTGCTCGGCCCACCCGACCAACTGGATCGGGTCATGCCCCTGTTCGTGGATCAGCGGCCCGCGAAAAAAGTCGCCATTTTCGGGGGAGACCTCACCGGGGTGCTGATCGCCCGGGCCCTGGAAAAACGAAAATTAGAGGTCAAAATTTTCGAAAAAGACCTCGACCGCTGTGAAATCATCGCCCAGGAATTCTACACGGTAAAAGTAGTTAACCGGGACGGTGCCAGCCGGACAGCCCTGCAGCAGGAGCACCTGGACAATTACGACGTCTTCATTGCCACCACCCGGGACGACGAACGCAATATTGTTTCCTGCGTGATGGCCAAGGAATTCGGCGTGAAACGGGCGGTCGCGGTCATCCACCATCCCGATTTCGCCAACCTGGCCCGGCGTCTGGATATCGACCTCGCCGTAACGCCAAGGGTGTCCTTCACGAAGAGCATCCTCCACCTGCTCTACCAGAAAGACTTTCCCGGGGCGGCCCTGCTGGGCGAAGGACAACTCGAAATGCTTGAATTCACCATCGGGCCGGGTACCTCGCTGGCCGGAAAACCCGTGGCCCAGGCGGCGAACATTCTGCCGGACAACTCGCTCATCGCGTGCATCGAACGGGAAGGCCAGATTTTCATCCCAGGTGGTATGGATACGATCCAGGATGGAGACAAGCTCGTGCTCATCATCCCGACCCGCATGTCTGAATCGGTCCGAGAGCAGTTGGCCCGAAGTGCTTACACGCCGGCAGCCTCCTTTTTGCCCAGGTAACCTTGCAACGGACGCACACACGTTATGAAATACCGTGTCCTTTCCAAAATGCTCGGTATCCTTTCCATCGCGATGGCGGTTCCCTTGGTCATGGCCCTCGGGATCGCCATCTGGTATCGCGAGGATAATATCCCCCTCACCTGGGGAGGAACGCTCGCTGTAACCCTCGTTTGTGGCCTGTTTCTGCTCTGGCTGGGCAAGGGGAAAATGGTCGACATCTACGAGCGCGAAGGACTGGCGCTGGTTACACTGGGCTGGTTGCTGGCCGCGTTTTACGGTTCTCTTCCCTTCCTGTTCGCGCGGGTCGCCACCCCGGCGGCAGCCTACTTCGAATCCATGTCCGGTTTCACCACCACGGGAGCCTCCGTGTTCGGTAACGTTGAAGCCTTGCCCCATTCCCTGCTGTTCTGGCGCGCCATGACCCACTGGCTGGGCGGACTGGGCATCGTGGTCATTCTGCTGGCTGTTCTTCCCTGGTTCGGTCCGGGGGGCAAACAACTGTATCGATCGGAGGTGCCGGGACTGGACAAGGGAGGTTTACGTCCACGTATCCACGATACCGCCATCGCCCTGCTCAAGATCTACCTTGGCCTGACGGTGGCTCAGATCTGTCTTCTAGTCCTGGCCCGGATGTCCCTGTTCGACGCCGTGACGCATACCTTCGCGACCCTTGCCACGGGCGGATTCTCCACGAAAAACGGAAGCGTCGGCGATTTTCACAATCTCTCCGCCGAAATTATTATCACGGTCTTCATGGCCATGGCTGGCGTCAATTTTGGCGTCTACTATGCCATGACCCGCGGAGACTGGTCCGCTCCCATACGGAACAGCGAGGTCAAGGCGTACTTGTTACTGCTGGTGGTTTCCACCCTCCTGATCTCCATCAACCTGGTGGGATTTCAATATCCGGCCGTCCACGGCCATGTACCCGCCCAGACCTGTTCGGATGCGGCGGGCATTAGCAACGCACCTTCCGGAGCATCCCGCGCGGCACCCTCCCCCGATTGGCCCCACCTGGCATTTTTCGACGCCTTGCGGAGATCCGCTTTCCAGGTAGTTTCCATTACCACCACTACCGGATTCAGCACGGATGACTTTGACCAGTGGCCTTATTTTTCCAGGGCCCTGCTGGTGGCATTGATGTTTATTGGCGCGTGTTCGGGATCTACGGGCGGTGGAACCAAGGTCATCAGGATTATTATCCTCTTCCGGGTAATTCTCCTGTACCTTGAGCGCATGTTCCGTCCGAAAACCATTCGGGTCGTGCGGATTAATGGAGAGCCGGTTTCACCGGAAATCCTTCACGTGGTACCCGTCTTTTTCTCCCTGCACATCGCCATCGTGATCGTCGGCACGCTTTTCATGTCATTCCTGGGATTGCCCCTTCAAAGTGCCCTGACCAGCGTGGTGGCATGCATAAACAACATCGGGCCCGGGCTTGAACTGGTGGGGCCGATGAACAATTACTCGGAGATTCCGGGCATCGGACAGGCGTTCCTCTCGCTCCTGATGCTGATGGGACGCCTCGAATTCTTCAGCGTGTGCGTCCTGCTGTTCCCCTCCTTCTGGCGTAGAGGGTAACTGGACAAGGCTGATTACCGGATCAGGCCCGAGCTGCAGACGTTCGCGAAATCCACCGTTTCAAACTTGCTGGAAGGAACGGAGGGACCGGGCCGATTCGCCCCGTGACGTTCAAACAGGCCGATCAGCCGATTGGCAAGGTCCACGGGCGTCATGATCTCGATTTCGCTTCGAGGCACCGTGTCGAGCAGTTTTCCATCCCGGAACAGGGCCACGCAGGGCGAGGAAGGCGGCACGCCGGGCATGCGGGAACGCGCTTCTTCCACGGCTTCCCGGTCTACCCCCGCGAACACCGTCACCAGGTAATCGGGAATACGGGTGTGCTGCAGGGCAAGTCCCACGCCGGGCCGGGCGCTGCGCGCGGCACACCCACAGACCGAGTTGATGAACAGCAGGGTCAGGCCCGGCCGTCCCATCGCCACCGATACCGCCTCGGGAGTCGTCGCGTTCTCAAACCCGATCTCGCGCAGACATTCCCATAGCGGACGCACCGCGTCCACGTCGTACAGCGACTCCATCATGACATGATCTCCAGGGTAGTCCCCCACGCCTCCGGCGGAGATAAACGACAGGGTCCGCGTTTTCTATTCCCGCGTCAGCGGGTTCATGAAGACCGCCCGGGCGCGATCTCTCCCGGAACTGCTGATCCCGGCGCGTGTACCAGGCATGCCACCCGGTGACCGGGACGGACCGTTTCCAGCCGTGGAATCCTCTCCCGGCATTCGGGCCGCGCGTCGGGACAGCGCGGGTGAAACGGACACCCGGCAGGGAGGCGCACGGGACTCGGCGGTTCCCCCTGGAGCAGGGGACGCCGGTGTCTCCGACCCGGATCCAGGGTGGGAGCGGCAGCCAGGAGTAACCGGGTATACGGATGCGTCGGCGTTTCAAACAACGCCTCCGCGGACGCCCATTCCACGATCCGTCCGAGATACATCACGGCCACCTCGTGCGCGATCCGCCGTACCACCCCCAGGTCGTGACTGATGAACAGCAGCGCGATACCCATCGTTTCCTGGAGGTCCACCAGCAGGTTCAGCACCTGGGCCTGCACGGACACGTCCAGCGCGGATACCGGTTCGTCCGCGATGACAAGGTCCGGATCCGTAGCGAGGGCTCGAGCGATGGCGACGCGCTGGCGCTGCCCACCACTGAATTCATGGGGATACCTGGACGCGGCGTCGGCGTCGAGGCCCGCCCGGGTAAGCAGTTCCTCCGCGCGATCCCGCCTCTCCCTCCGCGACAGGCCCGGCCCATGTACCCGCAGGATCTCTTCCAGCATGCCGCCCACCGTCAACCGGGGATTCAGCGAGCCGAAAGGATCCTGAAACACCACCTGAATCCTCCGGCGGATCGGACGCAACAGGCGTTCCGGAAGGTTGGCAATTTCCACCCCGTCGAATACGATGGAGCCCGCGGTCGGTTCAATCAGCCGGGCCACCAGTCGCCCGGTGGTGGTCTTTCCGCATCCGCTTTCTCCCACCAGGGCAAGGGTCCGTCCCCGGTCCAGTGTGAAATCCACGCCGTTCACCGCGCGCACCCAGTTCCGGACCCGCGACAGCACGCCGGACCGGATGGGAAACCGCTTTTCCAGGCCGGTCACCCGCAGCAATGGCGAAGCATGGTCGGAACGTAACGTCATCGCGGCGCGTCCTTCGTTTCCGGTCCCGGGGCATCTCCCAGGCACCAGTCCACGCCTTCACCCTGTTCCAGCTCATGCAGCCAGCAGGCCACGCCCGAACCATCCGCGAACCACCGGGTGTCCGGTTCCCGGTGGGTACACGCGGGCATGGCCCGCCCGCATCTCGGATGGAACGGGCACCCTGGGGGAATGAAACCCGGCCGGGGAACGGAGCCGGGAATACCGGTAAACCGGCGGGCTTCCCCGGAAGTTCTCGCGGCCAGCAGTCCCGCCGAGTACGGGTGACGGGGCGCGCGGATCAGCGTCTCCACGGTGGTCATTTCCACGATACGTCCCGCGTACATCACGGCGACGGTATCCGCGGTTTCCGCCACCACGCCGAGGTCATGGGTGATGAGCAGCAGGGCCATTCCGTATTCTTCCCGCAGTTCCGTGAGCAGGGCAAGGATCTGCGCCTGAACCGTGACGTCCAGGGCGGTGGTCGGTTCGTCCGCGATCAGCAGGGACGGCCGACACGATATGGCCATGGCGATCATCACCCGTTGCAGCATCCCCCCCGACATCTGGTGCGGATATTGCCGGGCCCGATGCTCCGCGTCCGCGATCCCCACCCGGCGCATCAGGTTTATGGCCTCTGCCCAGGCCTTGTCCCGTTCCATCTCCCGGTGCAGCCGCAACACCGCGGCAATCTGCGCGCCCACCGGGTACACGGGATTCATCGCTGTCATGGGTTCCTGGAAGATCATCGCGATCCGGCGGCCACCCAACCGGCGACGTTCCCGGGCGGTTAACGTGGCCAGGTCCTGACCGTCAAACAGGATTTCCCCGCCTGCCATCCGCCCGCCGAAGGGCAGCAGGTCCATCAGCGCGAGAGCCGTCATGGTCTTACCGCAACCGCTCTCACCGACTAGTGCCAGGGTTTTCCCCGCCTCGAGGGTAAAAGTCACTTTCTCCACCACCGGAACGGAACCGTGGTCGTCGTCGAACGTCACCGTCAGGTTTCTCACGTCCAGCAACGGCATCACCCTGTCCCTCCGCGCCCCGATCTGGCCCCGGCGGAAACAGGAACTCCCTGGTATCCCGCGTTCATCGCGAGTCCCCTCCCTGGAGCCTCGGATCCATGGCGTCCCGCAGTCCGTCACCCACCAGGTTGAACCCGACCACCGTAATGAACACGGCCAGCCCCGGGAAAAGCACCAGCCACCAGGCGAAGTCCACGTAAAACTGCGACTGTTTCAAGATCTCACCCCAACTGGCCGTCGGGGGCGGAACCCCGAATCCCAGGAAACTCAGCGCGGACTCGGTGAGAATCGCCCCGGCCACGCCGAAGGTGGCCGTGACGAACACCGGCCCTACCGCGTTCGGCAGCAAGTGACGAAACATCACGCGCCAGTCGGGCAGACCGGACGCCCGGGCCGCCATGGCGTATTCCATCTCGCGCTGTTTCAGCATCTCCCCCCGCACCAGGCGCGCGGCCGACGGCCAGCCCGTCAGCCCGATCACGATCATGATCTTGTCGATACCCGGTTCCAGGAACGCCATCACCGTGATCACCAGGAAAAACGACGGCACGCAGATCCAGATCTCGATCAGGCGCAGCACCACCACGTCCACCCAGCGCCCGTAATAGCCCGCCAGCGCCCCCAGTACCGTCCCGATCGCGATGGCAATGCCCACGGACAGGAACCCCACCGACATGGACACCCGCGCGCCCCAGACCACCCGGCTGAACACGTCCCGTCCCCGGTCGTCCGTGCCGAACCAGTGCCGGCCGGAGGGAGCCTCCAGCCGTTCCCCCAGGTTTTGCCGCAGGGGTCCCATCCGCAGCAGGGGCCATACCGCCGCGTCCCCTGGCCCTGGTTCCCACCGGTCGAAGTTGGCATACAGGTTTTCGGCAGTCAGCGCGCGGTAGGTAACCAGGTTGGGAAACCAGTACACGCGCCCGTCCTTGCGCAGCCACACCGGCGTGTCCCCCGCTATGAACGGCGCCAGGATCGCGATCAACCCCACCAGCGTGACGATCCCCAGGCCAGCCATGGCCGAGCGGTTCCGCCGGAACGCCCGGAACACCCGGGTCCAGTACCCTTCGCCCCTTCGCGTCCCCCCGGTCTGTGTCGCGATCGCCTTCATTTCAGGGAAATCCGCGGATCCACCACCACGTACAGCACGTCGCTGATCAGCAGGCCGGCAAGGGTAAGCAGGGACGCGATGGCCACTTCCCCCATGATCAGCGGGTAATCGCGGCTCAGCACCGCCTCGAAGGCCAGGCGCCCCATGCCCGGAATGGAAAAAATGGTCTCAATGATCACGCTCCCCCCGATCAACGCCGGAAGCAACCCGCCCAGCAGGGTCACGATCGGGATCAGCGCGTTCCGGGCGGCGTGTTTCCAGATCACCACCCGCTCGGGAAATCCGCACGCCCGGGCGGTCCGCACGAAATCCTGGTTCAGCGCCTCGAGCATGCCCGCGCGCATGTACCGCGCCAGAAACGCCAGGCTGCCGTAGGTCAGGCAGAACAAGGGCAGGGCCATGTGCCACAGGCGATCCAGCAGCCATGCTCCCCACGGCAGGCCCTCCGCCCCCGGCGAGTTGAGCCCGTAAATGGGAAACCAGTTCAGGTAATCCCCGCCTCCCAGGAACAGAATTAGCAGCATGGCCACCCAGAACACCGGCATGCTGTACAGCAGGAACAACAGCAGGGTGATCACCGTGTCCGACGGACTGCCGCGATGGGTGGCCGAATACACCCCGAGCGGTATCGATACCAGGTACACCAGGAAAATAGAAAGCAGGTTCAACTGCAGGGTGATGGGCAGGGCCTCCCCGATTTTTTCCAGAACCGGCCGCTGGTCTTTCATGCTGTTGCCGAAATCCAGCGTGACCAGGCGTTTCAGCCACAGCAGGTACTGCGCCGCGATGGGCTTGTCCAGCCCGTAGAGTTCCCGGGTCTGCCGAATAATTTCCTGGGTGGCTGCGTCGCTGCGCATGGCGCCTTCCATACCCCGCAACTTGAAGGCGATCGGGCTGCCGGGGGCCATCTGGATCAGCACGAAAGTCAGCAGGCTGATGCCCAGAAAAGTCGGCACCGCCAGCAGGATTCTGCGGATCACGTACGCGCGCATCGTTCCGAACCGCTCCTATTCCGCGTGACGCTCAGGAACCCGTGAATTGTAGAGAATCGCGAGGCGGGCGACCAACTGGTCCGCGTCACCCGTCGCGTTTTCACCATGGATATTGGACAGCGTCCCGGAAATGGTTTATTCTAGTACCGAGTCAGGGAACCGTACAGGAGCGGGTTATGCTGCTGTCACAGATTGACGCCACGATTGAACAGGCCGAGAGCCTGATTGCCCAGGAACGTCATGGGGAAGCCTTGGGCCTGTTGGAAGGCATCAGCAGGCTGATACCGAACAGTCCCATACTGTCCAAGTTGCGTATTCGTACCCTGGCGGGCCTAGGACGCGCGGACGAAGCGCTCCACGAATGCGAAAAACTGGCGCACCGGCTGGACCAGATCCGGCAGATGGAAAGCCTGCTGGATGACCTGCTCGATATCGACCAAGCTTCCTACATCGCCGATCTCGTGCTTTCCCATAATCAGGAGGTCGGTCAACTTAAGTCCATGCTCGAACGGCGGCGCATGGATTCCGTCGAAAAGGAATCCATGCAGCAGACCATCGCCCAACTCCAGGAACGGCTGGAACAGATCCTGCACCAGCGGGAATCGGACGCGCAGAACCAGCAGCAACTCATTGAGGAACTCAACCGGCTCCGCCAGCAGCAGCAGGAACGGGAAGCGGAACTGGAACAGGCTCACCGCGAACTGGACGAATTGAAACACACCCTCGTGGAGCGGGAGTCGGAGATCGCCGCCGCGGAAATCGAGTTGAGCGAACGGGAAAAACGCCTGGAATCCCTGGAAAGCGAGGTGGCGTCCCTGGAACAGCGTTCCGCCTCGGCCATGGCGTCGCAGCAGGAACTCAACGCCGAACTTGAACGACTGCGCGCCCAGGGAGACCAGAAAAACCTCGAACTGCAACAGGCGCGCGAAGCCCTTGAAGCCCTGCAGCGGCAACTGGCTGAACGGGAACAGGCCGTCGAGGAAGCCCAGCAGCGCGTGGCCGAACGGGAACAGGAACTCGCCCGGATGCGTTCGGAACTGGACGCGCTGCGCGGCGAATCCCAGAAGGCCGCCGAAATGCGCGAGGCCCTGGAAGAAGAACTCGACCAGTTACGCCAGAACGAACGGGAAAAATCCGAGGCACTGGAAAACGCCCGCGAGGAACTGGCCCGCCTGCAAAGCGCCCTGGCCGAGCGGGAAGCCGCCGTCGCCGCCGCCGAGGCCCGGGCCCGCGAAAGCGAGCAGGCCATGGCCGCCCTGCGCGAAGAGTTCGATCGCCTGAAGCGGGAAGCGGAAGAGGCCGCCGCTTCCGAGCAGGCCCTCGCCCAGGAACTGGCCGCCCTGCGCGAGAACGAACGATCCAAGACGCAGGCCCTCGAGAACACGCGGGCCGAAATGGAACGCCTGGCCCACGAACTGGCCGAAAAAGAAGCCCGCCTCCGCGAAGAGTCCACGCGGAGCGCCACCACCACCGAAGCCGCCCGTCAACTGGAACGGGAACTGGAAGAACTTCGCTCTCAAGCCGATCATTTCGCCCAGTCTGAGCAGCAACTCGTCCAGGAACTCGATTTCCTGCGCATGAGCGAGTCCGAAAAGACCCGGGTACTCGAAAACGCCCGGGAAGAAATGGAACGCCTGCGCGCGCAACTGACCGACCAAGAGCGGGCCATGGCCGACGCGGCCCGCGCGAGCCGGGAACACGACGAAGAATTCGAACGCCTGCGCGCCGAGTTGAACGCCTTGCGCGAACAGGCCCACCTCGCGTCGTCTTCCGAGGAGGAACTGGCGCGCGAAGTGGCGCAATTGCGCGAAAACGAGGCCGCCAAGTCCGAGGCCCTTGCCGCGGCCCAGGCCGAGTTGGAAGCGTTGAAACAGCGGCTCGCAGAACAGGAACAGAACGCCAGGAGCGCCGAGGCGGAAAACGCCGAACGCGTCCGCGAAATGGAAGCCCTGCAACAGGAACTGAACAGCCTGAAAAACCAGGCGGTTGTCGCGCGGGATGCCGAAAGTTCCCTGTTGGAAGAACTGGACACGCTGCGCCGCAGCGAAGAGGAAAAAAACCGCGCCATCGAGGAATCCCGGAAAGAAGTGGAAGCCCTGCGGCGCGCCCTCGAGGAAAGGGAAGAGGCCGCCGCCCGGGCCGCCCGGGAACAGGAGGAAAGTCGCCGCATCATCCGGGAACTGGAGGCGGAACTGGCCGCGTTGCGCAACCGAGAACTGGAATCCGTTACCTCCCAGCAGGTGCTGGAACAGGAAGCGAAACAAGTTGCCTCCCGGGCCGGTAGCGAGGATCGTGACGCGGATACCGTGGATCAACTCAAGGCCCTGAAAGACGCCCTGGATCAACTCAAGGAAACCCAGAAAGCGCAGTTCGAAAAACAGAAGGAACTCCAGCGACAAGCCGCCCTGGCCGGGGCCTTTGAAGATTCGGAAAGTTCAACGAACATCCCGCCCATACAGATTGGACAGGAGGCCCCGTCATCCCCCGGCGCTATTCCCGCGCTGGGCGCCCGGCAGGGACTCGAGGCCGCGATGTCGCAGCCCTCCGCTCGAAACGCCCTCGAGGCTTTCACCCGCGCGTTACAGCAACGTTCCCAGTCTCAGGCTTCCCCGGCACCCGTTGCGCATCCTACCCCCCCGGCCACCACGGGCGCGCCGGGTCCGCAGACCTCGCGGCAGCAGATGGACACATCCATGAAGATGCCTTCCAGCGGACGGGAGGTGTTGGAAAAGGCCCTGTCTCATCCTTCCTCCTCCGGGGGACGCATGCCTGCCATGGACGCCGCCATGAAGCAGGCCTCGGGAAGCGGTCGGTCCGTGCTGGAATCCATTCTGGGACAACCTTCCGGGGGAGCGCGTCCCGGTGCCGCTCCCCAGCAGGGTCCGTCGATTCCCCTCACGGGCGCGAAAACCCGGCCTGAGCCGGTATCCAGGCCGACCACGCAAGCGCCATCCCCCGCCGAAGAGGATGACGACACGTTGCCTGAAGACGACTATCCCAAGCCACGCGACGTGGGTTTCATCTTCGCGAACCAGTCCGTATCCGTCGCCGCGCCCCGAAAACGGAGTACCGCGCCGTTCATTATCGCCGCCGTGCTGCTCGCCCTGATCGCTACTGCCGGCATCGCGGCCTTCATTCTGCAGGGCGGCAAGGTAGCCGCGCCCGTGGCACAGGAAAACGCCCAGCCGCCGAAGGAAGAAAAGAAACCGGAAGTCAAGATTCTCTCTTTTCCCGCCGACTGGTCCGTGGGCACCCTGTACGATCACAACACCCCACACACCTCGGATGCCGATTGGCCTCCTTTCGCCGAAGCCCGCGGGCAGGTCGAAGCTCCACTTTCCGCCCGGTTTCACCTGGTTGTGCGCAAGGAAATGACCAATGACCTGACTTTCCTGAATCAACTGGCGCCAGACGATATTTACTCGCTCTGGTTGCCGTCTATAACCATCAATGACCAGAATCTCTCGGCCATCAAGCACCTGGAAAAACTTGCCGTGCTGTACATTGACCAGGAACTGGGCGAGGACCAGTTGAAACAGATTCGCGAGGCCATCGCGTCTTCCACGTTTGTTAACTCCCGTTCGGCGGACATGGTCGTGCGCGACCTCAATCCTCCCGGTGAGCGCGTCTTCACGTTGCCGGAAAATACCGTCGGGTATGTCGACGTGCGTCCCTGGCAGATGGCGAACGCCGAGTGGCAGCGCCTGGCCATCGCGAAAGGCGAAATCCGGATTCCCGCGGGGATGGAAGTGCGCCTGGAAATTTCCCAGGAAGTACCCGACGCGGAATTCCTCCGCAAACTGGACCCGGCCGCCATTCACACGCTCGTCCTCAAGGGCGGTGCCATCCGCGACGAGATCATGGACGCTGTCGCTACCCTGCGCGGCCTGCTTGCCCTGGACATTCAGCGGACTCTTATCACCGACGAAGGTTTCAGTAAAATCAAGGCCATTAAGGGTCTCCAGGAACTACGACTGGAAAAAACCCGGGTCACCGATGCCGGGATCGCCGCGCTCGATGGTATGGTCCAGTTGCGCCGCATAGAAATCATCGGCGCGCCCGGGGTCACGGCCAAGAGTTTTCCGGTGTTTCAGAAACTGCTGACGCTCAACCGCCTCCACCTCGGTGGGTGCTCGTTGTCCCCCGAGGAAGTCGCCCAGTTGCGCAAAATGCTGCCGAACTGCGCCATCACAACGAGTTGAACGGGGTAGCCGCTAGGCCCGTGGATGAAATTTCCGGTGTGCCTCCGCCAGGCGTTCGGCCGTGACGTGGGTGTAGATCTGGGTGGCCGAGATGTCCGCGTGCCCCAGCAGTTCCTGCACTACCCGGAGATCCGCGCCCCCTTCCAGCAGGTGCGTCGCGAAACTGTGGCGTAACATATGCGGCGTGACCGGTCGCGCGATGCCTGCCGCCAAGGCATATTTCCGGACCAGCGACCACAACGTCCGCCGATTCATCCCGCCTCCGTCCGTATCGACAAACAGGTAAGGCACCCGGGGCTTCCATATCGGGCGCACCGCCAGCCACGCCAGAACCTTCAGGCACGCCGCGCGACCCATCGGCACCACCCTGGTCTTTCCCCCTTTTCCACGCACCCGCAACCGACCTTCTTCCGGCATCACCTCCGACAAAGGCAACGACGCCACTTCCGACGCCCGAAGCCCACAAGAATAAAACACCTCGAGAATCGCCGCGTCCCGCGCGCCTTCCGGCGTTGCGGATTCGGGTGCCCGTAACAGGGCCTCCACTTCCGCGCGATGCAGCCACCGCGGCAGACGGCGGCCCAGTTTCGGCGTCGTGAACAGCGCCGACGGGTCATCTTCCGTTACCCGTTCCTCCTTGAGAAACCGGTGAAACCGCCGCACCGCGCTCAGCCGGCGGGCGATTGTTCGGGAGCTCATCCCCTCCGACTCCAGTAGCGAAAGAAAATCGGCGATATCCTCCCGAACCACTTCCTGCCACTCGGTAATCCGCTCCGATGCCAGAAACCGCAGGTACCGATCCAGGTCTCCCGCGTAGGCGGTCACCGTGTGTTCACTCAGGCCGTCTTCAAACACCAGCGATTCCAGGAAACGGTCCAGAAACCGGCCGAGCGTCTCCGGCACCGGAAAGTCCGAAGTCGCGTCCTCCGAAGGCTCTCCCCCATCACCTGCCAGTCGATCCCGTGGTGTATCACCGTCCCGAGTCATCATCGCCATCTCGCCGCGTCATATCTACCGCACCCGGATTATTCTACCTTTACCGGATTCTGTTACACTAAATATTAATGGGCGCGGCAACATTCAGGCGGTTCACGCCCCGAAAACGGAGGTGAGCGTCGTGCGATTCGGCAAGCGGAAAAACACCCTGGCGGCCTTGGGACGTCGACTCTTCGGTAAACAGCAGGAATCGTTCTCCAGCGGACAATCAGACGAGGGCATCGCGCGGGAGGAACGGGACGCCCTGCTGGACGGTACTCCCTACCAGGGCAGTTCGTCCACCTATTCCCAGGACATGGAGCCCCTTTCTGGCTTCGGTTCCCTTTCCATGGATCCCATCCAGCAACTATGGGCGAAACTGGGTCATTTTTCCCGGCTGTTGAGTCGCGCCCAGGGTAGCGCGAACGCCACGGACTGGGATGATCAGGCCATGGCCGACCTGGCCGAAGCCCTGGAAATCGCCCTCAACAACGACATGCAGACTATCTGCACGCCCCTGATCGATGTCGGTCGCGTGCTCGCCAGTTACCGCGCCGTCGGAAAACCCGCCCAGTGTCTCCCCTTCCTGTTCGAAGCCTACGACCAGTTGTCGATGATCGCCGGGGACATGGCGGTCGGTTCGGTGTCCGAGGCCGTGCAGCGTCGCTGGGAAGAACTGTATGACGCCCAGGCGCGCCACATGCGCGCGGAAGGGATTCCCCTGCTCGAAGACGATGAAAATGACGAGGATGAAGAACGACCCGAAACCGTCGCGGACGCGCCCGCTTCCGTGGATTCCCCATCCATCCCGGAACAGGGACCGATGGACGCGCCTGCCTCCCCTCTCGACAATGGTGACAACCCCGAGCGGGATACGACCGGCGGCGCGATCCCCGAAACAGGCGCGGATCGAGCGTTCTTTGAAGACGTGGATGACGCACTGAAAAATATGGAAGAAGCCGGGGAAGAAACGGAAACCTCTCTTCCTCCGCCGCCACCGGACGAGTCCATTCTTTCCACCTCGGGCTGGCAGTCCGTCATGACGGAAATCACCCAGCCCGCCAGCGTGGGTAACCTCCCCCAGCCCACGGAATCCGTTGTTCCCCCCGCGTTTCCACCCCAGGTCGACGAACCGGATACCACGATCGATCCGGACGCCGGAGTTTCAGCGTACCCGGAAGAAACTACGATGGAAGCCGACACGTCTGCCCAGGTAGTCCCGGATCACGCGATCCCGTCAGAACACGTCCCCCCGGAAGAAACCGCGGATGATACGCCCAGCGAAGCAACGGATCTGGCTGACATGGAGCAGAAAGATACTTCGGACAACCTGATAACCTTCCCCCTGCCCACGGAAGAGCGTGTATCGAACTCGCCGGATACGACTACGGACATCCCGGACACGGAACCAGACGCGATGGAGCCGTCGGAAACTACTCCCCATGACGTAGACGCGATCGTCGACGCCGCAACACCTGAAACCGGACATCTGGAACCCCGGAACGAAGATGCGCTTCCGCCGGACAGCGACGAGGCGGTTCCCAACGAGGACGTCTCGCCGGATACTGCCGATACGCCCGCCAACGCGAATGAACCGCCGGATACGTCCCCCCAGCCATCGGCCGACCCACACCCCGTCGTCCACGAGCCGGCTCCAGATCCCGTAGAGGCCATCAACCGGGCCATGCAGGAAGCCATGCGGGCCGGAAACGTCGCTGAGGCCCGCGTGCTGGCCATCCGGCTGGCTGCCGCGCTGGCGCGCCAGGAGGTCGAACACGCCGAACAGACCATCGCGGCGACCATGCTCGAACTGGAAAACAACCTCAATCGACTGGACGAAGCCAGCCAGAGAGAACGGGAAGCCGAAGAACGGGTCGCGCGCGTTGAGGCCCAGATCGCAGAACGACAGGAGGACCAGGCAACTAATCGACAGCACCTGATGGAGATTGATAGCGACATCCAGGCCCGCAAGGCTCGCGTCGAAGACCTCGAGGCCCAGATCCGACGCCTGCAGGAACTGCGCGCGAACGAACTGGACAGGCTCCGCGACAAGGAACTGGAACGGGAAAGCATCCTCGCCCGGGATAGCCTGCTCGACGCCGAACTCAGCGCGCTGGACGCGGAAGAGGAAGCTGCCCGGGATTTCCTCAACGATGCCCGGGACCGGATTACCCACCTCAGGAACGAACGGGAATCCCTCGAGGCGCGTCTCGTCGAATGGCAGCAGGAGCGGGATCGCCGCGCCCGTCACGTGGAGGAAATCGAAGCACCCCTGAACTCGAAAGATCCGCCTTCTGATCCCTCCGCGCCGGATCAGCAGCCTTTACTGTGCTAGCAGTTCAACCCTGGGAACTCGTCGCGCATGACCGCCAGAACACGCGAAACAGGTATCCTCGCCGTCGACTTTGGCTCCAGTGCCGTCCGGGTCGCCGTGGCCTCGGTCGCTCCACGGGGAGAAATCCAGGTGTTGTACATGGGCGAGGCGCCCACGAACGGGGCCATCGAAAACGGCATTATCCAGGACCGCCGTAACGCCGCGGACGTGTTCAGCCGGGCGGTGCATTCCGCCCTGGGAAGAACCGGTCATAAACCCACCGCCGTCTTCGCCACGGCGTCGTTCCTGGAAAAACGATCCGTGATCAAGGACGGCCGCGTGCAGATCCGGGACGGCGTCGTCACCGGCGACCTGCTCGAAGACGCCCGGGAATCAGCAAAACAGCAGTGCATTGAACCCGCCATGTGCTGCCTGAGATCCGTGACCGCCGAAGAGTGGCAGATCGATGACCAGCGGGTACTCAACCCCGTCGGCATGCACGGCAACGTGCTCCGCACCCGGTTGCATTTCGCCCAGATCCCGATGATGGCCGTGGAGAATATCCGCGCCCTTATTGAATCCGCCGGATTCCAGCTCGAAGACCTCGTCTTCTCCCCCATCGCTGCCGCCCTGGGTTGTGTCACGGACGAGGATAAGGCCATGGGTACCGCCGTGGTCGACCTCGGCCTCAAGCACACCGGCCTGGCGCTCTACCAGGGGCGATCGCTTCAGGGGGCCTGCGATGCCGACATGGGGATCGAATTGATCATCGCGGACCTGATGGCCGTGACCAGTTGCCACGAAAAGGAAGCCCGGAACCTGCTCTTCGAATACGGTCTCACCCACGCCCGGCCCGAAACGGATGACGACACCTTTGACCCGGCAATTCATGCCGTGGACGACCTGCCGTCCCTGCGGCGACAACCCATGGACAACACCGCCGTCAAAATCCATTCCGGTAACCGCGAAATCGACCGCGCCACCATCTCCGCCATCATATCCGCCCGGCTGGAGGAAATCCTGCTGAAGGTCCTGTCTTCCGTGCTCAACGACTCCGCGCAACGGATGTCCCTGAACCGGGGAATCATCCTGACTGGAGGCGGGGCGAACATCCCCCGCCTGGCCGATTACGTTGCCGCCCGCTACAGGCTTCCGGTTCGCCTCGGATTGCCCCAGGAAATCCAGGGGTGGCTTCCATCACTGCAGACCCCGACCTATACCCCCCTGGCAGGTGTTATCGTGCATG
>JAGPFE010000108.1 GCA_018056705.1 Candidatus Hydrogenedentota bacterium | reverse complement strand
ACGGACATCTTCACCGCCATCAACAAGATGAAAGTGCCCATAAAAGGCATCGAAATCCGGCAGACCGACATCACCCCGGAAATGCCCGTCAAAGAAATGAAGAAGTTGCTGAAGGACCAGGGACTGGCCTGTTCCTGCGTGGCCGCTAACCTGTGTTTCTCCCGGAAATTCGCCCTGGGCGGTTTTGGCAACCAGCACCAGAAAACCAGGTCCGCCGCCATCGAGGAAGGCCGGAAAGCCGTTGACATTGCCCGGGCCCTGGGGGCTACCGATGTTACCCTACGCCTGTACACTGATGGCTACGACTACCCCTTCCAGGTGGATTACATTTCCCAGTGGAATACCATCATCTCGTCGATCAAAACCATCGCGAAGTACGCCGCGGGAGACGTGAATATCGCCGTGGCGTACAAACCGAGGGAACCCCGCAAGCGATTGAGTGTCTCCACGGTGGGTAAGGCCCTGTCCATGTGCCAGGAGATCGCCATGAAAAACGTGGGCGTGGCCTTTACCTTTTCCCACGCCCTGATGGCCGGAGAGAACCCGGCCGAGTCCATCGCGTTTCTGCATCGTTCGGGCAAGTTGTTCCAGGTGTACTTCAACGACTGTCATGGATACTGGGACGATGCCATGATGCCGGGATCCCTGCACCTTTGGGAAACGCTCGAGGCACTGTTTTACCTCAAGACCGCCCGGTACTCCGGCTACGTGACCATCGATATCGTGCCGCCCCGGATGGATCCTGCCAACGCCCTGCAGATTGCCGCGGGAAACCTTGCCGTGCTCTGGAAAAAGGCCGAAAAAATCGACATCGCCGAGATGCGCAAGATCCAGAAAACCATGGACGCCACCGAAAGCCAGAAGGCGATCCGACGGGCGTTGCTGCTGTGACAGGTCTGATTTAGGGGGAGTTCCTCCACGGAAAAACCATGCCGGATAAGAGGCCCGCAATGAGCGGTGGGCCCACTATGGCGGGAAAAGACCTCACGGCATCAGGAAGGACCACGCGCGGTTCAACCGCTTTCAAAAAGGTCTCTTGTACCTGAATTGCCCTCCTTCCGGGTGTTCTTGACCACGGCACGCGCCGGGATGCCCGCGCGCGTGGATGAGTTTCTTCCACCTTGCCGTGAGCGGGCGGTACACTGTGCGTAGAGGTTTTAATGGATGAATCCGGTTGTGCGTCAGACGCTGGAACTTTACATTATCGTGCTGGCCGCCCTTTGCGGAGGGCTGGCGACGTGGTTGCTTACGGGCTGGGGCGTCCGATGGATGGCCGGGTGGAAAAGGCTACGAAGCCAGGCCCCCGCGGCATCCGTCAACGCGCGCGTGTCCGCGGATGGCTCTCCCGCCCGGTCCACCGCGTCCGCGGGCGTGGAACAGGCCGCGCCGGGTGCCACCCCCGAAAGTCAGCGTGATGGATCGGTCTAATCCTTTTTCCAGCCAGGACTATGAAAGCGCGTCATCCCGACCGGTACCGCGGCCATGGATAGGCGTTTATTTCACCTGTTGCCGCGTCTATGCCCGGATCTACCTTAACCGGGAGGGCAATGCTTTCACGGGACATTGCCCCCGCTGCGCCCGGCCCGCGCGGATTGAGGTCCGCGCTGATGGCGTGGCTTCCCGCTTCTGGGTGGCGGAATAATCCCCCGGGAAATCACGGCTCATCCGGGCGCCGGAATGCCCAGCGGAGGCGCAAGGGTCACTCCAGGCAGGAAAGCGGAACGCGCCATACCCGTACCCGTTCCCGGTTCCACGTGTAGGAAATCGCGATGCCATCGTTCACGCGGATGATGGCAGGATAGGAATACTCGCTGTCCAGGTTACAATCGTTCTCGAGGTGGGCCAGCAGTTTCCAGGTATTGCCATTGTCCCCGGATACCGCGAGGGACAGGGGCGTGCGGGGTCCCCAGTTGATGTTAACGGGGTTGAAAACCAGGAGTACCCTGCCGTCTTCCAGCCTGAGGGCGTCGATTCCGCTGTTGTTGTTGGGCAGGCCAGCCGGAACCATGGGGGCCCAGGTCTGACCATAATCCTCGGACGTGGTTTTCCAGATCTGCCTGGCTCCCGTGCGCGCCAGCGCCGTTACGTGCCCGGGTTCCGATTCCCAGAAGGTCGGCTGGATCGCGCCCCCCACCCTCCGGGGAATGGATGGATCCCGGGGAAAATTATCCGTGCGCGTCCAGGTCCTACCCCCATCGGTGGACCGGTCCGCGAAACACTGCCACCCCCCTTTTTCCGTGGATGCCGGGGCCAGCCACGTACCGTCCGAGAGCACAATGGGCTTGTTTTTCACGGGCCCCCGGCCGCCCACGTCCCCGGGCACCAGTTCCTCCGGGTCAGTCCACGTCAAGCCGTGGTCGCGGGAAATCCGTCGCCAGGTGGACCATATTTTCGGATCCAGCCCCACCTTGAAGAACAGGTGAATTGCGCCGGAGGCCGGATCCGTGAAGAGCACGGGATTCCAGTGGGCCATTTCCCGCGCCCGGGCAACTTTCCGCGGGGGCGTCCAGCCCGACGCGGCGCGGCGGGACATCCAGATGGCCACGTCAGGATTCTTTTCCCGGGTGCCTCCGAACCAGGCCGCCAGGAGATCCCCGTTTGCCGCCTGGGTCAGCGTGGACGCGTGACACTGGCGGAAGGGACGATCGTCTCCGAACACGAACTCCACGGTGCCACCCTGCTCCACCACCCGCTTTTCGAATTCCGGCGCGTCGATCACCGAACTGGAATCCAGGTTCGTGAAGTCGCCCGTGCGCAACGCCTGGCAACCCTGGGGTGACAACAGGCACGGCTTATGCGCCAGATCACGGTTGGCGACACAACCGGAAATCAGTAACCACGCGGTCATCATCGTCACACCAACCCGCATCACGCGCATGAAGGATTCTCCTGTTACCGGTTGCCCTGCCGACGCGATCCGACACCCAGCGCGCCGTGCAGCATTTCAGGTAACTTGCTTCCTATGATAATCCGTCGACCATCGTCCAGTTCCAGCAGGACCCCGCGGTTTCCCGACGCGTTGAGAAACGCGCAACGATGGCCTTCGAACCGGCCCCAGCGAATCCCCCACCCCCCAGCGTCCAGCATGGGCCGGTACGTGACCACCCGCGCGTGAGCGATCGTGTCCAGCGGTATCCTCCGCCAGTAATAAGGAACCCACCTGCCGAAAGTAACCCGAACCTCGCTATCATCTACCTCGGTAATGACTCGAAACAGGTTGGCCATGATCACCAGGACTATCGTCCAGAAAACAGCCCACCCGGTCAGCGCGATGCCGGTGGCGTGGACTTCCCGCGCGAGGGTACTCAACTGCGCCGCGGCGCCCCCCAGCATGGCCACCGCGCTCAACACGTCGACCCATATCCCGAAATGCTGTTCCTCGCGAAAACGAAGCGATTCCATGGCTTGCCTCGACCGCTATATTGCTTAGCGTATGCCCGGGGACTACCGCGGGTCAACCCGGTACGCGAGGCTTGCGACTTTCCGGGTTTTCTCCGCTGGTGATGCCAAGTGAAAAAACGCTTGTCGCGGGCAGCAGTTTCCTGTCTCCCAGGAAGCAGGTCTCTTTCCACAGGACCGCGGTTCTCTATCCTGCGGAGTAGCGGGTCCATGGCTCGTGCGGCTCACGCTGGATGATGCGGGCGCCTCTATCCCGCGGAGTAGCGGGTCCATGCCCAGTGGGGTACAGGCCCCTGTTAACTGGGGTACAGACTCCTGTCATTTCGACGAACGAAGTGAGGAGAAATCTAATTGATTTAAAAAACTATACTGGAATTATAAAAAATAATTAATATAATAATGTAAAAAAAAGAAAAAGATTTCTCGCTTCGCTCGAAATGACATAACCGCGCTCGGTTTAACTGGGGTACAGACTCCTGTTAAGTGAGGTATAGGCTCCTGTTAAGTGGGGGGGTACAGGCTTCTGTCATTTCGACGAACGAAGTGAGGAGAAATCTAAATGATTTGAAAAAATATATTATTATTATTATAAAAAGATAATTCACATAATAAAAAAGAGCAAGATTTCTCGCTTCGCTCGAAATGACATAACTGCGTTCGATTGATATCGAGACGTTCAATACTGGAA
>JAGPFE010000051.1 GCA_018056705.1 Candidatus Hydrogenedentota bacterium | reverse complement strand
ACCTCGACGCCGTCATGTAACCGGCTGGTTCATGGAGGATTGCGCGATGCAAGAGGAGACGGTACCGTTTCAGCGGATGGTTTTCGTGTGCGTGAACGAGCGGGATCCCGGTCTTGGGGTATCCTGCGGCCCCCGGAATGGCGTGGAAATACACCGACTGCTGAAGGAGGGGGTCAAGTCTCTCGGCAAGGCCGCGAAAGTAAGGGTATGCAAGTCGGGATGCCTGGACCGGTGCGCCAAAGGACCGAACGTGATGGTCTTTCCGGATAACCTCTGGTTTCACGGCGTGACTGAGGCGGACGTGCCGGCTATCCTGGAACGCATCGTGGAGGGCCTGTAACCTGCCCTGGCACTGGTAGTTTTCCCGGGAACTTTTCCCATTTTCCGGCAATTACTGCAGGAAACAAGCCCGCGCGCTGGCGGCATAACGTCCCCGGTCAGTGATATAATTGTTGACGAAACACAACGGGGCGCGCGGTCGTCAAAGGGGCATAAGGGGGTGTGTTGAATGAGCGGAGACCGTAACGATCCTGAAGGAATGACCGTATTGTCCACGCAGTTGACAGGCCTGGAAATTGTGGGAGAGATCATCCGGGAACATTACGATCTCGGAGAGGTGCAGACGCCGCGTCCCCTTGAAGGCACGCACCAGCGCCGGCATCGCAAGATGGTCGTCGAAACCTCGTCCGGTCCATTCGTCGCCAAGACCTACAAGAATGACCCGATCACGATAGACGCCCTGTATTTCCAGCATAACCTGTCCCGTCACCTGGACAAGAATGGCCTTCCCGTGGCCCGCATACAGCCCACCCGGGATGGACACACCTTCGTGGTCCTGGACACCTGGTGCCTGGAGTTGCAGGAGTTCATCGACGGCCACTGCATGTTCGTCAACTCGGTCACCCTGGAGGTCTCCGGATCGGCCCTCGGCCGTTTTCACCAGGTCTGCCAGGGCATTCCCGTGCCACCCCGTGACACCCGAAAATGGCGGTTCAGCGAGGTGCCCCAGGACACGTTCGAACGGTTTTACGCCATGGCCCTGCAGGAACGTAACGACGCGATCATCAAGGGCCACTACGAAAACCTGAACCTGTTTCTCCGGCAGGCCAGCGAGGCCCTGGACATCGACAAGCGGTATGCTTTCGAAACGGGCCTGATTCACGGTGACTGGCACGGCGGTAACCTGCTTTTCCAGGGCGACGAATTGAAAGCCATTATCGACCTGGAGTTCGCCGGTGACGGGTGTTACCTGGAAGACATCTCGTACGCCGTATCCAACCTGTGCATCCGCACAACCACGAGCGTGGAAAAAATGGCGTTTCGCACCCAGACGCTACTGAACGCCTATGAACGCCACCGCACGCTGTCCTACGCTGAACGGGTAGCCTTGTACTACGCGGTGGGGATCAAGCACATCACCACGGTGTCCTACCAGACCCCACAGCAGGGAGGACGGGTGGCAGGCTACACGCCGGCGCAATGGATGGCCATCCTGGACATTCAGACCCGGTGGCTGGCGGAACAATCCAGCAAGGCCCGCTGGGGGGGATAACATCCCCTACGAAGGGCCTTACCGGATCCGGGACGTGGCCTCGTTCTGCCACATGTCACAGTTCCGGCCCATGGCCCGTTTGAGGGGAAAGGTAATCTCGTTCAACTGGGCCACGGCCGCGGGCCCGATGTCCACGTCGGCAGCCCGCAGGTTGGATTCCAACTGGGCGGGATCGCGGGCTCCCAGAATCACCGACGTTACCGCCGGCTGGCGCAACAGCCACGCGAGCGACATGACGGCCATGGGTAGTTCCAACAGGCGCGCCACTTCACGCAGGTCTTCCAGGGTCTCCTGGAGCAGACGCTCGTACCCCTCTTCCCCGTGACGGGTGCCTTCCCTGTGGCCAGAGAAATGACGGGTGCGCCGGCGGGGCATGGGAATCTCCTCGATCGACGCCCATCGATCGGCCAGCAGTCCCTGCATCAGGGGCATGTAAGCCAGCACGCCAAGGTTATACCGGCGACACGCGGGGATGATCTCGTATTCCGGCGCCCGGAACAAGAGGTTGTATCCGATCTGGTCGGACAGGGCTTCGCCTTCCGCGTCAAACCAGTCGGCAATATCCATGGGGCCAAAGTTGGACAGGCCAATCCACCGGATTTTCCCTTCCTCCCGTAAACGATTCAACGTGTTCCAGGCCTCTTCAAACGGCACGTGCCGGAATGGCCAGTGTACCTGGTAAAGATCGATGTGGTCCGTGTTCAGGCGACGCAGGCTGTTCTCACAGGCTTGCCGCAGGGCATCGGGCGCGCAATGATCCGGAGAAACCTTGGACGCGATGAACACCCCGTCCCGCCGGGACCCTAAAACCCGACCCAGGATCCGTTCGGACTCGCCATTTCCGTAAACTTCCGCGGTATCAAACAGGTTAACGCCGTAATCCAGGGCAATGGCCACGGCGCGTTCGGCGTCCGTTTCGTCCTTCGGTCCCCAGAAGGCTTCATCGCCGATCTGCCACGCCCCGAACGCGATCACGGAAACTTCCGGACCCTTTTCGCCCAACTGACGATACTGCATGCCATCCAGACTCCTGCCACGATGTACCTGCTTATTCTAAAGGGCTGGCGGCCACCTGGCAAAACGCCCCGGACATGCCACGAGGGAATATCCGGGGCGGTCATCGCGGATGCTGGAACGCGTCAGCAGATATAGTCGTTGATGATGTTTTCGAGCAGTTCCTGGCGACCGCTGGGCACCTCGGGCTCAGCTTTCTTCAGGGTGTAGGCTTCGAGATCCTCGAAGGTAACCGCGCGGTTTTCGATCTTCTTACCGATACCGGTGTCCCAACCCGCGTAGCGCCGCTTGATGAAGTTATCGAGGGCCTTGTCCTTCAGCAGGCGCGCCGCGATCTTGAGGCCGCGGGCGAACGCGTCCATCGCGCCGATGTGGGCGTAGAACAGGTCCACCGGGTCGGTGGACTGGCGGCGGATTTTCGCGTCGAAATTGAGGCCCCCCGTTTTGAACCCGCCGTACCTGGTAATGATGTACATGGCCAGGGCGGTGTCATAGATGTTGGTGGGGAACTGGTCGGTGTCCCAGCCGAGCAGTTCGTCTCCCCGGTTGGCGTCTACCGAGCCCAGGATCCCGTTGGCCCCCGCGTAGGCCAGTTCGTGGTGCAGGGTGTGACCGGCCAGCGTGGCATGATTGGCCTCGATGTTCAGTTTGAAGTGCTCCATCAGGCCGTACTTCTGCAGAAACGCGTGGCAACTGGCGGCATCGAAGTCGTACTGGTGCTTGGTGGGCTCCTTCGGCTTGGGTTCGATGTAGAACTGGCCGTCAAAGCCGATCTTTTTCTTGTAGTCCACGGCCATGTTCAGGAAGATGCCGAGATGATCGAGTTCGCGGCCCATGTCGGTGTTGAGCAGGGTTTCATAGCCCTCACGACCGCCCCAGAAGACGTAGCCCGCGCCCTTCAGTTCCTTGGTGATTTCCAGGGCCTTTTTCACCTTGGTCGCCGCGAAGGCGAACACGTCCGGATTTGGACTGGTCGCCGCGCCGGACATGAACCGGGGGTGAGAGAACAGGTTGCAGGTACCCCAGAGCAACTTGACTCCCGTTTCTTTCTGAAGTTTTTTGGCCTTTTTGACCATGTGATCCAGCCGGCGGTTGGTTTCCACCAGGTCATCGGCCTCCGGGGAAATGTCCGTGTCATGGAAACACCAGAACTCGACGCCGAGTTTCGTGAAGAACTCGAACGCCGCTTCCATGGTCTGTTCGGCGATTTTCATCGGATCGTCGCCCTGGTTGTACAGCCGCTTGTACACGGGCGCGCCGAACATGTCCGCGCCGCCGGACTTGAAGGTGTGCCAGTAACACACGGCGAAACGGAAGTGATCCTTCATCTTCTTGCCGAGGACCTTCTCTTCCGGGTTGTAATGCTTGAAGGCCAGCGGATTTTTCGAATCCGGTCCCTCGTACTTCACCTTGTCTTTCACTTCTGGGAAATAGGCGGTCATAAGTTACCTCCTCTGTTTGGCACGTGCCGCTACCGGTTGTTCGCGTCCGCGTAATCAGCGGGGACCTCCCGCGCGCGGGATCGCAAGTTGCGCGTTCGCTGACGGGTGGACGGCTTCCCACCAGGAATCATCCCGCGCGCGGGATTGTATAAGACAATATAAACTTTTCCGGTACAATGCAAATTTATACGGACTTTTTTTCTCACGACCATGGAAAAATGAAACATGCCTTTTTCGCTGGATCCCCAGACCCTTGAAAACTGGCTTCGGGAAACCGACACGCGCAGACTGGATGACCTGTGGCGCGCGGCGGACGAGATGCGTCGCGCGCACGTGGGTGACGCGGTGCACCTGCGGGGGCTGATCGAAATATCCAACTACTGCTGCCGCCTGTGCGGATACTGTGGCCTGCGGGCGGACAACCGTGGGCTGGAACGGTACCGGATGAGCCGCAAGGAAATCCTGCAATGCGCGCGACTGGCCCATGAACTGGGTTACGGTACCGTGGTATTGCAGGCGGGTGAAGATTACGGCATCACCCGGTCCTGGATGGCCGATCTCATCCGGGGCATCAAGGGGGAAACGGGACTCGCGGTCACCCTGAGCCTGGGTGAACGTCCCGACGAGGATCTGCTGGCGTGGAAACAGGCCGGCGCGGACCGCTATCTTCTGCGCTTTGAGACTTCGGATCCCGGCCTGTACGCCCTGATTCATCCCCCGGGCCCCGGACGAACCCTGTCCGATCGCGTCTCCCAGTTGCGACGCATGCGCGAAATGGGGTACGAAATCGGCAGCGGCATCATGATCGGTATTCCAGGCCAGACCTATGCCATGGTGGCCCAGGATATCCTGCTGTTCCGGGAACTGGACCTGGACATGATCGGCGTGGGCCCCTATATCAGTCACCCGGCCACGCCCCTTGCCCGCCTGGAGCCCGCGGATCCCCTGGCCGCGGAACAGGTGAACCTGCCCATGCCGGCCCCGGAACAGGAGCAGGTTCCCAACAGTGAACTGATGACCTACAAGGTCCTAGCCCTGACGCGGCTGGCCTGTCCCGAAGCAAACATTCCGAGCACCACCGCCCTGGCCACCCTGAACCTTGCCCAGGGACGGGAACTCGGCCTCCAGCGGGGCGCGAATGTCGTGATGCCCAACCTTACGCCGGTGCAGTACCGCCGCCTGTATGAAATCTACCCGGCCAAGGCCTGCATCGCGGAAACGGCAGATCAATGCTATACCTGCCTGACCGCCCGGATCCGCCGACTGGGCCGGGAAATCGGCACCGGCCCCGGTGGACGCCAGCGAACGGCAGGCGCGCAGTGCTGAAGATCCGCGGCGCTATTCGATGGCCTGGACCGCGACCGCCAGCGTGTCGAGGGAAGTGCCGTCTTCTCCCCCAACTTCCAGCCTGATCCACCAGGCCTTGTCCGCATCCGCGGGGCCGGGATCCCATGGAACGGTCACGGTCGCGCCGACCTCCACGCGGTCCATGGGTTCCAGGGTAAGTTCCGTCGACTCGAACGCCACCTGCCAGTTTGCCGGACGGGATATTACATTGAGCCCGCAACGAATGGGCTGGCCATCGCCAAGATGATAGACGGCGAGCCGCATGGCGTGGGCCTCCCCGGGCTTCAGGGCTGGATAGTACTCCGGCGTCCACCCGGCCGGAAACGACCGTGGCGGATCGCCCGGAAACCAGGCCTCGA
Source organism: Candidatus Hydrogenedentota bacterium (assembly GCA_018056705.1). Lineage (GTDB taxonomy): Bacteria > Hydrogenedentota > Hydrogenedentia > Hydrogenedentales > CAITNO01 > JAGPFE01. The sequence goes on along the minus strand of JAGPFE010000051.1, from coordinate 12,521 downwards.
GCACCACGCCCCGAGACAACGTCGGCAGGTCCGATTCGGAAGACTGCGCCCGTTCACCGGGATCATCAAACCAGGCGGACAAGGTACCCCGCGGATAAACGAGGTATACCGGCCCACCGGTAAACACCTTCGGCGTGGGGATACTCCTGCCGAGATAATCCACGCATCGGGCCGGTTCGCGCAGGGCATCGGGCAGCGTGTATCCCACGCTGGTGTTCCCCCGTTCCGGCCAGTCTACTTCCCGCTCGGCCCACATGACCAGCGTGTCACCCCGGCCCGGGTCACGGTCCCGAAATCCCACCGCCCACAGGTCGGGCGCGTCCTCGAATCGCCTGCGTCCCAGGCACCGCGCGCCCGCCAGTTCCCGGGCTGCCACCGCGAGGGCCACGTAAGCGGGCCGAGGCGTCAGGTCCCCGCGCAACAGGCCGAAACGGATGGGCCGGTCTCCGTGGGTTTCCGAATAATCGGCGAGAATGAAATGAAAGATCCTGGATGCACCCGAAGCCATCGCCAGGGCGAACTGCTGGGGGAGGTACTTGGCCTTGAGCAGTGCCAGGGTCTCGGGCAGGTCGTCAAAATCATTGGAGCCGTCACCGGCCACGCCCCGGTCGCTTTCGGTCACCCACACCGGTTTTCCCGAAGCGGCAAGGCTGCTGTGAACCCACAGGTCCGCGAAACTGTGGGCCCAGTCGTAGTTATGGATCGTGTACACGTCGAAGTAGCGCGCCACGCCGCTGTCCAGTACGCCGCGGGCCTGGGCGGCGGTATTCGCCCCCGCTATAGGTTGCCAGCATACCGTAAGGCCAGGATCTCCTGACTTGAACCCCAGGAAGGCCGCCTTCTGCCACGCGCACATCTGGTGGATAGGCCAGCCGCCGAAGTTACCGGCGTTGGCCTCGTTCCAGGGTTCCCAGGCACTGATCTTTCCCCGGAACCGTTCCGCGACACGGGCACAGAAACGGTATACCAGGCGCAGGTCCGCGGGGGATCCATCTGGAGTCCGGGCCCAGGGCGGAAGATCATGAAAAACCGAAAGCACTTCCACGCCAGCCTGGCGTTGGAGGCTGGCCGCCTCGTCGTACCGGGTAGACGTTTCCACCCACGCGCCTGCTTCTGGTTGCAGGTCTCGCCAGCGCAGACGGTCGCGGGTCCAGCCCACGCCAGCCAGTCGGGCCAGGCGCGTGAGTTGCGCCATGGCATCGGGCATATCCGCCGGTGCCAGCCACGACACGGCAAGGTCCACCGCTATGGGATTTCGCGCGGGATCCCAGGGCCTGTCGAAGGGCTCCAGCACGGCGGCGGTGGTATCCCCAAGTACCGTGCCGGTATCATCCAGAAACCTCAGGCGATACCAGCCAGGGCCCAGGTGTCCCGCGTTGAACATGGCAAGGCCTGATCCATCAGGTACCGAGTCAGCAAGGGGTTCCCCTTTTTCGTTGACCGCCTGAACGCGCGTTACCTTGCCAACTAGGTGCACGGGAACCTGGACCACGAACGGCGCGTTGGACAGCGTTACGTTACCCGGAACGGGGCCTGTTGACGGTGTCGCGGGATCCGGGGGTGGCGTCGGCGGAGTCTCGGGCAGGGACGCGTCCGGAGAATGCTGGCACCAGCACTGGGCGGGAAACCCCAGTACCGCGCAACAGGAAAGGACGAGGGCGCACATCCTGAGCGCGTACCCGGAATGTCGACGCGCGTTCATGGCACCATTCATGGCAGGGCTCCTTCCACGCGGTACCATACCACGAGTGGTCGCGCGCGGGGAAGTATCGCCTGCGCGCGCGGCCGTTATACCCGCAGTTCGTCCGACTCCCAGTGCTTCACCATCCGCTTGATGGTATCCCGGCTGGTTATGTTCTCGTCGAGCACTTTACGGACCAGGTCGGGCAATTCCCCGTCGGAGGCGAACCGCAGGCCGATCAACTGGTCAAGGGTCAGGCCATTGATCTCCCAGTGACGATCCTCGGGCAGGATCCGGCGAAGACGGGTCTGCATCTCCAGGCGGATGATCCGGTCCTGGAGGATAAGTGGATACTGCCGGATCTTGATCATGAGGACCAGCGAAGCCAGCGTGTTCAGGGTCACGGCAGCGGCCAGCCATTTTACCGCCGAGGCCGGCGCGAAAAACGCGGCCATGCCGCAAGCGAGAGCGCCCAGCAGCACCAGGCCTTGCGCGGAATACAGGTAATCGATCCGCCGGTGATTCTCATACCGCTGCAGGGAACGGGATCGCTGGCGTGAATCGAAATCTTCGGCAGCCATGACATTCATGCCTCCATGAACAGGACCCACGGATTCTCCAGGATCTCGATGAGTCGACGTAGAAAACGCGCGGCGTCCGCGCCATCAATCAGCCGGTGATCATACGACAGGGAGAACGGCAGCATCAGGCGAGGCGCGAACTGCCCACCCGACCAAACGGGTTCGTACTGGGCGCGCGACATGCCCAGGATTGCCACTTCCGGCGCGTTAATAATGGGCGTGAAGGCGTATCCACCCAGCCCGCCCAGGTTGCTTACCGTGAACGTGCCGCCCTGCATGTCTTCCAGCGACAGTTTCCGTTCCCGGGCGCGCGCCGCCACGGCGGGGAGTTCCACGGACAACTGGGTGACACTCTTCCGGTCGACGTCGCGCAGCACGGGCACCAGCAGCCCCGTCGGCGTGTCCACCGCCACGCCGATGTGGTAGTAGCCCTTGTAGATCACCCGCTGGCTGGCCATGTCCACGGACGCGTTAAATTTCGGAAACTGTTTCAGCACGAAGGGCAACGCCTTGAGCACGAAACTGGTAATCGTCAATCGGCCTCCCGCCTTTTCGACAGCCCTGGCGTATTTCAACCGCAGGGCGTCGAGCGCCGTGATGTCGGCCTTGTCGAAATGCGTGACGTGGGGGATGGTTTCCCAGCACGCGGTCATGTGTTCGGCGGTTTTCCGGCGCACGGCATTCATCGGTTCAGCCGAGGCCGGTCCCCAACGGTCCTCCACCGCCTCGCCGGGCAGCGTGGGATTACCGTCATCGGGCCGAACTACCGTGTCCAACGAGACCTCCGGCGTGGCTTGCGGCGCGGCAGTCACGGAAATTCCGGCCGATTCCGAAACGGCGGGAGGCGGCACGACCGCGCCCTGCTGAAGACGCTGATGCCACGCCATCACATCCGCGGCCGTAATCCGCCCCGTGGGATCCGCCGTTGGGACATCTTCCAGGTTAACTCCCAACTCCCGGGCAAGGGCGCGCACCGAGGGCGCGGCACGGACCGGTCCTTTTCGTAAACCCGCCCCCGTAACAGGCACTTCCGTAACCACCGGCGTCCGCGCGACTGGAGGCGCAACCGGTGCCGGACCTTGCGTCCGTGACTCGGCGGGGGAAACCGGTGGCTTTTCGGTCGCCGCGACCGGCACGGGGGCTTCCGTTACCGCGGGAGCCTCCGGCGGTTGCTGGACTGCGGGCGAGGCGGTCGCGTCCACCGCGGATTCCTCGAGGACCATGACCACGTCGCCCGTTTTCACCGTGGCGCCTTCTTTTACCCGGACCTCCACCACCGTACCGGCAAATGGAACGGGGATTTCGGCGACCGCCTTGTCCGTCTCGATCTCCAGCACGTTCTGGCCTGCCGACACGACATCGCCAGGCTTGACCAGCACACGGCCAACCGTTCCCTGGTTGACGTTCTCGCCCAGTTCCGGTAACCTGAATTCACGCTTCATACCGATTCCTCACTGCTGCCTTGTTTCCGGTTTGCGTTCGGTGCAAGGAACGCACATCTTCATTGTCAACTCAGCCAGGGATCGGGCTTGGACGCCGGAATCTTGAGGTGGCGCATCGCGTCGCGTACCTTGTCGGCGGAAAGTTTTCCATCCCGATACAATCCCGTCAAAACGGCCAGGGTGATAAATCGCGCGTCGACCTCGAAGAAATCCCGCAAGGCCTCGCGGCACTCACTACGGCCGAAGCCATCCGTGCCGAGGCTGACCAGCGTTCGCGGGATCCAGCGTGCCAGCCCGTCCGGCAGGATTTTCATGTAATCCGAGGCGGCCACCACGGGCCCTTCCGTCTTCTCGAGTTGCCGGGTCACGTACGGCTTGCGGGGCCGGTTGCCCGGATGCAGCATGTTCCAGCGATCCGCCTCGAGGGCATCCACCCGCAGTTCCTTGTAACTGGTCACGCTCCAGACATCCACCGCCGTCTCGAATTCCTCGGCGAGTACCTGTTGCGCCTTCAGGCATTCGTTCAGGATCGCGCCGCTGCCCAGCACCTGGGCGCGATGGCGGAATCTGCCCTTTCTGGGCGCGGGCTGGAAAAGGTACATGCCCTTCAAAATACCGTCGATCACCTCGCGTCCCCGGGGGCGGGGCGGCATGGGGTAGTTCTCGTTCCCCACCGTGATGTAGTAAAAAATGTCTTCTCCTTCCTGGTACATCCGGCGGATGCCATCCTGGATGATCACGGCGATTTCGTAAGCCCACGCGGGATCGTAACATTTCAGGTTGGGCACCGGCAGGGCGAGCACGTGGCTGTGGCCATCCTGGCGCTGGAGCCCTTCACCCGCGAGGGTGGTGCGGCCGGCGGTCCCGCCCACGAGAAACCCCCGCGTTCGCATGTCCGCGGCGGCCCAGACCAGGTCGCCAATCCGCTGCATGCCGAACATGGAGTAGTAAATGAAGAAGGGAATGGTGTTAATGCCGTAGTTGGCGTAGGCCGTTCCCGCCGCCACGAAGGAAGACATGGAACCGGCCTCGGTTATCCCCTCTTCCAGGATCTGCCCGTCTTTCGCTTCCTTGTAGTACAGCAGGTTGTCCGCGTCCACCGGTTCGTATCGCTGTCCCTGGGACGCGTAGATACCCACCTGCCGGAACAGGCCGTCCATGCCGAAGGTACGCGCCTCATCGGGAACAATCGGCACGATCAGTCTGCCGACTTCCTTGTCCCGGAGTAATTTCAGCAGGATGCGGACGAAGGCCATGGTCGTGGAGACCGGCCGGTCTGAACCTTCATGAAACTCCTCGAACACCTCGGTTCCAGGCGCGGAGAGGCTGGCGGCCCGGATTTCCCGGCGCGGCAGGAAGCCGCCCAGCGCTTCCCGGCGGGCCTTCAGGTATTGAATCGCGGGGCTGTCCTCCGGCGGTTTATAGAACGGCGCGAAGGCGACCTGCTCGTCGGAAATGGGAATGCCGAAACGACCCCGGAACTCCCAGAGTTCCTCCTCGTTCAATTTCTTCTGCTGATGGGTGATGTTTTTCCCTTCACCGCTTTCACCAAGACCATAGCCCTTGATGGTCTTGGCCAGGATGACCGTGGGGGATCCCGTGTGCCGGGTGGCATGGTAGTAGGCCGAGTAGACCTTGACGGGGTCGTGTCCGCCCCGCTTGATCTTCCGGAGTTGTTCATCCGTCAGGCGGTCGAGCAGGGGTTTCAGTCGGGGTTCGATCTCGAGCATCCGCTGGCGGATATACGCGCCTGATGACACCGAGAATTTCTGGTACTCTCCATCCACCAGGCGTTCAAGGGTGTGGACGAGGATTCCTTCCGTGTCTTCGGCGAACACGGGATCCCACTCGCTGCCCCAGATGACCTTGATGACGTTCCAGCCCGCACCCCGGAAGACCGCTTCCAGTTCCTGGATGATCTTGCCATTGCCCCGGACGGGACCGTCCAGCCGCTGGAGATTGCAGTTGATCACGAAAATGAGATTGTCCAGGTGTTCACGGGAAGCCAGGGAAATCGCGCCCAGCGTTTCCGGTTCATCGCATTCGCCGTCCCCCAGGAAGGCCCAGACCCGGCCGCCGTTCCGGGGCTTCAGCCCCCGGTCTTCCAGGTAGCGCATGAATCGGGCCTGGTAGATGGCCATGATCGGACCGAGCCCCATGCTTACCGTGGGGAAATTCCAGAACTGGGGCATCAGCCAGGGATGGGGATAGGACGAGAGGCCCCCGCCCTTGGCCAGTTCCCGGCGGAAATGGTTTAATTGCTCCTCGGTAAGGCGTCCCTCGAGATACGCGCGGGCGTAGATGCCCGGCGTGGCATGTCCCTGGATATACAGGAAATCGCCACCGTAGTCCTTGTCCGGTCCCCGGAAGAAATGGTTGAATCCCACTTCGTACAGGGTGGCCGCCGAAGCATAGGTGGAAATATGGCCGCCGATACCGTCGCTCACGCGGTTGGCCCGGACCACCATGGCCATCGCGTTCCATCGAATGATGGACTTGCAGATCCGTTCCAGTTCACGATCCCCAGGGTAAGGGGGATCCAGTTCGGGCGGGATGGTATTCACGTAGGGAGTGGTGGTCACCAGGGGTTCCCGCACGCCCCTGGCGTGGGCGTACGCTCGCAACCGGGCCAGCATGGCACCGCCCGTTTCCGGACCGCCCTCGTCGATCAGGGCGTCCAGGGCGTCGCGCCAGTCCGCGAAGTTGCTGTCATCGATCCATGGATACGCTCCGTGCTCACTACCAGATACCATGCCTTGCTCCTTGATCTCCCTGGACAGTCTACCAGTTTTCCGGCGGGGTAAACGCGCGCTTTCCCCGCAAGCCGGAGGGTGTAAGGGATATCTCATCGGGAAACATTGGCCGCTTTTCGGGGATTCCCGCGCCCTCAGTTCAGGATAATGTTTCCGCCCCGGGTTTCGACCATGAGGGTAAAAGTTCCGTCGCCCAGTTTCCCGGTAAACTCCTGCCGATCCTGGTCAATGAAGCCGGTCAGGGGGACCCGGCTGTCCACCCGTCCACCGAGGGCCCTCAGCGTGATGGTTGCCGAGGATTCGGGCGCGATCACTAGGGTCACATTGCCCGTTCCGCCCCGGATCACGACATCCCCCGCGAGAGGATCCAGAGAGATCAGTCGAACCTCTCCCGATTCGGTCTCCACCCGCGTGGCACTCCTGGGCGCGTCGACCAGGACACTTCCGGAACCGGCGTTCACGGCGATGGTCCCGCTGACGCGTTCCAGCCGGAGATTGCCCCGCTCCGCGGTAATCTTCACGGGACCGGAACATTCCGTCACCCGCGCGTCCCCGGCGATGGTATCCAGTTCCACCGGCCCCGCGCACCGGGTGATGCGCGCTTCACCACGGCCCAACCGTACCCGCAAGGACTTCTCCAGGGCCGTCACGGCAAGGTTGCCTTCGCTCGCGTTGACGTCCAGAGTCGCGTCCCGCGGTATCCGCAACAGCACGTCGGCGCGCCACATCCCCGACGCGCCCGACGTGACATCGGCAGGTCCGGTGGTCCGAATCCTGACCCCATTCTCCAGGGGAGTCATCTCCAGGCGAATGTCTTCCAGGATCCGGGCGGCGTCCGCGGCCGAAACGTCCCGGACCGACCGGGTTACCGTCACGCTTACCTGTCCTTCCTCGGCGGGCTCGACCATCAGGTCCCCCGGCGCGAGTTCCACCATCACCACGGGCATGGGGGGCACCACCCCCGACTGGCTGAGGGTATCGGTCACGGGAGGCGATAGACTGGATAATGGTTCCGGACGCGGTTCCCGGGACGCGGCTTCCGTGATCCGGATCTTTGAAAATGACGCGTTGACGCTCCATCGCCTGGCGGCATCCGGTTGCGCCCGCCGCGCCACCAGCCGGTCTCCCTGTTCCGATCGATCCAGGGGAATCGCGCTGTCGAGGCTGCTGCAGACCCCCGAAATACCGATATCCCCGGGGCTGGCTGGATCCACGACCAGTTCGACTTCGCCACCGTCCACCGTCAGGTCCGCGTTCAGGGCGTCTCCCGGTTCCGCTATCCGGACACTGCCGCCGAAATTGGACAGTTTCACCGTCCCCGAGATCCGGCGAAGGTCCACCCGGGCCCCTTTCAACTCAAAGGTGCCGCCCCGGGCAAGGTCGGTACCCGTAAATGGCACTTCCCCAAGGGCGCGGGCCCGGACATCGCCGCCAATCCGTTCCAGCGTAACCGCCCCGTAACTGACGTCAAGCCCTGCCATGCCCTGCACATCCGTCACCCGCGCGTCTCCGAACTGATTTTCCAGGATCACGCTGGCCTGCCGGGGCACGGTGACCTGGCAGACCACGCCCACGGCACCCCTTGGAATATTCGCGACAGACGGCACGGTAACCCGAATCTCCACGAGATTTTCGGCGGCCTGGGTCGAAATGGAAACGGCATCCGCCAGTTGCTTCGCCTGGGCGGCGTCGCCGGCCTCGGTCGTAATTTCCGCCCGGACCCGCACCAGCCGTTCGTCCCAGACATCTACCGCCAGGTTCGTGAAGACGGACGAAATGGATACCACCGGCGTGGCACCGGTCGGATACAGGTTTTCGCTTTCGCGCTTCTCGGTGAACGGACCGGAAGAAAGTCCATCCGCATTCTGGGCCACCGACGCGTTATCCCGTCGTCCCAGGATGCCACTCACGGCATCCCGCGCCATGTCATCCAGGGAATCAACCAGCCGCGGCAGGGCCCTGATGGGATTCGCGTCCGCCAGGGCTGCCCCCGAAATGAGCGTGAACACGACGCACGCCCGCATCACCCACCCCGCGCGCCGCGCGTCTCCCCGCCGGACGAGCCCACCGCGACGCATGGCCATCCTTTCACAATGCCTGGCCGATATACAGGCGTTTCAGGTGCTCGGCGCGGCGTTCCAGTTGTTCAGCCAGCCGGGCCGCCGCCCGGGGATTGCCCGCGGCCCGTTCCATGAGCAACCGCGCCGTGGCCAGTTCATCGGAAGCCAGGTTCACCAGCCGGGCCTGTTCCCGCTCGCGCCAGTTCGGCCCTTCCGGAGCGTGCCTGCGCATGGCTTCCACCAGCAACGTGGCCCGGTCCATGGACCGCCGGAGTCGCTCCATTTCACCACCCACGGATCCTCCGGCTGGTTCATTGGTATGCCGCGCGGGGTCCACCGCCACCAAGGCGGAATCGGGATCCTGCGCCGAGACCGTGGGAACCTCCGCCAGTCGAAGCGCCGCCGGGAAAAGAAGCAACACCGCGCAGGCAGCGGCCAGCGTGGACACCGCCAGGCGTCCCAGCAACGGCATCACGCGACGCTCCGCCCGACGGTCGACCCGGGGCATCCGTTCACGGGCCGCCCGGATAATCCGATCCGCCAGGTCCGCGGGCGGATCGATCTCCCGGGACAGTTCGGTAATCTTCAGCGTGGTGCGGGCCGCTTTCACCTTGCGGGCGCAACGGGGACAGGACGCGACATGGGCCGCCCACGTAACCGAAACACTCGCTCCGCGTCGGCTGAGGGCCTCGGCAAACTCGAATACTTCCGCGTCCGTCAGGTGACGGTCTCGAGACGCTTTCTGGCGCGACAGCCCGAACATGCCCGGTTCATTCCTCCCGCAGGTACGCCCGATAGGGCTCCAGCAATGGCTGGAGCATTTTTTCAGCCCGGAAGATGCGCGATTTCACGGTGCCCAGCGGACACCCGAGTATTTCCACGATTTCTTCGTACGACAGGTCCTGGAACCGGTGCAGAATATAAGGTTCCCGGTACACGGGAGGGATCTTTGCGAGGGCCTCGGTGATGGCCGAGACGATTTCATCCCGTTCCAGTTTTTCGCGGATGGAAGCCCGTCCATCGGGCAGCGTGTCCACGAATTCGTCGCCATCTTCGTCTTCTGAACGCCCCCTGAAAAGACTGAACAGCAGGGGACGACGCTTGCGCTGGTTCCACTCCCGGTACACCAGCCTCGAGGCGATGGAATACAGGTAATGCGTGAACTTGGCCGTGGGGGTATAACGCTGGGCGTTCTGCACCAGGCCCAGGAAAACGTCCTGGGTCAACTCCTCGGCGATGTGCCGGTTCTGCACCATGCGGTAGATATAGCCGTAAACTGGCTTGTGATGCCTGCGAACCAGTTCCTCGAACGCCTCCTGCCGGCCGTTGCCGAACAGCAGCATCAATTCTTCGTCCGACAGCGACGACAGCGGAACGTCCCGGAACGAATCCGGTTGCCCGGTTCCGGGAAGGCGGTTCGCGCGCTGTTGGGATTTCCAGAAGGCCATCTGACAAACTCCATATTTCAGTAATATGAAAAACGCCGGAAAAGTTTCCGGTTTTACGGGACTATACGCTTATTTTCCCATATTGGCCCGCCGCGGGACAACCGGTGTCCCCACGATACGGGCACAACTATCCCTGGCTACACCCAACACGGGATTGAGTAAACAATCGTCGCTGTGATACGATTCACTTGGGTTCACGCGGTCCGCTTCCCGACCAGGAAACTTTTCCGCGGGTACCGTATGTTATCGAGTTTTTATTATTTTTAATGTTTCAACTGAGACGACATGGACACGAACGCCACAGGTATGGGCCTTCCCCTGGTGCCTTCCCCGCAACGCCCCGGTAAATCCGCCTGGCAGGTATACCGGCGGTTACTGGGCATGGCGCTCGTTTACCGTGGCCGACTGGTCGTCTCCGTGATCCTGGCTATTTTCATCGCGGCGTCCTTCGGGGCCATGCTGGTGGGTGTGGGCACCGTCATCCGGTTAACCTTTTACCAGCCGGGCATCGCCCCGGCCTCCACGGACCAGACCCAGGAGAAAAGCCCGCGTCACGAGGATCCCGCCCTGTCCATGGCAAGGGACATTGCCAACTATAACCAGGCGATCCGGAACTTCACCGGCTGGGCGCCCCCGAACCTCGACACGAAATTTCTCGACCTGGTGCGAAAGATGCGGGAAAACCGGATGCGGGCGGTAGCCCTGGCCGCCGTGATCGTGGTTGTCCTGGCTTTCCTGGTTGGCGTGGCCCGCTTTTTCCAGGAGTTCCTGGCGACCAGCGTGGGCGCGCGGGTCATTACGGACCTCGCCCGGCAGATGTACGAAAACCTGACGCGGCAGTCCCTGGATTTCGTGGAGGGGCGTCCTTCGGGCGAGATCCTGGCCCGGTTCAACAATGATATCTTCCTGGTCAGCCGGGGCCTGGAGGGGGTGTTCGTCAAGTTGCTCCGGGAACCCTTCAAGGTCCTGGTCTTCCTGGGCGTCGCGTTGCGCATCGACTGGGAACTCACGGTGGTAGGGGTGTGCGTCATGCCGATGGTGCTGTACACGCTGGTCTACATCGGCAAAAAAATGCGCAAGAGCGTGCGGCGATCCCTGCAGAAGATCGCGTCCATGACGTCCGTGGTTAACGAGACGGTGCGGGGCATGGCCATCATCAAGGCGTACACCATGGAAGCGCGGCAGATCGCCCGGGTGGACGAGGAACTGACGCGCCTGCGCCGTTTCCTGTACCAGATGGCCCGGTTGCAGGCGGCCACCGGACCGGTTACCGAGTTCATCCTGATCCTGGGTGTGGCGGGATTCGTGCTGTTCAGCGCCCGCCGCGTGGAGGCGGGCATCCTGGACGCGGGGGATCTCGTGCAACTGTACTTCGCGCTGGGCATGATGCTGGATCCCGTGCGGAAGATGTCCGACGTGAACAACCTCGTGCAGACCAGCGTGGCCAGCGCGGAACGATGCTTCGAGATGGTAGATGCGGAGCCGAACATCCAGGAGGCGCCGGACGCCGTGGACGCGCCGCCGCTGCGCGAGGCGTTGCGGTTCGAGCGGGTATCGTTCTCGTATATCCCCGGCATCACCGTGCTGGACGACCTGACCCTGGACTTTCCCCGGGGATCCGTGACGGCCATCGTGGGCTACAGCGGTTCCGGCAAGACCACCCTGGCCAAGTTGATCCCCCGGTTCTATGACGTCAGCGATGGCGCCATCACCCTGGACGGCGTGGACATCCGCCGCCTCACCTTCCGCGGCCTGCGTGAACAGATCGGCCTGGTCACGCAGGACACCTTCCTGTTCGCGGGTACCGTACGGGATAACATCGCGTTCGGGCGCCGGGACTTCTCCGACGAGCAGATCCGGGCCGCCGCGCGGGCGGCCAACGCCGAAGGCTTTATCCTGGCCCTGCCCGACGGCTACGACACAATCATTGGCGAACAGGGCGCGACCCTTTCCGGTGGTCAGCGCCAGCGCCTCGCCATCGCCCGGGCCATCATCAAGGACCCGGCCATTCTCATCCTGGACGAAGCCACCTCGAACCTGGACAGCGAAAGCGAGCGACTGATACAGGACGCGCTGGACCGGTTCATGAAGGGGCGCACCACGATCGTGATCGCACACCGTCTCTCCACCATCCGGCGGGCGGACCGGATTGTGGTGCTGGACAGCGGCCGGATCGCGGAAATGGGCGACCACGACACCCTGCTGGCCCGCAATGGTCTCTACCGGCGGCTGTATGAAACCCAGTTCTACACGGAAGGGGAAGCGTGACGTGGGTTCGGCCGGTCTCGCTGCATTCCCGCGCGCCGGGTTTACGGTTGTCCTGACGGGCATGGCGTTGCTGGGGCTGAGCGGCTGCTTCTGCAGGCCCCGCCAGGAAGCCGCCGAGCCTTCTCGTCCGGTCGCTCCTCCTCTCCCGGCGACATCCGGAGCGGAACCATCCGGCTCGCCGGTTGCCGGGTCCGCTCCTCCCCGGATCATCGCCGACCTCCTGGTAGTATCGCTGGACAATGCCCCCCTCCAGGGCATGATTCCCATCGTCACGGAACGGCCCAACGC
>JAGPFE010000107.1 GCA_018056705.1 Candidatus Hydrogenedentota bacterium | reverse complement strand
CTGAGTATCCTTTTCCCATGCCTTTATATTAATTTTACTCGTTTCCCCCGAAAAGTGCAATAATAATCCGCGAATTTCATCACCTGCCACGGGTTTAAGGGAATCTCATGGCCTATTATCGTCGTTCAAAATCGTATGGTAGTTCCGTTTCCCTCCTCATGACCTTCGTGCTGGGTTTCGCCCTGGGGATGAGCGTCATGTACCTGTTCATGGCGCTGATCAACGGGCGCGAGGGCGCGCGGCAACAGGGCGGATCGCCCCAGGTATCGGCAAAACCCCTTAATGCCACTGCCACCCTGCGTAACATTACCGAGGGCCGGGGACGGCACATCGTGCCTGTGGTCAGCCCGGATTCACTGCGCCTGCTCTGGCGGAACGTCATAACCGAGTTGCGTCCAGCCGTGTTGGTGCTGCGCATGGAGAACGCCGGGGATCCCCGGACGACGCGCGAAGTACTGGACATGCTGGCGGCGTTTCCCCAGCCACCGGTTGTGCTTATGGATATATCCGGAGGCGCTTCCCTGGTTGGCGGACCGGAAGGGAATGTCGACGCGCCTGGGGCGTCGGTTCCCGAACAGGTACTGGAAACCATTCGGCAATGGGGAGGATCGGGATGGCTGGGTCCCTGCCTGGCTTTTGCCCCGGGTGCGTCCCCGGTTGCCCTGTTTGGCTCTTCTTTGCCTGCCACCGCGGCCGTGAAACTGGGACTGGATATTAACCGGACGCTGCTGGAACATGGCATGGCTGCCGCGGTGTGGCCCTTTCCGGGGGTTGCCACGACGACCTCACCCGAAGGCTACGCCCTGATTATCGAAAGTGATTTCGATGTCCTGGCCGGCATGGTCGATCCCTTTCTCCAGGCCATCCAGGCGGGAACTCCGGCGCTGGTAGTCAACCAGGTGGTAGTTCCGGCCCTGGACGCGCGCAAACCACCTCGACCCGCCTGCGCCTCGCCGGTGATCATTCGGGAACTGTTGCGCGAAAAATGGCAGTATGACGGCCTGGTACTGGGTGACGTGACGGTACCACCCGTCGTCGCGGACGATGAGGATCCCGCCACGCTTCCCGTCCGATGCGTGGCCGCGGGCTGTGATGCCGTGCTCGTGGATTTCGATCGTCAGGATATCGCCGTCGGTATGCTTATGTCCTTTGATCTGAATGGATTACCCCCAGATCAACTGGCCGCGAGCGCCGAACGTCTCGAACGGTTCCGCGCGCGGTACGCCGCCCGGTCGCCAAGCGCTTCGGAACCGGCTACCCCCGCGGCCGCGCCTGAAACGAAACCGGCCTCCTCTCCACCGATGGATGTACCGGAATCTACGCCTTCTACCGGAGTGATCGTTCCCCAGCCACCCTTGGAATCAGCCCCGGATGGAGATACCACTACAACGGGCGCGCTCAGCGTTTCCGCGCCGGAGGAGAGCCCGGCGGCCGCAGAGCCGACCCCGTCAGCCGGTCCGGAAGCATCGGAGAATGCCGAGACGGCTGCTTCAGAAAAGGCCCCTACCACGGAAAGCAGTCCGGCTGAAGCCGCGGCGGCTGGTGAGGTTTCCCCGCAAGCGGATACATCCGAGGTGCGACCGGTTCCCCAGGCGCCCGACGCGGCTGTGGTGTCCACGTCTGAACCGGTTCAGCCCACTGTGCCCGAAGGTCCCTGCGTCATGCACCGGGTGGAACCAGGCGAAGGATTGTCAACCATCGCGAAGAAGTATGGCGTTTCCCTGTCCGATCTGAAACAGTGGAACGGAATTACCGATCCCGACCGGATCGTCTCGGGAACCGTGCTGAAAATTTACGGGGTTCAGCAGGGCGAGCCTGGACCGGCGACCGGCGAAGCGGTTCCTCCGGACGCGGCTTCAAACCATGAGGAACAGTCTAAGGAGGCGTCCGAGGCGCCCGCGCCAGCCCAACCGTCTTCCCCGGAAACATCCGCCGGTGATGAAATAAAGTCCACGCCCGAAGCCGTTTCTCTTCCGAAGGGCGACGATACAACTTACCGGGTGTACGTGGTGCAACCGGGGGATACCCTCAGCCGTATCGCCGGCCGGTACGGCATCAGCCAGGCGGAGCTCATGCGGATCAATGACATTCAGGACAGAAACCTGGTCAAGATCGGTTCAAAACTCAAGGTGCCTCGTACGCCCGGAAGTGGTGGAGAGCAGGGTACTCCCGCGGAGTGAATAACCTCTTGAACTGTAAAGCCGGAAAGGAGATAAAACGATGCGTTACCGTCAACTGGGTTCCAGTGATTTACAGGTACCGGTGATTTCCTTTGGCGCCTGGGCGATCGGCGGCTGGCTCTGGGGCGGTTCCGATGACGCGGCGGCAATCCGGGCCATGCTCGCGGCCATCGACCATGGCATGAACCTGATCGATACCGCCCCCATTTATGGCATGGGGCACAGCGAAACCATCGTGGGTCGCGCCATCGCCGACCGGCGGGACAAGGTGATTATTGCCACCAAGTGCGGGCTCCGATGGGACCTTGCGGAAGGTGAAAAATTCTTCGACACCCGGGATAACGATGGAAATCCACGGGCCATTTATAAAAATCTCCGTCCTGAATCCATCCGATGGGAATGCGAACAGAGCCTGCGACGCCTCGGAGTCGATTACATCGACCTGTACCAGTGCCACTGGCCCGACGCGACGACTCCTCTCGCCGATACCATGGGCGCGCTCATGGACCTGAAACAGGAGGGAAAAATCCGGTGGATCGGCGTCAGCAACTTCACGCCCGCCATGATGGAAGAATGCCTGCGGCATGGCGAGATCGTCTCGGACCAGCCGGAATACAGCGCCCTCGTCCGGAAAATTGAAAAGGACGTGTTACCCTTCTGCCGGGAGCATAACATCGGCATCCTCGCTTATAGCCCCATCGCCCAGGGCCTCTTGACCGGAAAAGTCACCCCGGACCGGGAGTTTCCGGAGGGGGATCTGCGCCGAACCAAGCCCATGTTTTCGCGGGACAACCGTCTCAAGGTCTGGAACCTGCTCGAAAAAACCCGCCCCATTGCCGAACGTCACAACGCTACGCTGGGGCAAGTCTTTCTGGCTTGGCTGGGCGCCCAGCCCGGTATGACCACCGCCCTCGCGGGCGCGCGATCCGAGGCCCAGGTGATCGAAAATGCAGCCGCGGGCGACCTCATTCTGGATGATGAGGAAATCAGGCAGATCCGTGGCTGGGTCGAACAGGACTGGCCTCTCGCCTGAGTCGGAATACGGGACAATACCACGATGCCCCAGGAAACCAGGAAAATCTACCTCAGCGGTCCCATCATGGATGCGTCGCCGAATGAAAGTATTCCTTGGCGGCAGCGCGCCAAGGAGCGTCTCGCGGGACGTTTCATTCTCCTGGATCCCATGCGGCGGAATTTCCGGGACCGGGAACTCGACAGCGCCAACGAAATCGTCGAGTTCGATCTGCAGGACGTGCGTGACGCGGATATCCTCCTCGTGAATTACTGCAAACCCTCCATCGGCACCTCCATGGAAGTTTTTTACGCCGCCCATGACCTCGGCAAGTTCGTGATCGCGTTCAGTCCCTTTACTTTTCAGGATATGTCGCCATGGATGGTACGGTACTGCACGAAAATCCTGCCGAATCTTGAAGCCGCGCTGGATTACATCGAACGTCACTTCTGACCCGGACATCTGACGCGAACCCCCAAAGAAAGGAGCGAACCATGACCAACGTAAGACATCTCGTGGCCATCTTGATGGGTAGTGACTCCGACTGGGAGGTCCTTAAGAAAACCCACCAGGTGCTGGATCAGTTCGGCGTTCCCCATGAGAGCCGGGTTCTTTCCGCGCATCGCACGCCCGATGCCGTGGCGGAATACGTCCGGAAAAAAGACGCGGAAGGCGTGGAAGTTTTTATTGCCGGGGCAGGAATGGCTGCCGCTCTTCCGGGGACTGTTGCCGCCCTCACCGTCAAGCCGGTGATAGGCGTGCCGTTGGCTTCTGGTGCCCTGCAGGGCGTGGATGCCCTGTACGCCATCGCCCAGATGCCGCCGGGAGTACCCGTGGCCGGCGTGGCCATCGGCGCGCCGGGCGCGACCAACGCCGCGCTGCTGGCGGTGGAAATCCTGGCCATCAAGTATCCGG
>JAGPFE010000106.1 GCA_018056705.1 Candidatus Hydrogenedentota bacterium | reverse complement strand
AGGGCCATCATCATCACCGTGCTCAGTTTCTTCATCTTGTCACCTCCTCTCGTTTGGGAATCCTGATACGGATTATTCCCGTTACCAGCCTTTTTTCGGTGGCTCCATGTCCACCAACAAGTTTGTACCACAAACCGGTCTGGCGTGTCAAGTACTTTTTTCGGAAAACGCAAAAAAAATTTTCGAGCGTAAGAACTGGGCGACCGGAAACACGATTTGACCATCGTACCGCTTACAATGGGTGGGAGTGAATCCACAACCCCGGAAAAGCATGCGGTTGTCTCGTGGATGAAAAAGAAACTGATTAGGCTCGCCGGTCTCGTGGGACGGGGCGCGCTCGCGATCCTCATTGCGGGAGCGATCCTGGAAACAGGGGCCCGGTTGCGTTTCGGCCGGCCCCTTCCGGATGTCCTGCCGGATCGGGAAACCTTGTTCAGGTATCCCGCGAACGGAATCTCGTATTACTGGTTTACCGATGGCCCGCAAGGTACCCGGCGTCCCATGCCGTTTCGGACCAACGCGCTGGGACTGAGGGATGACCCTGTCACCCCCAAAATTCCGGGGGAATTCCGGATTTTGATGTTGGGTGATTCGTTTACCGCCGGCATGGCCATCGAGCGGATGGAAGACACCATACCCAGGCAATTGCAGGCCATGCTGCGTCAACGGCTGGGGACGAGTGCCATTACCGTGATGAACGGTGGCTTAGGTAACTCAGCGCCATACCAGCAGTACGCGCTGTTACGCAGGATTTCCAGCGCCATCCAGCCCGACCTCGTTATCCTGCAGTTGTACCTCAGCAACGACCTTTCGGATACCCTTAGCCGGATGGATCTTCACCTGCGGGCTTACAATCCCCGGAATTTTATACGTCGGGTGAGTTTCGCGCGGGTGGCTTCCGGCCCCGGTGGGGATGCGTACATGGTGCTGGCCACGCAAAGCGCGGCCTGGTGCCACCTAGCCTCTCTGCTGGATATGGATGTGCCGGAGATGTACGCGAGGGTGATGTGCCGGGTTCCGTATTCCGGCGTGAGACCCCTGCCCCCTGTGCCGCCGACGCCCCACCGATTCTGGGCCCTGGAAGCCAATCTCAAGGCATGGTATCCCTTGCTGGAATTAGCGTACAACACGCTTGCGGCCGATGTAGCCAATATCCAGGAGTACTGCGCGGATCATCAAATCCGGATGGCAGGTTTTGCGATTCCCTGCGTGTATTCCGTGGATCCAGATCGTTGGAACCAGGATTTACCGGAAGATATCCGCCGGGAACGGGAACCCGGGAAAGACGCGATCATGGGGGACCGCCTGCTGGAAAGGCGTGGAATTCCCCGCGTATCCCTGTACCACGCCATAACGGGAAGAGGGAATGGGGGAAAGTTGTATCATTATTACGATATGCACCTGAACGAGGAAGGGGCGCGCTTCACGGCTGACGTGCTGGTGGATTTTCTGACAGAAGAAGTACTGCGGGATGCCCGCGTGACGCCGGAATCCCCTCCTCGGTCCGGTAACGCGTCCGCCAAAGAGGGAGGTACTGGACATGACGGACAGGGACTCGCCGGAGAAATATAGTGGCCTGGGCCTGGGACTTTTCATGGCTGCCGGTTTCGTGTTGTCCCTGTTGCTGCTGGGGCTGCCTTCCGACTTCCGCTCCATTTTCGGGACCGCATCGAAGCCGGGGGAATCAGTCGCCGGCACGTCTCCTGTTTCCAAGGACACCGCGTTACCGGATGATTTCAGAAGCGTGTTTCCCCCGGACAATCTGAATCCTTCGTTTGAGATTCCTGGGGTGACCGGGGTGGCCGCGGCTTGGTCCGCGTCTGGACCGAACCATGCGGTCGCTCTCGAAGCGGGGAATGCCCGGTCAGGTCGGTATGCCTTGCGCGTGACAGCCGGTCCGCGACCGGTCTCGCTGGTCGGGGACGCCCTGCCGGCTGGAGCGGGGGATTTCGCGGGGGCCATCGCCTGGTTTCGGACAACTGATATGGGCAAGGTTCGGGTGGGCCTGCACATAGAAGGACGGCGGGGATCGGCCTGGGAACGCGTTGACCTTTCAGGCGATAAGGCCGTTTCCCGGGAAGAATTGAACCTGCCGCTTTCGTCCCACGCGGCCTGGCAACCCCGCGGCGCGTGCGCGATCGTGCCCGCTGGTATCGACCGGATTCGTGTCGTTCTCCAGGTCGTTCAGGAAGACAACGGTGGATCTCCCTCGGTCTGGATCGATGACGCGGTGTTGCATGTTTCTTCGTTCCGTCAGGCGGCGCGGGAAGACGACCGGAAAGGCGGGAGTCCGCGCGAAACCCCGGATATTATCTTGGCCGTGGCGGACGCGTTATCCGTGTATTACACCGGGCTGCGTCCGGACGGCAGGGGGTACACGCCCAACCTGCGTTGCCTGGAGGCAGATGGGCTTTGTTTCGACAACGCGTTTACGCCGTCACCGTGGACCCGGCCGGCATTTGCTTCTCTGTTCACGTCTCGGTATCCGTCACAGCATGGGGCCGAACTGGTGAATTCCGTGCTGCCGGAATCCGCCGTGACGCTGGCCGAGATGCTGCGCGATGCGGGCTATTACACGGCGGGCTTCGCGCGGACTTATTACGACGGGTTTGTGGGGCCCGGTACGGGCATGGCCCAGGGTTTTGACCTGTATTATTTTTCGGACGACGAGGATGAAGTGTTCCGGGCCGTCACGGCGTTCCTTGATGAAAACCGGGACCTTGTAGCCGAGAAGCACCGTTGCGGCCTGTTCCTGTTCGTGCATCTTTTCGAACCCCACAGCAGTTACGTCAACCGGTTTCCGAACCTGATCCGCAACGCGGGCTCCCTAGGTAACCTGATAACCAACCAGGTCATTGACGCGATGGTGGAAAAGAACGAGAATCCAGACCAGACCCACCGGGCGGACATGGATTATGCCCGGGCCTGTTACGCCTCGGAGGTGACCTTCATGGACGGCCGGTTGGGCGAGGTACTGTTCCGGCTGAAACACCTGGGGTGCTACGAGGACAGCGTGGTGGTGTTTACGGCGGATCACGGGGAATCCTTCGGGGAACGGCCCATGGTGTGGAACCACGGCAATCCGCACGTGACCTCGACGCGGATTCCCATGGTATTGCGCGCGCCAGGGGTGGAAGTCGGCATCCGGAGGAGTGATCCGGTATCGCTGCTGGATCTCGCGCCCACGCTGCTGGAACTGGCTGGCGCGCCGGTCCCCGAAGGGCTGGAAGGGATCAGCCTTCTTAGGTTTCCCCGGCCGGAAGGGCGCCTGCTGGTCAGCGAAGACAAGAGCCGGGGTATCCAGGGGGAAGGAAGTATTACCATTACCGATGGACGCTACAAGCTCACCGTGTGGAAAGCGTCAAGACGGGAACGTCCCGAGGACTGGACCTCCTCCCGGTGGGTGCTATACGACAGCCTGTCACCCTCTCTGTGGGAACTGGCCGATCTGGAACAGGATCCCATGGAGCTGGTGAACGCCGCCCCGCGCCTGCCGGAAGTATTCGACCGGCTCAAGGCCGCGTTGAAAGCCCACTGCGAACGGACGGGGATTATCGGGACATCCGGCGGTAATACCAGGCGGGAACAACAACCGCTTTCCGAGGGTGCCCAGGAAGACCTGCGTTCGATCGGATACCTGTGATAGCGCGCGCTTACCGGCTGATTTCCGCGGCCCGTTGTCGCAGCAGGTCATAGAGCCCGCCGAACGCGCCATTGCTCATGATCAGCACGATATCTCCCGGTTCAACCGCCTGCCAGAGCGCGTCGGCGAGGGCGGGCACCTCGTCAAAAGCCCGCGCGGGTATGCCCCGCCGTCGCAAGCCATCCGCGAGTTCGTGGGGATCGAGCCGGACTTCCGGTCGCAGGCGTTCGGCGCGATATACCGGTCCAAGCCATACCATGTCAGCCAGGGCGAGGGCACTTTCCAGTTCTCCGGCGAAGCGCCTGGTAACGGTTGTGTTGGAACGCGGTTCAAACACGGCGTGTATCCGGCGTCCCATCCACCGGCCGCGCGCGGCGTCCAGCGTGGCCACGATGGCGGTGGGGTGGTGCGCGAAATCATCGATGAACAACGCGTTCCGGTACGTGAGAAAACACTCCATCCGCCTGCGAACGCCGGGGAA
>JAGPFE010000105.1 GCA_018056705.1 Candidatus Hydrogenedentota bacterium | reverse complement strand
ACCGCTGAAATCAGCGGATTGAATTTTGGCTCCGCGGACAGGACTCGAACCTGTGACCTAGTGGTTAACAGCCACCCGCTCTACCGACTGAGCTACCGCGGATCAATCGCCCGAAATAGTAGCAGAAGGCCGCCCGGTTTTGCAAGTCCATGTGCCGTTTCCAGCGTTTCAATCCCTGCCGCGCGGTATGGCGCGCCGTTAGCCCGCCGTGATATGCTGTATCCTCACAACATCTTACGTTGAATGGAGTTATGCCATGTCCGTGCGTTGTCGCGTCGCCCCGAGTCCGTCGGGGTTTTTGCATATCGGAACGGCGAAAATTGCCCTGTTCAACTGGTTGTTCGCGCGGTCCCAGGGTGGGGTCTTCGTGCTGCGTCTCGAAGACACCGACGCCGAACGGACCGATGAAGCCTTCGTGGAAGCCATGTGCGAAGGATTCCGCTGGCTGGGTATCGACTGGGACGAGGGTCCGGCCTTTGGCGGCGTGCCCGAAAAAGGCGCGTATGGTCCGTATCGTCAGAGTCTCCGCAGGGAAATGCACCGCCGCGAGGCGTTCCGCCTGCTGGAGGAAGGCAAGGCCTATCCCTGCTTCTGCTCCAAGGAAACGCTGGAGGCCGATCGCGAACGGGCCATGGCCGAAAAGCGTCCCTACCGTTACAGTGGCCGTTGCCGCGCCATTCCCCCGGAGGAGGCCCGCCGCCGCATGGCCTCCGGCGAACCCTGTGCCATCCGACTGAAAACCCCGGACGAAGGAGAAACCATCGTGCGCGACCTCGTCCAGGGCGAAGTCCGTTTTGACAACCACGAATTCGACGACTTTATTATCCTGCGTCCCAGCGGCGACCCGATTTTCCACCTTGCAGTCGTGGCCGACGACGCCCACATGAAAATCACCCACGTCATCCGCGGCGATGACCACCTGACCAACACACCGAAACACATCATGCTCTTCGAAGCGCTGGGCTATCCCGTGCCCACGTTCGCGCACCTGCCCATGGTGCTCGACGAAACCGGAAAAAAATACAGCAAGCGCATGCACGGGGCCAACGTGCTCGACTGGCGCGACGCCGGATACCTGCCCGAAGCCATTATCAATTACGTGGTCATGCTCGGATGGACGCCGGAAGAAGAGGGACGCGAATTCTTCACCCGCGACGAGCTGGTGCGCCTGTTCACCATTCACCGCCTCAACAAGTCCCCCGCCCGGTTCGACCGGGCCCGGCTGGACTGGCTCAACGGGCAGCACATCCGGCGCCTCGCGCCCGGGGACCTGCGCGACCGGGTTCTGCCCATCCTCCGCGCCGCGGGCCTGGATCCCGACACCCGTTCACCCGAGTGGCTCACCGAAATGGCCGCCATCTGCCAGGAAAAGATCCCCACGCTGAATCATATCGTCGATTACGTCGATTTCTTTTTCCGCGACGTCACCTCTTACGATGAAAAAGCGGCCCGCAAGTTCTTCGCCCAGCCCGATTCGGCGGCGTGGCTTGAAGCGGCCCGGCGCGCCGTGACGGCTGCCGAACCCTGGTCGGTTGACGCCTTGAAGGAACGTTTTCAGGCCGAGGCCGAAGCCATCGGAGCGAAGATCGGCAGCGTGGTGAACGCCGCCCGGCTTGCCCTGACCGGAAAGCCGGTCGGACCCGGGCTCTACGAACTGACCCGCCTGCTTGGGCGTGAAACCGCGCTCGAGCGATTGCGCCGGGCCCTGGAATACGTGCGCGAGATCGCGACCATCCCGGCGGTTACGCCGGAAAAAGGGGAAGGTTAATCATGGCTCACGTGGTGATCGGTGTGGATCTGGGCGGCACCAACGTCAAGACTGCCCTCGTTACGGAAGACCGGAAACTGCTGGCGAAAGACTCCCGGCCCACCCGCGCGGAAGAAGGCCCGGAAGCCGTCATGGACGTGATGGCGGAAGCGGCGCGGGATCTGCTCGGGCGGACGGGGTTGCGCGTGTCCGACGTGCTGGCCGCGGGATTCGGCGCGCCGGGGCCCATGAACTGGCAGACGGGCGTCGTGTACAGTCCGCCCAACCTGCCCGGCTGGAAGGACGTCCCCCTGGCCGATGAAATGGCCCGACGCCTCGGCGTACCCTGTTTCGTGGACAATGACGCCAACGTCGCCTGTTACGGGGAGTTCTGGATGGGCGCGGGCCGCGGCCACGAGAGCATCGTCGTGTTTACCCTCGGCACCGGCGTGGGTGGGGGAATCGTGGTCTTCGGCAGGTTGCTCCGCGGCATCGACGGTACCGCCGCCGAACTGGGGCACCTGAAGGTGCATCGCAATGGGCGCCTGTGCGGATGCGGATCCCGGGGGTGTCTCGAGGCCTACGCCTCGGTCACGGGTATGGTCCGGACGGCTCGCGAGGGCTGGGATACCGCAACGACCGCGTTGAAAACCATGACTGGCGGCGATCCCGATCGGCTGGACGGTCGCCTGATCTACGAGGCTGCCGCGGCGGGCGACGCCTATGCCCGGTGGGTCTTCGAGGAGACGGCCACGTGGCTTGGCCTGGGGTGCGCCAGCATGGTCAACGCGCTCAACCCTGAGCGGATCGTCCTGTGCGGAGGCATGATCGCGGCGGGCGACCTGCTGTTCGACACCGTCCGGCGGGTGACGCGGGCGAACGCTTTCGAGGTGCCGGGGAACCGCTGTACAATTGTGCCGGCGGGACTGGGCGAAGACGCGGGCGTGATCGGCTGCGCGGGGTGCGCGCTGGCGCGTCTTCGGGGTGAAGCCTCGTGAGCTCCTGTGCCGCCTGCCAGGGAAAGGATCGAAGACGGAGCCCGAGATAACCCGGTGTTCGCCCCCTTGTTCCGCCTGCCAGGGAAAGGATCGGTGCATGACGCGATGGTTGGCGTGGTGGTGCCTGTCACTGGGCGCGGTGATCGGGGTTTCCGGGGCGTTCGCGGACGCGGTGGTACCCAGGGGAACCCTGGTGATGGATACCATCCCGGGCGCGCGGTTACGCCTTGGGGGTGAACTGGGTGCCAGGATCCAGGCCAACCTCGAACACTGGACCTTGCGGGTACCTTCCGCGAACCCGGGCCTGTTGAACATGTTCGCCCGTCGCGACCGCGTCTGGCCCTATGCCGACATGGTTCCGTGGGCGGGGGAATTCGCGGGGAAGTTTCTCACGTCCGCCGTGTTGTCCCGGGGGATGGTCGATGATCCGCGTCTTGACCTCCTGTTGCGGAGTTTCGTAGCGAAACTGGCGGCCTGCCAGGATGCCGACGGGTACCTTGGCCCCTGGCGCGCCCACGAGCACTGGACGGGCTACTGGGACCTTTGGGGCCATTACCACCTGGTGCTGGGTCTGCTGGCCTGGTACGACGACACGGGGGATCAGCAGGCCCTCGACCTGTGCGCGCGGATAGCCGACGGCATCTGCGACCTTTACGCCACGGGCGACCGTCGTCCTATAGATGCCGGCTCGCCAGAGGTCAATTTTGCCCTGCTCCATGGGATCGCCATGATGTATCGTCGCGTTGGAGAGCCCCGTTACCTTGCCCTGGCCCACCGGATCGTGGAGGACATGGCCCGGTCCGGGGACTGGCTGAACCTCGGGGCGTCCGGCGTGCCCTACTGGCAGCTCCCCCGGAACGGGACGCGGTGGGAAAGCCTGCACGCCGTTCAGGGTTTTGTGGAGATGTTCCGGATCACCGGTGAATCCCGTTACCGGGATGCCGCCATCCATCTCTGGCGCAGCCTGCGCGAGTACGACCGCCACCCTTCGGGCGCGTTTTCCACGGCCGAGTCCGCCCATGGCAGTATCTTTGATCCCGGCTCCATCGAAACCTGCTGTTCCGTCGCGTGGCTCGCGCTGACGGTCGATATTCTGCGCCTTACCGGCGATGCCACCGTGGCCGATGAACTCGAACTGACCACCCTCAACCAGGCCATGGCAGCGCAACATCCCTCGGGCAGCTGGTGTACCTACGACACCCCCCTGAACGGTGTGCGCGTTCCCTCCTATCACCACATCAACTTTCAGTACCGGGTCGGCACGCCCGAACTGAACTGCTGCAGCGTGAACGCTCCCCGCGCCCTGGGCCTGGTGCGGGACTGGGCGGTCACCCGTGACGACAAGGGCGTGTATGTCAATTACTATGGCCCTGGCGAGATCTCGCTGAAACAGCCGGATGGAGGCGCCCTGAC
>JAGPFE010000016.1 GCA_018056705.1 Candidatus Hydrogenedentota bacterium | reverse complement strand
AGTTGTTCTTCCGTGAAACTGGCCTTCCCGATGGGCACGTGGATATTGGCGTTCTTGTCCACCCGGAACTCGATCTTACCGGCCTTGATTTCCTTCACGGCCTGGGCCACGTTCGGCGTAACCGTTCCGGCCTTCGGGCTGGGCATCAGGCCACGAGGACCCAGCACCTTACCCAGCTTGCCGACATGCCGCATCATGTCCGGCGTGGCCACGGTGGCGTCGAAATCCGTCCATCCCCCGAGGATTTTTTCCACGAGGTCTTCGCCACCCACGTAATCAGCCCCCGCTTCCCGGGCCGCCCTGGCCTGCTCTTCCTGCGCGCAGAAAACAACCACGCGCACCGTTTTACCCGTGCCGTGAGGCAAGGTCACCGCGCCGCGGACCATCTGGTCGGCGTGCCGGGGATCAACCCCAAGCAGAAACGCCAAGTCTACCGATTCAACGAACTTCGCCGTGGCCCCGGCCTTTACCCCGGCCACGGCCTCCTTCAGGTCGTACACCTTTTTGGTGTCGAACTTCTCAAGGAGAGCCCTGTAGCGTTTGCTCTTTTTCGCCATGATGTGTCTCCCGTGGTCGTAACGGAGGACCTGATGATCCTCCTCCCACATTGGTTGATAGGTTTACGCTGTCGAAAACGTCCGCATAGGACGCGTCAGCCTTCCACCACAAGCCCCATGCTCCGGGCCGTACCCCGGATCATGCTTTTTGCCGCTTCGAGGCTGGCCGCGTTCAGGTCGGGCATCTTCAGTTTGGCAATCTCTTCGACCTGGGCGTCCGTTACCTTGCCGACCTTTTCCCGGTTGGGGGCCTTGGATGCCTTGGCGATCTGGGCGGCCCGCTTGAGCAGTACCGCCGCCGGCGGCGTCTTCACCACGAACGTGAAACTGCGGTCATCGAAAACGCTGATCAGCACCGGGATGATCAGGCCGGCCTGGTCCTTGGTCCGCTCATTGAACTGCTTGCAGAATTCCATGATATTCACGCCGTGCTGGCCGAGGGCCGGACCAACCGGCGGGGCCGGGTTGGCCTGTCCGGCGGGACACTGGAGTTTCACGATGGCCTTGAGGGTCTTTTTCTTGGGAGGCATATGCCCGTATCTCCGTCAGAGTTGATCGATCTGCCACAATTCCACTTCAACGCTCGTGAAGCGTTCGAAAATCTCCACCTGCACCTTGACGGTGCCCCGTTCCGGATTGATCTCCGCCACCGCGCCGACGAAATTGGCGAAGGGGCCCTCAATAATCCGGACCTTCGCGCCCACTTCAAGGTCGATCTTCGGTCTTGGCGCTTCCTTTTCACCGCGCATGACCTGGATGAGGCTCTCCACCTCGGCGTCTTCGGCGGGAACGGGCCGCATCCGGCTGGCCCCGACGAAACCCGTCACGCCCGACACTTCGTGGATGGCCCGCCACAACTCGGGGTACTGTTGCGGATTCTCGGGCAACTGGGCCAGCACGTAACCGGGACAGTACTTGCGCTGCACCGCGCGCTTCTTGCCCTCCCGCACCTCGTTGACCCGTTCCATGGGTACGAAGACGTTGGTAATCAAGTCCGGGTTATCCAATTCCGCCGCTTTTTTCATGAGGTTGCGGCAGACCGACATTTCCTGGCCCGTGTGGACGTGAATGGCATACCAACGGCGGCGGATACCATCCTCCGGAGGCACGCGCAGTTCGAATTCGTACGCGATCTCCTGATCCACAAGGTCCTCGCCGGTATCGGCCGCCTGCTGTTTCTGCTTTTTGACCACCACTTACCGCTCCTGGTATGGTTTCCTCACCTGACGAGGGCTGGTCACAGCCACGTGGAAACCTGAAGAATCTGCAGGATAACCCATCCCAGAACCTGATCATACAGGAAGATCAGGACCGCCAGAATGGCAATCAGCACCAGGGTCACCTTGGTGGACGCCATCAGGTCATCCCGGGTCGGCCACGTCACTTTCTTCAGTTCCACCATCACGTCGTCGTAAAAGTTCTTGACGCGCTGGACCAGTCCCGGCGTTTCGCTATGTTCGACCACACCCGCTTTGGCCATGACATCCTCGTCTTTCGTCGCCCCGTGGCGCGTTTAAATAACGGAATGGCAGGGGTGGAGGGACTCGAACCCCCAACCTTCGGCTTTGGAGGCCGCTGCACTAGCCATTGTGCTACACCCCTGCCGATATCGTCTCGGCAGTTGCCCATCCCGCGACGGGCTATCCGCGGAAATCACTCGAGAATCTTGGTTACCACGCCCGCGCCGACCGTGCGGCCACCTTCGCGGATGGCGAAGCGCAACTCTTCGTTCATGGCGATCGGGGTGATCAACTCGACCGTCATCGTCACGTTGTCGCCGGGCATGACCATTTCCACGCCTTCCGGCAGGTTCAGCGTGCCGGTCACGTCGGTGGTACGGAAGTAGAACTGGGGCCGGTACCCGTTGAAGAACGGCTTGTGGCGCCCACCTTCTTCCTTGGTCAGCACGTACACTTCGCACATGAACTTGGTGTGAGGCGTGATGGATTTCGGCTTGGCCACGACCATGCCGCGCTCCACTTCCTTGCGGTCCACGCCGCGCAACAGCAGGCCCACGTTGTCACCGGCCTGGCCTTCGTCCAGCAGTTTGCGGAACATTTCCACGCCCGTCACCGTGGTTTCGAGCGGCTCAGCGCGGAATCCCACCACTTCCACCTTGTCTCCCACGTGCACGATGCCCTGCTCGATACGGCCGGTTACCACTGTGCCGCGACCGGTGATGGTGAACACGTCTTCGATCGGCATCAGGAAGGGCTTGTCCAGCGGACGCATGGGCGTGGGAATAAACTCGTCCACCGCGTTGATCAACTCAACAACCTTTTCTTCATGCTCGGGATCGCCCTGCATGGCCTTCAGCGCGGAACCGCGGATGATCGGGGTGTCGTCGCCCGGGAAGTTGTACTTGTTCAGCAATTCCCGGATGTCCAGTTCCACGAGGTCCAGCAGTTCGGGATCGTCTACCATGTCCACCTTGTTCATCCACACGACGATGGCAGGGACGTTCACCTGGCGGGCCAGCAGGATGTGCTCGCGGGTCTGGGCCATCGGACCGTCGTCGGCGGCCACCACCAGGAGCGCGCCGTCCATCTGGGCCGCGCCGGTGATCATGTTCTTGATGTAGTCCGCGTGACCCGGGCAGTCCACGTGGGCGTAGTGGCGCTTGTCGGATTCATATTCCACGTGAGCGATCGAGATCGTGATGCCGCGCTCTTTCTCTTCGGGCGCCTTGTCGATCTGGTCGAACTCGATTGCCTTGGCCCGTCCCCGCTTGCTCAGCGCCTTGGTAATCGCGCTGGTGAGGGTGGTCTTGCCGTGGTCCACGTGGCCGATGGTTCCCACGTTCACATGCGGTTTGGTTCGCTCGAATTTTTCCTTCGCCATGGTTTCGTCTTCCTTCCTTCGTTGTTTCACACGCCCCGCGCCGCCGTGTCACGGCCGTCGCGATTTCTCTCGGCAAACTGGAGCCCACGACCAGATTCGAACTGGTGACCCCTTCCTTACCATGGAAGTGCTCTACCTACTGAGCTACGCGGGCCCAAACCCTTTACGGGAGGTATCCGGTTATGGAGCGGGAGACGAGGCTCGAACTCGCGACCCTCAGCTTGGAAGGCTGACGCTCTACCAACTGAGCTACTCCCGCGTCGCGGGCAATCGCGTCGCACGCTCGCCACGCGCTATGTTCTATGTGCATGGTGGTGGGAGTTGGATTCGAACCAACGTAGGCGCTAGCCAACGGGTTTACAGCCCGTCCCCTTTAGCCACTCGGGCATCCCACCACGCGCCAACCGCCCTGGCGGATTGACTTCATGTTTCAACTGGTTCGTCCGCTGGAGCTGGCGAAGGGAATCGAACCCCCGACCTGCTGATTACAAGTCAGCTGCTCTGCCAACTGAGCTACGCCAGCGGCCCGAAAAAAATACCTCCCCGCGCCCGGCGCGGTCAGGTCGGTATAACATACCAGAAAGTGACCGTTGATGTCAACACTGCTCACTTGCATTTATACCCGTACCGGGCATCTCCTGGCAAGTGGGATCCTCCCCCGAAGCATCCACGGCCGTCACGTTCAAGCCGGCGGCACGGGGGATTGACCGGGCGGGCGCCGTTCAAGCCGGCGGCACTGGGGATCGACAACCACGGCGCGACGGGTATGGTGCCATATGCACGTCGAGTCGACCAGAATCACATCCGAAATAGTCGTAATTGGCAAATGGATTGAAAACTGCTATAACCTGTGCCATACTGTAAAGGGTGTTTCAAACATAAAAGGGAGAACAGGTCCAAGGCGCGCCGCGAGCGGAAGCGTGAGGCCCTGAACGAATCGTGGATGGCGCGCGCGAGATGTTCGCGCGTGACGGTTATGAGACAGTTACCCTGAGAACATTGCCCAGACCACCGAGTATTTATCTACACTGTATTAAGGATCAGTAGGCGCTGCTCTGGAACATCAATCGCAAGGATTCGGAGGACCGGGGAGCCCACCTGGTGGAGTGCCTGGGGACAGGCTACCCCTCACAAAAACATTCAACACGGAGAATGGCCATGCACATCACTAAGTTGCTTTCGATCAGCCTGGTTGCCCTGACGGTCCTGATGTCAGTCCCAGTCACCGCCTCGGCGGACGAAGAAACGCCCGCGCAGCGGGACGCGCGGATGCAGTGGTGGCGGGAGGCGCGCTTTGGCATGTTCATCCACTGGGGCGTGTACAGCGTTCCGGCGGGCGAGTACAAGGGAAAGCGAACGCCGGAAATTGGGGAGTGGATTATGCTGTCGCTCAGGATTCCCGTGGACGAGTACAGGGCGCTTGCCAGGGAGTTCAACCCCGTCAAGTATGACCCGGACGAGTGGGTGCGGCTGGCCAAAGAGGCCGGCATGAAATACATCGTCATCACCGCGAAACACCACGACGGCTTCGCCCTGTTCGAAACCAAGGCCAGCGACTGGAATGTCGTTGACAGCACCCCGTACGGGAAAGACCTGCTGAAACCGCTGGCGGAGGCATGCCAGAGGCACGGCATGAAACTCGGATTCTACTATTCCCAGGCGCAGGACTGGGTCAATCCAGGCGGGGCAGCCGCAAGGGACGGGCACTGGGACCCCAAGCAGGACGGTGACATGGATGAGTACATCAAGAATGTCGCCGTGCCGCAAGTGCGCGAATTATTGACGAACTACGGACCGATAGCGGTGCTGTGGTGGGACACCCCGGTCAACATGACCAAGGAGCGGGCGGACCTGCTTTACCCGCTCACCAGACTGCAACCGGGCATCATTACCAACAACCGGCTCGGCGGGGGCTACGAGGGCGACTTTGGCACGCCCGAGCAGCATATCCCCGCCACGGGCACGCCCGGACAAGACTTTGAAGTGTGCATGACCATGAACGATACCTGGGGGTACAAATCCTTCGACAACAGATGGAAAAGCACGAAAACGCTCATCCGAAATCTGGTGGACATCGCGTCCAAGGGCGGAAACTACCTGCTCAACGTGGGGCCGACCTCGGAAGGCCTGATCCCCGAGGCGTCCGTCCAGCGACTGCGAGAGATGGGCCAATGGATGAAAGTGAACGGCGACGCCATTTACGGCACAACGGCGAGCCCCTTTGAAAAACTGCCGTGGGGACGATGCACGAAGAAAGTCACCCCGAACGGCACAACGCTTTACCTGCACGTGTTTGACTGGCCGGCTAACGGAAAACTCGTGGTGCCGGGGCTGCGGACGCCCGTGGCGAAGGCATACCTGCTGGCCGACCCAAACAAGAGCTTGAAGGTAAAGTCCGGGCGAGAGGGCGTGCTGGTAAAGGTGGGAAAGAACGCTCCCGACCCCATTTCATCCACCGTGGTCCTGGAATTAGACGGTGAGTTGAAGATCGTACCCTGAGAGAACGGGCTGCCGCACGCGGATATTTGTACGGGAAATAAGACAGATGGCCCATCCGGTCTTTTCCGAAAAGGCTTGGGCTTGATCGTTCTTATGTCGCTCCAGGGAGCGCGACAGCGGAGGCGGTTGGATTAGAGGATACCTGACGGAAGGCGGAACAACGGATTGAGCAGCTTCGCAAAGCCGATCTCGTGACGCGTGTCGAAGATGCCGGTGGAAAGCCCTTGTCCAATGTGTCTGTACATGTCGAGATGACGCGACACGCTTTTCTGTGGGGCGCCTGGATGACGGCGGACCGCATTACCGGAAAGGAACCGGACCACATCGCTACGAGGAAAACGTGCGCAAATTGTCCATTGTGCTGTTCTTGAAAAAGACTTGCAGTGGATCGCCTGGCATGGCGCTTATGGTCCGGGTTTCACGCGCGAAAAGACCCTTGCGGCGCTGAAATGCCTCAAAGAGAAGGGGGCACGTCTGGGACCTTGCATGGTCTGGCGCGGACGCGAATACCTGCAGCCCTGGGGAGAGTCTTTGCGCGAAGACTTGCCGCAATTGCGGAAACGCATTCTTGAGTACATTGCTGAAGAGGGGGCCTTCACCCGGTCATACGTAGACGCATGGGATCTCGTCAATGAGTCGACACCGGAAATTTATCCAGAAGCGCGGTTAATCCTTACCCATGACATAACCACTACTTCTTCGGGGGAGGAATCAAGTAAATACCCCTATCGGTTTCTGTTCAGACAACGTTCCTTCCCCACGACGCGCTTTCCGAACCGTCGCCGCAACATGGGCGGAGCAATGCGGATACGCTCATGCCTCGAAGAAAAAGGGCGCGGCGTCACCCGCCTTCTGGCCCGTACGAAAGGAAACGTCTTACCTGTCGGTCAGGATGTTTCCCGATATGTTTTTGTTGGAACCGCCGTTGTCCTCGATCTGGACGCCGTTACGGGCGAGGGTGTTGTTGGCGAAGACAAAGTTATTCCCACCCAGGACCACGCCGCGGCCGTTGTCGGCGATGCGGCAGCCGGTGACCGCGTAGTCGCGCACGTTCCCCTCAACGAGGAGACCCGTCCCCTTGTTGTGGCGGATGGTGAGCCCGGATAGGGTGAAGGAGCCGCCGCGTACGACCATGCCGTGGTGCCCACCCGGTTTGCCGTAGGCGCCGCCGTTGAAGATGGTCCCCCCGGCCACGGCGAGGATTGCGCCCCTTCCCTCCACGAGGATCTGTTCCTCGTCGCAGGAGGCCGCCCAGCATCCCGCGATGCTGGTGTAGGCATTGTCCGTCTGGTGGATGCCGTGGGTGCAGCTGTCTATTGTCGCGTGGGTGATGAATATCTCCCGGTTGGACGGCGCGCCCGGCCCGCCGCCGATTTTCACCGCCGTGCCCAGGCCGATGATGTCCGTGGTGAGGATGTGGACCCCGCCGTTGTTCCCCGTGATGGCCACGCCCACGCTGTGGTGCTCGTCCCGCGTAAACCCGATGATCCGGCCTCCGAGGATGCGTACCTCGCTACCCCGGGCCACTTCGAGGCCCGTCCCGGTGACGCCCCACATGACGCACTGGATCAGGGTCGTCGTGTCAGCCACCCCGCGCGTGAGGATACCGCTGCCCATGCGGATATCCCCGCCGGTGAGCAGCAGGTGGGAGAAGAGAGACCGCTCCACGCCACCGAGACACGCGATGGCAGCGGTCCCGGGGTCCTTGCTCTGCCCGGCGGCGGCGATGCACAGGTCGCGCACGGACGACTCGCGGCAGGCACTTCCTTCCTGCCACGCCAGACAGTGCTCCGGCCCCGCGTGCAGCAGCACAGAACTGAAACCGTCTCCCGTGAGGTCCAGGCGGTCCGACGAAGCAATGATGATGGTCTTGGTGAGCCGGTAGGAGCCGGAGGGGAAATGCACCCGGCCCCCCTTGGCCTTCACGGCGGCATCCACCGCTACCTGAACCGATTCCGTATCATCGGCGACGCCGTCCCCCCTCGCGCCAAACTCCCGCACGGAGAACACCGGCGCGACGGCGGGCGGAACCTCCGCGCCGAAGGCAGACACCCCCGCCAATCCTGCCGCGCCCGCCGCAAGCATCGTCCGACGTGAAACGACTGCGTCGTCTTCCATGGTCCAGATTCCTTTTACACGTGCCGTCGCGCCTGGTTCGATTACCTCCACCACGGCGCCGCGCTTTTTGCAACCCGGGCGGGCTGTGCGCGAAAGTCATTCTATCCGCTCAGGCCCTGCCGCGCAAGGACCAACAGGACATCCGTCGTGCCTGCCGTCCTCCTTGTGCGGTGCGTCCAGATCCTTTGGAAAAAATCATTCCGGGCATTTACCTGGCTCCATCCACCCCTGCCTATTGTGGTTAACAGCGAATAAAAGGGCGCGAGAACAGAGACGGACCGGAATTTGAAAAAACAGAATATATGATCAGAAACTTGTTGAATACGGCACGGTACCAGGTAAGACACATCATAAGAAGCCCACATCAATAAAGAACGGTGTGCGATCCATGGTGATGGACGCGCACACCGGTAAGGTTTTACGAATAGAGCATTGGTTAAATGGTGGGCGGTGCAGGGCTCGAACCTGCGACCTCCTGCGTGTAAGGCAGGCGCTCTGACCAACTGAGCTAACCGCCCCCGGTACGGCGTAGTTTATCACATTTTGTAGTTGTGGTGATAATCCGGCCCGGTTCACTCTCCTCGGATGCCTCGTCAAGAACACGTGGTATAATGGGGTTGAACGCATGGGCGCGCGAGCAGAGGCCAACGGAACAAGGGCGAGGACCGAAATTCCGAGGCCGGGGAGGTAAACATGAAATTCATGGGGAGTTTCTGGACCACGCGGCGGGGTAGATGGGTCGTTCTTTCCGGGCTGGTACTGATCGCCACGGGCTGTAAGCCGAAAACCCCCGATGTCATGGGGCTTGCGCGGGTCGAGGCCGAAACCGCCATTACCGGGGCGGGCTTACAGGTGGGCCAGATCAGCCTTCGCTGTCACGACGCGGTGCCCGCGGGAAGCGTCATAACGCAACAGCCCGCGGGGGGAATCCGGGTCCGAAAAGGGACCGCGGTCGACCTGGAAATATCCTCCGGGCCTTGTCCCGTAATCACGGCGGTGCCGAACCTTTCGGGCATGAGCCGGGGCGAGGCCGAAAGCGCCATCACCGCCGCTGGCCTCGTCGTTGGATCGGTAAGTACCGCCTGCAGTGACACCGCGGCACCGGACACCGTGGCTTCTCAAAACCCCGGTACAGGCATCTCTGTTACCACGGGTTCCATCGTGGACTTTACCTTGTCCTCCGGGCCTTGTCCCGTGATCACGGCGGTGCCGAACCTTTCGGGCATGAGCCGGGGCGAGGCCGAAAGCGCCATCACCGCCGCTGGCCTTACCGTTGGGACCGCGAACGCCGCCTGCAGTAACACCGATCCCCTGGACACGGTGATTCATCAGTCCCCCGCGGCGGCAACACAGGTTACCCTGGGCACCGCCGTCGACTTTGACTTTGCGGCGGGATCCTGTGTATCCGTGCCCGACCTGTCAAACGTGGACATGGGAACTGCCACTTTCACGCTACAGGGTTTAAACCTTGGCGCGAGTATTTCCACGCGGTGTGACAATAACACTACCGTGGATGCCGTCATCACCCAGGATCCAATTGCCGGAAGCAACGTGCTGGAAGGATCGGTGGTTCACCTGGTCGTGAGCGCGGGTCCGTGTCCCGTGGTCGTGCCAAACCTGGTCCATCTTTCAGAGCAAACCGCCCGGGATCTCCTCGCGAATGTAGGCTTGACCGTCGGAACCGTCACGACGGCCTGCAGTAATGTACATGCCGCAGACAGCGTTGCCAACCAGTCCCCGATCGGCGGGTCGGTTGTCATGCCAGGAGCCGTGGTGGACCTCGAAATTTCCACCGGACCATGCCCCGTACCCGTTCCGCATCTCGTCGGCATGACGCGAAATGACGCGGAAAGCGCCCTCCAGTCTGTCGGACTGGTTCCCGTAATGTCTTACACCTGCAGTCCGATCTTCCCCCCGGATATCGTGGCGACACAAACCCCCGCGTCGGGCACGTCAATGCTTCCCGGCTCCACCGTGTTCTTCACGCTGGCGACAGGAGGATGCGATGATCCCGTGACCATTACCGACACGACACTGTCGAGTTTCATCCGGGGTTTGTTCAACATTACCGACCCTGCCACGCCTGTCACGCGACAGAACATGCTGAACATCGCATCCCTGGACATTCCTAACATGGGCATCACGTCATTGCAAGGATTGGAAGCGGCCCGCAACCTCCAGGCCCTGTACCTGGCGGGGAACCAGGTTGTAGACGTCTCTCCCCTGTCCGGCCTGAATAAACTTCGGCATCTTGACATCAGCGACAACCAGGTCGCGGACCTCGGCCCATTAGCCACGGGCGTCACGTTCATCGACGCGGACACCACCCTTTTTCCTCGCGTGCTGGAATGTACCGGAAATCCCCTTAACTCCGATTCCTGCTCGATTCACATTCCCGCCCTGATAGCCCGAGAAGTCGAGGTGCAAAGGGATTGTCCCTGATTCAGCCTCAGCCCATCCTTTTTGGGAACTTGCGGAAACGCGCTTTTTTTTGCTAAACTAGGGGTCCTCGAGTAACCTTGGAACGGTGTAAAGAGGGCATTTCCGTTTCTTATGACTGTGGAACGCACATTTGTCATGGTGAAGCCCGACGGCGTTGGGCGGGGCCTGGTTGGTGAATGTATCCGCCGTTTTGAACGGCGGGGACTGAAACTGGTCGGCCTGAAATTCCAACGCCTGACGAGAGAGATGGCGGAAACCCATTACGCCGAACACCAGGGTAAACCGTTTTTCGAAGACCTCGTGGCGTTCATAACGTCCGGTCCCACGGTCCAGATGGTGTGGGAAGGACGGGACGCCGTGTCGGTGGTACGCCGCATGAATGGAGCCACCGACAGTGCCCAGGCGGACCCGGGAACGATTCGCGGGGATTTCAGCCTGAGCAAGCAGCGCAACATCATCCACGCG
This sequence comes from Candidatus Hydrogenedentota bacterium, assembly GCA_018056705.1. Lineage (GTDB taxonomy): Bacteria > Hydrogenedentota > Hydrogenedentia > Hydrogenedentales > CAITNO01 > JAGPFE01. The sequence goes on along the minus strand of JAGPFE010000016.1, from coordinate 56,134 downwards.
TCCGATTCGCCTGAAACGGCCGCGCGGGAAATTGCTTTGTATTTCAAACCGGAAGAACTGCTGGACTACGCGTTACCGGAGGATGACGGATCGCGCTAGCGCCAGTTGCCGGAACCCGGTCTGAAAACGTAACCCGTTCCGTAAAGGGACGCTGTCGCGTCCAGGAGGTGACAGATGGCAGGCGGAAGAAAAGTCCGCAAGGCGAAGATCAATAAGCACAAGCGGAAGAAACGCAGGCGCGCGAATCGGCACAAGAACAAGTAACGCGTTCCGGTAACCCGTGGCCGGGGCGGGAGCGTATCCCGTCCGCGGCCACGGGACCGGTTTGACGCGGAGGTCTTTCCATGGCCGACAGCGGACCAAATCTATTCGTGGACGAAGACTGGAAAGCCCGGGCACAACGGGAAAAGGAGGAACTGGCTCGTCGTCTGGCCGCGGACGCTGGTCGGGACGCGCCGGGATCATCCGGGTCAGCGGCCACGACCGGGGGAGTTGGTAATGCAAGGACTCCCGCGGACGCGCGAACGGCCCCAACCGGGGCACCCGATGCCCCGGAAGGTAACGTTGATCCCTATTTCGAGATGCTCATGGGGAGTCTGGCCACGCAGGCCATGTTTGCCCTTGGCATGATTTCGCAGGGCGCCGACCGGGTGGTCGTTAACCTGGACCAGGCCCGGCTGACGATCGAAATGCTGCTCATGCTGCGGGAAAAGATGAAAGGCAACCTGACTCCGGGTGAAGCAACCCTGCTGAATGATACCGTGGCCGAACTGCAGCAGATTTTCATCGCCCGGATGCAGCAGATCGAAGCCCAGGCCATGCGGCAGGCGAGCATCGATCCCGAACGACTCAAGGGCGCTCCTCCCGAGGCCTGACGTTGCTGTTACGATGACCGTGATAAACCGCCGATGGAAGCCCGTTCCATGGGCGTTTTTTTTTGATGACGTGACAAAAAAGGCTCCCGCCTCTTCGAATCGCTTCGAAACAGGCGGGAGCCTTTCTTTGATTTACCGTTAACCTATCAGCGGGACCCGCGAGCCCGGCGCGTGGCAACGGCCGCCAGCACGCCGCCCAGCGCCAGGAGGCCAAGACCGGACGCCGCGGGGATGGTCGCCCCCACGCGGATCTGAATCGGCCCGTAGGTGCGGTTCACCAGCACACGGTTCACGCCCACACCCTGTCCCACCTGGTACACGCAGGTGTAACTGCCCGCGTCGGCTTCCGTCACGGGGAACAGGTCCAGGCATCGCTCGTTGACGCCTGCATTCATGCTCTTCGCCGCAAGGGCCACGCCGTCCCTGTACCACTGGAACGTGCTGTCATACGCGGGGTGGTCCAGCAAGGCCAGGCGCACGTGTTCCCCCTCTTCGTACATCCCCACGCCGCGCCTGGGCTGTCGGGACGGATCCAGCGCGGCAGCCGCGTACGCCTCGATACCATCCGGGTAGAAATAGGCGTATTCTTGTTCGTTCGTCCAGCCATCCTTGTCCGCGTCGGCGGTCCGGGACAGCAGGTCTGGAAAACCGATGAAATCCGCCGGATCGGGAGCCGTAACCCCCACGGGGAAGTTATCAATGGCTGCCAGCAGGGTCAGAAGGGTGGTCGCGAAGAACGTGGAATCCCCATCTCCAAGCGTGTAATATCCCGCTACCAGCGTGTCCAGCCCGGGCAGGAAGGAATCGGCAATGCTACCCAGACCACCCAGGCAGGCCTGCGCCTTCACGATATTGTTCTGCCACGCCGCCACCACGTCGGCCGCCTTTAAGCCACCCCGTCCGGACAGGTCGATGGTCGGATGATCCAGGCAGTACCGGATCAGCCCGAACTCGTAGGACTCAAGCACCGCGTTGCCCGGAATCTTGTAGGGCTCCTGCATGCTGCCACCGTCCATGACGAAATTGCCGTTCACGTCGAAGCGATCCGGCGCGAAACTGATGTCGGGAACAAAGGTCTTGATGTAGGGCTCCATCACCGTGTTGAGGTATTCGAGCGATCCCACGAAATCGTCATCGGCGGGCCGCAGCAGATCCGTGAAGGTCCACTCGCCGTTGTAGGCATACACCCCGTTCCCCACGCCGGGCCCACCCAGGGGAAGCGTGTTGTCGTCACTCCGGACGATCGTGTCGTCGTCTTCCACCTGTAACTGGGCCTCGAGAGCCCCGTTGAGGGCGACCGTAACCACCCATTCTTCCGCCGTCGATCCCTGTGTCACCGATTGCACGGAAACCGCCTTGGCCGCCGTCGCGCTGAAATCCGTCACGTCCACGCCCGTAACCGGATGCGAAAAGATCACCCGGAACTGCTGCGTGTTTCCCGACGGCGCCTGGGGCAGGATGTACAGCGCCCGCGGGTAATTAAGCCACTCCCGCACGATGGTCCGCACGATGTGCTTGGCGAACACGTCGTACCCTTCCTCGACGAGGTGAATATCATCATCGATATACGCGGCCCGGGGGTCCTGCCAGTTGGGATCGCCACCCGGCCACGGGGTGTAACCGTTCCGGTGATCTCCCGGCAACGGCGCCACACCCGGCGGCACGTCCACCTCGCTCAGGGATCGCGGCGCGGGCCACGGACCGCTGGTTCCCGTGCCCCATTCGTTGCTGGTGAAATAGCCAAAATGGTGCTGCATCAGGCCGGCCGTCTGCACGTAGATCACCCGCCCGGGAAATTCCTCGGCCAGTTCCCGCTTGACCTGTTCGAAACGTACCAGCCCGCCAGTCTGCTCGGGGATGGTCAACAGGCCGTTGCACCGATCGTTGACCCTGCGGCAGGTGAAATCATAACCGCACAGGGCAATCTTGATGTCCGGCCTGACGCCCAGAATGTACTGGATAATCTGGCGCATGTCATTCTTGAACTGATTGTGCAGGATGGATTCCGGCCAGTCGTTGTTGGGATCTCCATCGTGGTTTTCCCGGTACCAGTCGTACCAGTCCACCTCCCGTACGTACCCCCCCGGAAAGGTCACCGGGAAACTACCGGAAAAGTCATTACCACCCAGAGTCATCACCACGATGTCCACCGTGGGTAAAGCCTGCAGCGCGTCGATCACGTCCTGCCGACGCTGGGGCCAGAGGTACTCGTACGCCTTCGCGCCCATGATCGCCGTGCTGGCGCCAGTTTCGATCCAGCGGGATAAGCCATCAGACGCGAATTCCGGATCATCCAAAGCCTTCTTGATGGACCGGAAACCGAACATAAACCCGCACCAGCTGTCCCCGACGAACATGATACGCGGAATCCGGTCCGCGCCGGCGACACCCTGCGCCAGCAGTACGCCTGCCAGCGCCAGAAACAATGCTACCCTCAACCGTCGACCAAACCACCCGTATTCCATGATTCCACTCCTTCTTAGACCCTTGAAATCTGAATTACACTTTTATAATCATATCAGAATTCCGATTAAACCGCAACTCTATAAAAAACGGATTTCGGGCGCGCGTACTCCCGGCAAGGCGGGGGGGAAGGGTATCCTGGAAAAACGCGGTTCCCGTATGTTCTCCCTTCTCGCGCGGAAGACAGGCCATCATTCGCGCGCATGTCGCGCGGGGGTATAAAAGAAAATGGCGTGCCCAGCAGGACTTGAACCTGCGGCCTCTTGCTCCGGAGGCAAGCGCTCTATCCAACTGAGCTATGGGCACGCTCGTAAAGTGAACTCATTATAGCAGATTCCGCGCGAAGATTCCACCCGACCAGGGATCGGTGAATGCGATGTCGGCGTTGGGCGTGGGGCGTGGGGGAAGATTTCTCGCTGCGCTCGAAATGACAATGTATGGGCGAATGACAATGCATGAGCAAACATGACAATGTGTGGCAAAAGGACAGTGCGCGGGTCGAAAGGACAATGTGCCGGTTGAAAGGACAGCACTGGTTCAAATACCACGCCACGATTGATAAGGGATGAAAGGAACATGGCGGGTAGCGCGGACAATGCGTTGTCATTGCGACGCACGAAGTGAGGAGAAATCCTGACAGGATACATGCCTCACCACATGACAATGATACCGATTCAATTGATAGCGCAACGTTCCGATAGATAGAACTTCTCAAGACACCCCAACCAGGCACCCGAACGCCTACCCTCCATGCAGCCCGCACGAAATCCAGCAAAACCGCGCAGCGCGACTTAAACTTGCGTGCGCGCTTCGCCCCCGCGACCACCAGGACAGGCCACCGGGGATCGTCTTCCCGCTCGAACCATATGCCACAGCATCAACCGCGCGCCTTGAGCACTACTACGGCGATCATGAAGGGCACCAGCGCGGCCAGCCACCACTTGTGAGCCACGATAAATTGGAAGACGGCGTCTATGTTTACCCAGTCCATCAGCATAAGCCGGTTCCATGGTTCGATCGCCCAACCTTCCACCGGGACAATCGGGACGGACACCCTTATGGTATCATGGATACCGCTGTCCAGGACTCACACGATCCAAAGGAGGACGCCCGTGCGCGAAAGCGGGCAGAGATCACAGGCTGGCGGCTATCGTTTCGGCACCTTTTCAGGTGTATATGTACCCTGCCTTCTGAGTATACTGGGCGTGGTGCTGTACCTGCGCATGAACTACGTGACGGGGATGGCAGGTCTTGGCCTCACGCTGATCATGATGATCATCGCCATCAGCATCGCTCTGCTGACCATACTCTCCGTTTGCGCGGTGGTCACCAACATGGAAATACGTGGTGGCGGGGCCTACTTTCTGATCTCCCGGGTGCTGGGACCGGAGTCCGGAGGGGCGATTGGGCTTACCCTTTACCTTGCCCAGTCCGTTTCCGTGGTCTTCTACATTTTAGGGTTCACGGAGGCCCTGGTGCTCGATTTTCCTGGCCTGGCTCCCTGGTTCAGGGAAATCACCCTCGGCACGGGCATCGCGGTATTGTTTATTACGTGGCTGGGCGCGGACTGGTCCATCCGGGGACAATACGTCATTTTCGGCCTCCTCGCAGGATCCATCCTGTTCTTCCTGGGCGGCGCCCTGTTCCGGTTCACTCCGGATATTTTTTTGTCAAACCTCATGCCGCCAGCGTCTTATGATGGGCGCCATTTCTGGACTTATTTCGCCATACTCTTTCCGGCCGCGACGGGATTCCTTGTCGGACTCAACATGTCAGGTGACCTCGCGGATCCAGCACGTTCCATACCCAGGGGAATGTTGTTCGCCATCGGTTCGGCCGCGGCCGTCTACCTGCTCACGATCTGCCTGTTCGCCGGGGCGTTTCCGGGAACCACCCTGACCGAAGAGCCCTACCGCTGTTTCCATGATGTCCTGCCCGCGTACCTGCGCTGGACCGTCAGCGTGGGGATCATCGCGGCCAGTATCTCCAGCGCGCTGGGCACGCACCTGTCCGCGCCCAGGGTGCTGCAGGCAGTAGCCCGGGATGATCTCCTGCCGTCTTTGCGGTACTTCGCCAAGGGTCACGCCAATGACGAACCCCGACGGGCCACGCTGCTTACCGGGATCATCGCGGGAAGTATCCTGGCCTGGGCATCCTTATCACGGGTTGGTGAGTCCCTGAACCAGGTGGCCGGACTGCTTACGCAGTTTTTCCTCTCCACGTATTTTCTGTTGAACCTTGCGGCCTTTGTGGAATCTTACGCGAAAAGTCCTTCGTTCCGTCCTCGCTTCCGGTTCTTTCACTGGGGCACCGCCCTGGCAGGATGCCTGCTGTGCGCCGGAGCGAGCGTCCTGATCAACCCGTGGGGTACCGCCGTGGTAGTGGTTATCCTCGTGCTGCTGCACCGGTACCTGCGGAGCCGGGGGCTGGAGACGGTCTATGGCGACGCGCGCCGGGGACTGTATTACCGCAACCTGCGGACCAGTCTTCTGGCCCTGGCGGAGCGTCCTGACGCGCCTCGAAACTGGCGTCCGGTCTGCCTGGTGTTCTCGGGATACCCCGAATCGAGGTTACACCTGGTCTCCTACGGCTGCTGGTTCGAGGCCGGGGCGGGACTGGTCTACCTTGTCCGCGTACTCGAGGGCGACCCGGATCATCTGCAAGAACGCCGCGGAAACGCCGAAAACCAGTTGAGGCAGTTCTGCCGTGAGCGGCGCGTGCCCGCTTTTCCGATCGTAATGGCAGCCCCGGACCTGGATTCTGGCATTCGGGCCGTCATGCAGACCATGGCTTCCACGCCGGCAGCGCCCAACCTGGTCCTGTTTGGCTGGTCGACCCGCCAACCGGGCATGGGATCCCTGCGCCCGGGTATTCTCCGGTTCGCGCGCGGCCTGGACATGGGCGTCCTGCTGCTGCGCCCGGGACGCTCGGAAATCCGGCCGGAAATCCCCAAGCGGATAGATATCTGGTGGCGGGGACTGAAAAATGGTGCGCTGATGCTGCTGCTGGCCCACCTGCTCACCTGGAACTGGGAATGGAAGCGGTCCCGAATCCGGGTCCTGCGGGTGGTTTCCGATACCGCGGAAGTGCCGGAGGCCCAGGCGGATCTCGAATCCCTGATACACCGCGCCCGCATGGACGTCGACTTCACGGTAATCGTGTCCCGCGATCCCATCGCGGAGATCATTCATCGGGAGTCGGCAGACGCGACCCTGGTCATGCTGGGCTTCGAACTGCCGACGGAAGAAACCTTTACGGAATGGGCGCGCCACCAGGCGTCCCTGATGCCGGCCGGACCGGACGTGGTACTGGTCCACGGCACGGGTCGGGAAGACGTCTTTTCATGAAACCGGGGCATCTGGAGACAAAACGTGGCCAACGTTGAACTGTACATCGACGATCCATCGCTGCGGGAAACCGTCCGGCTGCTGCTGGAGCGGGCGGGACACCACGTACAGGACCATGGTGGTGACGTGCTCCTGGCGCAGTCGCCCCGGCGCGCGCGGGCACTCATGGACCGCCATCGTCCCGTGCTCATGTTTGCCGGGGTGGCCGACGTGGCCGAAGCCGTAACCGTCATGCGGGCGGGAGCGTTCGGTTACGTGCTGTTGCCCCTGCAGGCGGGCGAACTCGAACTGATGGTATCCCGGGCCGCGGCCTCGGGAAATGCCTTGCCCCCCGCCACGCCGGACGCTCCCGCCGCCAGCGGATCGGCCGTACCCCTCCCCGACGCGACACCCTCCCCTCTGCGTCACCTGGAACGGGAAGCCATTCTGGCCGCACTCAAGGCCTGCGGCGGCAACCGAAGCCACGCGGCCCGGCGCCTCGGCATCGGCCGAAACACCCTCTGGCGGAAAATGCGCGCATACGGTCTCGCCATGCCGCCCGGCCGGCACCGGAAGCGCGGTGGTGGGGCCCCGACCCCGTGATTCAGAGTTTATCCTCTCCCCCGTGAATATGCCGTTCCATTTCGTCCCCAAGCGCCGCGATATGCTTCACGGCCGTCTTGACCAGCTGGGGCGTGGCATCCTTGCGGGGAATGGTGTGCAGCAGTACCAGTTGCCGATCGCCAGAACGGGTCCGTACCAGGGCGAAAAAGCCCATGGTCATGCGCCCGTTCGCTTTCAGGGCCCATTCATACATTTCGGGTGAAGCGCTCCCGCAGGGCGTGTAAATACGGACCAGACGGTTTTCGCGGGTATCGTAACTGGTCACCATCACGCGCTGAGAACGGTCCTCGCTGAGTTTCACGGTCACGGCAAAACCATTCTCCCAGGGTTCCACCACCCGGACCGGGCGTTTTTCGCAGGCGTACGCCAGTTCGCGCAGCGTGAATTCCCGGGTACCCACGGTGGGCGGCAGGGCGATCGCCCGGAGCCCCTCCAGCGATCGCTCCACCTGCAGTTGCACGTCCATGTCGGGATCAGTCCGATGGGCTACCAGGGCGGCCAGGGCGGCATGAATTACTTTTCCCAGGGTTTCAGCGGCATCCCTCCGGGCCACCCAGGTGTCTTCCCGGTTTTCCAGTTTCCTGATCAGGGTTTCCAGTTCGCCAAGCATGGTTTCGTCTCCACCCGACAGTATATAGAATTTTTTACTATTTTTCAAGTATATAATTTTACTTTGAAATACACGAAAAGTTGTAACCGAAGCGCATCCACAACCGCTGACCAGGTGTGTTCCCGCGAAACAGGTGGCAGATAACCAGATGACCGGACCCGAATGAACCGGATCCGGCCATGGATGGCTTCACAACAACGGGAATGAATCCGGAGTATTCCTCCGGTCAAAGCCCCGTCGCGGATGGAAATCAGAACTTGTACCCGGTGGCCAGGTGCAGGCGACCGCTGGAACTCTGGTCATCATCCGGGTTGAGGGGATAGCCGTAATCGACTCGAATAGGCCCGAGCATGGGCACGTTGAAGCCGAGACCGACCCCCGCGCTGTACCGCATGTCGCCGAAGTCGAACTCGCCGGTGTCCGCCCAGACACCGCCCGCGTCCATGAAGGCGTACACGCGGAGGATATCCGTGATCTTGTACTTGGCTTCGACGGTTCCCAGCAGTCGGGCGTTACCCCCCACGGAGAAGGTATCTCCCCAGAACCAGTATTCGCGGACCTTGGGGCCGATATCCCGGTTCCGGTAACCGCGCACGGTATTCGATCCACCAGCGTAGAACCGGTCCTGCAACGGCACGTAATCGGAATCACCGTACTCGGTCATCACTCCCTCACGGGTCCGCAGGGACAACACCCACTTCTTCTTTTCACCGAGAGATTTATACCAGGTGCTGTCATGTTCAGCCTTGATAAAGTTGTGGTCCCCGCCAAACCCGGCCACTTCCACGGTCAGCGCATGTACCGCGCCGGAAGTAGCGTCAATGCGACTGTCCAGCGTGTTGCGTTCGATGCGCCACGTGGTACTCAGCGTGGTGGAATCGCCTTCCTGCCGCTTGATTTCCCGGTTAATGAAGGTGGGCAGATCGCTGATATCGGTGTTCTGGGCACGGAACCCCACCTGGGTAAACACGTAAGGAGACAGGTTCTTACCCAGTCGCAACTGGCCGCCTGTGGAATCCTCGGTGTAGTTGGCCCCGCCACGGACCTCGTAGGTTTCGCGGTACGCGTCCACGCCAAAGGAGATGGGATACCCCAGGAACTGGGGCTCGGTGAAACTGATGGCGTAATTGTCGCGCCGGGTAGCGGTGTTGATCCGCAGGCGCAACTGTTGCCCGCCACCGGAAAACTTTGGCCAGTTGCCGATGTCGAAGTTGTTCAGCCGCAGTTCTGTGTAAACGCCGACGCCATCTTCGGTGCTGTAGCCGCCACCGAAGTTGAACGTACCGGTTTTACCTTCCTCCACGTCCACGTTCAGGTCGGTAAAGAGGTCCTTGCTGACCGATCCCGCGGAGGGATCTTCGAGGGTCACGCGGACCGTGTCGAAGAACTGGGTATTCTGAATCCGTTGGCGGCTTTTTTCCACGGCTTCGCCGTCGTAGCGGTCCCCGGGGATCACCAGCATCTGGCGCCGGATGATCTCGTCCTTGGTCACGGAGTTGCCCGTGACGCGGATTTCATGCAGGTACTTGAGGTCGCCTTCCTCGACGCGGTACGTGACACGCGTGACCTTGCGATCCCGGTCAAGCACCACCTGGGGGGTAACGGCGGCATCCACGTACCCGCTGTCCTGGTAGGTTTTCTGCAGGTTTTCGATGTCCTTCGCGACCTGGCCCTTGTTGTGGATCGCACCGGGCTTCACCTTCACCTGGTCCATCAGTTCATCGGTGTCATACACTTTGTTCCCGGCGACTTCCAGGCTGTCCATGGTGTATTCCGGGCCTTCTTCCACGAAGATGGTCACGTTGATGCCCTTGCCATTGGGGGTGTACACCAGGTCGGTCTTGGTCACTTGGGCTTCCAGTCGACCAATGTTGCCATACTCGTTCACGATGGTTTCCAGGTCGGCTTCGAATTTTTCCTCCTCGTACTTGCCACCCAGGAACCACCAGGCCTTTTTCGTTTTCATGGACTTGCGCAACCGGCGATCCGACAGGGCCTGGTTGCCTTCGATGTTAATGCTCCGGATCCGGGCCTTTTTCCCTTCCGTGATGGTATAGATCAGGCGCACCCGCGAAGCCCCGATGTTTTCGGCCACGGCGTCCACGATGGTATTGGCGAACCCCTTGCTTTCGTACAGGTTCAGGATGGCCTGCCGTTCCTGGTCATAGGACTCGGGCAGGAACGAATCCCCTTCGCGCATGGAAAGGACAGCCCGGATGGCACGGTCCTTGATCTTGCGGTTACCGATGATCCGCACTTCTTCGACCACCCGTTTCTCCTTCACATCCACCTGGAGCACGAGCTTTCCGGCTTCCTCGGTTACCCCGATGTTGACGGTGTCGAAGTAATTGAGTTCGTACAGCCGGCGGATATCCCGGGTCACCGCCCCGCGGCTGAACGGCGCGCCAGGCTTGAGCTCCATTTTAGACAGCACGGCCTGTTCACTCACCCGTTCCAGGCCCCTGAACCGGACCTCGTCCACGTTCCGGCCCTCGTAGTCCTGGGCGACCGACACGCCTGCCGCGACCAGCACCCACACCAGCATGCCAACCAGATGTTTCGCGTTCAATGCTGAACCCCTTCTGTGACAGGTTCCCGGGCCTCGAACATCAGCCGGTCGCCAATGTCGCTGGGCCGGACCAGGATGGTCGTTCCCGATTTTGTTCCACCCCGCAACAGCAGTTCCGCTAGCGGGTCTTCCAGGTACTGCTGCACGGCCCGTCGCAATGGCCGCGCGCCATATTCTTCGCTGGTGCCTTCCCGCACCAGAAAATCCCGGGCTTCCTCGGTCAGTTCGAGACGGATGCCCCGTTCCTGCAACCGGTTCACGACGCCCGCCGTCTCGATATCGACGATCTTGAGCAGGTGCTCCCGGTTCAACCGGTGGAACACGACAATTTCATCGATCCGGTTCAGGAACTCGGGATTGAAAATCTTGCGCGCTTCTTCCAGCACCCGGTCCCGGAGGCGGCCGTGTTCTTCGCCTTCATCATCGGAGCGGAATCCGAGCGGGGCCGTCCGTCCGATCCGCTTGGCTCCCGCGTTGGACGTCATCATGACCACCGTGTTGCGGAAATCGACCTTTCGCCCCGAAGCATCGGTCATGTGTCCTTCTTCGAGGACCTGCAGCAGGGCGTTGAACACGTCCGGGTGCGCTTTTTCAATCTCATCGAACAGCACCACCGAGTAGGGACGCCGACGCACCTGTTCGGTCAGTTGTCCCCCTTCATCGTAACCGATGTACCCGGGAGGCGCGCCCATCAGCCGGGAGACGGCGAATTTTTCCATGTATTCCGACATGTCGATGGTGATGAGCGCCTCGCGACTGCCGAACAGGAACTCCGCGAGGGCCTTGGCCAGCAACGTCTTCCCGACGCCCGTCGGGCCGAGCAGCAGGAAGGATCCCACTGGCCGGTTCCGGTCGCGCAATCCCGCCCGGGACCGTTGAATCGCCCGGGTAATGGCGTCAACCGCTTCATCCTGGCCCACCACCACCTTGTGGAGTTCTTCGCGCATGCGCAACAGGCGGGCTGATTCTTCCTCCTCGATCTTCGTCAGGGGTACGCCGGTCATCCGGGAGACGATATACGCCACGTCTTCCGCCGTCACCACGGTTTCGGAGGAATCCCGTCTCTTTTCCCATTCGCGCCGGGCCTCTTCCAGTCGCGCGATCAGGCCGCGTTCCTTGTCGCGCAGGCTGGCGGCCTTTTCGTATTCCTGCAACCGGATGGCTTCTTCCTTGGCCTTGGTGGTCTGTTCAATTTCCTGTTCGAGCTGCTTGAGTTCGGGCGGCCGGGTAGTGATCTGCAGCCGGGCGCGCGCGCCGGCCTCATCGATCACGTCCACCGCCTTGTCCGGCAGGAAACGATCGGTAATGTACTGGTCGGCCAGGCGGGCGGCCGCCTCGATGGCTTCGTCCGAAAACTTGACCCGGTGATGGGCCTCGTATTTATCCCTGAGTCCCTGAAGAATCCGGATCGTCATGTCCACCGAGGGTGCGTTAACGATCACGGTCTGGAACCGGCGGGCCAGCGCGGCGTCCTTTTCGATGTGCTTGCGGAACTCGTCCATCGTGGTCGCGCCGATGCACTGGAGTTCCCCCCGGGCCAGCGCCGGCTTGAGAATGTTGGCGGCGTCCACCGCCCCCTCGGCGGCCCCCGCACCCACGATGGTGTGCAACTCGTCGATGAACAGGATGATGTTGTCCGCCCGCCGGATTTCCTTCATCACGGTCTTCAGGCGTTCTTCGAACTGGCCGCGGTACTTGGTGCCCGCCACCACGCCCGCCAGGTCGAGGGTCAGCACGCGGCGGTTCAGCAGCAGGTCGGGCACGTCGCCATTCACGATGGCCTGCGCGAGCCCTTCCACGATGGCGGTTTTGCCCACGCCCGCCTCACCGATCAGCACGGGGTTGTTTTTCGCGCGTCGGCTGAGAATCTGGATCACCCGTTCAATCTCGGCCTCCCGGCCGATCACCGGGTCCAGCTTGTTTTCGCGGGCCAGTTGTGTAAGATCCCGACCGAACGCGTCCAGCGCGGGCGTATTAGAACGCCGGCCAGCCCTGGCCTCCCCCGTACCGCCACCCTGCTCGCCCACGAGTTTCAGGATCTCGGCCTGTACCCGCCCCAGGTCCACCTTCATGTCCTGAAGCACCTTGGCGGCGATGCCTTCCCCTTCCTTGAGCAACCCGAGCAGGATGTGTTCCGTGCCAATGTAGTTATGCCCGAGCCGGCGGGCTTCCTCCACGGACAACTCCAGCACCTTTTTCGCCCGGGGGGTGAAAGAAATCTCGTCCGAGGAGATATTGCTGGCACCAGGCCGCACCTGGGTTTCGATTTCCGCGATGATGGATTCCGGTGAAAGGCCCAGGTTTTCCAGGGCCCGCGCGGCCACGCCCTCGGTTTCCTTGCACAGGCCCAGCAGGATGTGTTCCGTACGCACGTATTCGCTGCCCAGGCGCACCGCCTCTTCCCGCGCCGTGGCCACGACATGTTTCGCCCGTTCAGTAAAGCGTTCCCACATATGCACAGCCCCGGGCGGGACAGAAATCCCGCCCGCAACGTTAAGGTTTTTCAGCCCGAACAGATTTCCCGGCCCATACCCTGGCGGCCAGGCTGACATAAGCATAATGCACGGCGGCATGAACGGGCAAATTTCCCCGGCGCCTCCCGCCCAGCGAATTTTTTTAAAAAAATCACAAAATTTGACGGGGGTCAAGGTTTTTCCCGGGAAAAACCGGCAGAATCTGGTCAGAGAGCGACGACAAGCGTCGCGACCCACATGGGAGCATGCTTATGAAAACCCGGCGACTGGTCATTCGGATCGACGAAGAACGGTGCAACGGATGCGGTCAGTGCGTGGTAGGCTGCGCCGAGGGCGCCCTCGCCATCGTGGATGGCAAGGCGAAACTGGTCAGGGAAAATTTCTGCGATGGCCTGGGTGCCTGCCTCGGAACCTGTCCCACGGGCGCGCTGTCCCTGGAATACCGCGAGGCGGATCCCTTCGATGAGGCGGCGGTTCAGGCCCACGGTACCTCCTCCCCGTCGGCAGCTTTCGAGTCGGGCTGTCCTTCCGCGGGACCCAGCCGGACGCCCTGCCCCGGGAGTGCGACCTTCGCGTTCAACCAGCCCGCCAGACCCAGGGTTGATCACCAGGACAACGGCAATGGTCACGAGGCTTCAGCGCTGGGACACTGGCCGATTCAGTTGCACCTGGTCTATTCCATGGCCCCCCAGTACCAGGGCGCCGACCTGCTGCTGGCAGCGGACTGCACCGCCTTCGCGCTGGGCGCGTTCCACCAGCGGCTGCTCAGGGGCCGGGCCCTGGCCATCGCCTGTCCCAAGCTGGACGACTCCGATGGATACCTGGAGAAACTGGCTACCTTGTTTCAGCAGGCGCGTCCTGCATCCTGCGTGGTGGCCCGGATGGAAGTTCCCTGCTGCGCGGGCCTGACGCGGCTGGCCGTGGAGGCCCGGAATGCCGCCCGGTCCCCGCTGACCATCGAAGAAGTCATCGTTTCCGTCCGGGGAGAAATCCTGCGGCGCCAGGAACACCCGTCACCCTGGGCAACCCCTGTCCGTGACACGCCCGATCACGTCACCCCAACCGGGGCCACCGGGGCCGCCGGTAAACATACAACAACCCGATGACCCAAACCACAACAAAAGGAGGTTTATACAATGGGTATGTTCTGCTTTCAATGTGAACAGACGTCGAGAATGACCGGATGCACGTCGTATGGCGTGTGCGGCAAGGACCCGGAAACGGCCGCCTTGCAGGACCTGCTGAACTGGCTGGCCGAGGGCATTGCCCAGTGGGCGCACCGGGCCCGCGGCCTGGGCGGCGTGGACATAGACATCGACCGGTTTGTGCACGACGCGCTCTTTACCACCGTTACCAACGTCAACTTTGATCCGGCGGCCGTGGCGGCCATGATCCGCGCGGGCGTGGAAATCCGGGAACGGGCCCGGGGCCTGTATGAACGGCTGTGCCTCGAAAATGGCGTGACCCCCGCCACCCTGACCGGTCCGGCCGTGGCGGATATTCCCGACAGCCAGGAAGAGATGGTGCGGCTGGGTGGAAAGGTGGGCATCGAAGAACGCCTGGAACGGTTCGGCAAGGACGCGGGCGGTCTCCAGGAGCTGATCTTCTACGGTATCAAGGGCATGGCGGCATACGCCCACCACTCGGCGGTGCTGGGCAGCGAAGACCCGGAGGTCTACGCCTTCACCCACGAAACCTTGTCCTTCCTGGCAGATAATCCGCGGGATATCAATGCCCTGACCTCTCGCGCGCTGGAAGTCGGGCGGGTCAATCTCCATGTCATGGAGATGCTTGACCACGCCCACACCAGCCGGTACGGACACCCGGAACCCACCCCCGTGCGGATCACCCCGGTGAAAGGCAAATGCATCCTGGTGTCGGGGCATGACCTGCGGGACCTGGAAGCCCTGCTCGAACAGACCGCCGGGAAGGGGATCAACATCTACACCCACGGGGAAATGCTCCCCGCCCATGGTTACCCCGAACTGAAGAAACATCCGCACCTCGTCGGCAATTACGGCGGCGCGTGGCAGGACCAGGCGGCAGAGTTCGACGCGTTTCCCGGTGCCATCCTCATGACGACCAACTGCATACAACGGCCCCGCCAGAGTTATCAGCACCGCATCTTTACCTGCGGCCTGGTGCGCTGGCCGGGCGTGCGCCACGTCGAGGGCCGCGATTTCACGCCGGTTATCGAGGCCGCTCTCGCCGAACCGGGATTCACCGAAGATGCCCCGGAAAAGAAGATCCTGACGGGATTCGGCCGCAACGCCGTGCTGAGCGTGGCGGACAAGGTCATCGAGGCCGTCAAGGCCGGTGCCATCCGTCGGTTCTTCCTCATTGGCGGTTGCGACGGTAACAAGCCCGGGCGGGATTACTACACGCAGTTGGCCCAGTCTGTGCCGGACGACTGCGTGATCCTGACGCTGGCCTGCGGTAAGTACCGGTTCAACAAGCTGGACTTCGGCGACATCGGCGGTATCCCCCGACTGCTGGACGTTGGCCAGTGCAACGACGCGTACTCCGCGATCCAGATCGCCGTGGCCCTCGCGAATGCCTTCGAATGCGGCGTGAACGACCTGCCCCTGTCCATCGTGCTGTCGTGGTACGAACAGAAGGCGGTATGCATCCTGCTGACCCTGCTGTACCTGGGCATCAGGAACATGCGCATTGGACCCTCCCTGCCCGCCTTCATCGGCCCGAACGTGCTCAAGGTGCTCGTGGAACAGTTTGGCCTGACGCCGATCGGCACCCCGGAGCAGGACCTGGCCGCGATGCTCGGATAATGCCGCATGAGCGACTTTGATGCCGTGGCGGCATGGTACGACCTGCTGGCCGGAGGGCCGGCGCGGGTGGAGCGGGAAAGCAACCTGCTCCTCCTCGCGCTGGGCCCCGGCCAGCGGGTACTTGACCTGGCCTGTGGCACGGGATTACACGCCCGGTTTTTCGCGGACCACGGCGCGTCCGTTACGGCCGTGGATCTCAGCGAGGCCATGCTGCGGGCAGCCCGCGCGATCCGGGATCACCCGGCAATCCGGTGGGTTCAGGGATCCATGCTGGACCCGCCATCCGGCCCCTGGGACCTGGTTACCTGCCTGGGCAATTCAATCGCCCTGCTGGCCTCTCCGGATGACGTGACGCGCTTTTTTCAACGGGCAGCCGATGTCCTCGCGCCGGGTGGCGCCCTGCTGGCACAACTCCTGAATGGAGCGGGAACAGCCTGGCGCTTGGACCGCGATCGAGAAGTACATGCCACGCTGAACGGCATGCCGGTCACCATCAGAAAACGCTGGCAATTCCAGGAAGCGACGGACATCTCCCTGAACGTGCTGCTCACCGTGGAACGATGGGATCCACCCCGGGACACGCCCGCGGAACGGGTGGAAACCCTGCTCCGGTTGTGGTATCCCGAGTTTCTGGAGGCCCAGGCCCGCGCGACTGGACTTTTACCCGAATCCCGCTGGGGCGGCATGGTCCTGGAACCGTACATCCCGGAGGACTCGCCGGATTACGTGTGCCTGGGACGGAAGCCGGCGCTGGAATAACCCCTCAGGCGTCCCTGAACGCGTCTGGATAATGGGTTACCCGGGGACGTCCTTTTCCGGAAAAATTCACGGCGATTACGTCAAACCGGTAATACAACCGGGGATCAATCCCCTTCCGGGCAAGGTACTGCTTCGCGGCAAAGCGTACGTGCCGCTGCTTTTCCGGCGTTACCGTCCTTTCCGGTTCCACCACGCTACCGTCTTCCCTGCCACGCACCTCGACGAAGGCCACCACCCGGCCCCGCCGGACTACCAGGTCGATTTCCCCGCCGGGCACCCGCCAGTTCCGGTCCAGCAGGCGCCACCCCCGCCAGCGAAGATACCGCAGGGCGATTGATTCGCCCAGGTCACCCTTTTCCTTAAGGGAAGACTCCGCGTCAGGACCCCGATTCCACCACCGGGCCCACAGGCAGCCCAGGATCGCGGGCCACAATCCTGATTTCTCCAAACGCGCCATGCTGATGCACCCGAACCCGGCTCATCCGGCACAACTCCAGAATGGCCAGCAGGTAACAGACCATCTCCACCCGGGACTGGCATTCCCTGGCCAGATCCGACCAGCAGACCGACTGCCGCTCCACCAGCAGCGCGTTCAGCCGGTCAATTTTTTCTTCGACGGACGCCCCCTCCATGACCACCCGGTGGAACAGGTCCTCGCCCAGGAAGCGCAGCACCCCCCGCGTCACCCGGATCAGGTCGTACAGGCTGACCTCGATAATCCCTTCTTCCTCTTCCGGTTCGTCCTCGAAACGGGGCGGAGCCACCCGCCTGGCAAACCGTTCGGCGTGGAGATCCCATCGCTTCCCGAGCAGTTCGGCCAGGTCCCGGAACTTGCGGTATTCGAGCAGTTTTTCCACCAGTTCCAGCCGGGGATCCTCTTCTTCGAGCGGTTCCTCGTCGTCCGTGTCCGCCTCGATGGGAATCAGCATCCGGGACTTGATGTGGATCAGGGTCGCGGCCATTACCAGGAATTCACCCGCGATATCCAGGTGCTCCTGCCGCATGAGATCGAGCACGGCAAGGTACTGTTCCGTGATCTGGACGATCGGAATATCAAAAATATCGATTTCCTGTTCCTTGATCAGGTAAAGCAGTACCTCGAAGGGTCCCTCGAACTGGTCCAGCCGCAGGCGGATGGTCCCATTTTCCCCTTTCAAGGTCCCCCCCTGCGTCAAGGCATCGAAAGTGGTCTCGTTCGCGGGCGGACTGATGTGCTCGGGTAAAGAATCCACGGAAATCTCCAAAAACGGAACCGGCCCCCATGGGCCCTTATCTTACCCTGCCGGAAAGTTCCAGCTCAACCGCGTCCGTCCTCAGGGCGCGGGAGCGCGGTCCGCGGGCGCGGGTGAACTGGTCAATTCGCAGTACTTGCCTACCAGGCGATCCATCATGGCGGCCCCGTCGTCCGGGGGGCCGTCCTGGATCACGCCAAAAATCAGCAGGCCTTCCCTGCGCAGCAGCACGCCCCGGTAGAGCGCGTCGTCCGCGGCCAGTTCCGCGTCGGACCGGCGCGCGATGCTGCCCCCCTTGTCGTCGGTCAGCCACTTCGCGTAGTCCTCGAACACCGACCGGGCTTCGGCGTCGTCCCGGGTGGTAAGCACAATTATCCGTCCCCGCTGTTCACGGTCCCCGACCTTCCACGCCGCGTCCGCCACCAGCCCCCGGGGGAAAAACGGGTAGGCAAGCACGCTCTTGGCGATGTATTTCGCGCTGTTCCGGTCCACGCCTTCCGTGTCGAGCAGGGCCAGTTCCGGGGGGCGATCCGCCTGGGGAAGAACGGCGGCAACCGCCTTTGCCGCCGCGTCGAACTGGCCCGGTTCCGCCCGGCGTCCCCCGGAGAGCAACATTCGGACAAAGTACCTGCCCTGGCAGAAAAGTCCCAGGGTATCCGTGCGCGCGCCTTCCATGCCGACCGCCATGGTCTGGGCGTCCTGCCGCCGGATGGCCCGGTATACTCCCCACGCGTCCATGGTGGAGCCCAGCACGTACACGTCCGCCGTGAGGGTCACCGGCGCGTCCGGCGCGGTACCCAGTCGGATCGCGTACAGCCGCTCGAAACCGTAGGGCAGGAAGAATTCCGCTTCCCCGTCGATGTAATCGTACAGGTTGTCGGCGGTATACTCGGCAATGGGTTCCACCACCTTCCAGCCGTCACCAAAGGTGACCGCGCCAAGTTTTTCCTTCAGGTCATCGCCTCGCGCCGCGATCGTCAGCGCCAGGACCAGCAGGCCAACCCACCACTTCATATTCCGTTACTCCCAGTCATCGTTCAACCCCTTCAGGCAAGCAGGGCGTGGGCTGCCCGCATCCGCTCGGCGATGGGCAGATCCCGAACGCAGCGGACCTGGCAACCGGGACAGGTCAGGCACCGTTCGGGAGAGCATTCCGTCGGAATTTCCGCGTAAGCGGACCGGGCCAGGGTCACGTCGCCGTACCCTTTCATATACATGAGGCAGCGGTTCACGTCGCTCACCCGCACGCCGAACGGGCAGGTCCCGTCGCAGGAGCCGCACATGACGCAATGGTACGACCGCACCGCTTCGGCGTACCGCTCGAGCACCTGTTCCTCGGTCCGGGTCAGTTCGAGCATGTTCGCCACGGCCACGTCTTCCCGCAACTGGCCGATGTCCAGCATGCCGGGCACCGCGCAGGCCACGTGAGGATTCCGTAACACCCACTTGAGCGAGGCCTGGTGGGGGCTGATCTTGCCAAGTTCCTCGGTCTTGTATCCTCCCTGCTGGGTCTTCATGGCCACCACCCCCACGCCTTTCGCCGCCACCCGGGCGATGGCATCACCCACCTCGGGCGGGGACTGGTAGTTGTAGGCTACCAGCACCACATCGAAAAAGTGTTCGGGGTCTTCCGCCACGGCGTCGAGCACCTGGACCTGGTTCTTATGGGTGGTCAGGCCCAGAAAACGCGCCTTGCCCTGTTCGCGGACGGTCAGCAGGGCCTCGCGCAACTCCGGGTTCATGACCTTGTCCCGGTCCTCCACCACGTGCAACTGGATCACGTCCACGTAATCCAGGCCCATGGCCTGCAGGCTGGCGTCGACATGCTTGAAAATATCCTCCTTCGACGCGCAGGCAGGTGGGGTCTTGGTGGCGATGAACACCTTCTCGCGGCGGCCCTTTACCGCGCGCCCCACCGTTTCCTCGCTGCGCCCGTTGAGATACACCCGGGCGGTATCGATGTAGTTCACCCCCATGTTCATGGCGGCCTGGATCACCGACTCCTCGGTGATCTGCAGGGTGCCGATGCCAATGACGTTAACCCGCATGCCGGTACGACCAAGCACCCGGCTGGCCGGGCCTTTTGGCGCCTGGGCCGGTTCATCTCCCGCGGCGGGCTTGAACCCTTTAGGCGGGGTGACCGCCGTGTCGTCCGCCAGGCACGCCGCCCCAGCCAGGGCCCCAGACACCATGCCCAGCCGCAAGAACGTCCTCCGATCCACTCCGCTGCCGTTATTCATGTTTGGACCTCCCGCCCGGTGCGTCACACGGGCAATTCCCAGCCAGAACGATAGGCGCCGCGGATCAACCGGCTGGCTTCCGTGTCGCCGACAATTTCCATCTTGTCCACGTCATAGGTTACCGCCCGCCCGGCCCGCAAGGCAATCGTCCCCAGCAACACGAACTCGGTCAGCGGTCCCGCGTAGTCGAAACTGGAAACGGCCGGTTTGCCCCCCTTGCAGGCTTCGAGAAAGTTCCGGTAGTGATTCGCGCCCGGCACCCGCTCCAGGGTCGGCTCGGGACGGGTGTAGGCCTTCATCCGCTCATCGGGCAGCAGCCGGGCTTCGCCACCGTATTCGCCCGCGATAGCGAAACCGCTTTCGCCGATAAAGAGCGATCCATTTTTGCCATCTCCCAGCTGCTGTTCGGGGGGGATCGACTCCGGCCGGGGGGGCTGCTGGCCATCTTCGTACCAGTAGATGTCCACGGGCGGCATGTCACCCCGCGCGGGAAAGGAATACTTGACCACCGCGTTTTTCGGAAACGTGAGGGGATTGACATCTTCCGCGCGGACCGGCGCGGCAGTGAAGGTTTTTGCCTCGCCCAGTTTCAGGGCAAAAAACACGGGATCGAGAATGTGACAGCCCATGTCGCCCAGGCCGCCGCAGCCGTAGTCCAGCCAGCCCCGCCACTTGAAGGGCGCGATCAGGGAACTGTAAGGCCGTTCGGGGCCCGATCCCAGCCACAGGTCCCAGTCGAGGCCGTCAGGCACCGGTTCTTCGGGCGGCGGCGTGGTGAGGCCCTGGGGCCAGCGACCCGAGGGACGGTCCGTCCACGCGTGTACTTCCCGGACCGGGCCTATCGCCCCGGACCAGATCATCTCGGCCAGGTCCCGCACGCCATTGCCGGAATGGCCCTGGTTTCCCATCTGGGTGGCCACGCCCGTTTCCCGGGCGGTACGGGTCAGCAGGCGCGTTTCGGCGATGGTATGGGCCATGGGCTTTTCCACGTACACGTGCTTGCCCAGCTTCATGGCCATCCAGGCGGCGGGCGCGTGGGTGTGGTCCGGCGTGGCAACGGTGACCATGTCGATCCGGTCGCTCATCTCGTCGAACATTTTCCGGTAGTCCTTGTACTTTTTCGCTTTAGGCAACCGGTAGAAGGCTTCTTCCGCCCGTTTCCAGTCCACGTCGCACAGGGCCACCACGTTTTCCCGCTTGTAGGACATGATGTCGTGAATGCCCTTGCCCCCCACGCCAATGCCCGCGACGTTCAGTTTCTCGTTCGGCGACACTTTGCGGGGCACCACGCGCGCGGTATTGGGCGCGGCCGCCGCGGCCACGCACGCCGTGGTCGTTGCCGCCGCCAGAAACGCCCGACGGGTCAATACCCATGTATTTTCTTTTTCAGAACGCATGCGTTACTCTCCGCTTCCGGGTTTGTACCTACATTATAGACCCTCCTTGCCAGGAACCAGTTTTTTCACGCGGGGATCATAAACACCATGGCCCGCCTCCGGGGAATGTCGCCGGAGCGGGCCATTGGATAAGTCGTCTGAATCCTTGAGCGTGGCCGTTGCGGGAGGCGCGCGTACACGGGAGACCACGTCGGCTCGGAGGAACCGGTCGCGGTGCCGCCGCGCGGGCGTTTCAGCGACCGGATTACCGGCCGCCGAGCAACTGCAGGGCGGTTTGCGGCACGATGTTCGCCTGGGCCAGCACGCTGGTGCCAGCGTTAACCAGGATCTGGTTCCGGGTAAAGCGGATCGTTTCCTGGGCGATGTCCGCGTCGCGGATGGCGCTTTCGGAGGCCGCCGAGTTTTCTTCCTGGATGGCCAGCGTGTTGATGGTGAACTCCAGGCGATTCTGGATCGCGCCCAGTTCGGCGCGCAGGTTGTTCAGGCTGCGCAGGGCAATATCCACCGTGCTGATGGTGGAAACCGCCAGGGCCATGGTCGAAATGCTGACCGTGTTGACGCCGAGATCATTGGTCTTGGCGCCCCGGACGACGATGTTCAGCGTCTGACCAGGTTGCGCGCCCGACTGCAGCGTAATGGTCTGTGCCGCGCTCAGCACGTAGATGCCGTTGAACTCGGTGTCCAGGGCAATCACGTCGATCTGGCCCAGCAACTGGCGCACTTCGAGGTCCAGGGCGGTGCGGTTGGCGTCACTGTTGGTGCCGTTGGCCGCCTGGATCGCCAGTTCGCGGATGCGCTGGAGCACGTTGGCGGCCTCGGTCAGGGCGCCTTCCGCCGTCTGCACGAGGTTGATCCCATCCTGGGAGTTCCGGCTGGCGACGCGCGAACCGCGTACCACGGAACGGAACCCTTCAGCGATGGCCAGGCCGGCGGCGTCATCGGCCGCGCGGTTGATCCGGAGTCCGCTGGAGAGGCGTTCGAGGGAGCGGTTCAGGTCGGTGGTGGAATTGCGCAGGGTGCGCGCGGCATTGAGGGCCGCCACGTTGGTGTTGATGCGAAGACCCATAACGTTGATCCTCCGTGTCGTTAGGCCTTTGCCTCCTTGCATCGGCCGGAACCGCGTTCGCGTCGCGATTCCATGGGAAGTTTTCGGCAGTTCGGCGGAAAACCTTTAGCGCTTGCCCAGGCGTTCAAGCCACCGCGCCAGGAATTCCGGCCAGCGACCGATCACGGGATCGTTCAGCGCCATGCCGTAACCGTGCTCGCCCCGTTCAAACAGGTGCATCTCGACGGGCACGTTGTGGCGCTTCAGGGCAAGAAATAATTCCGCGCTGTTGCGCCACGACACCACGGTGTCCGCGCGGGAATGCACCAGGAACATCGGGGGCGTGTCGGGCCCCACCTGTTTTTCGCCGCTGAGCCACCGCAGCAGATCGGGGTCCGCGGTCCCACCGGTAAGGTTGTCCCGTGACCCGGCATGCCCCCAGGGTTCGGACATCGACACCACGGGGTAAATCAGAACGGCGAAATCCGGCCGGGAAGCCTGCCTTTCCACAGGGTCCTCCGCGTCCGGGTTACCGGCATCACCGTGAACGGCCGCCATGCAGGCGAGATGACCGCCCGCGGAGAAGCCCATGATGCCGACCCGGTGGGGATCAATGCCCCAGTCCGCCCCGTGAAAACGAACCAGCCGCAGAGCCCGTCGGGCATCGTCCAGCGGGGCCGGGTGACGGTTCGGGCTCACCCGGTAACGCAGAACGCCCGCGGACATCCCCAGCGTGTTGAACCACCGCGCGAGGTCCTCTCCCTCGTAGTCCCAGGCCAGCATGCCGTATCCACCGCCCGGACATACCACCACGAATCCATGGCCTTCCCCGGGAAGCAGAAACAGGGACAAGGTGGATTCCGACGGCAGCACACCATCCTCCGGCTTGCCTGCTTCCCCACTCCACAGCGACACGAGCACCCGTCGCGCACCTGGCGCTCCCGCCCCGGAAACGGATTCCACGGCAAACAACCCCGGGGAAACCAACGCCAGCAGCGTTATCCCTGTCAACATACCGCGCGCCATGACCGCCCTCCCAGGTTGCCTTACCATCACCGTTTTAAGATGCCGCCACGGGACTGGCTTAAATAGATGCCCTGCAGGTTCATCTTGAGTTCGTCCGGGTTGTCCGAGGCAATCATGGCATCCTCTTCCCGGATCAGTTTCTGCCTGAGCAGGTGCACCAGGCTCATGTTGAAGGTCTGCATGCCTTCTTCGGCTCCGGCGATAATCGCCGTTGGAATCTGCTTGATGTTGTTCTCGCGGATCAGGCTGGCAATGCCCGGGTTATTGATCATCACCTCGACCGCGGGCATCCGTCCCTTTCCGTCCGCGGCGGGAATCAGGCGCTGTGACACCACCGCGCGCAACTGCAACGCCAGCTGGGAGCGCACCTGCTGGTGCATGTTCGCGGGAAACAGGTCGATGATCCGGTCAATGGTCATCATCGCGTTGGTGGTGTGCAGGGTGGAGAAGACCAGGTGGCCGGTTTCCGCCGCCGCGATGGCGGCCGTAAAGGTTTCGGCGTCGCGCATCTCACCGATGAGGATCACGTCGGGATCTTCGCGCATGGCCGCGCGCAGGGCGATCATGAAGTCCTGAGTATCGATGGCGATCTCCCGCTGGGTAATCACGCTTTTCTTGTTGGTGTGCAGGTATTCGATCGGGTCTTCCAGCGTGATGATGTGCAGGCGCTTGCGCGCGTTGATCCAGTCCACCAGGGCCGCGAGGGTGGTGGATTTACCACTGCCCGTCGTGCCGGTGATCAGCACCAGCCCACGGGGAAAGTCGGCGATTTTTTCCATCGCCGGTGGCAGGTGCAGTTCCTCGAAACTGAGGATCTTGTTTTTCACGTGGCGCATCACCAGTCCCGGCGTTCCCCGTTGCTTGAGGGCGTTCACCCGGAACCGTCCCAGCCCGGGAACCCCAAAGGCAAGGTCGAAATCCCCGCGGCTCTCAAACGCCTCCAGTTGCGCGGGTTTCATCATTTCCCGCAGGAATTCCTCCATGTCCTCCATCGTGAGCGGATCCGCGGGCAGAAAACGGATTTCACCGTCGATGCGCAGGGCGGGGGGACACCCTACCGTCAGGTGAAGGTCCGACGCGCCATTTTTCACCGCGTATCCCAGCAAGCGGCGCAGCTTGGTCTTCTGGGGCATCGATTCACTGGGCGAACTATCCATTTCACGATCCTCCACGGAATCCCGGGCAGCAATGGTACGGATTCACGGCGTCACGGGGGGAGGTGTCCATGCCCGGAGTTTCTCGGCGTTTTCCCGCGTCTTGCGCACAATCGCCACCACGTCCGCCATGTCCATTTCGTCTCCCAGCAGCACGTAATGGGGCAACCACAACCCGGAACGACGGCACAGGTCCTCTGCCACTGGGCAGGAACACGCGCGGTAGGCGTCCGCGGGCAGTTTTTCAAAGAGAGGCTGACGGTACAGCGGCACCGGGTACCCCGGCGACACGGGTAACCCCTCCGCCCGGGCCGCCGCGACAAAGCGATCCCGATCGCAGCCGAACACCTCGGGATCCAGACGGAAACAGAACAGATGCCGGGCCCACCGGGTAATCCGGTTGCTCCGTACCTGCATGGACAGGCCGGGAATACCGGACAGGTTGGCTTCCAGCCACGCGGCGTTCCGTTCGCGGCGCAACAACTGGTCCACGGCCCGATCCAGTTGGCACAACAGCACCGCGGCCACCAGTTCAGGCATCCGGGCGTTGGTGCCCACCCGCACGTGGTGATACCACGGCATGCCGGTCTCGCGGCCACAGTTGGTGATCGAGCGGCACACCTCGGCCAGCGCGCCGTCATTGGTCACGATCGCGCCGCCTTCTCCGGCGGTAATATTTTTGGATTCCTGGAAACTGAACACGCCGCAGTCGCCGAGGGTGCCCGCGCCCCGGCCTACCCAGCGTCCGCCCCACGCGTGGCAGGCGTCTTCCACGATCCGGAGACCGTGATCCGTGGCAATGTCCTTGAGCCGGTCCATGTCGCAGATTCTTCCGCCGAAATGGACCGGCACAATGACCCGGGTCCGGGGAGTGATCGCCTCGGCCACCCGGTCAGGGTCGATGCACCAGCTTTCATCCACGTCCACGAACACCGGCACTGCCCCCACTCGCAACACCGCCGAAGCCGTCGCCACGAAGGTGTAAGGTGGGACGATGACTTCGTCGCCCGGTTTCACGCCCACGGCCTGCAGGGCGATTTCCAGGGCGGCTGTTCCACTGTTGCAGGCCACGCAGTGCCTGGCACCCTGGAACCGGGCAAAGGCGTCTTCAAAACGCGATACCCGAGGTCCCTGGAACCACCGCCTGCTTTCGAGCACGGCATGCACCGCGGCCAGTTCCGCGGCGTCATACATGGGCCAGCGGGGCCACGATTTCTCCGGACCCCGTACCGGGTCTCCACCCAGCACGGCAGGGAGTTCCACGAACGGATACGTTGTCACAACCTGTACCTCCTTGAACGGCTCTCCCGGAATATTTCCGGCACGCTACCGCTTCCTGCCTGCCCCTTGCCTGTCCTCTTCATTATTATCCCCCAAACGGGGCGTGGGCGCAAGCGGTATTTCCGCTCGTGTTATCATGTGGGCGGAACGGGCGTGTCTCTTTCTTCAACCCGTGGAGGATGGTGTCATGAATCGACGGGATTTCATGCGGGCGGGCATGACCGGCCTTGCCCTGGCGGCGACGGGATTACCCCGTCTTACCCAGGCTGCCGAGGCAAAAGCGGTTCACGTCGGCATAATCGGCACGGGAAACCGCGGCGGCTACTGGACCAGCCTGCTCTGCCAGTTTCCGGAGGTGGCCATCCCCGCGGTCTGTGACCTGCTGGCCGACGCGGCGAACCGCGCGGCAGATACCGTGGAAAAGAGCGGCCGTCCCCGGCCGGAAACCTACGCGGGAGACGAACACGCCTACCGGAACCTGCTGACCCGGGATGACCTGGACGCGGTGATCATCGCCACGCCGTGGGACTGGCATGCGCCCATGGCCATCGAGGCCATGCGGGCGGGCAAACGGGTCGGCGTGGAAGTACCCGCGGCCATCAGCGTGGAGGAATGCCGGGACCTGGTCCGGACGGAACGGGAAACGGGTAAAACCTGCATGATGCTCGAAAACTGGTCCTTCCGCGAAGATAACCTGGCCGTGCTCAACATGATCCGGGACGGATTGCTGGGCGACATCCTCCACAGCCAGTGCGCGTACGCCCACTACTGCGCGGGATACTGGGCCTTCGACGCCGAGGGGCGGGACCGCTGGCCCGCTAAGTTCCTGGAACGCTACAACCGGGACCAGTACCCCACCCACGGCCTTGGCCCCGTGCTCAGCTGGCTGGACATCAACCGCGGGGACGCGTTCGAGTCCCTCACGGCCACCGCGACGGCCTCCGTGGGACTCAACGCCTATTTCCGGAGAAAATTTGGTCCCGATCACCCCAACGCCACCCGAAAGTTCGCGCAAGGCGACATCGTCACCAGCGTGATCCGTTCCCGAAAAGGTAAAACGGTCGTGGTTACCTACGATATCAACCTGCCCCGGCCTTACGATAACCAGTGGCTGGTACAGGGCACTCTTGGCGTGTACAGCCACGAGCACAACGCCGTGATGATCGAAGGACAGACCGGCGACAGCCACGACTGGTCTCCCTTCGAACCATGGCTCGAAAAGTACCGCCATCCCTGGTGGAAAGCCATGGGACAGGAAGCCCTGAAACACGGCCACGGCGGGGCCGATTACATCGAAGCGCGCCTCTTCGTGGACGCCCTGCTGGAAGACAAGCCTTTCCCCCTGGACCTCATAGACGGCGTCACCATGAGCGCGGTGGTGGATCTCTCCGGACAGTCCATCGCCGCGGGGGGCGCGTCCGTGCCGTTCCCCGATTTCACTGACGGCGCGTGGGCTTCCAGCAAGCCATATTTCGGGCTCGTTGCCGGGTAGTCCTGAAAATAGATTTTCCCTGGCTCGATGGCGTATAGTCACGGCAATCCACCCGGGTGCAGAAAGGTTATATGCATGCGCGCTTTCAGTGTCTGTTTTCTGCTCATGGTTGCGCTGTTGCCTTGGGCAACGCCAGCCCTTGCCCAGGATACCCCACCCGATCCCGCTTCCGCGGAGGTCTCCCAGGATGCCCCGCCGGCAGACACGCCCCTTGCCGGGGAACCATCCGATCCCTTGGGTGATGCCGCCCGGGCGGTACTGGATCGCTATCGCAAGGCCGTGGTCACGCTGAAAATCGTGGTGAGCGTTTCTTTCGGTAACAATGAAAGCGAAAACGAAACCGAGGCTAACGCGACCATGCTCACGCCGGATGGGCTGGCGGTCCTGGCACTTTCGGCCATAGATCCAACGGCCCTCCTCGGCGCCGAAATCACCGCGGACCCGGACAATCCGTTTTCCCTTCGGGTGGTCTCGCTCAAGATGATTCTTCCCAGCGGGGAAGAACGGGAGGCCGAGGTGGTATTGCGCGACAAGGACCTTGACGTGGTGTTCGTCCGGCTGAAAGAAGTTCCCGCGGAGCCATTGCCCTTCGCGGACCCCGCCCAGGCGGCGGATTCGGTACGGATACTGGATCCCTACGTGTGCATCGGCCAGGAAGGGCCCGTGGTGCAGCGGGCCCACACGGCGTTCATCGACCGGATTGAAGGCGTCGTGGAACGTCCCAGAACCTATTACCTGGTTTCCCGGACCCGCATCCAGCAGATTCTCTGTTCGCCGCTGTTCACCCCCGGGGGACACCTGATCGGCTTTGGCGTCGCCCGGCAAAACCGGAATGATGACGAAGACAACGACCTGCTGGCGGTGGTCATTCCCGCGGCCCAGATTCGTGAACTCATGGGCCAGGTCCCACCCAGGGGAGAAACACCCGCCGAACCGCCGCAACCCTGACCGGACCTCAGGCCAGGGGTACCTTCCGTCGTTCCAGCCCGCTACCTCCGGGCCACAGCAGCGTCACCTCTCGGATTCCATGCGCCAGAAGGTACGCCCGGGCCGCTTCCAGCCCGTACCCGACCTCTTCCACGGCGTGGCTGTCATCACCGGGACACACGGGAATCCCCATGTCTGCCGCCGCCCGAACGATAAACGCGGCGGGATAAGGCCGTCCCAATCCCTTGCGGTATCCGCCCGTGTTGATGTCCAGGATACACCCCGCGTCGCGAACGGCTTCCAGGGCCTCCAGGGCTGCCCTCCGCGTGGCGGGCGTGTACAGGGTCTCGTCGTCAGGGAACTGTTTCCGGATCAGGTCGAAATGCCCCACTACTTCCGGACGTAACCGCTCCGCCATCTCCGCCACGGCCCGGAAATACCGGACCGCGGCTTGTTCCATCCCGCCTGCCGCTTCCACGGCCCGGAGGAAATGCTCCTCCTTGTAGTCGATGATATGGCCGGCCACGTAATGAACCGACCCGACCACGTAATCGAAACCGTACTCCCGTTTCCACTGGAGCATCAAGGTTTCCCATCGGGTAACCGGCACAACCTCCGACTCGAATCCCTTCAGCACGATCAACCGGTCGGCGTAGGTTTCCCTGAGGCTTTCCACTTCCCGCGCGTAAGCAGCAAATAACGCCGCCAGGGTTTCGATGGTCCAGCCCATGGCGCACTCTTCGTCGTACAGCCGCCCGGGCTCCACGCGGGGCGCGTGCTCGGTTATCCCGAACAGGCACATGTCCCGCGCCACCGCCGCGTCCAGCAGGTCCCGCAGGGAAGAGCGGGCGTGATCGCAATACGCGGCGCTATGCCCCCCATGTAACGACGCCCGCCAGCAGGGCCGCGTTTCAGGTCGCGTCATCGCGCGAATACCGGGAGCCGTCCGCCCGGCTCAGGCGAGTTTGCCGTAATGCTTTTCATAAAACGCGCGGAATTCCCCGGACTTGATGGGCCGCCACCACCATTCATTTTCCACGTACCACCGGACGGTCCGTTCAATGCCCATGTCCCACGGCATGGACGGCGACCAGCCCAGTGCCCGGAGTTTTGTTCCGTCGATGGCGTAGCGGCGATCGTGGCCCACCCGGTCGGGCACGTGCCGGATCAGCGATTCCGGTTTCCCCAGCACTTCCAGGATCTTCCGGGTAAGGACGATATTTTCCCGCTCGTTGCCGCCGGGAATGTTGTACACCTCCCCGGGCGTGCCCTTTCGCAGCACCAGGTCAATGGCCGAGCAGTGATCGTCCACGTACAGCCAGTCCCGGACGTTCCGTCCGTCGCCGTAAAGCGGCAACGGCTGATCGTCGATCGCGTTGGTCACGAACAGGGGCAGTACCTTCTCGGGATATTGCCTTGGGCCATAGGTATTGGACCCCCGCGTGATCAGCACCGGTAAGCCATAGGTTTCAAAAAAGGCCACGCCGAATAGTTCCCCCGATGCCTTGCTGGCGGCGTAGGGATTTCGTGGATGCGTGGGGTCGGTCTCGCGGAACGCCCCTTGTTCGATGCTGCCGTATACCTCGTCGGTGGACACCAGCAGCACCCGGGACAGCCCCGCGCGCCGGGCCTGTTCGAGCACCACGTAGGTGCCCATCACGTTGGTGTTGATGAAATCCGTGGCGCCGTGCAGGCTGCGATCCACGTGACTTTCCGCGGCAAAGTTGACCAGGGCGTCGCACCCTTCCAGGGCCCGGCCCAGCATGTCCCCGTCGGCGATATCTCCCTGGACAAAGGTCACCCGGCTCGCGTCCAGCCCTTCAAGGTTCTCCCTGCGCCCCGAATAGGTCAACTTGTCGTAGACCACCACGTGGACCTCGGGATAGTGGTCCAGTTGCCAGCGCGTGAATGCCGAACCAATGAATCCCGCGCCCCCGGTAACCAGTAGGCGTTTCATGACGATCGCGATCTCCTTTCCAGGTAATGGGCCAGCGCCTCCTGCCACGGGCGCGTGCGCGACCCCGTCGCTGCCTCGTATCGTTCCATGGCCAGCACGCTGCGCCTGGCTCGACGGGCTGCCGTCGGATACTCCGATGAAGAACAAGGAACCACCGGCGTGTTTATTCCTGCCAGCCGCAGGATCTCCCTGGCGTAAACGTACCGGGAGCATTCCCCTCGATTGACCACGTGGTACACGCCGAAACGCCCCGCGCGGGCAAGGAGCCGGGTAGCCTCGGCCAGGTCCCACGTGTGGGTCGGGCAACCCGTTTCATCCTCCACTACCCGCAGTTCGGGTCGTGCCGCCGCGGCCCGAAGGATCTTCTCCACAAAGTTGTTGCCCCCGGGACCGAACAGCCAGGCCGTGCGGATGATGTAAAAACGGTCGGTTTCCGCGCGCAGGGCGATCTCTCCCAGGGCCTTGGACCGGCCGTACGCGTTCAGCGCGGCGTCTGGATCCACCGGGTCGTCTTCCGACCATGCCCCGGCTTCGCGCTCTGGAAACACGTAATCCGTGGAATAGTGCGCCACGGGAACGTCGTGACGCGCGCAGACCCGCCCCACCACGCGGGGTCCCAGGGCGTTGACCCGAAGGGCTTCTTCGAAGTGGGATTCCGCGGCCTCCACGTCGGTGTAGGCCGCGGCGTTCAAGACCAGGTCCGGCTGGAAGTCGTCCACGATCCGCTCCAGGGCGGCCTCGTCCGTGATATCCAGTTCAGGCAGGTCCAGGCCCCGAACCTCGCCTTCGCCGGAAAAAACCCGTTCAAGATCGCGGCCCAACTGGCCCCTGCTGCCGAGAATCAGTACGCGCATGATATGCTCCCTTCGCCTATTTTAGTTTCTCGTGCCGGGCCCCGCCAAGTCCTCCATCGTCTCCACGTACTACCACGCCACACCCTCTGTCATTTCGACGAACGAAGTGAGGAGAAATCTTCTCGTCCCCCCGAACTCCCCGGGGATACCCCAGGACCATGCGCCCACAATCGCTCGCCCTTGAACCCACGTCCGCCCGGGACATCCCTCGAAACGCGCGCTTTCATATTTGAAGTTCCACTCACGGCCGACCGCCCGTCGAATTTCCCTGGACCGCGTCGTTCCAGTACCATGTAGTCGGGCCCGAATGGAGAAAACGACCATGGCATGCGACACCTGCCCCATGCGAAAACGGTTCGAACGGAATCCCCGGTCACTACTGGGCAGGCTGTGGCTCTGGCACACGGGCTGGTGTCCCGGCTGGAAACGATGGCTCGCGTCCCTGCAACCGACCGAACGGGAAGCCGTACTGAACCGGATACGCGCGGCGCGTGAAAGGTCCTGATCTCCCCTCTCTCGCGCGCGGAGAAAGGTAATGGCATGAACGCACGATGGCTCCTGGTGATCCTGCTGGTGGGAATTCCCGGACTGGCTCCTGCCGGCAACACGCCACGGGAAAATGACGATTACACCGTGGCGGCGTACTACTTCCCAAGTTATCACCCCAATCCCGCGTATGACCGGGATTACGGAAAAGGGTTCACGGAATGGGATCTCGTCCGCGCGGCCCGGCCCCGCTTCGAAGGACACGATCAGCCCAAGGCCCCCCTCTGGGGGTTCGATGACGAGTCCGATCCCGCGCGCATGGCCATGAGAATCGATGCCGCCGCTAACCATGGCGTCGACGTGTTCATCTTCGACTGGTACTGGCACGAAGGCACGGGGCCTTTTCTCCATCTTGCCCTGGAAAAGGGCTTCCTGGCAGCCCCCAACAACCAGAAACTCAAGTTCGCCCTGATGTGGGCCAACCATGACTGGTACCACATCCACCCCGCGCGGCCCGAACGTCAGCATCCCCTGTTGCACCCCGGACGGGTATCCGCGGAGACGTTCAAAACCCTCACGGATCACGTGATTCGTACGTACATGACCCGGCCCAACTACTGGCGGGTAAACGGCGGGGCGTACTTTTCCATTTACGAATTAATGACCCTCGTGGATGGACTGGGGGGCGTGGAAAAAACCCGGGCGGCCCTGGACGACTTCCGGAAACGGGCGGACGCCGCCGGAGTGGGACCCCTCCACCTGAACGCCGTGGTCTGGGGCGTGCAGATCCTTCCCGGCGAGCAGACCATCCGAAAACCGGAGGAACTGCTGCCCGCCCTGGGAATCGACAGCGTGACATCCTACTGCTGGATCCACCATGTCTACCCGGACTCGTTTCCCACGGCCCCGTACCGGCCCTGGATGGAAGCATCGATCGCCATGTGGCCCGCGTTCGAAAAGCAGTGGCCGGTTCCCTATTTCCCCAACGTCAGCATGGGATGGGACCCCTCCCCACGCACCACGCAGGACGGCCCTTACGAAAACATCGGTTATCCCTACACCTCCATCATCACCGGCAACACCCCCGAACTGTTCCGCCAAGCCCTGGAAGCCGCCCGCGCATTGCTGCGCGATCGTCCCCCGGCACAACGGATCCTGACCGTTAACGCGTGGAACGAATGGACCGAGGGCAGTTACCTGGAACCTGACACCCGCAACGGCATGGCGTATCTCGAGGCCATCCGGACGGTCTTCGGCCCGGGGAAACCCTGATCCGCATGCCGCGCGTTCCCGTGGACATTGTGACTGGAGCGGAGGGAACCGCCCTTGCCGCGAAAACCGGCGCGGCAGCCGTGGTCATCGACGCGTTGCGGGCCAGCGCGACCGCTACCATGCTGCTGGAATCCGGCGCGCTGGAAATCCTGATCACCCGCGAGGTGGCCCAGGCCTTCGCCCAGCGGGAACGGTTTCCGGAAACGCTGCTTTTTGGAGAACGGGGAGGCCTGCCTCCCGAGGGATTTGATGGAGGCAACAGTCCCCTGGATACCGGCAAGGCCCGTGGCAGGCGTATCGTGTTCACGACAACTACCGGGGCGGGAAGGGTTATCGCCTGCCGGGGAGCGTCGATCATCCTGATGGGAACGCCCCTGCATGCCTCCGCGCTGTGCGAAACCCTCGCGAACTGGGCCGCCCGGGAAACCATCCCCGCGCGCCGCGTCGTGCTCATTCCCGCGGGCCTGATGGATGATCCGTGTTTCAGCGCCCAGGAAGACGAGGTCGCGGCCCTCTATCTCGGCCGAAGCCTGACACGGAGCCGACCGGACCTCTTCGAGCCGGCCGACACCGTCGCGGCCATGGAATCCCGGTACGGGCCCGACCTGGACGCCCCGGATGGCCTCGTCAGGTTGTTCGAATCGGCCCCCCACGCCGAAAAACTCCGGCGGGTAGGACTCGGCCACGAGGTAGCGTGGTGCGCCCAGGTCGATATCGCCCGCGCGGTACCCGGCGTGTGGCACTGGCTGAACAATGAAACTCCCGTCCTGCGCGCCGGCCTGCCGTCCCCCGTGTCCGGCTAAGCACCCGGGGTCGATCAGGTCGCTGCGCGCGGCCGTCACTGCTGGCCGGATACCTTCCCGGAAGGTTCGGGCAACTGGATCTTGCGTTGTTCCGGGTCTTCGTGCCGCCGATACAGGATGGCCACGTGGCCAATCCGGCCGGCCACTTCGGCCTGGGTTTCGCGGGCAATCAGGTCGATCAGCGCGTTTTTCTCGTCCTTGAAGTCGTTGAACCGGATCTTGATCAGTTCGTGGGCGTCGAGCGCCTCGTCCACGGCGTTCAGCACGGCCTCGCTCACCCCGCCCTTGCCAATCAGGATCACAGGGTCCAGGTTGTTGGCCAGTCCCCGTAGAAACCGGCGTTGTCCGCTGCTCAGCAGGTTCATGTTTCCGCCTCCATGGAAAGCGCGGCAGTATAGCACATTCTTGAAATGGTGTCCTGAATGAAACCGGGCCGCCGCCCGCGGCGACGACCCGGTAAACGCGCGTACGAAAATGGGCTACTTGACCGCTGCTTTTTCTCCGGCGGGCGCGGACGTCTTGCCATCGCCCTTCGCGGCGGCCTCGCGGTCCATAATTTCCTTCGCCGGGTGGGTGTAATCGTTCTTCGTCCAGTCGCGGTACTTGGGCGGAATCGGGTTGTCCACGATATCCCGGCGCAGCCAGTTCAGTTTGCCTTCCATGAGCGCGCCGGTAACCCGCTTGTAGAAACTGTTGTGGTTCTTCTTGACCGCCTTGAAGTTGTCCTCGATGCGCTTCCGGGCTTCGCGGCAGAACAGGTCGCACACGTCCTGAATCGACTGGTCCTGCGGGTTCTGGGCCAGCAGGCTTTCACAGTAAGCCAGGGACGCCGCCATGGCGAAAATATCCACGCCGATATCCACGAAGTTCCCCAGGATCAGTTGCTCGTATTCCAGTTTCGGACCATACTTGGCCATGGTGTGGAACAACCGCCGCGCCAGGCGCTTGCAGGTCTTGGCTGCGTAGGCCAGGTGGGCCCGGTTGGCCCCGTTGAGATGCCGCACGTTGAAACTGGTGGATGCCGGCATCCAGGTCCCCGGGTACCACGTGGCGTAGAACTTGAGGGCCTTCATGATCAGCGCGACCTTGCTCTCTTTCTGGCCCGGCTTAGGCTGCAGCAACGGCATGACCAGGCTGAAATGGGTGTCCATGGCTTCGCGGGCCATGATCAGGTGCATCACCTGGGAAGAGCCTTCGAAAATCCGGCCAATACGGCCATCCCGCAGTCCCATCTCCAGGGCCGAAGGCCGCTCTCCCCGGGCGTACAGGGACAGGGCGTTTTCGTAACCCCGTCCACCCTTCACCTGCACGTAGTCGTCCAGGCATTTCCACGTCACCTCGGAGCAGAAATACTTGGCCGCCGCGGCCTCGAGCCGGATATCCGCGTTGCTCTTGTCGGCGAACGCGCAGGTCAGCGAAACGATGCTCTGCATGGCGAACACGTGCGCGGCCATGTTGGCCACCATTTTCGCGATCGCCTGGTGCTTGCCGATGGGTACCCCCCACTGCACGCGGTTGGTGATCCACCACTGGCATTCCTCCACAAGGGTCTTCACGCCGCCAATGCTTGCCGCCGGCAGGCCCAGGCGACCGACGTTCAGGGTGGAAAGGGCGATCTTCAGACCCTGGCCGGGCTTGCCGATCATGTTCTCCACCGGCACCTTCACGTTGCGCAGTACCAGCGCGCCGTTGGCGATGCCCCGCAACCCCATGAACTGGCACCGACGGACCCGGTGGAAGCCGTCTTCCTTGCCGTCGCCGCCATCGTACACCTTGTTCAGGCCGTCCTTGAGGTCCACGATAAACGCCGTGATCTGCGGAATGGGCTTGCCGCTCTTGGAAATCTTGTCCGGCGTGCGGGCCAGCACCACGATAAGCGTGGTCTTGGGATCCATCCCGTTAGTGGTCCACAACTTGTCGCCGTTCAGGATGTAGTACTTGCCGTCTTCAGACAGGTCCGCCTTGCAGACCATCCGCGCGGGATCCGAACCCACGTCCGGTTCCGTGAGGGCGAACGCGGAGATCTCACCCGCCGCCAGCCGGGGGAAAAATTTCTTCTTCTGTTCTTCCGTGCCGAATTCCTTGAGCGGCTGTGGCACCCCGATACTCTGGTGCGCGGACAGGTACGTGACGGTATTCATGCAGTAACTGCCGACCACGCTCAGCACCCGGGCGTAATTGGTAATCGACAGGCCCACGCCACCGTATGCCTTGGGAATCTTCATCCCGAAAATGCCGATCTTCGCCAGCGCGTCCAGGGCTTCGGGCGGATACTGGCCTTTCGCGTCGATTTCGTACGGATCGACGTACTGCTCAAGCACCTCTTTGACCTTGGCGATGTATTCATCGCCTATCCGCTTGTCTTCTTCGCTCTGGACGGGGAAAGGATGCAACAGGTCCCACCGGAAATTGCCCTTGAACATTTCAGCGGTAAAACTGGGAAATTTCCACTCCGCTTCCCGGGCATCCTCGGCCAACTGCATGGCCACATCTTTGCCTTTGTCGTCTGCCATGGCTTTCATCCTTTTCGTTGCGCGCTCTCCGTTTACCTACTGACCGGTAAACATGATAACAGACGCCTTCCATTCCGTGCAATATCTTTTTTCAGAATTATCAGTCTTCCCCGGAATATAAAAAGGGAACCCCTGCCCGAACCTGATCCTTCCCCTGCTCAACTCATGGGTGAGGACGTGTCGCTACCTTCCCGGTACCCCGCCGCTGGCCCTGCCATAGCACGAACAGGGCCAGCACCAGGATCACCGCGTCGCCAGCTCCGGAAGCAGACCCGGCAACCAGCCCTGCCTCGCCACAGCGGAACAGGCTGAAGGCGCGACCCCGACCCGCCAGGGAAATTTCCAGGACCTGGCCGTGATCGGCCGCGACCCGCAGCGTGGCCTGGTAGGTTTTTCCCGCTGCCGCGGGCCGGAAAGTCACGTTCAGGGGTACCGTCTCTCCCGCTTCCACCCGGCTCGGCGGGTCCGATTCCAGCGTGAACGCGTCGTCCCCTTCGATGGTGACGTGAACCCCCGCGGGCACGTTCCCCCGGTTCACCACCTGGAACGCGTGACGGGCCGTTTTACCCCGAACCACCCCTCCGAAATCCATGGCGGAACCGTCCGGCGTCCATGCCAGGGCATCCTCGCCCGGATTGTAGTACGCCGTGAAGGTTGTGGTCGTCTCCGCGAGACTGCCGGCAAGTTGCTCCGTGGCCACCGCGCGCAACGTGTGGGATCCCGCTGTCACCCGGACCAGGAGCGGAAACCGCAAGGCGTCCTGGGTGGAGTCCCCTATGTGCGCGCCGTCCAGGTAATAGGCCACCCGGGTGGCGGTGGTCACCAGTGAACAGTTACCTTCCGCGTATGCCGGCTGCGCGGTCACGGTAATCGCCACGTCATCCCCCGAAACAATCGCCGGATTTTCCCTCGGCTCAAGTATCGTGATGCCTGTCAGCGGGCACGCGGACAGTCCGGTTGAGTTCTCCGCGGCGTAACCGAGATCGCGCAGGGCGGCAACCTCGAACCCCGCGTACTGCCGCAGGGAGGAACCCACGAGGTAAGAAGGGGCCATCACCACGTCCGGGACGCTCAGCCGGCCGGGATCCCAATGCTGGAGGCTCGTGCCCTGGAGAAATGGATCCGGCGCGTACAAGGGGGGAAACCCGCCATAGGTGGCAGCGGCTTCACTGCCCAGGAACACCAGGGCTCCGGATATCAGGTCGCCCGGGACACCCTCGTAACTGGACGCGTTGTTGATCAGTGGCGTTCCATCTACCTTCCCGATCAGTCGATCAAAGGGCGTGAATATCCCGCTTCCCGCGGGGGTCGTGTCACTTAACACCCCGTTGAACCCCAGGCCATGGGTCAGTTCATGAATCATGACGGAAACCAGGTCCAGCCGGTCGGCTGGCGGGGGAGACGTTTCCTCATGCCAGGGCGCGGCCCAGTTCACGGTCAGCAGCATATCCGGGTATGACTCGTAACCGGCCGGAGCCACGCCATGAACCAGGCTATAGCGGGCCATGGGCACAAGGATCCCCCCCGACGGAATCAGCACGGGACCGCAATAGGCCACCGGAATGCCCGACACCCCGGAATTTTCCGATGGATTCACCACGATGGTCAGGGTCCTGGACTCCCCGGAAGCCAGCACGCTCGCGATGTAACGCACCGCGTCGTACAGCCGTTCCCGCCGCGTCGCGCCGGATAACGCGTCTCTGAACCCAGAACCGTCCGCGTCCTTGAAGTAACAGGTCAGGATCACGCCCGATCCCGCTTCCACCACCTCGTGATAATCAGCGGTATTGACTGGCTCCACCGCCTTGACCTTTCCGGACAGGTCCGCCGCCTTGTCCATGGCCATATCAGGCACGAACAGCGCGTCCCCCGTGCCGTGCGCGCAGGGAAATTCCGTCGATCCGGACCAGGCCTGGAACAGGCATACCACCAGCCCCATCCCCAGGAACCAGCGAGGAAAACTGGGCATGACACCTCCTTTCCCGGCACGCGACCGGTTATAATGATTGTACCCTGCGCGTGGAAAGGATCGTGCGTGGACCTGTCGAGATTACTGCCGCTGTTGTGCGAATTCGGGATTGGCGCCATCCTGATGCTTGCCGGCGTCTGGGGTGGCTTGCGGGGCGGATACCTGAACCTCACCCGCCGGGAAGACCGTCGGCTGCTCTGGACTTTCGCGGCGGGTTTCCTGGTCCTGCTGGCGGTGTACGGCCTGTTCACGTTCTGGCTCCCGGGAATGTCCGTTGTCCACTAACCCATGGAAACCGCCCATGCCTTCTCAGCCGCTTGTACTGGAAAACCCCATCCCCCTGCCGCTTCACGAGATCGCGCCGACCCCTGACCGGTTTCAGCATCCCAGTTACATCCACGGAGAATTCCACGTGGCCCGGGTGATCATCCACGGGTTTCTGCTGACCCGCCTGACCGGCCACGAGGGGGAAAGCGTCCGGCTGTGGGCGGCGGCATGGCTGCACGACATCGGACGGACCCACGACGGATACTGTGAAAAGCATGGTCGCAACGCCGTTAAGCGCGTCTCTCAATCGCCATCCATACAGAACCTGCTGTCCAGGGGGGGAGTCCGGGAGGAGGACTGGAACGCCATTTTCTTCGCCGTGGAACATCACTGCCTGCCGAAAGAAGTGCCCGGGAGTCACCCTTTCCGCGTGCTGACCGCCCTGCTGAAAGACTGCGACGGCCTGGACCGTACCCGGCTTGGCGACCTCAACCCCCGATACCTGCGTTTCCCGGCAACCCGGACACTGATCCCCTTCGCCAGGCAGTTGACTCGCCTCTCCGAAACGCGCTTACGCGCGCCCCATGACCAGGCCGCCGGTCCCTTATTTCCTCGACTGTGGGACCTTGCCCAGCAAATCCTGGCGGACATGTCTCCCACGAGCGAACAGGACGCTACCGCTTGAGCTTGGTCTCGATGAAGTGAATATCCCCTTCCGCGATACCGACCTTCACCGGCCCGGGGACCTCTTCGGTAGCGCGCAGGGTCAGCCCGAGTACCCGGAACCGGGCATTGGGGCAAATTTTGACCCGCGCGATGATCTCGTTGACCCGGATGGCCTGGGATTCTTCCCAGAGCATCTCAAGGGTCTGTTCGATTTCCCTGAGTCGTTCCTTGATCTGTCCGGTTTTTTCTAAGAGTTGTTTCACCGCCGTCTTGGCGGCATCGGGAACCCGCACACCCTTGTGCAGGAATGGATCCAGTTTTTCCATGATCCGTTCCAGGGTATCTTCCAGTTCCCTGGCTTCGCGGTGTAATGGATCGCTCTGTTCCTTCCAGTAAAAGTCCTCTCCGGCGATGATATCGGTCAGGACCGCCGCGTCACTGCCGGCCTGGTCCATGTAGACGCCGCCGTGGCCGGTCACTTCCCCTCCAACGATTCTGCCGCGCAACACGTTCACCTTGCCCCGCGCCCACACCCGGGCGTTCGCGATTTCCCGCTCGACTACCACCGAACCCAGGGCCCGGACCTCGACCTGCTGCAGAAACCGCGCGTGCACATCGCCATTGGCCCGGACCTTACAACCACCGATGATCCCGCCGCGCACGGACAAGGTGCCACCGCAGCGAATCTCCGAATTTTCCACGTAGCCGCTGACCTCGATATCCCCTTCCGTTTCGACCACGCAACCGCTCTCGATATTCTGCATGACCGAGAGCATGCCGGGATGATGAATATTTCCGGAGGCCAGGTCTACCGTGTCGATCACCAGCACGTTATCGACGGCCAGGATCCCTCCGCTGTAACGTAATCTGCCCGACGTGGTCGCCGTGTAGGTCCGGGTGGTCTCATCGAACTGGACACCGGGACCCAGGCGCAGATTCAGCGTTTTCGGTTTTCGGGGAGGAATCGGCTTGTTGTAGACGTCCCGGCCCGGCGTCCCCTCCACGGCGGGCACCAACTCCGCCAGTTTCTGCCCCGTGACGACGGACAGTTTACCCGCCCGCTCCCGGTAATTGATCTGGCCGGTGGCCTCATCCACCACGAAAGACTGGTCGAAAAAATTGTCCGTCCATTCGAGATGGGCATCCACGGGATCCGTGGGTTCCTCTCCTCGCAATACGGTCACCGATTCCAGGGAGATCCGCGTGCCTTCCACCCGGGACAGGGCTTCCCGGAACGCGGTGGTAGCCGCTTCCTCGGATGCCGTGTCCCCCAGGCCGAGGCGCACCAACTCCTCCCGAAGCTGGAGTACCAGCGTCTCCTCCTCACCCTTGCGGGCGGAGCAATCCACCAGCACCCGCGCGCGGTTGTCAGACAACCGTACCGTCAGAACCGGGCCACCTGTTGGCTGATTACCCGCCAATAGACTCCTTTCTTTCCTTTCCGACTCAGGTTGCTGGTTCCGCCATCACCCCCAGAACGCCATGTAAATTGTAACACGGAAGTAATTTCTTGACAAGTATTTTATTTTTTTCTTTTCTGCGAAAATCCAGCCTGGATTCAAGTTTAAGTGGTCGGTTTTACGGTTGTCATTTCGAGCGAAGCGAGAAATCTTAACCCGGATCAAGAAGCGCACAAGATTTCTCCTCACTGCGTTCGTCGAAATGACATGGGGCCCAGTACTGACATTACCCCGCGTTGCCTTCCGCACGCCTTTCACGCGCCCATCCGAAAGAAATTGAACTGCGCCCGGGCGCCTTGGATATAGTTTTCTCGGGAACCATCCCATGAATTCGATCGCGTATGGGTTGATCTCTTTCTACATGCTCATGGTGCTGGCCCGCTGGGCGGCACCGTGGATCCGGCTGGACCTGCGCGCCCGCGCGTGGAACTGGATCCGCGTCGGCACGGACCCCGCCCTGCGGCAGGTGCGGCGGATGATGCCTGACATGGGCGGCGCGATGGACTGGTCTTTCCCTGCCCTGCTGATGGTGCTCTGGCTGATCCGCATGCTGATCGCGGGACGCTAGACGAATCCGCGAAACTCCTGGCCCGCATCCAAGCGGAATGGAAACGCGGTCGAACGGGAGATGGTCTGAGTAACGTTCCGGGGTGCAAACCATCCCGTTGGAGGATTCATCATGTGCCACACGCGCGAACGTTTCTGCCGGATCTTACCCTTCATCATCCTGCTGGGTATCGTGACAATCCCCGTTCTACCGATCGCGGCCCAGTCCCAGGAAGTGCCGGCTTCCCCGCCTCACCTGGTCTGGCCTGGTGAACTGGTCAACTTTCCGCCCCCCTGGTCTTTCATGCTGCACAAGCCCCACATTATCCTGGTCTCGGATGAACAACTGGAGGCGCTGTCGGACCCGGACGCGCGGGTGGATCTCAGCCTGACCTTCGAGAAACGGGAACAGAGCCTGCGCGAAGTCTGTGAGCAGGCCCAGGCCGCGGGACACCATACCCTCATCCTTGCCTTTGACCATTTCTTCTCGCAATACCGCCCGGGACAACACGGCAAGCCCCGACGCCTTACCCCCGACAAGCCGGAATACGTGGAACGGATCGCCCGCATCAGCGACTTTGCCGCCCAGTATGGGCTTGGCCTGGAACTCAGCCTGTTGAGCCCCCTGGAAATCGGCCCCGGTTACGTGGAAGAAACCGGAGAATCAGGGATCTGGATGCAGTATCGAAAAGGCCCGCGAGACCCGGAAACCGGGCGGTTCAGCGTGGAATTCTGGCGGCAGACGCGATGGGCCAACAACAAGGGCCCGCTGGATATCGCGGATGGCGGAGTTCGGGTGTTCGCCTTCCGGGAACGCCGTATTCCGGGAACGTCCTTCCGGGTGGTCGACCCGGCGGATATCGTGGAACTGACCGGTGGCGTCGAAGTGGAAACGGTGGAAGGAATGCGGCAACGCTCGGGGGATTATGAAGCGGTCCGGGTTCGGGTGTACGGGTCGGGACATCCCGAGGCGGGACCCCGGAACCGGGTGCTGGTAGTGCAGATGTACCGCGTTCCTGAAATGGACTACTTCAGTGACCAGGCCCTGCCTTATCTCAAGCGACTGTGTGACCGCTACGTGGACGCCGGGGTGAAACTGCATGGCCTGTATTCCGACGAAATGCACATTCAACAGGACTGGGGCTACTTCAGCCATCACGATCACGGGGAGTTTGCCCTGCGATATGTCAGTCCGGGCCTGGCGCGGAAGTTCTCGGAGCGCTATGGCGCGGAATACGCCGATTTCGCCAGGTACCTGCTGTATTTCTGCCAGGGCCAGGAAGACTGGTCCAACGACCTGACCGCCAGGGAAGACGTATCGCACGTGTTTGGCGATTCGCCGGAAGCCATCCGCCAGACGGCGCTGTTTCGGGCCCGCTATTACCGGATGCTGCAGGATGGGGTGGTAGACCTGTTCACCGAAGCAAAGCATTACCTGGAATCGCGGGTCGGGTATCGCCTGGAAGCCCGGGCCCATGCCACCTGGGCGGAAAGTCCAACCTGTGACCGGTGGAACACCTTCGGATTACCGGAAAACCAGTTCAAGTATGAATATACCCCGAACTTTGTCTGGTCCAACACGGTGCACCAGGCGGCGTCCGCCTGCTACGACTATTTCAAGTGGGGCGAGTTCTTAACGGGTAATGGCAATGACCACGCCGAGGGCGGATGGCTCGATCGGAACTACGTGGGACTCGCCCTGGCCTGTTCCACCGGCATCCTGAACGACGTCCCGTACTCCTACGGAGCGCACTGGGGCATGCCCGGCGAAATCAGCCGCCGCCGGTCTGCCCTGGTCAACGCCTTCGGGGCAAGTGCCTGGCCGCCTTTCGCGACGGTTCAGGACATGGAACACCGGGACACGGACGTGCTGATGCTGTATCCCCTGGACCTGGTAGCCATGGACGCGCGTTTCGGCAGCTGGATGAGCCAGTACGCTTACGCCAACCTCATCACCGCGGCCAAGCTGGTGGAACGGGGCAAGGTCATGGATGGGTTCGTGGACGTGGCGGGACGGCGGTTCGGCACGATCGTGGTCCAGTTTGAGCCTTTCCCATCACGGGCCTTGCTCGACCTGCTCTCAGATTTCGCGCGCCACGGTGGACGGGTCCTGTGGTCAGGGCCTCCCCCCCTGCTACGCGACGATGGATCGCCGGCGCTGGATACCTGGCGCGACCTGTTCGGCGTGGAATACGCGCCGGGACCCTACGAAGGTCTGCCCGCGCCCGGCCAGGAAATAACCTTCGAGGGCCCGCTCGAGGGCTTGCCCCCCATGACCATCCTGACCGACTTCGTGGTCGACCGCGTCTATCCCGTGGCACCCCGGGAAGGGTCGGCGCCTGTCGCCCGACTGCGGGACAACACGGTAATCGGCACGGTACGGCAGGTGCCGGAAAAAGGCCTGGTGGCCTTCCTGGGCTTCCGGCCCC
The DNA here is from genome assembly GCA_018056705.1 of Candidatus Hydrogenedentota bacterium. Lineage (GTDB taxonomy): Bacteria > Hydrogenedentota > Hydrogenedentia > Hydrogenedentales > CAITNO01 > JAGPFE01. The sequence goes on along the minus strand of JAGPFE010000016.1, from coordinate 12,632 downwards.
GGGACGATCAGGCCGCGTCGCTGGGCTATGAAACCCGGTACTGGTTCGACATCCTGTGCCGGATGGGAGCGTATCCTCCCACGGGCCGGTTTGAAGGCATCAACGACAATCCCGATTTCGTGTCCCGCACAGGACCGTACATGGTGTGCCGATTCCCGAACGGCGCGGTAACCGTCGCCCCCCACCTGGCCCGGCTGAAGGAAAACTGGCCGGGTGGCTTCGCGCGGAAGGCCGAGGAGGACAACGCCATCGTCCAGGCCCTCAACCTGCCCGAGAACCGGCTGGATCTCCGGCAGTTCCACGCGGCGGGACACGTCATCGACTTTTCCGGGATCGACGCGATGGCGTTCCGGCTGGATGAGACAAACCGCCTGATCGCCTTCGCCGGCAGTGACTGTGACCGGATCACCGTGGACGGACAGGAAACCGTCTTCGCCGATCGCAAAATGTCCTTCGTGTCGTGGGCGCCGGTCGCCAGCGCGCGCAGGGTGCCGAACGGCGCGGTGATGACCCTATTCGCCAAGGGCGAAGGCCGGGTGAGCGTGCCCGCCGTTCCCGAACTGGACCACGGTGCCCGCGCGTGGATTGAAGGGGTCATCCCGGGCAGCCGGGGAACGGAACTCCCCGTGACCGTGGAAAACCGGGTGCTGCGCGTCGATCTTCCGGCGGCGGCCTCCGGCCGCTGGGTATATCTCACGCCCGCGCAGGCTTCCGCCCCGTGAACCGCCCGTTTTTCCCGGGACAATGCGCGGTCAGGCGCGTTTTTCGGGGAAGAACCGGATTTCCACCAGGCAGCACAGGGTGTGCCACAGGGTCGCGTGGGCTTCCTGGATAACCTTGGTGGAGTCGCCGGGCGCGCGGATGACGATATCGGCAAACTCGCCCATGGGACCGCCTTGAGGTCCGGTCATGGCAATGGTCACGCCGCCTTTCGCCCGGGCCACGGACATGGCCATGCGGCAGTTGACGGCCTTGCCGCTGGTCGACAGGGCCAGCAGCACGTCTCCCGGCCGCATCATGACGTTCAACTCCTGGGCGAAGGCGATGTCCCGCAGCGGGCAGTCGTTTTCGACGGCGGTCTTGAGCGCGCCGTTCAGTCCCAGCGTGATCGCCCGCAGTCCGGATTCCAGGTTATCTGCCAGGTCTTCGCCGAAGGGCAACAACCGCAGGGCCGCCGCGTAATCCTCGTCGAGGGGCCGCCTCCGCTCGAAACTCTTGCAGAGTTCGCCCACGATGTGCAGGGCATCCGCCCACGAGCCACCGTTCCCGCAGGTAAACAGCGTGCCGCCCCGGGAAAAGCAGGTGACCAGTGCCTTGTGCGCGGCGATGAGTTCATCCACGCAGGCATGCAGGTCCGGCCTTCGCACCAGCATGGCCTGGATGAGGTGAATTTCCGGTTCCGGCAGGTCATAATCGGTAGACATGGACAGGCTATCCTCCAGGTGGGCACCGCCCCACCGCCGGTTCAGCGCATCTCCTGGCCGCCGGTCACGTTGATCGCCTGGCCGGTCATGTAGGACGACGCGTCGGACGCGAGAAAAACCACCACGTTGGTAACGTCGCGATACTCGCAGGGCCGCTTCATGGGCACCTGGTCGATGTATTTCTGTCGCACTTCTCCTTCCGTGATGCCCTGGTTGGCGGCATACTGCTTGAACAGGCTGTTGACCCACAGTGGCGAGTTCAGCAGGTTGCCCGGGCACACGGCGTTGACCCGGATACCCTGTTCCGCGAATTCCAGGGCAAGGCTCTGGGTCACGCCGATGCCCCCGAATTTCGCGGCGGCGTACGCGCTGTTCCGGAAACTGCCTTTCTTTCCGGACTTCGAATTGATCTGGATGATAACCCCTTTCCGGTTGGGCAGCATCACCCGGGCGGCCTCGCGGGCGCAGATGAAATAACCCGTCAGGTCCACGTCAATCACCTTGCGCCATTTCTCGATATCGAAGGTAATGGAATCGCCCGAAATAAGAATGCCGGCGTTGCACACCATGATGTCCAGCCGGCCCATGACCTGGACCGCTTCGTCCACCGCGCGGCGCACGCCTTCCGCGTCGGTTACGTCGACGGCGCGTCCCTCGAGATGGCGCCCGGTTTTCGCCGCGATTTCCCGGGCCGTCTGTTCCGCCTGGGCGGCGTTGATGTCCCAGATGATGACATCACACCCCTCCTCGGCGAGATGCTCGGAAATGGCCGCGCCAAGGCCCTGGGCGCCTCCCGTGACAATCGCCTTGCGACCTTCCAGCACCGGGTGGTTCATGGCAGCAGTTCCTCCAGCAGTTGGGCTTCCGCCTCAACGGTCCAGTTTCCCTCCGCGCTCATCTTCGCCCCGACCGACGGAAAACGCGTCGCCACTTCTTCCAGCGTCATCAGCGGCAACCCGGAAATCTGCGGATAGATCACCGTTTTCCCCGGGAAACGCGCTTCTTTTACCGCGCGCAGGCCATCGTGAGCGGCTTCCAGTCCGCCGATGGCCGCCACGCTTCGGTTAGTGTCCAGCGCGCCAGCCTCCACAAGGGACAGGATCTTGCGCAGGTCACTGATGCGTGAGCCACTGGTGCCGACCATCTTGACCCCGGCGCACAACCGGCTCAACCGTACCTGTGCCCGGGTTCCCGTGGGAATCCCCGCGAAAAGGTTCGCCAGGGCGTGATCGCCGGCAAGGTCGATCGCCTGGCGCACCAGCGCGGGAACCGGCACCAGCACGCACACGTCGTCGTATCCCCCTGGACCGCCCAGTTCCCTGACCTTCGCGTCGTAAGCCTCGGGAGATGGAAAATCCGCCGGGCAAAGCGTGATGAACTCCACGCCCCGCTGACGGGCCAGCGCGCCAAAACGCCGTTCAATGTGATTCAACCGCCCCCGGTCAAGGTCCGTCGCCACCACCCGGGCGGACGTGTTATCTTTCTCGATCGCCCGTTGCACGTGCATCTGGCCCATGGGTCCCCCCGCGCCGATAAAAAGTGACGCGCCCCCGGGCAGCAGGTCCTGGCGACGGCACTTCGTGGCGATGTCCTCCAGCGACGACCCGCCATAGTACCGCTTGTTCTGGTAGTGCACCGCGCCCACATCCAGGGAAACATACCCTTCTTCCGCGGCGTCCCCGATAAGAAAGACGCATCCGCCCGGGTTCAACCGGTCCGAACACCCCTCGAGCATGGCAGGCGCGGGATGCTCGAGGATGATGTCGTCCCATGACTCGCCTTCGGGCAGCGGGGCATCGGGCGTCACCACCGTCGCGCCGGGAAAACGCGCCTTCCACGCCGACGGAATGGCGGCAACAATCAGCATCCGTCCGTCCGGTCTGGGGGTGACCCGGTCCTCCACGCTGTAGGACATTTCCACGCAGGCCCAGGGTTCCGAGAGCGCGGCCTGGCTGTACCCGACATGGGGCCGCACCGGTAACAGGTAGCATCCCTCGTCGCCGTCCAGGGCGCGATAGTCCAGGTACGTGAACTCGCCCAGCCCGCCGGGAATCATGTACCCGAAGGCATCGTTCACGCCCTTGTAATAGATGTCGGCCTGCACGATGAACCGCTGCCCTGGCAGGAACCTGTCCTGCCATCGCGCCCCGGCGGCCACCAGGGTACAGGCACATTCATGACCCAGGACCGTCGGGTCCGACGCGAGGTCCCGACCTCGCAACCGGGGATGGGCACTGCCCTGGGCGATGATCTTCATGTCGGAAAGGCACAAGCCCAGGGCGTCCACCCGGACCAGCACTTCGTCTTCCCGGGGTGGACGCAACGGCTTTTCCACCGGTTTACCATCCCGGCCCACGTTTTCCAGGCCAGCCCCGTACACCCACCACGCGCGGTAGGTGGAGGGCAACGGCGCGTCCGCGCGCTTGTACGCTTCCAGCTTGTTCATGCTTGTTTCCTCTGTTGGGAACCCGGTCCCGGATCCTTTCACTTCAGGCTCAGCAGTTTCTGGCGGTAGTGTTCATCCGGGCGGGTGTGAATACGGTTGATGTCAGCCTCCGACATGAACCTCGGTCCGCCCACGCTGTAGGCGCCCACGAGGATGCGGGCCATCTTCTCGGCCATGTCAAAGATGTTGCACACGGCCTTGGGCGTGGCGCCCAGGGCAAAAAATCCATGATTCTGCAGGTAAATCGACTTGGGTAGTTCGCCTTCCCGCTCAATGTATTCCCGGACCAGCTGGCGGATGGCCCGAGCCAGCTGCAGGCCCGGGTCGGTATAGGGCACGTAGACCGAACTGCGCCCCACGACGACAATGTGGTCCGGGCACAACCGCCCAAGGGCCGCTTCTTCGGCGCGCGCCGAGCACATCAGCATGTTGATCGCCTCGGGGTGGCAGTGGCCAATGAAATTGATTTCCGGGTACTTGTAAAGCACCGCGTGAAGCACCGTCTCCACGGATGGCATGCGCTTTTCCCCCGGGGTCAGCAGGGACTCCCGCAACACCTCTGCCACCACGGCGTCATCCGCGTCCGGATCGTCCAGCACGGCCGTGACCCGGGAAATGGAAACGGGTAGAAAATCCCCGGGTTTCATGGTGGCCAGTGTCGTGCCGGACGCCTTGATAAAAAACGAATCTTCGTCAATCCGGGCCGACGTGTTGCCCTCGCCGAGTATCGCGTAAGGCCGGGACGGATCGCCAAGGTAATGGGACATGTTGACCAGTTGCTCGAGAATGATCGGTTGCGGCGTCATGGACGGTCCTTTCGCGGTAGAATCCCCCACCCCGATCCCACGCCTATTATAATATGAGTGAACGCGCGGGATGAAACCCCGGCATGGAGAGTCCCCTATGCGGCCCCGTCCCCCGGCAGTCAACGGCATGTTCTACCCCGGCGACCCCGTGGTGTTGCGACGTCTCGTGGAGGAGTTCCTGGCGCCGCCCGAAACGACGCTGACAGGCTCGCCGCTCGTCGTGGCCCTGGTCGCGCCCCACGCGGGGTACGTCTACTCGGGGGCCTGCGCTGGACGGGCCCACCACTGCTGGCGGAACGCTTCCATCCGGCGGGTCGTTCTCCTGGGAAGGTCCCATCGGTACCGATTCGACGGCGCGGCCGTGCTGGCCGACGAGGACTGGGAAACGCCCCTGGGTATCGTGCCGACAGACCGGGAACTGGCGCGACAGGTTGCCGCTCTCGCCAAGGCAGGTCCGGTCCAGGCCCATTACGATGAACACACGCTGGAAGTACAGTTGCCTTTTCTGCAGGTCGCCCTGGAACGCTTCACGGTGGTGGGAATCCTGTTCGGATCGGATACCAGCAGCGATCACATCGCTTTCGGCGAACGACTCGCCCGGCTCCTGCAGCCTGGTGACGCCGTGCTGGCCTCCACGGACCTGTCGCATTACCTCAGCCTGCCAGAGGCGGAACGGGTTGACCGCGCGTCCATCCAGGCGGTACTCGGCAACGATCCCCGCGCGCTTATCGGACGGGACCGGGACCTGTGCGGCGCGCCGGCCGTAGCCGCGGCCATGGCCTTCGCCGGGGCACGCGGGGCGAAATGGCACCTGGTGGATTACCGCACGAGCGCGGACGCTTCGGGCGACACCTCCCGGGTGGTCGGCTACGGCGCGTTTGCCGCGACGTGTCCCGGCAACAGCGAGGAATCGAACCATGACTGACCCGACCGGCGCAAAGCGGGAACACACGGTTGCCGATGTCCGCGCGTGGCTGGACCAGCTGGCTCCTCCGGCCTGGGGCGTGTCCTGGGACCGGGGGGGATTGCAGGTTGGACGTCCCGACGCCACGGTCACGGGCATATGCGTCTGCCTGAACCTGCGACCCGAGGTCATCGATTTCGCCCGGGAGCACGGCGCCAACCTGTTCATCGCGCATCATCCCCCCGTCTGGGATCCGGTCAAGGCCCTGCGCACCGATCATCCCGGGACGCTGACCCTTGTCCGCGCGGCCGCCCTGGACATGCATTGCCTCGCCGCCCACACCTGCCTGGACGTCGCGCCCGGGGGCATCAACGACGCCCTCGCGGATGCCCTGGGATTAACCGAAACCCGGCCCCTGTTCCCGTCGGAAGAGGCCCGGCAGGTAAAAATCATCACCTTCCTTCCGGCGGATCACGTCGCCCCCGTGCGGCGCGCCATGGGTGAGGCGGGCGCGGGCATGATCGGCATCTACCGCGAGTGCGCTTTTTCAAGCCCGGGTACCGGTTCCTTCTTCGCGCCGGACGAGGCCAGTCCCTTCACCGGCAGCCGGGGACAACTCAACGAGGAACCGGAAGTCCGGCTGGAAATGATCGCGCCGCGATACCTGGCGGATGCCGTGGTAGCCGCCATGCGCGCGGCGCATCCTTACGAGGAGCCGGCGTACGACGTGGTGCCCCTGGAAAATACCCGGCCGGACGTGGGACTGGGCCGCGCGGGCCTGTTGCCTGAACCCATGACGCCGGCGCGACTGCTGGCGCACGCGCGCGAAAAACTGTCCGCGCCAGCCGCCCGACTGGCCATGCCCCGGGACGCGGAAAACCGTACCCTGCGCGTCGTGGGCGTGCTGGGCGGCAGTGGCGGCAGCCTTGTGCAGCGGATACCCCCGGGTATCGACGCGTACCTTACCGGTGAAGTGTCCTACCACCAGGCCCTGGACGCGGTCACGATGGGCCGGATCGTCATCGAGGCTGGTCACCATGAAACGGAATTCCCCGGCGTGCGTCGCCTGGCCGAACACCTGCGCGGGGATTTTCCGGATCTTCCAGTCGTCCTGTTCGAAGAGGATCCGCCTCACCTGCCGGGATGAGCGACGCCGCCGGAGCCCCCGCGCCAGGCCTCGGGCAGCGCGTCCAGCATGGCCGCGCGGGTCAGCGCGAAATCCCACCGGCAGGGATCCCGGGGACACAGCGCGCGGAAAAAGCGGGTGATTTCCACGGCCGTCCGCCAGTCCGCCGTGGCCCGCCGCGTGATGCCCACGCGGAGCGCGAACCGGTGCACGTGCCGGTCCACCGGGCACACCAGCATGGCGGGCGTAAGCAGGGTCCAGCACCCGGGGTCCACCTGGTCCCGGCGAACCATCCACCGCAGGTAAAGCAGCGTCCGTTTGCAGGCCCCGCCCCGTTCCGGATCCGGCCACATCGGGTGTTTCGCGATGCCCATGGCGCGCAGGAAATCACGGGTCCAGTTCATGAGCACGGCGCGCAACGTTTCGGGCGCGTCCGCGGGATGGGCCGGCTGTCCCCCGCCCGCGGCCATCCAGGCCTCCACGGAACCATGCGCCCGTAGGCACCGTCCAAGGCCCAGGAGAAACGCGGCCAGGGCCTCGTCCGAAACCCAGCGGTACCGGAACCCGGCGGCACGCTGCCGGATATCGCGCGGCGACAGCGCGCGCAAGACTTCAGCGGGCCGCGGCCCTATCCGGCCGAGCACCTCCCGGGCCGCCCGCTGGATCTGCGTCGCGTCCCCAAACGCGAGGCCCGCCGCGATCAGCCCGGCCAGTTCCCGGTCCGCCCAATCCGTGTAGTCGTACACGACGGCCAGGGGATCCATGGCAACATACTCAAACCGGTGGAACCGCCGATACAACCGGTCCAGGATAACCCGGGTCGCCGGATCCGCGCGTCCCGGCACCGGGCCTCCCGGGACATCCCGAGACGTCACTCCCATTCGATGGTGCCGGGCGGCTTGCTCGTGATGTCATACAGGACCCGGTTGATACCCCGGACCTCGTTGCAGATCCGGTTGGCCACCCGGGCCAGCAGGTCCGGCGGAAACCGGTACCAGTCCGCGGTCATGGCGTCCTGGGAAGTCACCGCCCGCAGGCTGCACACCTCCTCGTACGTGCGCTCGTCTCCCTGCACGCCCACGCTGCGGACCGGCAGCAGGCACACCAGGGCCTGCCAGATTTCGTCGTACAGCCCGGCCGCGCGGATCTCCTCAATGAAGATGGCGTCCGCGTCGCGCAGGGTATCCAGCCGTTCCCGGGTTACCTCGCCCACGCATCGCACGCCGAGGCCCGGACCGGGGAAGGGATGCCTGCTGACGATTTCTTCCGGCAACCCCAGTTCCCGTCCCAGGGCCCGCACCTCGTCCTTGAACAACTCCCGCAGGGGCTCCACCAGGGCAAGGTTCATTTTTTCCGGCAGCCCACCGACATTGTGGTGACTCTTGATGGTCACCGAGGGGCCACCCGTGGCCGAGGTCGATTCAATCACGTCCGGATACAGCGTGCCCTGGGCGAGAAATTCCACCCGCCCGATCTTCCGGGCCTCGTCTTCGAACACGTCAATGAAGACCCCGCCGATGATCTTGCGTTTCTGTTCGGGATCGGTCACCCCGCGCAGGGCGCTCAGGAAGCGGTCTTCCGCGTTCACGTACACGAAATTCATGTGGAAATGATCGCGGAACACCCGCTGCACCATCTCCGGTTCCCCCTTGCGCAACAGGCCGTTGTTCACGAACACGCAGGTCAACCGTTCCCCGATGGCCCGGTGGATCAGCGTGGCGGCCACGCTGGAATCGACGCCGCCGCTCAAGGCGCATAGCACGCGCCCGTCTCCGACCTTCTCCCGGATCTCATCGATGGCCACGTCCACGAAGGACGCCATCTTCCAGTCCCCGTGGCAACCGCAGATGTTATGAACAAAGTTCCGGAAAATGATCATGCCCTGGGGCGTATGCGCCACTTCCGGGTGAAACTGGACGCCAAACCATTTCTTGTCCGGGCGGGCGATGGCGGCATAGGGGGAATTGTCGGTCCGGCCGATCGCGACGAACCCATCGGGAAGTCGTTCCACCCGGTCGCCATGGCTCATCCATACCTGGGTACGCCGGTCCACCCCGGTCAGCAAGCCCGAGACATCCTCGTGTTCGAGCCACGCGATCCCGTATTCACGGCGGTCCGCCCGGGTCACCAGCCCGCCCAGCATGTGGGCCAGCAACTGCACGCCGTAGCAGATCCCCAGGATCGGCACGCCCAGCTCGAATACCCCCGGATCGGGCAGGGGGGCACCCGGTTGGTGCACGCTGGCCGGCCCACCGCTGAAGATCAGCCCGGCGGGCCGCATCGCCCGGAGCGTCTCCGAAGGCGTGTTGTAGGGCACGATCACGCTGTACACGCTGGCTTCGCGCACCCGGCGGGCGATCAACTTGCTGTACTGTGCCCCGAAATCCAGCACCACGATGGGACGGCGAATGTCATCTCTTTTCATGGCTTGTCCTGTCGCGCTCGCGGCCTTGGCCACCTTTCTCACCGGAAAATCTGGTAATTGGGCGCGTCTTCCGTGATGGTCACGTCGTGGGGATGGCTTTCCCGCAATCCTGCGGCGGTCATCTCGATAAATTCGGCGCGTTCCTGCAACTCCCGCAGCGTGCGACAACCGCAGTAGCCCATGGCCGCGCGCAGACCGCCCACCAGTTGAAACACGTAGTCCGCGAGGGCCCCCCGGTAGGGAACCCGCGCCTCTATGCCTTCGGGAACCAGCTTGCTGATGTCTTCATCGAACTGCATGTACCGGGCCTTGCTTCCCCGCTGCATGGCCTTGATGGAACCCATGCCCCGCACCACCTTGTAGGTCCGCCCTTCGAACAGCACCTTCTCGCCGGGACTTTCCTCGGTCCCAGCGAACAGGCTGCCGATCATCACGCTGTCGGCGCCCGCGGCGATCGCCTTCGCGATGTCGCCGGAATACTTGATGCCCCCGTCGGCAATCACCGGTATACCCAGGGGGCGCGCCGCCTCCGCGACGTCCATGATGGCGGTCAGCTGCGGCACGCCCACGCCGGCCACCACCCGGGTGGTGCAGATCGAGCCAGGTCCCACGCCCACCTTGACCGCGTCCGCGCCGGCCTCGATAAGATCCCGCGCGGCCTCGGCGGTCACGATGTTGCCGGCGATAATCCGCGCGGACGGAAACGCGCCGCGCAAGCGACGGACCATGTCCAGCACCATTTCCGAATGCCCGTGCGCGGAATCGACCACGAGCACGTCGGCGCCCGCTTCCAGCAACAGGCCCGCGCGTTCGAGTTCGCCCCCGCCGACGCCCACCGCCGCGCCCACCCGGAGCCTGCCTTCCGGATCGGTGCAGCGATTCGGAAAGTCCCGGGCCTTCATGATGTCCTTGATGGTCAGCAGGCCCTTGAGCACGCCGTGCTCGTCGACGATGGGCAGTTTTTCGACGCGGTGCTTGTGCAGCAGGCGCCGCGCTTCATCCATGTCCGTCCCCGGCGGAACCGTTACCAGCCGTTCCCGGGGCGTCATCACGTCGCGAATGGGCCGCGAAAGGTCCTCCTCGAACCGCATGTCCCGGTTGGTCAGGATGCCCAGCAGCAGGCCGTTGGCATCCGTGATCGGCACGCCCGAGATGTGGTACCGCGCCATCAGCGCCTCGGCGTCCCGCAGCGTGTGGTCCGGGGTCAGCGTGAACGGATGGGAGATAATGCCCGCCTGCGATCGCTTGACCCGGTCCACCTCCTCCGCCTGTTCTTCGGGTGCCAGGTTCTTGTGGATGATCCCGATTCCCCCTTCCTGGGCAATGGCGATCGCCAGGCGCGACTCGGTTACCGTGTCCATGGCCGCGCTCAACAGGGGAATGTTCAGGTCGATGTCCCGGGCCAGGCGGGCACGCACGTCCGTGTCCCGGGGCAACACGGTCGAATGCCGGGGCTTCAGGAGCACGTCATCGAAAGAAAGCCCCCGCCTCATGCGCTGCTTGTCGATCATACACGCCTCGCGTGCCGCCGGCGATCGGCAGGCCCCCGATCGCCCCGGGGAACGCGGCTGGTTTCCCCCCGGGGGTCTTATTATAGAGATCCATGAGGGGTTCGACAAAAAAACCGCTCCACCTGCCGGTAGAGCGGTTCGTGGTTTCTATATCGGGCCCGCTTCAGGGATTCAGGATTTTCTTGACCTTCGGCGCCTGAATCCGCTCGGCGCCGGGTAACTGGCCCACCAGCGGCCGGGCGTAACGGATGAACGCGTCCGTCACGTCGTTGCCCGCCTCGTTGATGAACGCGTCGGGCATGGAGGTCGAATGCCGGGCCACGGTTTCAAGGGGCGTAAGGAAATAGGACACGGCGTAATCTCCCTCGCGCTTGATCGCCACCGATCCATCCACGTTGTGCCAGATGGCATAATGGGCGGCCTTCTCACCCACTTCGCGGGCCTCGCGCTGATCCACTTCGGAGACGCACCCCAGGAAAGAACGCTGCAGGTATCCGAACGTGTCGCTGCGAACCCGCTTGATGCCCATCCCCTTGACTTCCGCCGCCAGGACGTCACCCAGCGCGCCGGTGCCCGACAACTGGATGTTTCCGTGGGCATCCCGCTCGCCGCCGGTAAACGCCGCCACGATGGGCGTGCCACTTTCATCCACGATCCCTTCGGACACTGCCACCACGCAACGGCCATACTGCTCGTACACCCGTTTCACGTCGGCCTTGAACTGCTCGCGGTTGAACGGACGTTCAGGCAGGTAAACCAGGTGCGGACCGTCATCCGGATACTTGCGGGCAAGGGCGCTCGCGGCCGTGAGGAAGCCCGCGTGACGTCCCATCACCACCGCAATGTACACCCCGGGGATCGCCCGGTTGTCCAGGTTCGCCCCGGCAAAGGCCTGGGCCACGAACTTGGCCGCCGAGCCGTATCCCGGGCAGTGGTCCGTCACTTTCAGGTCGTTGTCGATGGTCTTGGGCACGTGGATTACCCGCAACTCATACCCCGCTTCCCGGGCCTGCTCGTTAACGATGCGGCAGGTGTCCGCGCTGTCGTTCCCCCCGCAATAGAAGAAATACCGGATACCGTGGGCCCGGCAGACCTCGAAGATCCGCTTGCAGTATTCCACGTCTGGCTTGTCCCGGGTGGACAGCAACGCCGCCGACGGCGTCTGCGCCACCTGTTCCAGGTTGTGGGTGGTCGCCTCGGTCAGGTCGTAAAAGTTTTCGTCCACGATGCCCCGGACCCCGTGAATCGCTCCGTACACGTGGGTTACCCACGGGTATTTCCGTGCCTCGAGCACCACGCCCACCACGCTCTGGTTGATTACGGCCGTAGGGCCTCCACCCTGGGCCACCAATGCCTTGCCTTCCAGTCGGGACATACCGCACGCTCCTTATCGGTTGATACATGGGAAACCGTTGGAAACCAGCCCCGTGACGCGGCCGGAACGCCGCTCGGACCGGAAACTATTATTTCACGAATCGCCTGCCCGGGGCAAACAGCACCGATCGACCCCGCCTCTTCCGGCAGGATTTCCCGAAACGACAGATTGTCCGACAAGTCACGAAAAACGTACAATGAAGTGTCGCGCCGGCATGAATGGATCCTGCCGGCGTGGTGTATCTCCGTGGCGGACGTGGAGTTTCAGCATGGCCGATGGCGCGTTCAAGGTTGCCGTCTTCATGGGCGGCGTGAGCACCGAACACGAGGTGTCGCTGCGATCGGGGGCGGGGGTCATACGGGCCTTGCGGGCCATGGGGCACACCCCCATCCCGGTACAGATCGACAAAAATGGCGCGTGGAGCCTGGACGATCGCGTGTTCGATGAACCTCTCGCGGCCTGTGCCCATCTCAAGACGCTCTGCCCGGACTGCGTGTTCATCGCCCTGCATGGCGGCTTTGGCGAAGACGGGCATATCCAGGCCCTGCTGGACTGGATCGACATGCCGTATACCGGTTCGGGCAGCATGGCATGCGGCCTCGCGCTGGACAAGGT
>JAGPFE010000015.1 GCA_018056705.1 Candidatus Hydrogenedentota bacterium | reverse complement strand
AGAAAAGGCGTCTTGAACGAATTGAGACGCGTCCTGGTAACGGGAGCCAATGGCTTTGTAGGCAGGCTGTTGCGCGCGCGGCTGGAACGGGAAGGTATCGCCGTCACGGGTACATGGTATCTTCCGGACGCCGATCCCCAGAACCCCGCCATGGAGGCCGCCGGGCTGGTCTATCTCGACCTGTCGGACCCCGCGTGTGTAGACCGCGCGCTCGATGTCGCGAGAACGGTGGACGCGGTGTTTCACCTTGCCGCCCTCGCGTCCGTTTCCGCCTGCTCGGCCCAGCCTGACCTTTGCATGGATATCAACCTGACCGGGACGGTACGACTCGTGAACGCGTTGCGCGCGCGACAACAGCCGGTCCGGTTCCTCTTTGCCGGCAGCGCGGAAATCTATGGCATTCCCCTGTCGCTGCCCTTGCGAGAAGAGCATCCCGTCCAGCCAGTAACCCCTTACGGTATCGCCAAAGCCGCGGCGGACCAGTTCCTCGCGTGGTGCCACAAGGCCCACGGCATGGACGTCATACGCCTGCGCATGTTCAACCATACTGGACCGGGGCAGCCGGATACCTACGTGTTGCCATCTTTCTGCCGGCAGGTCGCCGAAATGGAAGCGGGGCTTCGGGAACCGGTCCTGAAAACAGGCGACCTGGGCGTCCGTCGGGACCTGCTTCACGTGGACGACGTGCTGGAAGCCTACCTGGCCGCCGCCCGGCGGGGAAAACCCGGCGCCGCTTACAACATCTGCCGGGGAGAGGCCCCCCCGCTATCCGACGTCGTCGATCTCATCCGGGCGCGTTCGCTCGTGCCTTTCCGCGTGGAAACGGATCCCGCCCGACTGCGGCCGGTGGATATTCCCGTGCTCCTTGGCGACGCGTCCCGGTTCCGCAGGGATACGGGCTGGACACCAAGGAAATCGCTGGACGACATGGTTTCGGACCTGCTGGACTACTGGCGCGGGCGGATTCGTTCGGCCAGCGACGCCTCGTAACACGCCACCGCTTCCCGGGCCCGGACGACGGTCCGATCAACCAGGGCGTCATCCAGGGGAACCACCTCCACGTGGCCGATATCCGTGAAATAGAGGATTCCTTCCGTGCCGGGCATGCCCAGCACCTGCCGCGTGGCCGCCGCGTACAGGGCCAGTTGCGCCTCGTAGCGTCGCAATTTCTCATCGGTGCAATGCCCGGTTTTATAGTCGAGAATCAGGCCATCGCTACCCAGCCAGTCCAGGGTGCCCCGAACCGCCACCCGGTCCAGCCGGAAATAAAAGGGATATTCCCGACGCGCGCCGCCATCCCGGGCCAGTCGATCCCGCAAGGACGATTTCTGAAACAGCCGCGCGACCTCTTCCAGCGAACATCGAAGATGTTCACGCCGGGATGGCGCGACCCGCAGTTCCCGGAATAGTCGATCCAGGTCAGGTGGTGCCGCCGAGAAATCCCGCCAGAGTTCAAAAAAACGGTGCACAAGGGTACCCCGCCGCACGGCCTGACGTCGTCCCCCGCTCAACATGACCTCGTCAGGGACAGATTCTGGATCCGGCGTTTCTTCCCGGTCCTCGTCCTCTTCCAGTTCCCGGGTACCCATGAGGTTCAGCAACCGCGTAACCGAAATGACCGGAACTTCAACCTGGCAAGCTCCCGATCCTGCCCTTTCGGTGATATCGGGTGCTTGCCCCCTCGATATTCCAGGTATGGTTTCCGGAGTATCCCGGGGTGGCTGGTCTTTTGTTTTCGGTATGGATCGCCATATCCGGGCCTGCCATGCCTCGCCACCGACAAGATCGCCGTCCTGGTGCTCCGTCAATTTTAAAAACTCGCTCAGGGGTTCCGACCACGAGTTCTTTTCAGGTTTTTCCGGCACGCACAGGACCAACCGATCCCTCGCGCGGGTCATGGCCACGTACAGCAGTCGTTCCATCTCGGCCTGTTCGTCCAGTTCTTCCCGCGCCTGGACAATCCGCTGAAACGTGAAGGCTTCTTTCACGAAATCCTGCGCCTCGGGCGACAGCACAAGGCCCGTCTCGGGATGCCATCGTAACCTGCTTCGGGTCGTGGTTGATTTCACGCTGGTCTGCGGTAGAAATACCACGGGAAATTCAAGCCCCTTGGCTTTGTGAATCGAAAGAACGCGAACCGCGTTCACCTGGCCGCCATGCAGGTTGGCCTCGCCCTCATCCGCGCCGAACCGCACGAACTGGTCCAGCCCGGCGACAAACGAGCGCAGGCTGCCTTTCCCTCCTCCGACGAAAGATTCCGCTACCCGCTGCATCTTGCGCAGGTTCGCTCGAATCTCGAACCCGTGGGGCAATCCCAGCGCCAGGGTTTCCGCTTCCGTCCAGGCAAACAGGTTCCGGAAAAACGATCCCGCGTCGAGATGCCTCGCGCCACTGAGACGGCGGTAGAGATCCCGCGCCCACGCGAGCTGGCCAGGATGATCCATGGAAGGCGGCTCTATGTCCGAGTGAAAGCACTCGGCCAGCGACTGCCCCGCCGTGTCGGCCGCCACGCGCAACCGAACGAGATCGTCGTCGCTCAACCCGACGAAAGGACCACGCAGGACACGAACCAGCGCGGCTTCGTCGTAACCATTCAAGGCCAGTTGAGCAAGGGCGGCACAGTCAAGTACTTCCTGCTGCTTGTAAAAGGTCGCGCCCACGTGGACCGTTGAGGGAATACCCCGCCGCCGCAAGGACTCTTCGAATATACCGGCGTGCGTACCCTGCCTCAGGAGAATCGCGAAGTCTCCGGGGTGATACGTTCCGGTTTCGTCCGTTCCCTCTCCGTTTTGCCGCTCGGGAGCCGGTTCCATCCATCGCCGTATCCGCTCCGCAATGAATTCCGCTTCCTGCTCTGCTTTCTCCTCGGCCGTCAGTTTTCGATCCCGACCCGTCACGGGCGTAACGTACACTTCCACCGCCGGACCCGGCAGCGGATCGCGCGTCGCGTCCAGTTTCCGGTAGGGACCGTACTGCTGCAACATTCCGGAGCGTGCAAAAAACGCGTTGATGAACGCCAGCACCGCGCCCTGGCAACGGTAATTTTCCAGGAGATCCAGGTTGACGGTTCCCGGCCGGTTTTTCTGCCGGACGAACACCGACACCTCCGCCCCACGAAACCGGTAGATGGACTGGTTCGCGTCTCCCACCATGAACAGTGCCGGTCCGTCTTCTCCTTCGCAGACCAGGTCGAAAATCTCCATCTGGGCCGGGTCGGTGTCCTGCTGTTCATCCACGAGCATGTACCGGATGTCGCCGCGAATTAATGTCCTGAAACGGTCGTTGTCCCGAAAATGATTCCGGACCTCGAGAATAAGATCGTCGAAGTCCAGCGCGTTACGTTCCGCCTTGTGCGCCTGCCACGCGTCCCGTGTCCGTTCAAACAGGCGCTTCAAGGCAACCGTGAGTCGGGCGGCTTCCGGCAGCCATCCTTTCGGATCTCCCTCGGTTTCCTTCAGGTATGCCAAACTTCTGATGTACTTGTTCAAGTCTTCCAGCAGTGTTTTTATATCCAGGTAACCTTCCAGTTGCTTTGACCTGAATTGTCCGGCTGCTTTCCACTGCGCGGCGTACTCGTTCAACACCACCGGTAGGGTTTCAGGCTGCCGGCGTATCGCGTCGAAAAATGGACGCACGCAACGGATTTTCTTCCTGATCACTTCGGGAACGCCGTCCATTTCCAAAAGGGGGCACAGTTCATCCAGAAACAGCCGTTCATACCGCCTGAACCGCCGTCCTCGCGCGATATGTTCGATCAGCGCGGATACCGCGGAACGGCAGTTCCGAAGGAAGGCGGCGTAAGATTCAGGAGTCGACAACCATTCCGCCATGTCGTCCAGCAGGCGCGTGAGGCGAACCCGCTGCCCCATCAGTTCCCGGAGCAAACGGACCACTCCCGGCACGCCGAAT
The DNA here is from genome assembly GCA_018056705.1 of Candidatus Hydrogenedentota bacterium. GTDB lineage: Bacteria > Hydrogenedentota > Hydrogenedentia > Hydrogenedentales > CAITNO01 > JAGPFE01. The sequence continues at coordinate 63,180 of JAGPFE010000015.1, read as the reverse complement.
TCAACGCACAGCGCCCGCGCGTCGGGATCCCCGGCATCGAGCATGCCGCTCAACGTTTCCTCGAGAAATTCCGAGAACAGCAACCCCGTTTCCGTGGCATCAAGCACCCGCGTGTCGGGGTTGATCCCCAGCAGCAGCGCGTGCTGGCGAAGCAATCCCGCGCAGAAACTGTGAATCGTGGAAATGCGCGCGTTTTCGACGTCCCGCTCGAGTGCCGCCCAGTCCACCCGGCTCTCCCTGATGGTCGCCGACCGCGCCCGTTCCCGGAATTCCCCCCGCAACCGTGTTTTCATTTCCAGCGCGGCCTTTTCCGTGAAGGTGATGGCCACGATCCGGCGCAACTCAGGCTCACCAGATGGCATCCAGCAGGCCGGATCCTCCAGCAGGCCCACAATCCGGCCAATCAGGGTCCGGGTTTTACCTGACCCCGCTCCCGCGTCCACCAGCACCCGTCGATCCCGGCTCTGTACAAGGGCCCGCTGTCTCGGGCTGAAGTCCGCTTCCTTGAACATGTTTACTCTTCTTCCCCGTTTTCCGTCCCGTCTTCGACTTCCTCACCCGGCGTGTCCCATCCGCCCATGAGTGCCTTCGCCCGTATGCGGAAGTCCTGGTACCTCCCAGACGGCACGCATGCCTCCGCTTCCCCGTTCCAGGTCACCGGTGGGAAACATCCTTCCCGCAACCGGATCACAGCCCGTTTCACGGTTTCAAGGGCGCGTTCCATGCCATGGGCCCACAAGTCCGCGTCAGACATTGAATAAGTTGGATCGTCTTTCTTGCGCGCCCTGAGTCTCTCGGGCAGTTTCGTGGCGCTGTCCGGATCGGTCACGGACACGTACCAGGCGGCGTCACAGGTCCAGCCGAACAACTGTTGCATGGCCCGGGCGTACAGCATCAACTGAACGTCGCTGCCCTGCTTGATCGCTGCCGGTGCCGGCACCTGCCCGGTTTTATAGTCGACGATACGGCAGACACGGGTTTCAGGGTTCAATACGTCGATCCGGTCGATCTGCCCCGCTATCCGGGCGCGCATGCCGTCCCATTCCAGGAGGAGCGGTTGAGGTGTCGATCGCAAGACTGGGAACCGTTCCGCCGATGGATCCGGTGCTTCCCCGTTCCGGACGCGCCGCCCGAAGGAAATTTCCAGCCCCGCGCCCAGCGTCTCTCCCTCGGCATCACCACACGATTCCAGATGCTTCCGGAGAAACCGGGCCGTTTTCCCCGCGAGATACCGCAACTCCTCTTCGAGCAGTCCGGGCGACAGGTTAGCCAGTTCCAGCCGGTACCTCTCCGCGCACTTCCGGTAGACCTCGAACAGCGTGTCCGCCCCGGGCGGTTCCCGGTACCGCGTCGAGTCCGAAAACACCCACTCGAGGACCTCGTGCGCCAGGGACCCCCGTACCGTCGGCCGTACCTCCAGACCACTTAATGGAACGTCCCGCTCGTCCACGCCCAGCACTTCCGAAACAAAGAACGTGTAGGGACATTTCAGGTACTGTTCCAGCCGGGTCACGCTGAACACGCGTTCTGGACCAAACCGTTCCGCTATCCACTGCCGGGTATCCTCACCCCGCAGCATCCCATCGTACTGGTCGAAAGGCGCCAGCCGATCATGACGGCGTCGTTCCACTTCGATGCCGTGCCGCGCCGCGTGGAGCAGGTTTGTCCGCTCGGGCCCGGCCAGTTCCGCCGCGCGCCGCCACATCCGTTCCGCTGCTTCGCCGCGCCCTGCCACCGCCGCCCGGGTCATCGCGTCATGAAACACGCCCGGAATCGTTTCCATGTCGCGCGGCAATTCCCCGGGAACGGGCACGCGTCCGTCATCGAGGTCGAGGCCAGCCTTACCCGCCAGGAATCGGATTTCCTCCAGGAAACTTCCGGGAAACATTTCGCTCCCATCGGGCCCCTGCAACCGCCAACTCAGGACAATCGCCTCGCGGTCCCGTTCCAGCGCGCCCAGGAACAACAGGGATTGCCGGAGGGCTTTTTCACGCGGACCCTCCAGGGTAACCCCCAGGGCGCGCCCCACGCGGGCCAGCGATTCCGGACCATACACCACGCTCGCCCCGTTAACGGCCGGAAACAACCCCTCGTTCATACCGGCCACGTACAATCGGCGGATGCCGGGCCGCCGCAGCAGGTCCATTCCCCCCAGCAGCACTCCGTGCCGGCTTGTCCCCCCCGGCCATGGCGTCTCCACGAGGATCCGTCGGAAAAGATCCACGAACGTTTCCCGCGTCATCTGCCGGTCCGGCGCGGCCACGTCATACACCCGCGCCAGCGTTTCCCCCAGGATTTCACCGGCAGCCAGTTCCGCCTCAGCGGCACCCGGATCCATGCCGCCAGCCCGGACGGACAGCAAAGATTCCGCCTCCAGGCACCGTAGAACGGTTTCCAGGGCCGCAACAAATGTCCGGGCGTCCGCCGACTCCGGAAACATACCGCGTACCTGCCGTAACCATTGACACCACGAAATGAACCACCGCGCGGGTGCTTCCCAGGGGCAGGTGCCACCATCCACCCTGGACAGTTCCGCCAGGTGACGTTCCAGGGCTTCTTCGGGATACGGCCAAGTCACCCGGGGAAGCAGGCGACGAAACAGTTCGGGAAGCTGCTCCCGAACCTGGGAGTCCGGGCGCCTCTCTGCCGGCCCTGCAAGCGGGTGTTCCACCAGTTCCAGTGCCAGCATCGCGTCGAAACCTTCCATCAGCCGGACCAGCAGCAACGCGACACCGCCCGCGAGGCTTTCCGCCATGGACCGGGAAAACATCCGCGCGCACGGGACTTCCTGCCTTTCGAAGGCCCGCTCAAATATCCAGCCGCTCTCCTGGATATCCGGCACGGCTACCGCCACGTCCCCGGGGTTCTCTCCCCTTTCCAACACCTGCCGCCGGATGTTCCGCGCGATCCGGTCCGCCTCGTCGTGCACGTCCACGCAGGGCATCAACCGCGTGTTGTTTCTCAAGCCGGTCACCCGACCGGACTCCGCCGCCCGGTCCACCGGAACCCTGCTTCCAAACCAAGCGGCCAGCCATTGGCCCGTGGAATGAAGCCGCGGCGGGGATTCTTCGATAACCTGGAAGCGCACGCCGGCAGTTTCCAGTGCGCGCAACGCCTTCAGGCACCTCTGTTGCAACAGAAACTCCCGGTCCCGCCCACTGCTGGTATCGTAATGCGCGCGTATTACCATCCGTTCCAGCCGGGGGGCCAGTTCCTTCAACAGGCGGACCTGGGAGGGCGTGAAATCCTCGAATCCATCCAGGAACAGGTAACGCAGGCCGCGCAAGGCCGCGTCTCCCCGGTTCCGGACCACTTCTTCCGCCAGCCAGTACAGTCCAGGAATATCGCATGACCCTGACGCGACCAGTTGCCGCTGATACCGTTGGTAAACCTCCAGAAGCAGCCGGTCCACCGGAGCCGCGTTTTCCTCCGCCGCCATGCGTTCCTCAAAAGTTTCCGGGGGAATTCCCGCCTGTTTCAGCGCGGTAATCACGTTCAGAAGGTGGCCCGCCACGCCCGGCAGGGCCGTATCCTGAATCCGGATTTCCGGCAGGTCTCCCTGGACTTCCAGCACCGTTTCCAGGCACTGCCAGGCGAGTAACCGCCGTTCCCGGGAGTCCATCAGCACCGGATCAATGCCGCTTTCCCGCAGTATCTCCAGGGCAAAACCGGAAAATTCTGAGAAAAATGGACCGAATATGCCCGGAAACTGTCCGTCCCGGACCAGGTTTACCGCCCGCCACGACGCCAGGGCCCGTGTCGGGTAAATCACCGTGCCCCTGTCCCGGTGCCGCAGGGCTTCAAGTTCCAGTTCCCCCGGCTCATCCACCAGCATGGGCGTCAGCCGGATCTCCACGGATGCCGTCATAACTGCCTCCCGGATTGCTCCCATCATATTATGTGAAAGGCCGGTCTGGGCTGAATGTGGTGATTAAAATCTTGACAGCAACAATATATTGTGTTATCATTTTTTCGGGCATTATATATTGTGCGTTTTTGGAGGAACTGGCGGCAAGCACAGATGTTGTGGGTGGAAAGGCTCCACGGTGACACTGGATGATATCAACGTGCTGGGGCAACAGGCCATGCTGATCACCCTCATGGTTGCCTCGCCCATGCTGATCACGGGCATGGTGGTGGGACTGGCGATCAGCCTGTTGCAGTCGGTAACGCAACTGCAGGAAATCACCCTGAGTTTCGTGCCGAAAATCATCGCCGTCATGGTGGCTTTCGTGGTGTTCATGCCATGGATCTCCGGCATTCTGACCACTTTCATGCGGGAACTCTTCACGGGGTTGCCGCGGTACATCCAGTAGGGACGCAATGCTGCTCGAAGCGGAATGGTTCAAACTTTTCGTGCTGGTGCTGATCCGGTTTTCCGGCGTCATGGCCACGGCACCCGTCCTGGGGTCAGGTGGTGTACCCATGCGGTTACGGGCGGGACTGGCCGCGGCCACGGCCCTGCTGGTCACGCCACTGATTCCGGCCCTGGCACAACCGCTTCCTTCGGATCCTTTCGCTTTCGGCTGGCTGGCGGCGGGAGAACTTATCATCGGCCTGTGCGTGGGCTTCGTGGCTTCCCTGGTGCTCGCGGCGGTACAGATGGGCGGCCAGGTCATCGACATGCAGAGCGGCTTTGGCATGATGAACATCTTCAACCCCGCCGCGGAAACCCAGTTTCCCGTTTTCGGTTTCTTTCTGTTCATTCTGGCCGTGTTTTTCCTGCTGGCCACGGATGGCCACCATGTCATCCTGCGGGCGGCCGCGGTTTCTTTCGAACACATCCCACCGGGCGGGTTTCGGCCGAACGGCCCGGCCTTCAGTGAACTCGCGCGACGGGGCGCGTGGATTTTCATCGATGGTCTCGTCATTGCCGCGCCCGTGGCGGCGGCCATGTTCCTGGCTTACGGCACCCTTGGCCTGCTGGGCCGCGTGGTACCGCAGATTCACCTGTTCATCATCGGCTTTCCCCTGACCATGGCCCTGGCCATGCTGGTCATGGCCGCTTTCATCGGAACGTATCTCGAACTGCTGGACGGCATGTTTTCCCGGATGTTCCGGGACCTGGTGTGGATCGGGAGAGTCATGGGATGACCGGCCATGCCTGAAGATACTGGCGGCGAAAGAAATATACCCGCAACGCCACACAAGCGGGCCAAGGCCTGGATGGAAGGCAACGTGGCCCGGAGCCAGGACCTGAACACCGCGTTCTCCCTGGTGGCCGCGCTGCTGGGGTTTTACTTCCTCGGTTCCTGGATGACGCGGCAGATCCTGGTCGCCGGACATTATTTTCTCGCGGAGATTCCAGCGCTTCTACCGGACCCATCCGCGCCCCGTTACGCCCTGACGCTCATGTTCGCCCACACGGCCGCCTGCGCGATTCCTTTCATGCTGGTGATGATGCTGGCCGGATTTTTGTCTAACCTGTTGCAGGTCGGTTTCCTCTGGACGACGCGGCCCCTGGTGCCGAACCTCTCCCGGATCAATCCAATCACCGGGTTCCAGCGTTTTTTCACCCTGCGCAACCTCGTCGAACTGGTCAAGTCGCTGGCCAAACTGGCGATCGTGGGAACCATCGCGTGGCTAGCCCTGCGTGACCGGCTGCCAGATCTGATCCAGACGGCACTGCTGGACCCCGGGAGCATGGGCATGGCCATCGCGGGCATGATCAGCGCCGTGTGGGTGCGCGTGGCCATTGCCATGGTGGTGCTGGGCATTCTGGACTACGGGTACCAGAAATGGCAGTGGGAACAGGACATGCGCATGACCCAACAGGAACTGAAGGAAGAACTCCGCGAGTTCGAGGGAGATCCTCACGTCAAGGGACGCATCCGGAAACTGCAGCGCCGTTTCGCGACCCAGCGGATGCTGCGCGAGGTCCCCAAGGCAGACGTGGTGGTAACCAATCCCACCCACTACGCCATCGCCCTGCGGTACGCCCCCGACAGCATGGCCGCGCCCCAGGTCATCGCGAAGGGAGCCCGACTGCTCGCGGAACAGATCCGGGACATCGCCGCCAGGCACCGGGTACCCATCGTGCAGCGCCCCGAACTGGCCCGGGCGTTGTACCGCGACGTCGAGGTAGGCCAGTACATTCCGGAGAAACTGTTCACCGCCGTGGCGGAAGTGCTTTCTTTCGTCTACCAGATCGACACGCGCGAGGAAAAACGCCAGGAACGGGAAGCCCTGATGTCAGGTCTTGTCGCCCCGGCCACGTCCACGACTCGAACCACCCGTTCCAAGACCGCCGCGCGATCCCTGGCGGCGGTTTCCCCCTTCGCCGAAAGCGAACTGGAACAACGCCACTACAAGCCGGAACTTTTCTCATGACACGACCTGAAGCGGTACATATGGGAGTCCGTTGAGGGTTATGGCCAGCGCGACCGAGACAACCCTTGGTAGCCTCAGGCAGTTCAGCCTGACCCGCAACCAAGACATCGCCCTCGCCGTGGCGGTGATTGGTATCCTCGCGGTACTGGTCATCCCCATGCCCACGTGGACCCTGGACCTGCTGCTGACCCTCAACATTTCGGTGTCGGTCGTGGTACTCCTGGCTGCCATCTACCTGCAGCGACCGGTGGAATTCGCGGTGTTTCCTTCGCTGCTCCTCATCCTGACCCTCTTCCGTCTCGGACTCAACGTGGCCTCCACGCGCCTTATTCTCTCCCAGGCCAACGCGGGAAAGGTCATTCAATCCTTCGGCAATTTTGTCACGGCCGGCAACATTTTCGTGGGAATCGTGATCTTTTCCATTCTCGTGATCATCCAGTTCGTCGTGATCACCCGCGGCGCGACCCGCATCTCCGAGGTCGCCGCCCGGTTCACCCTCGACGCCATGCCCGGAAAACAGATGGGCGTGGATTCAGATCTGAACGCCGGGCTCATTACCGAAGAACAGGCCCGGGAACGCCGCCGGGCCATCGAACGGGAAGCCGACTTCTACGGGGCCATGGACGGCGCGACGAAATTCGTGCGCGGGGATGCCGTGGCAGGGTTGATCATCACGATCGTGAACATCGTGTTCGGCCTGATCATAGGCGTGCTCAGCCTTGGGCTTCCCCTGACCGAAGCGGCGGGTATCTACACCCGGCTGACCATAGGGGACGGCCTGGTCTCCCAGATTCCCTCGCTGATCATATCCGTGGCGTCGGGTCTCGTGGTCACCCGGACCGTTTCCGAGGAAAACCTCGGGCGGGACATTGGGTATCAACTCACCCGGTACCCAAGGGCCCTGGCGGTAGCCGCGGCCATGCTGTTCGCCTTCGGACTGGCACCGGGAATGCCCACCATTCCCTTCTTCATGGTCGGATCGATCTTCGGGTACATGGCCTACCAGTCCTCGCGACAGCAGGAAGCGCGCGAAGCCCTGGCGGCGGCGGAAGCAGCCGCGCGCCAGGAAACCGCGCCCGCGCCCACCGCCACCGTGGACGACCTGCTGACTGTCGACCCCCTGAAAATAGAACTCGGCTACGGTCTTATCGTGCTGGCCGATCCCAACCAGGGAGGCGACCTGCTCACCCGTATCCAGATCATCCGGCAACAGATCGCCAGCCGCATGGGCTTCGTGGTTCCGGTCATTCGCATCGTGGATAACCTGCGCCTGCGTCCCAACGAGTACCAGATCAAGCTTCGGGAATCGGTCATCGGGCGCTACGAAGTCCAGCCGGACTGCTACCTTGCCATGAATCCCGGCACGGCGGAGGAATCCATTGAGGGACTACCCACCACCGAACCGGCTTTCGGCCTCCAGGCGGTCTGGATTTCCCGGGATCGCCGTGACCTGGCCGAACAGTTCGGCTACACCCTTGTCGAACCCAGCGCGGTCATTGCCACGCACCTGACCGAACTCATTTACACCCATGCCGACGAACTGCTGACCCGGGAAGACGTGCAGTCCCTCGTCGCGCGGCTCAGGGAACGGGCACCCACCGTGGTCAACGAACTGCTTCCCAACCTGCTGAACTATGGCGAACTGCAGAAGGTGCTCCAGAATCTCCTGAGGGAACGGGTATCCATCCGGAACCTCGAAACCATCCTTGAAACCTTGTGCGATTTCGCGTCCCGCACCAAGGATCCGGAAATCCTGACCGAGTACGTCCGGCACGCCCTGGCCCGGGAGATCTCCGCGCAGTATGCCGACGAAAACGGCAACCTGAACGTCATCACCGTGTCCCCACAACTCGAGCAGGAAATCCTGAACGCCGTGAATTCCGCGGCAACAGCCATGTACATTCCCGTATCCCCCGCGCGAGCCATGGAAATCGCCGACGCTACCGCCCGGGCCTTGCAGCCGTTGGTCGGGGCTGGCCTGGAACCGGTGGTCGTGACGTCCGCGCCCGCGCGACGGTATTTCCGTCGGATAGTGGAACGGCATATTCCCAAGATCGTGGTGCTCTCCTTTAATGAAATCGACCCGGCGTTCAACGTGGAAAGCATGGGACAGGTTGAAGTGCCCGCGACGCGTGGAGACAGGTCATGAACGGTCCCCGGTACACGTTTCGAGGCCCCACCCTCAGCGAAGCCTACGCCCGGATGAAGGAAAAACTGGGTAATCACTTCGAAGTCGAAGAAACACGTACCGTCCGCGAGGGCGGATGGCTGGGATGGTTCGGCAGAACCACGTACGAGGTGGTGGCGCGTCCTCTCCCCAAGCCCAGGACCTCGCATTCAAGTCTTGTGTCCCAGGCTCCTGCCAGCCCAACCGGTACGGTATCCCCGGAACGGCTGAAGTACCTGGAAGAAGTCGTGCGAGAAGCCCAGCAGCGGATGATGGGCCGACAACCATCCAATACCATTCCGTCATCGACTGCCGTTCCGGTCCGTGACACAACCGCCACCGATTCTAAAAACGTCTCCCAGGCGAAATCTTCTCGCGCGGCTGTCCCATCCCCAGAAGCTGGACACCTTTTCACCGCGCGCATCGGCGACCAGATCGAAACGGAAAACCGATTGACCGCGTCCGTCGCGGCAAACAAGGAAAAAAACAGCCCAGCCGGTTCCGCGACCTTATCCAGGGAAAAGGCGGGTCCGTTCGTGGATTCCGCCATCGCGCCTGCTTTAGTACCATTTCCGGAACGTGACCTCCAGGACAACCCGGATCTCCACCGCGAACTGCGGGAACTCCGAGAAATGGTGCAGGCCCTCTGGCTGGAACACCCCGCTTCGGATGTGCCCCCCGGGGCGGTGCGCTGGTACCAGGCCCTTGTGCGGGCCGGAATGACCCGCCGCACCGCCGCCGCCCTGATCCGCATGGCCGCCGAACGGGTGGACAACCGGGTGGTACAGGATCCGCGCGTCTTCGCGGAGCGCCTGCGGATGGTATCTCGAAAACTGATCCGGATCACCGGTGGCATCCGGCCGATGCCGGGTAAACGCCATGTCGCCGCGCTGTGCGGCACCACGGGCGTGGGCAAAACCACAACCGTCGCGAAACTGGCCGCCCGCTTCGCCCTGCAGGAGCACCTGCGTGTGGCGCTGCTCACGCTGGACACCTACCGCATCGCGGCCACGGAGCAACTGCGGGTGTACGCGGACATCATCGGCGTGCCCCTGAAAGTGGCCGCCGCGCCCGATGAAGCCGCCGCCATCCTGGACGAATTCGGCGATCGCGACCTGGTGCTGGTGGATACCGCGGGCAGCAGCCAGTTCAACCTGGAACAACTGCGTGATCTGCAGGCCTTGCTGACGGCCGTCCGACCCGATGAAACCATCCTGGTCATGGCGGCCAACACGCCGGTAGAGGATTTGCGGGTAGTGGCAGCCCGGTTCTCCGTGCTCTCACCCGCTTCGATCATCTTCACCAAGCTCGACGAAACGCGCCGGTACGGCGGCATGCTGGATTTCCTGCTGGAGCGCGGCATACCGCTGGCCTACTGCTGTACCGGCCAGAACGTGCCGGATGACATTGAACTCGCCACGCCGGGGCTCATCGCGGGCCTCATGACAGAAGGCAGCACGAACCGTGAATGACCAGGCCTACCGTTTACGGGAAATGATGCGGCAGCGGCGCGAACGCGCCCAGGTAATCGCGGTAACCAGCGGCAAGGGCGGCGTCGGCAAAACCGGCCTGAGCGTCAATCTTGCCATCGCCCTCGCCGAGCAGGACCAACGGGTCGCCCTCCTGGATGCCGACCTCGGGCTTGCCAATGTAGAGGTCCTGATGGGCGTGACTTCTTTTTATAACCTGGAACATGTCATCGAGGGCGAAAAGACCCTGCCGGAAATCATGATCAAGGGACCGGGCGGAGTCCATGTTATTCCAGGGTCCTCCGGGCTGGCCCGCGTGGCCGACCTGCATCAGGAAGGACGGGAGCGGGTACTGGCGGGACTGAAACTGCTGGGGAACGAGGTGGATTTCGTCATCATTGACACTATGGCAGGAATTGGTCGGAATGCCACGGCTTTCGCCGTCGCCGCGGACGAGGTCCTGCTGGTTGCCACGCCCGAACCTTCCTCCATCGTGGACGCCTACGCCATGCTCAAGACCCTGGTCGGCCAGCGGGGTAACGTGCGCGTCCGGCTGGTGGTCAACCAGGCCGCCAACCAGCAGCAGGCCCAGGCCGTGGCCGCCAAGCTGGGCCGTGTGGCACTGAATTACCTGGGGCGTTCACTGCCCTGCGCGGGCTGGATTCCCAGGGATCCCCACGTCAGCCAGGCCGTTATGCAGAGCCGTCCCCTGCTCACCACTTACCCGGACGCCCCGGCCAGCCGCAAAATCCGCGATCTGGCCGCCGCGTTCACCGCCCGCGCGAGGGAGGAGTCTCCCGCCAGTACGGGAGGTTTCTTCCGGCGCATTGCCCAGTCCTTCGGCCTCGCTGGTAATGGTTGATCCGACGCGGGGATATTTTGATTTAACCCTCCCCGTTCAAGGTACGATTTGTGCGAATGGCTTGGGGACAGATAACGGTATTCTCCTGATTTCTGGCATTCCACGGAATTTTTCCTGGTTGGTAACTTTTTTGCTTATGAGACGTTTAGTTGAGCAGGAGTGAACGTGAAGCGGCAGCGCTTCAGGCGTGATGGAAATGGGAATGCCAGGTCGGAAGGACAGGAAAACACCGGTAACCGGAAAGCGGAACCCCACGGGTTCCGATGTAATGGGCCTGTTTTGCGACTTCCTGCCGGACGGCTGTTATTTCAAGGATGCCGACCTTCGTTACCGGCAGGTCAACCAGGCCATGACGCGCATCCTCGGCATCGACACGCCAGGGCACATCCTGGGCAGGACGGATACCGAGGTATTCGATTCCCCGGAGGCCCAGTTGCGGGAAAGCCTCGACCGGGAGATCCTGGCACTCAACCGCCCCACCCAGAACCACGAGGAATGTCTTCCGGACGCGAACGGTAATAACCGGTGGTACCTGGTCAGCCGGGTACCCGTTCCAGGCGATAATCACGTTCCCATCGGGGTGCTGGGCCTTTACCGGGATATTACCGCCCGCCGGGCCCTCGAAGAAAAACTGGCACGGAACGAAGAACGTTTCCGCCACATCCTCGAATATTCCCGGGATATCGCGTATCTCTACGACTTCTCCTCGCGGCGGTATGAATACGTCAGCCCATCGGTCACCACGCTCCTTGGCCACACGGTAGACGACACCCTGGGCATGTCCATGGAAACGGTGGAATCTTTCGTGCATCCGGAAGATCGGGATCATATCCGGAACCACCGCCGGCGGTTGCTCGATGCCCAGCGCCGGGGGCTTCCCCTGCCGTTATGCGAGTATCGCCTGCGTCACGCGAAGGGCGAATACCGCCTGTTTTCGGAAGCCGCGGCCTTTATCCTGAATGGTGGCGGCAAACCCAAGGCCCTTGTTGGTAACCTCCGTGACATTACCGAAGCCCGGCGCATGAGCGAGGCCCTGCGCGCGGCCAGTCGCATGGAAACCGCTGCCACCCTGGCCGGTGGCGTCGCCCATGAATTCAATAACCTGCTGGCTTCCGTGATGACTAACGCCGAACTGCTTGAAATGAAAACCGGGCCGGACGCCGAAACGGCCACCATGGTGCGGGCGATCATCCGTTGCGCGGAACAGGGCGGCGAACTGGCGCACCAGTTACTGGCCTTCGCCCGGGGTGGTCAGTACAATCCCCGTCCCGCGCGGCTTAACGACCTCATCCGCGCGTCCCACGGTCCCTTGCGCGGCATAACCCCTGAAGGGGTCCGGCTGGAACTGGCCCTCGCGGACGACCTGCCGCTCACCCGCGCGGACGCCGCGCAACTGCAACAGGTCATTCATAATCTCGTGGTGAACGCCTTCGAAGCCACCGCCCCGGGTGGACGCGTCACCATCGGAACCGGATCCACCGTCATCTCCGAAGAAACGGCCGCCGCGTATGCCGGACTGCAACCGGGGCGCTACGTTCTGCTGTACGTGGAAGACACGGGTCACGGCATGACGGAGGAGGTTCGGGAACGGCTGTTCGAGCCCTTCTTTTCCACCCGTTTCAAGGGACGGGGACTTGGCCTTGCCGCGGTCTACGGCATCGTCAAAAACCATGGAGGATACGTGTTCGCCGACTCCGCCCCCGGCGCGGGCACACGGATGACCGTCCTGTTGCCAGAAAGTGGCCCCGACACCCGAAAGGAACCCACGCCAACCCAGATGCGCCTGCCCATGGGCAGCGAGACCATCCTGGTCGTGGACGATGAAGAGTCCGTGCTCACGGCCACGCGCATGTTGCTGGAACGGCTGGGGTACAAGGTGCTTTGCGCCCACGACGGCCGGGAAGCAGTGGAAATCCTGCGCGCGGATCCGGGTGGCGTGCACCTGGTCATCCTCGACATGGCCATGCCCGTCATGGCGGGCCCTGAAACGTTCGACCACATGCGGGATATTCGCCCGGACCTGCCGGTCATCATCGCCAGCGGCTACGATCTGAACGAATCGATCCAGCGCGTGCTGGACGGCGGCGCGAAAGCCTTCCTGAAAAAGCCCGTGCGGATGCTGCAACTGGCGTCGGCCATCCGGGAAATCCTCGATAACTGATTCCGCTCACCATCGGGCGAGCAGTTTCAGCAGGCCCAGCACGAGATTGACGTTGAACACCAGTTGCACGCCGGCCAGTAACGTCAGGACCATGATGATACGGTTGAACAGGGTCTCCGAAACCCGGTCGTGCATCACCTTTCCCAGCCAGGATCCCACGGGAATACAGGGCACAAGCGCCAGGTCGAACCAGAACAGGGACCAGTCAAAAAGCCCCGCCGCCTGGTAAAACGGTACCTTCGACAGGTTGATGAACGTGAAAACCCACGCCGTGGTGCCCACGAACAGCGCCTTACCCATGCCTTGTGAAAACAGGTACAACCCCACGATGGGGCCAGCCGCGTGGGCAAGGGTAGACGTAAACCCCGCCGCGATGCCACACAGGATACCCGCCACCGTGCCTAGTTTACGGTCCGCCACCCAGCGCATGGATGCTTCCCGCGCCAGGATGTACAAGGCAAACACCACCGCGATCACGCCCGTTACCCGCTTGATCGCCATGGCATACGCGTTCATGCCGTCATTGCCCACCTGGAACCACAGCCACGTCGCGACCAGCGTGCCCAGCAGCGACGGCACGAACAGGATCCATACCAGTCGCCACACCTTGTTCTGCCAGTGATGATACAGGGCGTTCATGTCGCAGAGAATCAGGATCGGCAGCAGGGCGGGCGCTACCCGGTTGACAGGCATCACCAGCATCATCAGCGGCAGGGACAGAATGCCCGCGCCCCCGGCAAACCCGGACTTGCTGATCCCCTGAATCAGCACGGCCAGCGCGCAGAACAGCCAGAAAATCCACGCGGGCACTCCAGGCAGCATTAACTCACTCATGGGTCCGGGGTCCTTTCCCTTTTCGCGTGGTCCCTTTTCGGGTACCGCCCGACGTCGATTCAGAACGGTATGGCCACGTCGAACGGTTGCCCGCCTTATCTTGGAGTACCAGTTGCACCGATTCCACGGGACCCGGTAGATCCTCGTCCCGCTCCCAGGTCACCACGCCCGTGTCGGGATCATACGCGGACAGCAGCCATTGCTCCCCGCAATACAGGTCCCATGTCGCGATACCACTCCCTCGATCCGAAACGGTCACCCGGATCTCCGGGCGATTGGGCTGGCCTGGATCCGGTCGCGCGTGCCACGCGCTGGCCGTCGGGGCCGACTGGTCCCCGGCCACCACGAAACAGCCCGCCGCAGAACTTTCCGCTTCCAGCCAGTTTCCCCTCTGCCTCGTGGTGAGCCACGTGGCCATCGCGCCGGTCACCCTGCAGATTGCCACCGGGTACATCGACGCGCCAGCCGGCAATGGGAGTTCCACGGTAAACGGCTTCAACACGGGCGCGCCTTCCGGTTGCAGACGCGCCCCGGCCGAAAGAACCTCCAGCCCGGACACTTCGGGTTTTCCGGATTCTTCCATCCAGACGCAAGTATCCGGGGGTAGTGCTCCCGCCGGAACAATGAACCGCGCGGATTCACTTTCCAGGCGTGTTTCCTGCCGGGAACCTCCAACCGCGAGCATGATGCGCGGCTGGGCCACGCCGTTCGACGCGAAGGAAAATGCCCACGTCCCTGGTCGCGGCGGCAACCACCATCCGCCCAATCCGTCTTCCAGGTTCCCCAGGGGCATCCTGACTTCCCCGCTTCCGTCCACAGCCCTGAACAAGGCTTCCACGTTATCCGCCCCCCTGCGCCGGGTAAATACCCCCACCCCCCGGTACATGGAGACCATCCCTTCGGCCACTGGCCACTTCGACGGGACCGCGGAGCGAATCTCAGGACGTAAAGGAATCTCAACTACTGACACGTTCCCCCCGAAATCTTCAAATTCCAGGACAACGGATTCCGGGGCACCGTCGGTTTCAACCGATCCGTCCGACCCGCGCGCGCCGTAGGCCTCGAGGGTATTTCCCGGTCGACGCCATACCTGCAGTACCGGTACGCCTTCGATCCGGCTGTAAGGGTCGAAACACAACACGCCGGTCTCCTGGTGTTCATAGGAAAGCCGGTCGAACCGGACCTCGTAGACTGCCCGGTCTCCAATGCGAACCGCCGCGCGCCACACGCCAAGTCGATTGCCTTCCGGGGTCAGATCCTGCACCGCCGCGCCGAAATAGACCCGTCCCGTTACCGACAACGGCGAGACCCTGTACCGCCCGGGAGCGATCCACTCCACGCCCATGGCACAGGGAAAAGGAGAACCATTCACCTGGCTTTCGGGATCCGCCGGATAAATGGCCACGCCAAACACGGTGGGACAGGTGTACTCGGACGGCCACGGTAACCCTGCCCGGCGGGGCTCGATGGGGCGTTCAGCCTCATCCCTGAATTCCACGTGCAAGTGAGCCGGTCCCACGCCCGTGTCGCCTGACCACGCGATGATCTCTCCCTTTTTTACGGGGTACTCTCCCGGTTTGAAGGTCAGGTCAACCGTGTAACTTTTTCGGGCATGCTGGGCCGACCGAATCGCCCGACGAATATCCTCCCGGAAATCGGAAAGATGCGCGTATACCACCGTCTGTCCTGAGTCCAACCGCGTGTAGACCGCCTTGCCATACCCCCAGGGGGAACACCGGGCGCGGACCACGGTCCCATCAGCGATAGCGCGCACCGGCAACCCGGTCCGTCCCCCCGTGCTGAAATCCATCCCCATGTGCAACCGTCCAGGACGGTACTCCCCGAAACTGGAAGTCACCACCGGCCGTCCTTCCAGGGGAAACATGTCGGCGGATACGGGTAAGGTCCCCAGCATCGCCGACACGAAACAGACGCCCCACGCCAGTATCATTGCTGAATCCACCAGGACAGGTGTTTTTGTCACCGGCTTTTCTTCCGGGATGCCGCGCCTCCCGTGGACTCCTGGCCTCCCTGCTTATCGCCGGCGGGAGCCGCCTTGCCCGACACATCGGACGATTTTGTCTTCGAACCCTCGGAGGCCTTGCCCGTGGCGCCCCCTGGTTTCTTTTCCGGACTGCCGCCCAGAGCCGCGAGGGTCCGCTCCAGGGGCAGGAAGATCTTGGTCCGCTCCGGGTTGTTCACGATGGGTTCGATGAAATCGTTCACCGCGTCCTCCGCCAGCGCACCCTCCAGCATCGCCCGGATCCTGGGCGCCGCTTCCTCAAACGACACTTCCCCATCCGACTGCGACCCTATTTTCTGAATGACATGCACGCCGAATTCCGAGCGGATCGGATCGCTCAGGTCCCCGTCCGCCAGTTTCGCCGCGGCCGCCACGTAAAAGGGAGGCAGGGCGGACACCGGCACCATGCCCAGGTCGCCGCCCTTCCCCGCGTCCGCCGCCTCGGAAACCTGCTTGGCCACGGCTTCGAACGACTCGCCGGCCATCACGCGCAACCTGGCTTTTTTCGCGGCTTCTTCGGCCGCTTTCCAGGCTGCTTCATCCGCCTTGTCGGGGGACGGTTTTGGCTGAATCAGCATGTGTTTCAGGTGTAACATGCCTGGCCGCGTAAACTTGTCTCGGTTCTTATCGTAAAACTCTCTCACTTCCTTGTCCGTGATTTTTTTCTTTTGTTGCCGTTCTTTCAGCAGGACGTCCGCCATTTTGTCCTCGATCAGTTGACGGCGAATACTTTCCATGGCTTCCTGACGGGTCTGACCGGCCAGTTTGAGTACCTCTTCCTCCGTGGGCAGCGACCCATCCTGTTTTTGCAGTTCCTTCCGGTAGTCCTCCATCTTTTCACGGTACTTCTTTTCCACTTCATCCCCGGAGACGGTGATGTTGCGTCGCCCCGCCTCCTGGACCAGGATTTCTCGCCGGATGAGTTCCCCCAGCGTATCCAGGCCCGCCCGCACCCGGAAATTGTTGTCCAGATCCTCGGGTTTCCGACCGGTCATGCGCATGACGTCTGCCAGGTGCCGGTGGTATAGCCGCAAAAAAACTTCCCGATCAATGGGCACCCCATTGACGATGGCCACGGGCCCATCAGGGGTTGACCGTTCCACGATGTCCAGTTTCGACAGATCCGGGGCCTGGGCAAAAGCCGACGACAGGAGCATAACCAGGCCCATACTGACGACAAGCCCCATAACTCGAATTGCCCGTGTGCCGCGGAACCATTCGGTCTGCCCTGTACGTCCCGTAAAACGAGTTACCATGATTCATCCTTCCCGCGATCCGGACTGTTCCGAACCCTGAACATGATCCGGCGAGGTTTCCGCCTGTCGCGCTGTTTCCCGTTCCCAGACCAGGAGCACGTACCAGGCCAGAAACCCCACGCTCGTGTACGCGACCAGGAACGTCAGCGCCAGCCCGGTAATAACCCGGATCGGATCCAGCGCCACCCCGGCCAGGGAAAGCAACGTCAAAATCACTACGCCAATGAAGA
This sequence comes from Candidatus Hydrogenedentota bacterium, assembly GCA_018056705.1. GTDB lineage: Bacteria > Hydrogenedentota > Hydrogenedentia > Hydrogenedentales > CAITNO01 > JAGPFE01. The sequence goes on along the minus strand of JAGPFE010000015.1, from coordinate 45,848 downwards.
CACTCGCCGACGCCCCCAGCAGGGCCAGGGGGGCCGGTTCCCGGACCAGTTGCCGTGGTGGCCCGCCTTCCTGAAAAAAAGGAGCCACCCGGGGTGGTTCATACAGGCTCCAGCGGGATGGCTTACCCTTTTTTCGAGCGGACGTCATGGGAAAAATGCTAACACACGACGTCTCACCGATAAAAGCGGCCAAGAGTAAATGATTTATCATTAATACTTTGATTAAAATATGTATAAGTATAAAAATAGTTCATTAACAAAAAATGTTTACAGTGAATATCAACGAATATTCGCGCGGCCATTCCCTAGAACGAAATAAATTGGCGGCTGGAAAAGAAAAACATGTCGTTTGTGCGTTGGTATCTTGATGGATGGATTCGAGGCGGAAAGGTGAAGATTTCTCGTTTCACTCGAAATGACAACAGTATTTTGGTCCAAAGGGCATGCAAGATTGGAAATAACAAGGCTGCGTCGAATGAACGGTTTGTTACGAACGGCAAAAACTCAAGGAGAACCACAAAACAAGTAGTACGACGCTTCAACATCCTGTCATTTCGAGAAACAAGCAACACTTTGTCATCTCGACGAACGACCACCACCCTGTCATTCCGACGAACGCTCAACATCATGTCATTCCGACGAACCTCAACATCATGTCATTTCGACGAACGAAGTGAGGAGAAATCTCAGCGTGAATTCCCCCTTACCAGGAAAATGTGCTCCCCCTACTGCTTACTGGCCGTCATGAACGTTGTCCACCCTTGCAAGAAACACCGTTCCCCATGAAAAGCGCGACATCACTCAGTACTTACAGCGAAAACTTGCGCTCGAACGCAAGAACTGCTCCGAAATCCGGCGTTCTACCATGTATCGAAGTTTTCCTGTTTTCTGAAATTTTATACCATATAAAGTATTTAATTTTATAATCTAATCATTATATTGTTTAAAAAGTCCCGTATGAATCGCTCTTTATGAATTGGACGCGCCTGGCAGTTTCCGGGCAAGTTTCAGGCTGTCAGCCTGCAAGGTCTTCTGGAAAAAAAACGGTCCAAGCGGCAGACCCCCATGGTAACGACATCCCAGCGGGCCACCCGGCTTAATCAGGTCCCATTTCCCTCCTTCTGGCCCACCATGACCTGATTTCACCCCATGTAACCCGGTATTTTCATGCCATGCTACAAATTGATTTGATTATAAAATTAAATACTATATATTGAATAAACTCTGTTTTTTCAGGCAAAAATTGTTGTGTGAATAATACTAAAAATGATTCAAACAAAAAGCTTGACTTTATCGGAATCTTTTCTCATAATCTCCCCCGCGGGAGACGAGAGCATGAGAACAGTAAAGCCAAGCGTTTTCCTGGTTGGTGAGACCAGAATCGTGGAATCAGGGTTGCGGGAATACCTGCGGCACGTGGGGGCTCCGGACTGGCAAACCGACGCGCCAACAGACGCGGAAGCCCTGTGCGAGGTCATGGGGCGCCTCTGTTACCGGTCCTTCGAACCGGGACTCAATCCCAACGTGACCCGGGTCCGCGAGGGTAACGCGCCCTACCTCGCCAACATCGTCCGCGTGGGACATGGCAGCGTGCTCGAACATGGCACGGTCAATTTCATTTTTGCCGATGTCAGCCGGGTGGTTACCCACGAACTGGTACGCCACCGCCAGGGCACGGCCATTTCTCAAGAGTCCCTCCGTTTCGTGCGGCTGGACAGCCTGTCGGCTTACATTCCCACCCACATTCGCGAAAACGAGGCCGGCATGGAAATTTTCGTGCGGACCATGGAACAACTGGAAACGTTGCAGCGCGAACTGGCCGAACTGTTTCAGATCGACAAGGCCGAGCATTTCGACCTCAAGAAAAAACTCACCTCGGCGTTCCGGCGCTTGGCCCCGATCGGCCTGGCCACCACCATAGGCTGGTCCTGCAATTTCCGGGCCCTCCGTCACGTGATCGAAACCCGGACGGATCCCCATGCCGAAGAGGAAATCCGGTACCTGTTCGGCCAGGTTTTCGAACAGGTACGCGAACGGTATCCCAACGTCTTCGCCGACTACACGGTGGAGATGGTGGATGGCCTGCTCTGGGTCAAAACCCCGAACAAGAAGGTATGAATGAACACGCGTCGCGGAAACAAGGCGCGCGTACTACAGGGAAAATCAGAAAAAGGAAAACAGGAGGTTCCACAGATGTTGTTTAACGTGCGGGAACGGTTTATCCTTTCCGAACAATTCCTCGAACAGTACAAGGGACGCCAGCCGGACTGGGGACCGCTGGGGTACATTACTTTTAAACGAACCTACGCGCGGCCGATCGGTGAAAACGGGCGCACGGAGGAATACTGGGAAACCCTGCGGCGCGTGGTCGAAGGCTGCTACACCATCCAGTTGAATCACTGCCTCAACCTGAAACTCCCCTGGAAGCCGGAGAAAGCCCAGCGTTCCGCCCAGGAAATGTTCCGCCTGATGTGGGACTTCAAGTTCCTTCCCCCCGGCCGCGGCCTGTGGATGATGGGCACGGATTACATTTATCAGCGGGGGTCCGCTGCCTTGAATAACTGCGCTTTCGTGTCCACCGAGGAAATCGACACCGATTTCGCGGAACCCTTCTGTTTCCTGATGGACTTGTCCATGCTGGGCACCGGGGTGGCTTTTGACACCAAGGGAGCCGGCAAGGTAACCATTTGCGTGCCCCAGGTGGGCGAGTATACCCACGTGGTGGAAGACAGCAAGGAAGGCTGGACCGACCTGATCCGCGTGATCCTCAACGCTTACGTCGGCAAGGCCCGGAGACCGGCCCACATCGACTTCAGCCGGATCCGTCCCATGGGTTCGCCCATCCGCACCTTCGGCGGCATCGCCCCGGGGCCCGCGCCCCTCATCGAGTGCGTCAATAACATCGACAAGGTCCTCAGCCGTTGCGCGGGACAGCGGATCACCTCTTCCATCATCACGGACCTGATGAACATCATCGGTAAATGCGTGGTCTCGGGCGGCGTGCGTCGTACGGCTGAACTTGCCCTGGGACATCCGGACGATGACGAGTACCTGCAACTGAAAGACCCGGTGCTGCACAAGGAAGAACTCATGGCGTGGCGGTGGGCATCCAACAACAGCGTCATTGCCCGGGAAGGCATGGACTACGCCCGGGCGGGTGGCCAGACCGCCAAGAATGGTGAACCGGGATATTTCTGGCTGGACAACGCCCGGGCCTATGGCCGCATGAAGGATGGCCCCACCTGGGCCGACGCCAAGGTCGCGGGCACCAACCCCTGCGCGGAACAGAGCCTGGAGTCTTACGAAATCTGTAACCTCGTGGAAACTTTCCCTTCTCGCCACGCCACCCTGGAAGAGTACCTGCGTACCCTGAAGTTCGCGTATCTCTACGCCAAGACCGTCACGCTCATCCCCACCCACATCGAACGCACGAATGCCATCATGCTGAGGAACCGTCGCATCGGCCTGAGCCAGTCCGGCATCGTGGAAAGTTTCGAGCGCCATGGGCGGCGCCAGCATTTCCGGTGGTGTGACGAGGGGTACCAGTACATCTGTAAACTGGATCGGATTTACTCGCAGTGGCTGTGCGTGCCCGAAAGCATCAAGAAGACCAGCGTCAAGCCCAGCGGCACGGTGTCCCTGCTGCCCGGCGTCACGCCTGGCATTCATTATCCCCACTCCCAGTACTACTATCGGACCATCCGCATTGATAAAACCAGTCCGCTGATCGAGCCCCTGCGACGCGCGGGGTACCGCATCGAGGAATCGGTATACGGCGACAACACGTGGGTGGTGTATTTCCCCGTCAAGGAGAAGTATTTCCGCCGCTCCAAGTCCGAAGTTTCGGTGTGGGAACAGGTGGAAAATGTGGCCCAGATCCAGTATTACTGGGCGGACAACCAGGTCAGCGCGACCATCACGTTCAGGCCCGAGGAAGCCCGGGACATCCCCTACATTCTGGAACTGTACGAGACCCGGCTGAAGTCCATCAGCTTCCTGCCCCTGCGGGAACACAACTATCCCCAGGCTCCTTACCAGGAAATTACCCGAGAAGTCTACGAACAGTCCGTGTCCCGCCTGAAACCTATCGACTTCGAAGCCATCAACACTGACGAGGCCCAGGACCTCTATTGCGATGGCGACCGGTGCATGGTAGAGGTGGTGTTGCCGACCCCCGAGCCGGAACAGCAGGAAGTGCCCTTCGAAGAAGTCACCGCTCCCGCCACGGAAGAAGTCCAGAACTGATCCCGTCACGATGAAACGCCGCCGGTTCTTTTATGGACCGGTGGCGTGCCATTTCAGGGACCGCGGGCGCGCGCCCGCTACGGTCACTTGCGGACGGGAGTCTCCAGCCCGGGCACTTTCACCGGAACGGCAAACACCTTTGTCCGGGCCGTTACATACAACGTCTTGAGGTCCAGGCCGCCGAACGCGCAGTTGGCCGGGGGCAACGGAATCCGGACGACGCCCGCGCGGCTGCCGTCAGGATTGACCACGTGCACGCCATCTCCGGCCGTGCACCATATCCTTCCAGTGCTGTCCACGGCCATACCATCCGGGTGAGGCAGTTCGTACCAGACCTTTCCCCCGCTTACCTGGCCATCCGGGGTCAAGTCGAACACCCGGATGTGATTCCCGTCCGTGTCCGCCACGTATAACCGTCGCTCGTCCGGAGAAAGCCCGATACCGTTCGGCTTGATGAAATCCCTGGCCACCAGCCCGAGTTTTCCATCGGGGCCTATGGTGTACACCCCGCTGAAATCCAGTTCGGCCGCCGGGTCCTGCAGCCCTTTCGGCAGGCCGTAAGGCGGATCCGTGAAATAGATCGTGCCGTCGGAACGGACCACAAGATCGTTCGGACTGTTCAGTCGCTTACCCTCGTAGCGGTCCGCCAGCACGGTGATGGCACCATCCTTTTCCGTGCGCGTAACCCGACGGTTGTTATGTTCACAGGCGAGCAACCGGCCCTGGGGATCCAGGGCGAGACCATTGGACCCGCCACTGGGACGGCGATATACGTCTCCGTTCCCGCGGTAAATCGTATCGGCGGGAATATCACTGAAAACCAGACCTTCAGCCCCAAGCCACAGGGGGCCTTCCGTGAATTGGTAATCCCTTCCGATTTCCTGGGGCGGACCGGCGGTCAGCGCGTCGTCCGCACCCGCCACGATACCCGCACCACAACAGATCGCAAAGATCATGATCCCGCGCATGACAAGACCCTTTCCATCGCCGCGGCCGGTAAGCGGCCATCCCGTGGCTATGGTATCATATCTCCCAACGTTGCGGGAGCGTTTCCATTCCTCGAGGGATAGTACATGCATCCAGTTCGGGAAGAAGGGATTGTCCTTCGCAGGGTGGATTACGGCGACAGCAGCGCCATCGTGACGGTGCTTACCCGGAATCACGGCCTGGTGGCCTGCATGGCCCGGGGCATGCGACGCGGCATCGGCAGCCTGTCCGGTGTGCTGGACACGCTGAACCGCGTGGAGTGCCTGTTCACTTTTCGCGACAGCCGGTCCGTGCAGACCCTCACGGGGGCTACCCTGCTGGACTGGCGGCGGGCTCTCCGGGCCGACCCCATCCGGATGGCCTGCGCGGCGGTCCTGGGCGAAGCCGCCCTGGCCCTTGGCGAAGCGGGAGAAACGGAAGCCCTGCACGATGAACTGGAAAACGGACTCAACGATCTCGCCGCACGCGGAGCGTCTGAACTGCCGGCGGCAACCGCCCTGTGGCTCTGGCGGCTGATCGGCACGGCGGGCATCACGCCGGTCCTGGACTGTTGCGCCGACACGGGCGCGCCCCCGGAACAGGCGCGATGCCTCGACATGGAAACGGGCCTCAGTCAGGGAAACCAGGGCCTGCCCCTGGATCCGGAAACCGCGGTGGCCCTGGCGGCCCTCGCCCGTGGCGAAACCGGGATCGGTGCCGAAACCGGCATGGCCTGCCTGCGCGCGCTGGCGTGGTACGCGGGCGCGCACGTGAACCGGGACCTGGGGGCGGTACGCGTTCTGGCCCAGATGCTCGCGCCCGGACGACGAACATGAGGAAATCATATGGCGTCGCCTGAACACATACGGAACTTCTGCATCATTGCCCACATCGACCACGGCAAGTCCACGCTGGCCGACCGCCTGCTGGAGTACACCCGGACCATTGACCCCCGAAACCTGAAGGAACAGACCCTGGATACCATGGACATTGAACGGGAACGGGGCATCACGATCAAGTCCGTGGCCGTCCGCATGGATTACACGGCGGACGATGGACAGGACTACGTGCTGAACCTGATCGACACGCCGGGACACGTGGATTTTTCCTACGAGGTATCCCGGGCCATGGCCGCGTGCGAGGGTGCCCTGCTGCTGGTTGACGCCACCCAGGGCGTCGAGGCCCAAACCCTAGCCCACGCCTACAAGGCCGTGGACGTCGGCCTGGAAATCGTTCCCGTGATCAACAAGGTCGACCTGCCCGCGGCCGATATCGAGGGCACCCGGCGGCAGATCGAAGACGTGATCGGCCTGCCCGCGGACGATGCCCTGCTCGCCAGCGGAAAAACCGGCCTGGGCACCCGGGAAATTCTGGAAGCCGTGGTGCGGCGGATTCCACCACCCAGGGGCAGCGTGGACGCTCCCCTGCGCGCCCTCATCTTCGACGCCGTCTACAACACCTACCGGGGCGTAATCGTGTACATCCGCGTCATGGACGGCTGCCTGCGCAAGGGGCAGCGGGTCATGCTGATGTCCACGGGCGTCAAGTACGAGGTATCTGAAATCGGGGTGCTGAAACCCCATTTTGTCCCCATCGACACGCTCTCGGCGGGAGAGGTCGGTTACCTCATCTGCAACATCAAGCAACTGGCCGACACGCGCGTGGGCGACACGGTCACCGACGCGGATAATCCGGCGACCGAGCCGCTGCCCGGATATGAAGAGGTCAAGCCCGTCGTCTTTTCCGGGCTGTATCCCGCCACTTCCACGGACTACGAAGAACTGCGCGACGCCCTGGACAAGTTGCACCTCAATGACGCGTCCTTCCAGTACCACGCCGACAGCAGCGATGCCCTGGGGCTTGGTTTCCGCCTGGGTTTCCTTGGCCTGCTGCACATGGAGATCATCCAGGAGCGCCTGGAACGCGAGTTTGGCCTGAACCTCGTCATCACCATGCCCAACGTGGCCTACAAGGTGCTTAAGACCGACGGCACGGAGATGATCATCGAAAAGGCGTCACAACTGCCCCCGCCCGGTGAAATCGCGTCCATCGAGGAGCCCTATATCGAGGCCGATATCCTCTGTCCAACGGCTTACCTGAGCGCGGTCATCGAACTGTGCAAAAAGAAACGGGGCATCCACGTCAAGGTGGATTACATCGACGCCAACCGTTGCATGGCCACCTACCAGATGCCCCTGGCGGAAATCGTCATCGACTTCTACGACAAGCTCAAAAGCATCACCCGCGGATACGGCTCGCTGGAGTACCGGCTCATCGGCTACCGCCCCGGCAACCTGGTCAAGCTGGACATCATGCTGAACGGAGACATCGTCGACGCCCTGTCCACCATCGTCCACCGGGATAACGCGATCTACCTGGGCCGGGCCCTGGCGGTCAAGCTCCGGAAACTGATCCCCCGGCAGCAGTTCGAAGTGGCCATCCAGGCCGCCATCTACAACCGGATTATCGTGCGGGAAACCATCAAGCCCCTGCGCAAGAACGTCACGGCAAAATGTTACGGCGGCGATATCACCCGAAAGCGGAAACTGCTGGAGCGGCAGAAAGAAGGCAAAAAGCGCATGAAGCAGATCGGTACCGTGGAAGTGCCCCAGGAGGCTTTCATGGCGCTGCTGCGGGTCAACGAGGACATGTAACGAGGACCATCCTTTGCCCGACGCCTCCATGGAACAATCCCCTCTTTCTGAAGCCGCCCGGGCCGGTAAAAGTGTCGCGAATCCCGGTAGCAAACACCTGGCCGGCACACTGGCGGGGTGGTTGCTGCTCATCGGGGGCGTGCTCCTGTTCAAGGCGGTCATCGCCGACCATTACCTCATCCCCACCAATTCCATGGAACCGCTGTTGCGGGGTGATCCCCGATTCTTCCGGGGAGACCACGTCCTGGTGGACAAGATCACCTATGGCATCCGCCTGCCCGGGACCAGTCACTGGCTGATCCGATGGCGGCAACCTCGCCGGGGTGAGATCGTCGTGTTCTTTCGCCGCCACGATTCCGCCCGGCCCGTTCAGATCAAGCGCGTGGCCGCGACAGGCGGCGAGCAGGTACGAATCCAGGACGGCACCCTGTGGATTGACGGAAAGCAAGTAGTCACGCGGGATGAGAAAGGCAGGCCCATCGTGTACACTGATCACCTTCAGCCAGACGACGAGGCCGTCTGCCGGGCTTTTCTGGCCCTGGCCCGAGAAAACCGCCTGCCGGATATCCTGAATCCCGAGCATCCCCCCGTCCAGGCGTTGCGACAGGCCATGGAAATGGCGCACGGGGACGCCCTGCGGTGCGAGCCAGACGCCCCGGAATTGTCTGACGCCTGTCGCGGTTTATGCGAATCTCTTTCGCCGGCCGCGCGCAATACCCTGCGCCACCTGATAGCGCGTGAAGTGCCTCCTCCCCGGTATGGCCTGATCCCTTCGCCCTTGTTTACCCTCGTACCCGAGAACGCCTGTTTCCTGCTGGGTGACAATTCGTCGGAGAGTGTCGATGGACGGGTCTGGGGATTCACCCCCCAGGCCGACGTGTTTGGCCGCGCGGTCCTGGTATGGCGCCCGCCTTTCACTTTCCGCCTGCTGGTCCCGTCCCCCCTCGAATCACCCGGGTTGATCCTCACCCTGGTAGCCACGGGATTTCTCGCAGCCTGGTTCCTCCACGAGATCATCTCGTGGCTTCGACGACGACACGCGATCTGGCATCACATTGTCACGGACGACCCCGATCACCGAGAGGGCTCCACATGAACGGCAAAACATGGCTCCTCCGCGCTGGTACCTTGGGCATGCTCTGCACCAGTTGGATAACCCTGGCCCAGCCTGAAGTCACAACAGGGGTACGGGCTGCCGTCCCAGTCCGGGATCTTTATGCCGACACATGGGTCGCCACGGACGCCCTGGGCAGAAAAGTCCCGGTCAATGACCAATCCGACAGTTCGATGCCTGTCCAAAACAACGAGAACCGTAGCCAGCGCCAAGATGCTGAATCCGAACAGGTGGGACCGCCCCGCCCGGATAAGTGGGTAGGGATTTTTTACTGGACCTGGCATATTCCCCGGCGAGGGGGGCCGAACGATGTCACGAAAATCATTGGGGAAACCCCGCCCGGCACGCCGATCGACTGGCCGAACAATGACGCCCCGTATCACTGGGGCGAACCGGAACTGGGCTACTACCTGATGACCGACCCGTTCGTCATCCGGAAACACGCCAGCATGCTGGCGGACGCCGGGGTAGATGCCATCTTCTTCGATACCACCAATCCCCCGGCTACCTGGAAAGACCAGTATGAAGCCTTGTGCCGGGAATTTGAAGCCATGCGACAGGAAGGTAATGCCACGCCGCGTATCGCCTTCATCTGCCCCTTCGGCGGTGACGTTGCCTCGGTGTTCAACCAGTTGTGGAACGACCTCTATAAACCGGGACGCTGGCGGGAGCTCTGGTTCACCTGGGAAGGCAAGCCGCTGATCCTGGCGGATCCAAGCGTGACCGATGATCCAGAAATCCGGAATTTCTTCACTTTCCGCAAACCCATGCCGGATTACTGGAAGGGCCCTTCCGGGCCCAACCAGTGGAGCTGGCTCGAGGTATACCCCCAGCACGTTTTCCGCGACGCGTCGGGCAATCCCGAACAGATGAGCGTCGGCGTGGCCCAGAACGCCCTGCCCGGCACCCCCGGGCCCGCTCCCATGAGCCACCGACGGGGTGCCATGGGCCGCAGTTGGCACAATGGAGCAAAAGACAGCCGTCCCGACGCCGTGCTGTGGGGCTTCAACTTCGAAGAACAGTGGCGTCGAGCACTAGAGGTAGATCCAACTTTCGTGTTTGTTACGGGATGGAATGAGTGGATTGCCGGCCGGTACCAGAAATGGAATGGTTACCACGCGGAGGAATGCTACTATCCGGGTGGCCTGTTCGTTGACGAGTACACCCAGGAATACAGCCGGGACTGTGAGCCCATGCGGGGCGGACACACGGATAATTATTATTACCAGTTGGCTTCGTGGATCAGGCGGTTCAAGGGAGCCCGTCCCCTTCCCCGGAGTAATGGCCCCCATACCATCACCGTGGACGGATCCTTCGAAGACTGGGGTGCCGTCACCCCTGAGTACCGGGATACCATCGGTGACATTATTCATCGCAACCACCCGGGATATGGCTCGCTCACATACCGTGACGAAACAGGAAGAAACGACATAATCAATTGTAAATCCACTTATGACGATGAAAACGTTTATTTTTACGTTGAAACAAGCAACAACATATCTCCACCCACGGATCCACACTGGATGTTGCTGCTACTGGACACGGATCAGCAGGCCGGTACGGGCTGGCTGGGCTATGATTACGTGATCAACGACGAAATTCTGGGGGTTACGGAAACCACCGTCAAAAAATGGGAAAACAACGCCTGGCAAACCGTGGGGACAGCCAGAATGGCCCTGGGAGAACGAGGTCTGGAACTGGCCATTCCCCGGAAACGGATCGGCATGGACCGCGGCGCCCCCTGTTTCGATTTCCACTGGGCGGATAACATACCTGAATACGGCGATGTTTCCGTGCTGGGCGTTCATGGAGACAGCGCGCCCAATCGCCGCTGGAACTACCGGTTGCTGCCGAAGGAGTAACCCGAACCCCTGAAAACGTACGGGATCAGGTGACGGTATTGGGTGTGCTCATGTTCTGTTCAGTATGGTAAACTACCTTCGTTTTACCGCTTTCTTTTTTCAGGAGTCATCGCATGACACGGCAAAGCACACCGTTTTCACCCTTGACTGAATCCGCGGAATTAACCTGGGAATATCCGCCCCAGTCCCGGAAAATCTACCTGGAAGGATCGGATCCCACTATCCGGGTTCCCATGCGGGAAATAATGCTGTCCCCCACGCGGAACCGACAGGGAAATACCGTGGAAGATAATCCCCCGATCCGGGTCTACGACGTCTCCGGGCCCTATACCGACCCGGATGTCACCGTGGAACTGGGCCGGGGACTGCCCGCCCTCAGAACTTCCTGGATTGACCAGCGCGGGGATACCGAACCAGTCCGGACCCTTCCTGAAGGCAGTTGCCGGGGATTAAAAATCGCGCGGACAGTCCGGCGCGCCAGGCCCGGACACCGGGTTACCCAGCGGCACTACGCCCGCCGGGGCATCATCACGCCCGAAATGGAATTCGTGGCCATCCGGGAAAACCTGCTGGCCGCCCAGGTACATATTCCCGAATCTATCCGGCAACAGCATCCTGGCACCATGTCCCGCCCGGAAACGATTACCCCGGAGTGGATCCGCGATGAGGTGGCCGCGGGACGCATGGTTATCCCCGCCAATATCAATCACCCGGAACTTGAGCCCATGGGCATCGGCGCGGCCTTGCTGACCAAGATCAACGCGAACATCGGAAACTCCGCCATGGCGGGCACCATCGGTGAAGAAGTGGAAAAAATGCTCTGGGCGATCCGCTGGGGCGCCGACACCGTGATGGACTTGAGTACCGGCCGGGACATTCACGAAACCCGGGAATGGATCCTGCGTCACGCCCCCGTGCCGGTCGGAACGGTGCCCATTTACCAGGCCTTGGAGAAAGTAGGCGGTGTCCCCGAATCCCTGACCTGGGAGATTTTCCGGGACGTGCTCATCGAGCAGGCGGAACAGGGCGTGGACTACGTAACCATTCACGCGGCCCTGTTGCGGGATATCATCCCGGACGCCGCGGTGCGGCTGACGGGCATCGTGAGCCGGGGGGGCTCGGTCATGGCCCGGTGGTGCCAGGCCCACGACCAGGAAAATTTCCTGTACACCCACTGGGACGAAATCTGTGAAATCCTGGCGGCCTACGACGTCACCGTGTCCATCGGGGACGGCTTGCGCCCGGGATCTCAGCGCGATGCCAATGACCGGGCCCAGTTCGAAGAGTTGCGCGTCCAGGGCGAACTGACCCGCCGGGCATGGGAAATGGATGTTCAGGTCATCAACGAGGGACCCGGGCACATCCCCCTGCACCTGATCGCGCGCAACATGCTCAACCAGCGGGAATGGTGTCACGAAGCGCCCTTCTACACCCTTGGCCCCCTGGTAACGGACATCGCGGCCGGGTACGATCATTTCGCTTCCGCCATCGGCGCGGCCATCATTGGATCCCTGGGTACGGCCATGCTCTGTTACGTGACCCCCCGGGAACATCTAGGACTGCCCCGGCGGGAGGATGTCCGCGAAGGCGTGGTGGCCTATAAAATCGCCGCCCATGCCGCCGACCTGGCCAAGGGAATTCCAGGCGCGCAACTGGTCGACAACGCCATGAGCAAGGCTCGGTTCGAATTCCGCTGGGGCGATCAGTATGCCCTGTCGCTGGACCCCTGGAAAGCCCGGGAACTGCACCAGGAAGATTTCCGGAACTCGGCAGAGGTAGACTATCCGTTCTGCAGCATGTGCGGTCCCAAATTCTGCGCCATGCGCATTTCTCACGACGTGCGGCAATGCGCCCGCGCGGGGGACGGAAACGGAAACCAGAAGGCCCGACCTTCGTCGGAAGAGGACCCCTCCCGGTGCGGATAGGAGCAATCGAAATCAGCCATCCCCTGTGCCTGGCTCCCATGGAAAGCGTTTCGGATCCGCCCTTCCGTAAATTATGCCGGCGTTTCGGGGCGGACCTGCTGTGGACGGAATTCGCCAACTGCGAAGCCATTGTCCGCAACGTGGCGCGGGAATGCCGAAAACTGGCCATAAACCCGGATGAACACCCGATCGCCATACAGATTTACGGTTCCTTCGAGGAATCCATGGAAAAGGCCGCGCGCCAGGCCGAGGCCATGGGTCCGGACTGGATCGATATCAACTGCGGCTGCTGGGTGAAAAAGATCGCCCACCGTGGGGATGGCGCGGGTCTCCTGCGGGACCTGAAAAAATTCGAAACGGTGGTCAGATCGGTCCAGCGGGGCACCACGCTGCCGGTAACCGTCAAAACCCGACTCGGCTGGGATGCCGATTCCATCGTGATTCTGGACGTCGCGCGCATGCTCGAGCAACTGGGCATTGCCGCGCTGACCGTTCATTTCCGAACCCGGAGCCAGGGATATTCCGGAAAGGCCGACTGGACCTGGATACCCCGGATCAGGGAGGCGGCCCCCACGTTACCCCTGGTCGCCAATGGAGACATCGCAAGCCCGGAGCACGCGAAACATTGCCTGGACCTTGGCGCGGATGGCGTGATGATCGGCCGGGCCGCCATTGACCGGCCCTGGATTTTCAGGCAGATCCGGGCCTTTCTGGAAGGCAGGCCCATTCCGCCCGATCCGCCCCTGGCCGAACGCGCGCGGATAGCTATCGCGCACCTGCGGGAACACGCGGCGTATCATGGCGAAAAACGCGGGGTACTGTCATTCCGGCGTCGCTGGGCGGCTTATCTCCACGCGGCACCGGGCATCGCGAAACTGCGGACGGAACTCATGACCATCGAAACGGTGGCCGGCATTGAAGAACGGCTGGCCCGATACCTGGACGAAGCCGTTCGCCACGGTTACGATCTCCAACCGGAGGCGGAAGAAACGGTCAGATCTTTCAGGGAGGATGATCCATGCATGAAGAACTGCGCGGCCGCGTGCTGGAAATGAACCTCGCCATTGAGGGGGAAGGATTGACCTTCCAGACCTGGGGAAATGCCAGCGCCATCGATCGGGATCACGGCGTGGTTGCCATCAAGCCGAGCGGCGTGGCCTATGCCGATCTCACTGCCGAATCCATCGTCGTGGTCGATCTCGAGGGCCGACCGGTGTGGGGAACCCTGGCGCCTTCCGTGGACCTGCCCGCGCACCTGATGCTCTACAAGGGATTTCATGACGTCGGGGCCATTGTGCACGTGCATTCCCATTACGCCACGGCGTTCGCGCAGGCGCGCCGCTCCCTTCCCTGCCTGGGCACTACCCACGCGGATTACTTTAACGGAGAGATCCCCCTGGTACCCGCGCCGGCCCCCGAAGAAACCATCCAGGCCTACGAGCGCGCCATTGGAGACCTGATCGTGCGGCATTTCGTCAACCGGGACCCGTTGGAATGTCCCGCCGTACTGTGCGCGGGGCACGGTCCCTTCGTTTGGGGGCGGACGCCGCGGCAGGCCGTGGAGAACGCGATCGTCCTGGAAGAACTGGCCGCGCTCGCGTTTCACACGCTTATCCTGAATCCCGGCGCGGTCCCCCTGGAAACCCACCTGCTGAACAAGCATTTCCTGCGAAAACACGGCAAGGACGCCTATTACGGACAGAAAGGCTGAAGCCATGCCCGACGAATCCCGCGACTCGGCAGGCCGTACCGTTGCCGTCATCATGGCGGGCGGCGTGGGAGAACGGTTCTGGCCTCTCTCCAGGGAAAAGCGACCGAAACAACTGCTGCCCCTTTCCGCGTCCGGAAAACCCCTGCTGGAAGATACCCTGGATCGACTGGACGGGCTGGTTCCTCCAGAGAACCGCTTCCTGGTGGCTTCCATCTCCCTGCTGGAAGAAATCCGCCGCGCGATCGCCGGGCTGCCCCCGGATAATTACCTGGTCGAACCCGCCCGCCGCAATACCGCCGGTTGCCTGGCATGGGCGGCCGCGAGCCTGCTTGCCCGGAACTTCAAACCAGAACATACCGTGATGACGGCCCTGCCGGCCGACGCGTGGGTGTCGGATCACGCGGCCTACCGCAAGGCGCTCGGAACGGCCTGCGCCGTGGCGCGCGCCCACCCCGCAATCGTGGTTATCGGTATTCGGCCCACCCGTCCCGAAACGGGTTACGGATATATTGAGCAGGCCGATTCCCCCCCCGTGTACACCGGAAATGACGGCACGCCGGTGTACCCCGTCGCCCGCTTCCGCGAAAAACCGAATGTACTGACTGCCGAAGAATACCTGACCTCGGGACGGCATTACTGGAACGCCGGGATATTCGTGTGGCGCCTCGACACCTTCCTGTCCGAACTGGAACAGGCGGGCGCGCCGCATCGATCTGCCATCGACCGGATGGCGAGCGCCCTGCGCGCGAACGATCCACGGACCGCCGAATCCGTCTTCCTGGAACTGCCGTCCATATCGATCGATTTCGCCCTGATGGAACACGCCCGGAGTATCCGGGTGGTACCCGGCGCGTTTCACTGGGACGACGTGGGCGAATGGAGCGCCCTGGAACGCATTCTGCCGTCGGACGCCCATGGCAATGCGGTACATGGTCAGCCGGTGCTGATCGACGTGACCCGATCGGTGGTATTCCAGGACGAAACCGCCGGGAACATGGCCGTGGCCCTTCTGGGGGTCCATGACCTCGCCGTGGTCGTCACCGGTGACGCCGTGCTTGTACTGCCCAAGTCCCGCGCGCAGGACGTCCGGAAAATCGTGCAGGCGTTGCGCGACCGCGGCATGCGGCAGGTTTAATGTTGCTTTTCAAGAAGATTCCAATTGCTAAGAGTTCATAGGTTGTTATATCATTTTTCGCAATGGAGGCCTACTGATCGTTCAGCATCTGCAAAGGAAGACCAAGATGGTTATTTTTGTACCCAAGGAAACCTGGCCGGGAGAAACGCGGGTTCCCCTGATTCCCGATTCCGCGGCCAAGTTGGTCAAACTGGGAGCGGACGTAGTCATCGAATCCGGCATGGGAGTGCCGGTTGGATGGGACGACGCGGCCTATGAAAAGGTCGGAGCCCGGGTCAGCAAGGATCCGGAAAAGGATCTCGCCGCGGCGGGCGTGGTGGTCCGGTTGCGCAAGCCTTCCCCGGAGTGGGTGGCCAGGCTGAAGCCGGGTACCATCCTGATCAGTTACATGGACCCGTTCTTTGATCACGCCCTGGTGGACGCGCTCCTCAAGCACCAGGTCAGCGGCATCTGCATGGAGATGATTCCGCGCACGACCCTCGCCCAGAAAATGGACGCGCTGAGTTCGCAGGCGAACCTGGCGGGATACGTGGCGGTCCTGGTGGCGGCGAACCGGCTCGGACAGGTATTGCCCATGATGATGACGCCGGCGGGTACGCTCAAGCCCTCCCGGGTGTTCATCATCGGGGTAGGGGTCGCCGGATTACAGGCCATTGCCACGGCCAAACGACTGGGCGCGCGGGTGGAAGCCTTCGACACCCGGCCGGTCGTCGAAGAGCAGGTGCTCTCCCTGGGCGCGAAGTTCGTGAAGATCGACCTGGGCGAAACGGGCCAGACCAAGGACGGTTACGCCGTGGAGTTGACCCCCGAACAACGCCAGAAACAGATGGAAGCGATGGCCAAGGTCATCGCGCAATCCGACGTGGTGATTACCACCGCCCAGGTGTTCGGCAAGCGGGCCCCCCGCATCGTGTCGAAAGAAATGGTGGCCTCCATGCGGCCGGGCAGCGTGGTCGTCGACCTCGCGGCGGAAACGGGCGGTAACGTCGAGGGCAGCGAGCCGGGCAAGGAAGTCATCATCAATGGCGTGATCGTGATCGGGGCGGAGAACTTCCCCGGCCGCGTGCCCGTGCACGCCAGCCAGATGTATTCGGCCAACATCGCCAATCTCATCGAACACTTCTGGAACAAGGAATCCAGGGTCCTCGACCTGAAAACTGAAGATGAAATCATGAACGGGTGCCTGATCACCCATAACGGTGAACTGCGCAGCGAAATGCTCCGCAAGGCACGGGAGAACCGCTGATGGAAATGCTGTTGCTGCTATTCACCTTCACCCTGGCGATTTTCCTGGGATTTGAACTGATCTCGAAGGTACCGTCCCAGTTGCACACGCCGCTGATGTCCGGATCGAACGCCATTTCCGGGATCAGTATCGTGGGCGCGCTCCTGGTGGCCGGGCTGGCGGCCAATGATCCGCTGGGTTATGCCGTCGGTTTCGTGGCGGTGGTCTGCGGAGCCATCAACGTGGTGGGCGGGTACATGGTAACCCACCGGATGCTCTCCATGTTCAAAGGCAAGGAAGGAGGCAAGTAACCATGCAGAACCTGGACGCGGTAATCCAGATCGCGTATATCGTATCGGCCATCCTGTTCATCCTTGGCCTCAAAATGATGAGCAAGATCCCCACCGCCGCGAAGGGAAACCTGATTTCGGCCGTGGGCATGCTGATCGCCATTGTGGCCACGCTGTTGTACAAGTTCAAGTTCCCGGAGATGGGGTTCGTCACGATTGGCGCGGGACTCCTGTTGGGTAGCCTGATCGGCGCGGTGGCGGCCGCGCGCGTTCCCATGACCTCGATGCCGGAATTCGTGGCCCTGTTCAACGGTTCGGGCGGCCTGGCCAGCATGCTCGTGGGCGTGGCGGAATACTACAAGCTGGTCAATAACCCCGAACACGCCATGGGCTTCATCGCCCTGCTGGCCACCTACCTCGCCATTCTCATCGGCGGCGTAACCTTTACCGGCAGCGTAATCGCCTATGCCAAGCTCGCGGAGAAAATCAACGGGAAACCCATCCTGTTCAAAGGACAGCAGGTGGTAAACGGCCTTGTGCTGGCGATCCTGTTGCTGGCGGCGGTGGCCTTCCTGCTGGACCCCCTTACGCCGACGGCCAAGGCAGCCTTCATCAGCGCATCCATCCTGTCGCTGGTGCTTGGCGTACTGGTAACCATCCCCATTGGCGGGGCCGACATGCCCGTGGTCATCTCCCTGCTGAACAGTTATTCCGGCCTGGCGGCCTGCGCGGCGGGATTCGTCATCTCCAACACGGTGCTGATCGTGGCGGGATCGCTGGTCGGCGCGAGCGGTATCATCCTGACGAACATCATGTGCAAGGCCATGAACCGTTCCCTGACCAACGTGCTCTTCAGCGGCTTTGGAGCGTCCACCGTCGGGGCGGGCAAGGCAGTGCAGGGCGAGGTAAAAGCCCTCAGCGTGGAAGACGCCTACTACGTGCTTGAAGCGGCCAGTTCCGTCGTGTTCGTGCCGGGTTACGGCATGGCCGTCGCCCAGGCGCAGCACGCCGTTCGGGAACTGGGTGAACTGCTCGAGAAAAACGGCGCGGAGGTTAAATACGCCATCCATCCCGTGGCGGGCCGCATGCCCGGACACATGAACGTGCTGCTGGCCGAGGCCAACGTGCCCTACGAACAACTCATCGAAATGGACGATATCAATCCCATCATTGAAACGGTGGACGTCTGCGTGGTCATTGGCGCGAACGACGTGGTCAATCCCGCGGCGCGGGAAGATGAGACCAGCCCCATCTACGGCATGCCCATCATCAACGTGGACAAGGCCAAGACCTGCTTCGTGATCAAGCGATCCATGCGGTCCGGTTTCGCGGGCATCGAGAATCCCCTGTTCTACAAAGAGAACACCCGCATGATCTTCGGGGATGCCAAGGCGGTGATCACCGGCCTCATCGAACAGTTCAAGGAGTAAGATAAAATAACCTGAATGGTAAGACGCCCATCGATGTTTGCCACCGGAGCCCGGCGGAAGTCCCGGGTTCCGGTGTTGTTTTTCCTGCTCCTGGTCCTGCTGGCATCCCGCGGATACCGGTATCTCCAGGTATGCAACCTGGCTCCAGCGACCACACAGGTCTTGACGGATGACGGCAGCGGTCCGGAAGAATCCAGGCCCGCAGGCACGTCCCCCCTGCGCGATGAACCCTTCAACGCCCGGTGCGTCGGCGTGAAAGACGGGGACACACTGACCCTGCTTACGGCACGAAAAGAAGAAGTCACGGTTCGTCTCTTCGGCGTGGACGCCCCGGAGAAAAAACAGGCCTTTGGGGAACGGGCCCGACAGCTCGTGTCCGATACCGTTTTCGGAAAAAATGTCCGGGTACATCCCCACGCGCGGGATCGGTACGGCCGCGTGGTCGCCGACGTATACCTGGAAGACGATTCCCGGCTGAACACTTTACTAGTCAGGGAAGGACTGGCATGGTGGTATAAAGCCTATGCCCCGAACGACACGGAACTCCAGCACGCTGAAGCACAGGCCCGATCGGAGCAAAGAGGGGTATGGCGCGACCCAGATCCCGTTCCGCCCTGGGAATTCCGCCGGGGTAAAAACGTGAAACCACGGGAAAACCCCAAGACAACTGCCTCGTCTTCATGATATGCGTTCCGTCAGCCCGGGTCCCCGAGTGAACCAGGTTCAAGGGTGCCCTGTTGTTGATGCCGGATTTCACGGAAGACATCAACTGGGGACGCGGTCAGCCAGTTCCCGAATGGTTGTTACAACGCTCTTTCGCCCGGAACGTTGCTCTTCCCGAAGCGTTGTTGCTTTTTCCGGAATGCCGTCCGCTTGAGCGTACCTTTGCTCTCGACGAACAAAGTGAGAAAAAATTATTAACGGGAACTCCCGTTCGCCAGGGGATGTCCAATCCCCCGCAAAAAACGCCACTTCAACCGCACACACCCCTGAAAAATAGCGCGAAAAATGTTGCAAAATTTTCCGGACTGTGTTAGGATAGCCGCAGCGGGTCGCCCGGACAGGCCCGCCGGCGACGTCGATCAGATCCTATTGGTGTGTTCGTGAGTGTTTCGACCCCGTATAGGCTGTGACGGCTGAAGGAAAAGAGTTGCGGGGGCCGGACCCGCGAACAACCAAAAGGAAATGGTTGATGAACATCTACGTAGGTAACCTGTCTTACACCACCACCGACGATTCCCTCCGGGAAGCCTTCGAAGCCTTTGGCGAGGTTTCGTCCGCCCGCGTGATCATGGACCGGGAAACCGGCAGGTCTCGTGGTTTCGGTTTCGTCGAAATGCCCTCCAGCGAAGAAGGCCACGCGGCGATTTCCGCCCTGGACGGCCGGGACCTTGACGGCCGCGCCATCAAGGTGAACGAAGCTCGCCCGAAAGACGACAACCGCGGTCCGCGCGGCGGTGGCGGCGGCTTCCGGGATCGCGGCGGACGGGGTGGCGGCGATTTCCGCCCCCGCCGTTACTGATCAGGGCGGCTACTTTCATGAATGACAACGCATCCGCGCGTCCGGAAGATAGTGGCGACGTTCGCCACGCCGCGGCAGGTGACAGCGTCACGGTGCATTACCGCGTGTCCACGCTGGACGGAAAAACCGTGGGCATGAGCGAAGACGACGAACCCCTGACCCTGGTTTTGGGCGAAGGCGTGTTCCTGCCTGGTTTCGAAGCGGGAATCGAAGGCATGGTCGCTGGCGAAATCCGGGATTTCGTGATCCAGCCAGAAGACGCTTTCGGTCAGGTTGTCGAGGAGATGATCCAGGAAGTGGGGATCGAAGCCTTCGGTCCCGGTGCTAAGGTGGAGGTCGGACAGACGTACACCTTCGATGATCCCAGCGGCATGACGGAAGGGCGACTCTTCCTGCGCGTGGTGGCCGTGGACGGCGATCGGGTAGTCCTGGACGCCAACCATCCTCTGGCGGGTGAGCCGTTGCGGTGCCAGATCAAGTTGCTGTCCATTTCGGACGCGCCCAAGGAAGATCCCGCCTGAGCGACAATAATCGAATCCTGTTCCGATCCGTCAGCAGAGGCTGGCGGATCGTTTTTTTTCAGGGCACCGGATCATCGGAAACCGCGATGGATTCCTTGTCGCCGATACCATACTCCTTCAGTTTTCGCCAGAGGGTGGACCGGGAAATACCTAGTGCCTTCGCGGCCAGGCTCTGGTTGCCGTCGAAATGCTCCAGCGCTTTCCGGATGGCCCGGGCTTCCATCACCTCGAGAGGCTCCACTTCTTCCTGGACGGCGTGATGTTCCAGGGCGGGAAAAGCCATGGCACCCCGTCGAACCACGTCGGGTAGATCCTGCACGCGTATGCGCGGGGTATCCGCCATGATCACCCCGTGCGCGATGATGCTTTCCAGTTCCCGGATATTTCCCGGAAAGGGATAGCGACGCAGGTACGCCATGGCCTCGTCGTCGATGTCCCGCACGTTCCGACCGAAACGCCTGTTGGCGAGTTGAATAAAATGCTTCACCAGGGCGGGCAGCGCGTCCAGCCGTTCTCGCAGGGGCGGAATACGGATCTGAAAAACGTTCAACCGGTAGTACAGGTCTTCCCGGAACCGCTTTTCCGCCACCGCCCGGGCAAGGTCAACGTTCGTGGCGGCGATCACCCGAACGTTAACCTTCCGGGACATGGTGGCGCCCACCTGGCGGATTTCACCGTTCTGCAGGGCTCGCAACAATTTGGCCTGGGTAGCCAGGGCCATGTCCCCCACCTCGTCCAGAAACAGCGTTCCTCCATCCGCTTCGGCAAACAGCCCCTGCTTGTCCCGGTCCGCCCCGGTAAACGCGCCCTTCACGTGTCCGAAGAGCTCGCTCTCCAGCAGTCCCTCGGGCAGGGCGGCACAGTTAACCGCCACGAAGGGCTTATCACGCCTCCGACTTAGCCGATGCAGGGTCTGGGCAACTACTTCCTTACCCGTGCCGCTTTCGCCCAGCAGCAGCACGGTACTGTCGGTGGGGGCCACTTTCCGGATGAGGTGAATGACCCGGCGCATGCCTTCCGATTGGCCAGCCAGCGATTCAAACATGTTCTGTTCAAAAGTGTCCAAAGCCTCTCGTGAAGCCACCCGGGCCATGGCTCGCCCCATCACCAGGGCCACGTCCGATGGCCGGCAGCAGTCGGGCAACAGGTTGACCGCTCCCCGGCGCAGGGCTTCGAGCCCCTGTTCCAACTGGTATGTCGCGCACATCACCACGATCTGCAGGGCAGGATGTCGCTCCAGGGCAAACGACACCAGGTCCATGTCCGGAGGATTCAGGGACAGTTCCAGCACGAGGGCCGACGGCTGACGCCTGGAAATCAGGCGTAACATGGCCGCGGCATCGTGCCCCCGCTCGGTGGAAAACCCGGATTGTTCGAGTTCCTGGCAGATGGCCCGGCCTTTTTGCGGGTCCACGGTTCCAACCAGAACCAGGTATTCCGTCACGCTTCCGCTCAATTTTGACACACTCCGTCATCTGAAAGTAGGGCTTGTTTCAATCTGATTCGATTATATAACTGGCGATGACGGAAATAGGATTACCTTGATACGGAAAGAAATAAAAAATCAAACCCGTGAATTGAAATCCGAGGGCTACCAGAGATAACTGTAGCCGAAACAGAAGGAAACCGCGCCCGCGCTGATCGTACTGCCTTTTCCGATCACGGAAAAGATATCCCCCTTACCGGTGTCCGTGATGGCGTGATGGGGCGCATACACCCCCACCAGGTGCACCTGGTGATGATCAGTGATCCGGTAGGTGACTCCGCCCGTATAGTGGTCTTCTACTGTCACGGGAACCAGCGCGCTTAAAAACGCGTGATCCTCGTCGATCGGGGTGGTGGAATGGGCCAATCCGGCCATCAGGGTCCACTTGGGATGTACAGTCCATTCCAGGCCAAGTTTCACGCCGTTCTGATCATCCCAGTTAAACCCGCCCTTGGAAAGGGGCTTTCCATACGACGGAATGGCCTTCCAGTTGAGCCACTTGTAATCCGCCGTGAATTCCAGGTTCGGACGGAGTTTCCACGCAAAGCCAGCCTGGATAACCCGGGGGGTATCCAAGGCATTCGCCAACAGGTCGTTGTACCGGTCCATGGTTTCGGTCCAGTGACGGGAACTGTAGGCCGCGCCGACAGCAAAGGTATCCCAGGTTTTATATACCCCGAAACCGAATCCAGCCCCCAGTGAAGAATCCCACTCGTTATCACCGCGACAAGGGTTCAGATTCAAGGTAAGATGATCCGTCCGAAATCGGGAAACCGATCCATGCAGGCTGACGCCGACCGCCCAGCCGTTATCAAAGGGGTAAGCGTAAGATAACACGCCCCGGATATGCTGGTAAGAAAGTCGCCGGTCGGTGTTACCCTGGAAAATGCGACTGAACCATGTTCTGGAACCCTCGTAATCCACCCCGGATCCACTGGGAATAAATACACCACCGCCCAGCACGCCTACCTCCAGGGGATAAATGAACCCCGAGGAAAAAATATTAGGCGCAAGGGTGGATTCCATGTCCCCATCCAGCCGGTTTCCGAGCAAACCCCTGGGCCGCAGGTCCACATCCGTGTAAACGGAGTACCAGTTGACATCCACCCGGCGGTCCAGGTCGACCATGGATGCGGGGTTCATG
Organism: Candidatus Hydrogenedentota bacterium; assembly: GCA_018056705.1. Taxonomy (GTDB): domain Bacteria; phylum Hydrogenedentota; class Hydrogenedentia; order Hydrogenedentales; family CAITNO01; genus JAGPFE01. The sequence continues at coordinate 22,618 of JAGPFE010000015.1, read as the reverse complement.
TAACTCCAGTACGAACTGCGGGGACTGGCAATACCGCTTCCGGCGCGTCCGAGATGCTGGGCATCATTTCCCAGGAGAAACACGCCTTCACTTGCCCACCCTTCAGAAACCATCAACAAGCCGCAAACGACCAGCAAACTTCCCCACCTGCCTGCCCGTTGTGTTTTCATGCCAGACCTCCCATGACCGAACCTGCCTTTATGGTAAAAATTGAAAAACGTGGATCAATGGGAAGTATAGCAATATCAGGATAAGAAGATCAATTTTTCACGGAATCACGAATAGGAAATCGTTTTTATCATTATTTCAAGAAAAACTGGTTTGATTCTTAAAAATAACTCCCTTTACAGGATACAAACGGTAAAAATCAGTAATGGTAGCGCTGCTGTTCCTGTTCCAGTTTTTCCTGGTATTCCCGGGTGTAACGCGCGGTAGGCATTACCTTGAGGCGTTCAATGGGAATGGGCTTACCGCTGCCTTCGCAAATCCCGTAGGTCCCCTTCCGGATACGTTCCAGCGCTTCTTCGATTTCCCGCAACCGGGCCGCTTCGCGTCCCATCAGGCTCAGGGCCGTCTCGATACCAAACGAATCGGAATGCCGGTCAGCTCCGTCGTCGCCGTCACCGGTCAGTCCCTCCGCATCGGAACTCTGGCTTTCCTCCGACAGGCCTCGAAGGGTCTGCATCAATCGGGCCCGTTCCTCAAGCAGCATCTTTTCAAACATCTTCAGGTCCGTCTTGCTCAGTCGGGGGGATTTACGTTCCGTTTTACGTTCGGGAGCCACAGCCGGATCTCCTTTCACTTTCCGTTTCCGATTCACCCTGAAAACAACGTATCATGAATCCGCTTCCTTGCCAGCGGCCTGGTCGCCCTTGTCGGGATTCAATCCCAGCAAAGCCGCCTTTAGTCCGGCAAGTTGATCCGCGAGCACGTTATCCGTGGTGATATGGCCGGACTTGCCGCGCATTGGACGATCCTGGTTGTCCCGCGGCGCGCTGGATTTTTCCGGGCGGTTATCCCGCCGGTGGGATCGTTCACGGTGTTCCGAATCAAGACCTTCAGGGCGTGCTCCCCTACCGGGGACATCCCCTGCCGGCCGTTCCGGGCCCCGGCTTGATACTGGTCTTTCCGGCCTGGGTTCCAGCGCCCGAAGAGACAGGCTGATCCGCCCCGCCTCCCGCTCCACCTTGATTACCTTGGCCCGAACCTGCTGTCCCACCGAGAGCAGTTCATGGGGATCGCTCACGTAGTGAGTGGACAATTCCGAAAGATGGATAAGGCCTTCCTTACGAGAACCGAAATTGACAAACACACCGAACTCGGTAATATTCGTCACCTTGCCTTCCACGATGTCCCCTTCATTGACCTTGATGGGTTCAGGTTCCCGGCGCCTGGGCTCGATGAGCTTTATCCGTCCACGGGGATCCGCGAAGGGCTCGACGAGTTCCCGTTTCCAGTCCTCGCGCGTGAGCGGACCGAATCGAGGATCATCCGAATCAAACCGCGCGGCCGCGATTTGCTCTTCCGGTATGGGCGCGCCGGTGAAACGGATCTCCGCGTTCTCCAGGGCTTCCCGCACGGGGGCGTACGCTTCGGGGTGAATCCGAGTACCATCGAGCGGTTCGGCAGATCCCGTCACCCTTAGAAAACCGACGGTGTTGCACCAGGTCTTTTCACCAATGCCCGAAACCTGCTTCAACTGTTCGCGGGAGCGAATACCACCCTCCCGTTCCCGGAAGGTGATCAGTTCCTGGGCCACGCCCATCTGGCCGAAAAGATACCGCAACAGTTCGGGTTCTGCCGTGGCCGGATCCATCCCCACCCGGCAGACACACCACGACATGACATCGAACAGGGCATCCTGCAGGCGCTTGATGTTCACCAGTCCCATAACCGAGGCTGGCACCAGTAACTTGGGATCCATCCGCAGCAACTCGCGGAGGGGATCCTGGGCGCGCCGTCCCAGGCAGACCGCGGCCCGGGCGTGCAGGTCAAGATCGGGGTACCGCTCGGCACACGTGGCGTCCGCGGCGTAGGCGGTCAGTCCGACCTCGGGAATCCGGACCAGTTGCGCCAGACGCCTGGCCGTCCGAAAAACCGCCATGACCTGGTCCCCCACCCTGTAACTCGCGCGACTACTGCCTACCACGAGCGCGCGGATATTATGTTTCCTGCACACTTCCGGCATTTCCGCCAGCCACGCCTGGTTTTCGTCTCCCAGGGACCCTGTTCCCCACTGAAGCACCTGGCCGGACGCGTCCAATGCCGCCCAGGCAATGGCGCCTTCCTTGAAGGGAAGCAGGGCGCACACCGGCACCGGTCCGACAGGGATGGTCATGAGCACGGACTCCGCCTGGCGCTGCAGGGCGGCAATTAACTGGGTTTCCGCGTGTTCCCGGGCCCGCTGCAGGATCTGCAGTTCCAGTTCGGGCAGAATCTGCCGAAGCGCGTCCCGCAGGGCTTCCACGATATCCACTTCGAAGGAAGATCCCGGCTGCTTAACGTAACGATCGGCCAGGGTTTTCCGGATGCCTTCCTCGTCGAAAACGAGTTCGCAACGCAGCGCGCCGATCTTGTCGGCCCGGGATACCGCCAGCAACACTTCAGGATTCACTTCCGAGAGCGGCTTTTCCAGGCCCGCGTAAGACGCGTAACGTTCCTTCTGATGGCCCTCGTAGCGGGTGGCGTGCACCTTGAGCACGGCCGTCTCGGCAATCTTGTCGCGCGCGATCTTTCGGACTTCAGGCATCTCCGCGAGCCGTTCCGCGAGAATGTGCCGGGCGCGCAAAATCGCTTCCTCGGGAGACAATACCTTCCCGATGATAGACGGCTGACGGATGAATTCCTCGGCGAAAAAGTCCAGTGGCCCCGGTTTGCATTCCTGTTCCCACAGGTAATCCGCCAGCGGCTCGAAATCCTTGGGGGACACCGACATGGGCCGCCTGCGTTTTTCGCGGCGAAGAGGAATACAAAGATCGTCCAGTTCGAGGGGATCGTCGCACGCGGCTATGGCCTCCGCCAGGATGGAATCGTGGTTACCGGCTTGGGAGAGTTTCTCCAGCGCGCTTTTGCGGCGATTATCCAGGGCGATCTCCTGGCGCATCAGAAGCCGGACATGTTCCAGGGTATGTTCGTTCAGATTCCCCGTAACATCCTTTCGCCACCGCGCGATGAAGGGGATGGAGTAATCTTCCCTGAGAAGGGCAACTGCCGCCTCCGCCTGGGACACTGTTATTCCGGCACGTTCAGCGATCCGCTGAATCTGGCGCTGATCCATGATGCTATCCTCTAAAGAGCATTAAAACATGGGGGTAAAGTGTATCAGGAATGGGGGTTGCCGCGCAAGAACCGCTCGAGTGATATCATGGTATCAACGATTACTCGAGTCGGTTATGATGCCTCCATGACCACTGAAAATGACCAGACGCGCCAGCCCTCCGTGAAGGACGTGGCGGTAATCATCCCCTGTTACAATGCCGGGGCCCGATTGCGACCTGTTCTGGACACGTTGCGGTCCTTCGGCGTAGTCATCATCGTGGTAGACGACGGGTCCACGGATGGATCGACGGAGATCGGGAACACGGGGAACATCCGCCTGGTTCGGTTCGACACCAACCGGGGCAAGGGACATGCCCTGTTGGCCGGCATGGAGGCCGCGCTGAACGGTCCCGTTGCTCCCGCCGTAGTGGTACTGATGGACGCCGACGGACAGCACGACGCGGCCAACCTGGTATCCCTGGTAGCGGCCGTAACTGAAGAAGGCGCGGACCTCGCCATTGGGCAGCGGGATTTCCGATTTTTTCGAATTCCTTTCGCCAGCTGGCTGGGGAACCGGGTCACCAGCCTGTTGGCATGGCTGTTCCTGGGTCGCTGGATTCATGATACCCAGTGCGGGTATCGGGCCCTGTCCCCCCGGTTTGCCCGGGCCGTCCTGGAAGCGATTCCCGGAGGACGCTACGAAACAGAAACCGCCATGCTCGCGCTGGCTATCCTGGGTGGATACCGGGTGCGGGAGATTCCGGTTTCTACCCGGTATGAGTCGGGGAACCGTTCTTCCCATTTCCGAAAAGGCGTGGATTCGTTCCGGGTGCTGGCGGAACTTGTCCGGGCCGCCCGCCGATACCGGAACGTCTCCCCGGAGGCTCCACGTATTGAGTAAGCCGTTCCAGCGCGGACCTTACTGGTGCGCCGGGTCAACGTTCCCGGTCGCCGGAACGTTACCCTTGCGGATGGGAATGCCTGTATTGTCGCGAATCACCGGTAACACCCGAATGGCGTCACGCGCGGCGTTGCTTCTGCTGGCCGTCATCATGGAAATGCTCATGGCGCGGCTGGCCATCGCCCAGGGACTGCAGGTCAACCCGGCGGCCATAACCCTGCGCCGGGCGCATTCCGACACCTACCAGCCTGAACAGCCTTTTTCCTGCTCCCTGGTCCTGGACGGCATGGACGCACGTGACCTCAAGGCGCTGGGCGTCCGGGAAACCATCCCCGAGGGATGGGAATTTATGGGCCTGATCCAGGCCGACGCGCCCCCACCGGCCGTGGTACCCCCTGCCGGCTCGACAGGCACGCTGGAATTCGCGTGGATCGATCCTCCAACCACTTTCCCTTATACCCTGGCCTACACGGTTCGGCCCCCGGCCGACGCCACGGGACAGCGGTTCTTTCACGGCGCGGTGGAATATCGGCTCCTGGGGGGACCCCAGTATGCCCCACCGGTGGTCACATCGGTCAATGGTCCGGAAAATCCGCCCGTCCTGACGCTCCTGGGAGATAACCCGGTTGAAATTCCCGCGGGCACCCCCTGGAGTGAACCAGGATATACCGCCACGGACGGCCGAGGACAGGACGTCACCTCCCAGGTAACGGTATCTGGGACCGTCAACACCGAAGCCCCGGGTACCTACACCCTGGAATACCGGCTTGCGTTAACTGGACAACCACCGGTCACCACCACGCGAACGGTTATCGTCACCGAAACCAATGGTTCATCGGGCACGCCCACACCACCCGCGCGACGGCCAGGCAGTGCCAGTCTGTTGCCTCCTCCCGTGGAAGGCATCCGCCACAACCCATCTTCGAACACTCCGCCTGGTGAACAGCGCCCGCTGAACAGCACGGATCAGCCCCCGGCCCCGGTTTCGGACGGGAAGGATCCCGCCTCAGAGCAATCCTCCCTGCCGGAACTTCCCTCCCTGGACGCGTTACGTCCCATGACCGGCCAGGCCACCCCGGGTTCGCGGGTAGTCACGGTCGGTCTTTCCCCGGAACAACGCGCGGCTCTGCCCCCGGAAGCTTCGCGTCCTTTCCCTCCCCGACCTGAAGTGGATCCGGAAGCCGTGCGGGCAGATATCCTGCGGGCCATCGAGGAGGAAGAAGGGCAGGCCCGGGAATCCCCGCCATCCGGAAAGGGCCCGGTTTCGTTGACCGGTCCCACGCTTCCTCCGTCGCAGTCCATCGACTGGCTGGCCGTGGGCCTGGGCCTTGGCGTAATCGCGTTGCTGGGTAGCGGCGGCGTGATGGCCGGGAAAAAGGTGTATAACCGTTCCGCCTGGCGAGGCCCCAGGCGGCCCCCATCCGGGTAACACCAAAACATGTGGTGAAAACTGCTCCTTGCCCAGGATGGACCAACCGGAATTATCCCCATCCTTTTTATGTATGGTATGATGAAAACCTGATTATCGACCTGACATTGAGGATCTTTTCGCTCACCCATGAATACCCTGATGAAAAACGTGGCGCTATGGATTGTGTTGTTTCTGATTGTCATCCTGGCGCTGATCAGTTTTACCAACGTGCCGCAAGGGAAACGTCCGCTTGGGGAGGCGGATTTCATCGCCCAGTTGCAGGCCGAAAACATCGACGCCGTATCCGTCAAGGAACTCGGGAACCGGCTTTTTGAAGTCCAGGTCAAGTTCAAAAACCGGGTAGACGGCCGGGAGGGTATGACCTTCAAGACCGACACGTTCCGGGAGGAATGGAAGACCGCGCTGACCTCCCAGGGCGCTTCTTACTCGTTCGACGTGACCAATGACCTGTTCAAGGCCATCCTGATCAACGTGTTGCCGGTAATCCTGGTGCTGGGGCTGTTCTGGTTCATTTTCCTGCGCCAGATGCAGGCGGGTGGCAACAAGGCCCTGTCCTTCGGCAAAAGCCGGGCGCGCCTGATGAACCAGAGCAACAAGACGGTGACCTTCAAGGACGTAGCCGGGGTGGATGAAGCCAAAGAGGAACTGCAGGAAATCGTGGAATTCCTGAAGGATCCCAAGAAATTCACCCGGCTGGGCGGCAAGATTCCCCGGGGCGTACTGCTGGTTGGTTCCCCGGGATGCGGAAAAACCCTGCTGGCCCGGGCCGTGGCCGGCGAGGCGAACGTGCCTTTTTTCAGCATCAGCGGATCGGATTTCGTGGAAATGTTCGTGGGCGTGGGCGCCAGTCGCGTGCGCGACCTGTTTCAGCAGGGGCACCGCCACGCGCCCTGCATCATCTTTATCGATGAAATCGACGCGGTCGGCCGCCAACGGGGCGCGGGCCTGGGGGGCGGTCACGATGAGCGGGAACAGACCCTGAACCAGTTGCTGGTGGAAATGGACGGCTTCAATACCAATGATGGCGTGATCCTCATGGCGGCCACCAACCGGCCGGACGTGTTGGACCAGGCCCTGTTACGTCCAGGCCGTTTCGACCGGCAGATCGTGGTGCCGAATCCCGATATCAGGGGACGCCGGGAAATCCTGGAGATTCATGTGCGCAACCAGAAGATCCCCCTGGCCCCGGACGTGGATTTCGAAGTGCTTGCCCGGGGGACACCGGGGTTTTCCGGCGCGGACCTGGCGAACATGGTGAACGAGGCGGCCCTGCTGGCGGCGCGGCGGGGGTCGGAAAACGTGACCATGGCCGATTTCGAAGACGCCAAGGACAAGGTCCTGATGGGCCCCGCGCGGCGGTCCATTTCCATGAGCCCCAAGGATAAACTGGCCACGGCGTACCACGAGGCGGGACACACGCTGATCGCCATGCTGCTGCCCGAGGCGGATCCCATTCACAAGGTGACGATCATTCCCCGGGGTCGGGCCCTGGGCGTGACGAGCGCGCTGCCCGAAGAAGATCGCTACAGTATCTCCCGGTCCTATTGCCTCGCGACGATCCGGATGATCATGGGGGGACGGGCCGCCGAGGAGGTCATTTTTGGCGAGTTCAACAGCGGGGCGGCCAACGACCTCGAACGGGCCACCAAGCTGGCGCACAAAATGGTCTGCGAATGGGGCATGAGCGACCTGGGACCGATCACCTTCGGCACCGAGGGAGAGGTTTTCCTGGGCCGCGATTTCGCGCGGATGCGTGATTTCAGCGAAGAAACCGCGTCGGCGGTAGACAAGGAAATCCACAAAATCTGCCAGGAGGCCTACGAAGACGCCCGGGAACTGCTGAAACGGCACGAGCCCGTGCTGCGGGCCATCGCCGAGGCCCTGTATGAAAAAGAGACGCTGGTGAAAGAGGAAGTGGAAGAGATTATCCGCCGCGTGGCCGGGGATGAACTGTTGGCTCATCGTCACCGCGACGATCATCCGAAACCGGACCTTAAACCGGTGGCCTCCAATCCCCCCGTGGCCCAAGTGGAACCGTCCGCGGCGGACCCGATACCGGTTCCCCCCACGCTGGCCCCGGGAGAATCTCCGGCCTGACATGGTCTCTGTTTTTCCGGGTCCGGTCCAGACCACGCGCTAACCGGCTGGGTTACAGGCATGAAACCGGCTCTTCCTGCTGCTGACAACACTCGTCGCACCCTGATCATGGGAATTCTGAATACCACGCCCGACTCGTTTTACGATGGCGGGCGGTGGACCAGCCTGGACGCGGCCGTTGCGCATGGACTGCGCCTGGCCGATGAGGGGGCGGACATCATCGACGTGGGCGGCGAGTCCTCCAGGCCCGGATCGGAACCGGTAAGTGAAGCGGAAGAACAGCGGCGGGTGTTACCGGTGGTGGCATCGCTTGCAGAACGGGGATTGGCGATTTCCGTGGACACCTGGCGGGCCTCCACGGCGGAAAAAGCCCTGGCGGCCGGCGCGGTCATGATCAACGATATCACGGGCCTGCGCGGTGACCCGCTGATGGCCGAGGTGATCGCCGCGGCGGGATGTCACTGCGTCATCATGCACATGCGGGGCACGCCGAAAACCATGCAGGTCAACCCCCATTACGACGACGTGGTGGAGGAGATCCTGCGTTTTTTTGAGGAGCGGCTCACCTTTGCCACGCGTGTCGGCATCGCTGAAGAACGCGTCTGGCTCGACCCGGGCTTCGGTTTTGGCAAAACCGCCGATCACAACCTGGAACTGGTGCGGCGGCTGGACGCGTTTCTGCGGTTCGGCCGGCCGATTTTACTGGGCGCCTCGAACAAGTCCACCCTGGGCGTGATACTCAACGCCGAGGTCAACGACCGGGCCGAGGGAAACATGGCCGTGGTAGCGTACGCGATCGCCAAAGGCGTACACTGTGTGCGGGTTCACGACGTACGGATGACGGCCCGGGTGGCCCGGGTGGCGGACGCCATACGTCGCGGGAGGGTAGCGGAGACATGAATGAACGGCTTTTCGGCACCGATGGCATAAGGGGACTGGCCAATCGCCATCCCATGACGGCGGAACTCGCCCTGCGGGTGGGTTGCGCGGTAGCCTACGTGTTCGGTAAATCCGGAAAAAGCCAAACCTTCCTGATCGGCAAGGACACCCGGCGTTCCTGCTACATGATCGAAAACGCCCTGACCGCCGGCCTGTGCTCGATGGGTGGGCGGGTCCTGCTGACCGGTCCACTTCCCACGCCCGGCGTTTCCTATATCATGCGCAGTCTCCGGTGCGATGGGGCCATCATGATCTCCGCCTCTCACAATCCTTTCCACGACAACGGCATCAAGATTTTCGGGGCGGACGGTTACAAGATTCCCGATTCGCTGGAAGCGGAAATCGCCCGGCTGGTGTATTCGGAAGAACTGGACAACGGGCGACCAACCGGCGAAGGCGTGGGGACGGCAAAACGCATCGATGACGCGGTAGGCCGGTACATCGAATTCGCCAAGGCCACGTTTCCCAAGGGCATGCGGCTGGATGGACTGCGCGTGGTGGTGGACTGCGCGAATGGCGCGGCCTACAAGGCAGGACCGAACGCCCTCGCGGAACTGGGGGCGGAAGTCATCGCCATCGGCAACCAGCCCAACGGCCTGAACATCAACGACACCTGCGGCGCGGTATATCCCGCGGAAATGCGGGCCACGGTCATCCGGGAAGGCGCGGACGTGGGCATCGCGTTCGACGGTGACGGCGACCGCATCGCCATGGCGGACGAACATGGCCGCCTCCTGGATGGCAACGCCATCCTGGCGGTGCTCGGCATCGACATGCTCGAACGGGACGTTTTACCCCATCGCACCGTGGTCACCACCATCATGGCCAACGGTGGCCTAGAGGAAGCCCTGGCCGGACATGGCGGACAGGTCATCCGCACCGGCGTGGGCGACCGGCCCGTGGTGGAAGCCATGAAACAGGGTGGTTTTACCCTGGGAGGCGAACCCTCCGGTCACATGGTCATGCTGGAACACAACACCACGGGCGACGCCCTCATCGCCGCCCTCCAGATGCTGGCCACCATGATCCGACGGGATAAACCCCTTTCCGCGCTGGCCCAGGCGTACCGCGAAATGCCGGAGGCGCACCGCAAAATCCCCCGAAACGACGTGGGATCCCTTTCCGAAACATGGCTCGCGGAAGCCGCGCGCCAATTCGAGGAAAAACTTGGCGGCCAGGGCCGGGTCGTCGCGCGTCCGTCGGGAACGGAACCCGTGATCCGTTTAATGGTGCAACATCCAGAACCCCGGCATGCGGAACGGCTTGCCGATGAATTCACGGCATTCCTGCTCGCCACGTTGAATGAAAGAGCCGGGGAACATGCTCACGAAAGCGAGTCCGCCTGATTGCCGAAACCGCGGCCAGCGCGGCTTAAATGGGAGGAAGCGTTCATGGCCACACATACCGAGGATCGTCAATCGGTGCCGTCCCTGATCGAACTGGGCGTGAACATTGACCACGTGGCTACCCTGCGCGAAGCCCGGAAGGGTACCCGCCCCGACGTAGTCGCGGCGGCGAAGTGCTGCGAACAGGCTGGAGCTCACCAGGTAACGGTGCACCTTCGGGAAGATCGACGTCATATCCAGGACCATGACGTGGAAGCCCTCGCCAGGGTACTCCAGGTGCGACTGAACCTGGAAATGGGCGTAACGGATGAAATCATTGCCATCGCGCACCGTCTCCGGCCCCACACGGTGTGTCTCGTTCCAGAAAACCGGCAGGAAATCACGACCGAAGGGGGACTCGACGTCGCGGGTCGGCTGGATCGCCTGCGGGACGTGATCGCGGGGATGCACGACCATGGTATCCGGGTCAGCCTGTTCATAGATCCGGAGCCACGACAGGTGGAAGCCTCGGCGGCAGCAGGTGCCGACTACGTGGAACTGCACACGGGGGCTTATGCCAACGCGGACGAGCATAACCGGCCCCAGGAACTGGCCCGGTTGTGGAACGCCGCGGCGCGGGTAGCCGAAACGGGTATGTTGTGCAACGCCGGTCACGGTCTCACGGTCCGAAACCTCTGGCCAGTCGCCCTGATTCCCAACCTGAACGAGGTCAATATCGGGCACGACATTATCGCGCGCGCCCTGTTCATTGGCCTGGAAAATGCCGTGCGGGAAATCCTGAACGTGCTTGAAAGGGCCTCGCTCTACCGGGCCGGCCGCGCCGGAATGTCGGGAGGTACTGGAACGTGACCCCTGGGGCCACGCGTCCCGATCCCGATGTGTTCAGGCGGCGGGTATCCTGCGTCCGGGGCTGGCTGATATTCCTGGGGCTCTGCCTGCGGCTGATTACCTGTCGCATGGCCCGAAATATCCCTCTACCCGATTTTGTGCCCCATAAAGATCCGCTGGCGCGAACGGCCTATTGCCTTTTCCGGTGGCACCGCCTGCGGATCATCGGTCACGGGCATTGTCCCGCGGACGGGCCGGCCGTATTCGTGGCGAATCATCACGGCCTGGATGATCCCGCGTTCCTGTGGCCCGCCATTCACCTGGCTTCCGGCGAACGCTACATTCCCCGTTTTCTCATGCGGGACGACTTTTTCAAGGGATTTCCATGGGACTGGCTTCCCCTGTCGTTGAACACCCTGTGCGAACGATGCGGCGCGGTACTGATCTCGCGGGGCAGGGTGAATCCTCACCAGTTACGGCCCGCGCTGAACGCCCTGCGCACGGGCGAAGCCTGCGCCTTGTTTCCCAGCGGCACGCGGAGTCGCACTGGCGCGTGGATCGAATACCGGCCGGGGGACATCGAGGTCCCCGGCGATCCGGCCGCGCTGGCGGCCCTCGGCGCCCGGATGGCGGAATTACCTGCCATGCCTGTCGTGCCCGCGGGGATCACCCGTCATCCCGTATCCGGAGAAATAACCGTCGCGTTCGGCCCGCCGATCTTCGTCGCCGCCCGAAGCGAACCGGCTGACCTGGTCGCGTGTAACGCTGAAATCTGCGCGGCCACGGGCAACCTCGTGGAAGTCAACGCGGCGCACCTTGTCGCCACGCTACTATGGGCCATGAACACGCACGGTCGGGAGCGACTGGGCACGCGCCGGCTGGTCCAGGCAGTCCTCGACTGGATCAGTTCCACGGATCATGCTCTTATCCACCCCGCGTTACGGCGCGAACCTGGGACTGCCTGCCTGCAGGCTTGCCATTTTTTCGCGCGCCAGGGATGCGCGCGTCTCGCTGGAAACGAACTCATTGTGTGCCCGAAACGGGTCAACACCTGTCCACCGTGGACCGTCACTTACCGGAAGAAAAACCCCGTCCGTTACTGGACCAACCAGGTCCTGCACTTGCGGAACCTTGACTCGTGGGCGGTGTCGTGGGTACTGGGGACCTGACTCGCCCCGGTCGTCACTGGTTCGGCGAACAGAGGTATATGACCTGGCTGTCGGGAGGTATGGCGAAACGGGTCCGTTCTTCCTCGGTCATCACGTCCCGGGGCATGATTTTCCGGAACCGCCATCCAACGAGCCGCTTTTCGAAATCAAGCGGTGAATATCCACGGACGTGATCGAACATGTCTGGATCCGGAGCCCCGTATTCAATGGTTTCCGACTGGCCCATCATGAACGGAACCATCAGAACCAGTGTACCCTCCCGCTTCATCACCCGGCGCAGTTCACTGAATCCAGCCCGGTCGTCCGGCACATGTTCCATGACATGAAGGCAGAACCCGAGATCGAACACCCTGTCGGCAAAGGGCATTCGCTGCATGTCCATCTGCACGCAGGGACGCGCTTCACCCAGCACGCGGTTCCGGTCGATATCGACGTTCACGGACAGGCCTGCCCGATTGTCGCGCCTGATCCAGTCCGTCAACTGACGCTCCGGGGCAAAGTGCAGTACCCGCGCGCCCGATACCATCGGCAACCCCTCGCGTTCCAGAAAAATCGCCATCAGCCGGTGGCGCTCCTGTCCAAAACACTGGGGGCATTCCGCCTCGGGCACCAGGAAATCGCCGCAATCGATCGCCCGGAACCCCCAGCCCCGCCAGCCGCAACACGGACATTCCCGCCGGAATGAACGACACCAGCGATTGCGCAGGCGCGTCCAGCCGTTTATGGCGTATACCGTGGCGCAAACCCGCGCCTGCCGCCAGCCACGGGTCCGGCCCCTGCGCCAGACCTGCCGGATCTTATCCAGGGCAATCCGTAACATCTGAAACTTCATTCCACTTGGTCCCCTCAAAAACCAGGACTGGCCCACACCACATGGCCCGGATTCCACATGGAAACCGCTTCGGAAGGCCACGAGTGCTCCTTTCGCATCCTGCGGCAAATATCCCGGGCCGCTTCCGCCGTTTCGCACAGACCGAACACCGTCGATCCGCTTCCGCTGACGGCCGCCGCCGCGCACCCGGCTGCCAGCAGGCAGTCCCGGATCTCCCGTAACCGTGGATACAGCGCGAACACCGGCGTTTCAAGACGATTGAACACCACATCCGCCACCCGTCCCGCCCGCAACCGTTCCAGGACGCTGGCAAACGCGGCTGTCCAGCCATCTTTTTCAGGTAACGCGCCGGACGGCAGGAGGGATGGGTGCCGGTACACGTCCGCCGTGCGGGATACGATGCCAGGGAAAACCAGCACCACGTGACGCGGGGGGTCAATCGGGGGCAGGTCAACCAGGCGCTCTCCCCTGCCCCCCGCCGCCGCCGTTCCACCCACAAGACAGAACGGCACATCGGAGCCCAATTGCAGGGCCAGCGCACGCAGCCTGTCCAGGGAGAAATCGATCGCCCACAACCGGTTCAACGCGACCAGTACCGCGGCGGCATCGGTCGATCCCCCGGCCATACCGCCTCCCACGGGAATACGCTTTCGGATCCATATCCGGGCCCCCCGTCCCGTACCGCTAACTTCCCGCAAGAGGTGAGCTGCTCGCAGGGCGAGATTATCCGGTGTTTCAAGTTCCGGCTCGGAACAGGCCAGCGCGAGGTCGCTCCCACCCGAAACATCCACGAGCACCTCGTCCCACAGGGACACGGACTGAAACACGGTCTCGATATCGTGATAGCCATCCGGGCGGCGACGCAAAACGTCAAGATAGAGATTGATTTTCGCCGGGGCACGCCAGTGGGCGCAATCCGCGGTTTCCGAAACCAGCCACATGGGCCTTCCCTTGCCACGCGAACTTACCGGCGTTTTTTCTTGCCGCCACCTTTTTTTCGACGGTCATCCTCATCCTCGTCCTCGTCTTCGTCCTCATCCAGGTCCAGATCATGAAACTCGTCGTCATCCTCGAAATCGTAGTCGTCATCATCATCGTCATCGTCATATTCATCGTAATCGTCGTCATCGTCATCGTAATCATCGTCGTCGTCATCGTCGTCGGCGGCAATCTCTTCCAGTGTCTTGTTGTTCCACCGGTGGATATCAAACAGAAGCTTATCATCCGAGAACCGCTTCTGATCCTTGCCTTTCAGCGAATCGAAGACCTCTTCCATCTGTTCGAGTATGTTCTCATAGGTGTCCGCGCATTGCTGCAAACGATCCAGAATCAGGGGAACCGTTTCACCAAAACGCTCCTCGTCCTGAACGAACACGACGTAACAGCATTCGATAAGCATCAGCAGCCTATCTTCGTCCCGAACGGGACGAACCTGGAACTTCGCGCCGCCGAAGGTATAGTTCAGGAAATTGGCCTGCAGAACAAACCACAGGTTATCTTCCGGTTCGTACGCGGTCACGGCCATCGTGAATTCAACCGTGCCAGGAAAGGTTCCGGGCTGCATGTAAAAGGTTGATCCATCCCGGGTAAAAACCACTTTCTCAAATTCTCCCTCCCGGGCAATCACCTGGCAATCTCCAGGGAGGCTCTGGATCAGCATCCGGGCAAATTCTTTGGGGTCCATGGTTGTGATCCTTGCTGGTTTTCATTCTGTCCACGCCGCGTGCCGGTGGCTACCATACCATACCGTTTAAAACAACACAAACCGGGCGCGGCTTTCGAAAACCAGCCACGCCCGGCCAGAGTGACTCTTATGCCCGCCGTAACCGGCGAACTGTTCCTAGGCGTTGCGCTGCCTGGCCTTGACCTTGGCCGCCTTGCCCACCCGTTCGCGCAGGTAGTACAGTTTCGCGCGACGGACGCGGCCCTCGCGGATGACTTCCACCTTTTCCACGCGGGGAGAATGCAGCGGGAACACCCTCTCCACGCCCTCTCCGTAGGCGACGCGGCGCACGGTAAAGGTGGCAGTGGGGCTTTCCTTGCCCTTGCGCGCGATTACCACGCCCTCATACACCTGTATCCGTTCTTTTTCACCTTCCACGATGCGGAAGTGCACCCGGACCGTGTCGCCGACATTAAACTTTGGAAGTTGATCGGCCGGTTTCATGTACCGGGAGGCGTATTCTCTGATGATATCCATTACCTGTTCTCCTTGTCCGGATCCCCGCCGCGTTCGTTGAGGATCTCTCTGATCAGTTTCTGGTCTTCCTCGCTGAGTTCATTCCGTTTTTCGCGCCGTTCCAGCAGGTCGGGCCGACGTTCAAGGGTCACCCGCAGGGCTTCCTTTCGTCGCCACCGTCGGATGGCCGCGTGGTTGCCACTCAATAGCACCTCGGGCACGGACATCCCCCGGAATTGCGCCGGACGGGTGTACTGGGGTGGCCCCAGCAGGCCATCGTAGAACGAGTCCGTTTCCACGGACTCCCAGTTCCCCACCACGCCGGGGATCATCCGGCTGAGTGCCTCGATCAGCACGAGGGCCGGCAACTCGCCACCACTCAGCACGTAATCCCCGATGGAAATTTCCTCGGTCGCCAGGTTCCGGGCCACCCGCTCATCCACGCCTTCATAACGTCCGCAAAGGATCACCAGGTCGGGATACCCGGCCAGTTCCTTCACCTTTTCCTGGGTGAGCGGCGTTCCCCGGGGCGACATCAGGACGACCCGTTCCAGGGAATTGCGCGATCTTAAACTTTCCACCGCCGCGAATAGCGGCTCGCACTTCATCACCATCCCGGCGCCACCGCCGTAAGGTTCGTCGTCCACCGTCCGGTGGCGATCCGTGGCGAAATCCCGGATATTCGTCACCACCACTTCCAGCAGGCCCTCGGCAAGGGCCTTGCCCAGCAGACTCGCGTTCAGGGCGGGCGTCACCAGTTCCGGAAACAGCGTCAAAACGTCGATCCGCATGGCGACTCCCTTTCCCGGGACTACGAGGCGGCGGGAGCATCCACCTCCACCGTCACCTTGAGGCCCGCGCGCCCGGCGACCGTGGCCACCAGCGCGCGCAGGGCGTTAATCGTCCGGCCGTTGCGCCCGATGATCCGGCCCACGTCCTCGGGGTGCGTTCTGAGGCAGATTACCTTGCCGTCGTCTCCATCCCGGAGATCCAGAACGACTTCTTCCCGGCGCGTGGCCAGTTCTCGCGCCACGTATTCCACCAGCGCGATCACCGTTTCCATCAGGAAGCGTTGTCTCCTGTGTTCTCTGCCGCGGCTTCCCCGGCTTCCGCCGCCACCTCCGTAACTTCCGGTTCAGGCGCGGGTTCCGGTTCCGGAGCGGGCGCGGGCTTGGGCGGCGCGGGCGGCGTATACCCTTTCACCACCTCCGGGCCATGGGAGAATTCCGCGGTGGCTTCTTCCGGCGTGGTCCCGTGATGCAGGTGGGCCATGATGCCCAGTTTGCTGAACAGGGACCGGACCGTGTCACTCGGGAGCGCGCCGGTCCGCAACCAGTGCAGCGCCCGGTGGGCGTCCACCCGGCTGAAGGGTTCGGGACGCGCGCAGGGGTGATACACGCCCAGCACCTCGATTTCCTTGCCTTTCACCCGCGACCGGGAATCCTGCACCACAATCCGGTAGTACGGCTTTTTCTTCCGGCCGCCACGCTTGAGACGGATCACTGTTGCCATATCGAACCTCTCTGTCAGAACGGAAATGGGCCGCCCGGGGGCATGCCACGCAGACCCCGCTGTTTCGACCCGCCTTTCATTGCCTGTTTCACCATTTTTTTCATGCGCTCGAACTCTTTGAGCAGCATGTTCACTTCCTGGACCGACGTGCCACTGCCATCGGCAATCCGACGGCGCCGACTGCCGTTGATGATCGCGGGATTCCGGCGTTCCTTCGGCGTCATGGACAGAATGATCGCCTCCGTGCGCTTCAGTTCCTGCTCGGCGTCATCCAGTCCGTCCGGCATCACCTTGGAGATACCCGGTATTTTCCGGATCAGGTCGCCAAAGGATCCCAGCCGCTTGACCTGCTGCATCTGGGCCAGGAAATCCTCGAGGTTCCAGTCGCCCTTTCGGGCCTTGCGCTGGAAATCTTCCGCCTGTTTGCGGTCCACCATTTCCTGGGCCCGCTCCACCAGCGAAACCACGTCGCCCATGCCCAGGATCTGCGTCGCCATGCGTTCGGGATGGAAAGGCTCGATGGCATCGAGCTTTTCGCCGGTACCGATAAATTTGATCGGGCAGCCGGTCACGTCAATCAGGCTGATGGCCGCGCCACCCCGCGCGTCGCCGTCCATCTGGGTCAGCACGACCCCCGTCAACGGCAGGGCATCGTGGAACTGCTTGGCCGAACGCACCGCGTCCTGGCCGGTCATCGCGCTGGCGACGAACAGAATTTCGTGAGGGCTCATCACTTCGGCGATCCGGCGCACCTCGTTCATCATTTCCTCGTCGACGTGCAACCGTCCCGCCGTGTCCAGAATCAGCGTGTCCGCCCCGCGCATGGGGGCTTCCGCCCGGGCCATCTGGCAGATCGCCACGGGATCCGTGCCGACAGGCGCGGTAAAGCAATCCACGCCAACCTGGCGCGCCACCGTCTCCAGTTGCTCCACCGCCGCGGGACGATACACGTCCGCCGCGACCAGCATGGGATTGCGTCCCCTCCGCTTCAGCAGGCCGGCCAGTTTCCCGGCCGTGGTGGTTTTACCCTGTCCCTGCAACCCCACCATCATGATGATGGAGAGCCCCTTTTCCGCCAGGCGCAAGGGCTCGTTGCGCTCACCCATCAGCCGCACGAGTTCATCGTGGACGATCTTCACCACCATCTGGCTGGGATGGATGCTTTCAAGCACTTTCCGCCCCAGCGCGGCTTCCTGCACATCCGCGATGAACTTCTTGACGACCTTGTAGTGGACGTCCGCCTCAAGCAGCGCCTGACGGATTTCCTGCAGGGCCTCTTTCATGTTCGCCTCGGTAAGGCGACCCTGACCCCGCAGCCGCTTGAACGCCGCTTCGAGTCTCTGTGTCAGACTTTCAAACATGCGCTGATCCGCGTTCCAGAGGCCCGCCGGACACACAAAACGCGCCCCCGTTTCCCGTAAAGAAAACAGACACCGCGTCCCGCGCGGGCATACGAACAACCTACCCTGTCCTCACGACAGGGACTCAGTACAATTACAGGCGACATAGTGTATCAAAAAGACGCGCCATGCCGCAACCCGCGCGAAAACCGTCTTTCGCGGGGGCAGGTTCCCCTGGCGAGTGAAATTCACGTCGTGGGGCGACTGGTGGATCGCCGCGTTCGTATTCCCGGGAAGTGGGTGCTCGCCAGGGAAATGACCCTGGCCGCCCGGGAACATACACACCTCCCCTCCCCCACGAGTAGGGCCGCGTTACAAGATTTCCCCTCACCGCGTTCGTCGAAATGACAGGGTATATCGGGTTACCTCTATCTTTATTAATTTTGTAATTCCGATCCGACACTGCATTTCGAATCCGACCCTGTCATTTCGGGGTAACCCTGTTATTTCGGGGTAACCCTGTCATTTCGAGCGAAGCGAGAAATCTTCCCCCTTACCCCCAACTTCAATCCCTCCGCGCGCGTTTCACGGTTGCCGTGGCGCGGCGTGTGGATTGGGCGTGGGAAACCGCGCTCCCGTTTCCCGTTGCCAGGCATGCAGCATGTCCGCGAGTTCGTTCCGGACATCCGGTTGTTCCGCAGAAAGATCATGACGTTCACCGGGGTCAAGCCTGAGGTTGTACAGTTCCTGGTGTCCATCCTCGAAAAATTCGATCAACTTGAAATCTCCCTTTCGGATCGCCCCTCCCGGGAACGCCCCCTGGTTGCCGTAATGGGGATAATGCCAGAAAATCGGCCGGGACGCCGGAAGGGTCCCGCCCCGCAAGAGTGGCACCAGGCTCTGCCCGTCCACGTGCTGGGCCAGCATGGCCGCCAGGCCGGCCATCTCCAGGATGGTGGGATAGTAATCCGTGCTGATTACCGGCTGGTCGCATTCGCCGCCGGGACGGGTGACTCCCGGCCAGCGGACCACCAGGGGTACGCGCGTCCCGCCCTCGTACAGCCAGCCTTTTCCCGCCCGCAAGGGCACGTTACTGGTTGGCGCGCCTTCTCCCATCGTGGAGAGTCCGCCGTTATCCGACGTCAGGAATACCGCCGTGGTATCCGTGAGCCCCAGCCGATCCAGGGCGTCCAGCACGGTTCCCACCGCCTGGTCCATTGCCTCAACCATCGCCGCGTATACCGGATGGTTCTGGAGCTGCCGGACCGCGTGGCCCCGTTCGTCCACAAACCCGGTTTTTGCGATACCCCGCTCTTCCACTCGTTTCCGGTATTTCTCCACCAGGTCCTGCCGGCCCTGCAGGGGCGTGTGCACCGAATAAAAGGATAAAAACAACAGGAACGGCTGATTGCCATGCTGTTCCAGGAACCGGACCGATTCGCGGGCCAGCCGGTCGGGAAGATGTTCACCCGCGGGACCGTCTTCCAGCTTGGGATTCCCGTAGGGACTGAAATACGACACGGGGCTTCCCTTCTCGTACCCCCCGCGATTGAAGGCAAAGCCCTGGTTTTCAGGATAGAACCCCTCTCCACCCAGGTGCCATTTCCCCGCAAAAAAGGTGGTATACCCCGCGGCTTCGAGCGCCTCGGCGATGGTGGTTTCTTCCAGCGGCATGTGATCGACGTAGGGGGCGGGCAACAGGGGATTCTTGCCGGTGGGATGGAGATGGGCCGTCTCGGGTTGCGGCGCGCCGAACCAGTCGGTGGTTCCAAGCCGTACCGGGTATTTCCCTGTCATGATACTGACTCGGGTGGGACTGCACACGGGGCAGGCCGCGTACGCCTGGGTAAACCGCATCCCTTCGCTCGCGAGTTGATCAATACGGGGCGTGTCATAGAACGAACTGCCGTAACACCCCAGGTCGCGCCAGCCCAGGTCATCCACCAGGAAAAAGACAACATTCTGGCGACGCTGCCGTTCCGCGACCGCGCCGCCGGATGTCCACCACCCGCCCAGGGCGGCCATTGCGGCCATCCTTAAAAAGTCTCGCCTGCGCACTGGACCTCCCTTTCAGCCGGAACCCGTTTCTGGTTACCGCGGTCCCGTGACCTTCGGTTATTATGCGTCCGGCGGCCCTTTCACGCAATACGCCGGAACAACTGCCCGGCATAATCCCCCACGGAAATTCCTTTTTCATCCGTTTGACACGGTGAAAGCGCGGGGAGTACAATAAACACCCCTTCCGGAATATCCAGACGGCGGGGAGCGTGTGCCGAGGGAGGCACGCGACAGGTTACGTATTGTGTGCTTTTCCGGCGGTTGAACGCAACGGCATGAGTCCCCGGATCTGTTCGAAACCGCCGGGGTAACCCACGGATAACAGACATGGCACGTTACACAGGACCAAAACACAAACTGAGTCGTCGAATCGGAAAATGCGTGTGGGGACGTCCGAACAGCCCCGCCATCCGCCGTCCTTTCCCGCCCGGACAGCATGGACGGGACCTGCGACGCAAACTGTCCGTGTACGGGTACCAGTTGCAGGAGAAACAGCGGTTGCGCATGCATTACGGTGCCCTGATGGAGCGGCAGTTGCGGCGCATCTTCGCGGAGGCCCGTCGCATGTCGGGTAACACGGGGACCAACCTGCTCATGCTGCTGGAATCGCGGCTGGACTGTGTCGTGTGGCGGCTGGGCTTCGCGCCGACCATTTTTGCCGCGCGGCAACTGGTCACCCACTGCCACGTGCTGGTCGACGGCAAAAAGGTCAACATCCCGTCGTTCATCGTGAAACCGGGCATGGTGGTCTCGATCCGCGAAAAAAGCCGCCGTATTCCCATGGTGGCCCAGGGAGCGGAATTCCCGCCCCGGGAGATTCCGGAGTACCTGGAACGGGCGGCGGGATCTTTCGAGGGCCGCATGGTGACGTTGCCGACCGAGGAAACCATTCCCTTCAAGGCCGACACCAACAGTATCATTGGGTTCTACTCCCGCTGAGTCACGGCGGGACACCGTCAGACCATTCACGGCGGACCGTCCGTACGGCGGTCCGCTGTTTTACTGTATCCGTCGCGCTGAAGCGGCAGGTGGAGAAGATCGGACATGTCAATCGAAGTAATCGTGGGCGCGAACTGGGGCGACGAAGGCAAGGGGCGCATGGTCGACTATTTCGCTCAGAACGCCGACTTCGTGGTCCGGTACCAGGGAGGCAATAACGCCGGCCACACGGTGGTCAACGAACACGGCGAATTCAAGTTGCACCTGTTGCCTTCCGGGGTGTTCAACCCGGGGGTCGTCAACGTGCTGGGTCCTGGCATGGTCATCGACATCGAGGCGCTGGCCCGGGAAATCGAGGAAATTACCGGGCGGGGCATTCATCCCCAACTGATGGTTTCCGATCGCGCCACCATCTGCTTTCCCTTTCACCGGATGGAGGACGCGTGGGAAGAGGAACGCCTGGGCAAAAACGCGTATGGTTCCACCCGGCGGGGAATCGCTCCCGCCTACGGCGACCGCACCATCAAAAAGGCGATCCAGGTAGGCGAACTGCTCTACCCTGAACGACTGGAACGGCGGGTGCGGCAGGTTGCCGAGTGGAAACTGCTGGCGGCGGAACGGATGTACGGTAAGACCGCTCCCTTCACGGCGGATGAAATGGTAGCCTGGGCCATGGAATGGGGCGGCAAAATCCGGTCCCTCATCCATGACACGAGCCAGGTACTCGAGGATGCAGCGCTGCAAGGTAAGCGAATCCTGTTTGAGGCCCAGCTGGGCACGCTGCGAGACCTGAATTTCGGTATTTACCCCTATACCACGTCTTCCTGCACGCTGGCAGCCTACGCGCCGGTGGGCGGAGGCCTGTTCGGATTTCCGGTGGACCGGGTCGTCGCGGTGGTCAAGGCCTTCGCCACGTGCGTGGGCGAGGGGCCTTTCGTGACGCTCATGGACAAGGCGGACGCCGATACCCTGCGGGAAACCGCGAAAGAATATGGCGCCGCCACGGGCCGTCCGCGTACCATCGGGCATTTTGACGCGGTGGCCACTCGCTGGGGTGTGCGCGCGCAAGGTGCCACGGAAGTGGCCCTGACGAAGCTGGACAGCCTGACCGGTCGTCCCTCCCTCAAGATCTGCACCCACTACCGCTGGCGGGGACAACTCCTTGATCGGTTCCCCCTCAACGCGGTACTCGAGGAAGCGGAACCCGTGTACGAGGAAATACCGGGCTGGAGCGAGGATATCTCCGGCGTACGGCAATTCAGGGACCTGCCAGGGCCCGCCCGGGCCTACGTGGAGGCCATCGAATCTCTGATTGGCTGCCCCATCCGGTATATCTCGGTCGGTCCTGAGCGGTCCGCCCTGATCATCCGCGGATAATGTCATCTCCCTTCCCCGAACTGAACCTGGCGCGTCGGCTGGCCCAGGCCTTGGGGCTGAACGCGGACGCCGCGGTTGCCGGGGCCTGGGGTGCGGCCCGGGCGATAACGGCCGCCCAGGTCGCGGCGGCCCGCGATATTCCCCTGTGCTACATCACCGCCGGCCGCCTGGAGGCGGAGGCCGCGTTCGAAGACCTGGTCTCCTGTTTCGGTGAAGACCAGGTCGTGCTCATTCCGGCGTGGGAAGTACTGCCCCGGGACCGCATGGCACCGTCGGACGATATTGTCGCGGAGCGCTTTCACGCCCTGGACCGCCTGTTACGGGATAATCCTCTGCCCCGGGCCATCGTGTGCCCCGCGCGTTCGGCCCTGCAGTACACCCCCGCACCGAACGCGTTACGGCGCCTTATCC
>JAGPFE010000050.1 GCA_018056705.1 Candidatus Hydrogenedentota bacterium | reverse complement strand
GAAAAGTACCCGGCTCATTTCGACACGGTGTTCGTCAACCTGATCCGGGCCAGCGAGGCAAGCGGCACGCTGACGACCGTGTTGCGCCGGTTGACGGATTACCGTGAATCCCGCCAGTTACTCCGCAAGCGGGTACGGTCGGCCATGATATACCCCGTGGTCCTGTTGCTCGCCTGTTTCGGCGCGGTGGTGGTGTTGTCGGCCTTCGTGGTGCCGGTATTTGAAGACTTCTTCACCCGGGCGGGTCTGCCGATTCCGGGAGGCACGCGGGTGATGATCGCTTTTGCCGCCCTTGTGCGGGGGTGGTGGTGGTTACCCCTCGTGCTGCTGGCCGCCCTGGTGGCGTTATATCGCTTCTGGTTTATTCGCGCTCCCGGGCGACGGCTGATTGCGGACCGGATCAAGTTGCGAATTCCCCTTGTCGGTCCCATCATTCACAAGAACGCCATCGCGGAACTGTGCCGCACGCTGGCCCTGCTGTTGCGCAGTGGCGTTTCGATGATGACGACGCTGGAATTGACGCGGTACGCGATTCACAACCGGGCGGTGGCCGAGACCCTGACGCGCATGCGGGATTCGGTCGAGCGGGGTGGAGGGCTCGAAGAACCGATGCGGGCCTCGGGGGTCATTCCGGACGTCGTGGTGGACATGATCGCCACGGGGGAAGAATCCGGGCGGGTGGACGCCATCGCGGAACAGATCGCGGAGGTGTACGAGGAAGAGGTCCGAATCGCGGTCAGCGGACTGGGCGAGGCCCTGCAGCCGGTGTTCACGGTGTTCATGGGCGGGATCGTGCTGTTGCTGTTCGCCGGGCTGTTCCTGCCGATGATCGGCATGATCGACCAGTTGGGCAAAACCGGCACCCTGTAAGGAAGATTCAGACGATTTCGCGGCGGGCCAGGAGGAGTAGCCGGTCTGCCTCGGAGGACCGGGGGCGACCATCATACCCTCCGAAACGCCGGTAAACGCGCAACCCGTGGTCGGCCAGCAGGGATTCCAGTTCCGCCGGTTCATAGAGGCGCACGGATTCGTGGAATTCCCGGGTATTGCCTCCAGGATCAGTAAGACGGACGCGCTTGTTCACCCGCCTGGCGCGCGGGTCGATCCACCGGTACTCCTGGATGCTCCACGGCCCCATCACGCGGTGACTTTCCGGGCGCAGGTTCCGTCGGACGTGATCGGTGTTGAGGTAGTCCAGGAAGAGCAGGCCGCCCGGTCTAAGCACGCGGGCCCATTCCGAGAGTACCCGGGCGTTCTCGGTGTCCTCGAAATACCCGAAACTGGTAAAGAAACTGCACGCGTAACCGAAGGATCGGTCGGGGAAAGGCAACCGGCGCATGTCGCCGCGCACGAGTGGCACGATGGCGCCAAGTTTTTCACGCGCGGTCCTCAGCAGGGGTAGAGAAAAATCGAGACCAATGGCGCGGGGTAAATGGCGAGCCAGCCAGAGCAGATGCCGTCCGGTTCCGCAACCGCAGTCCAGCAGGGGTAACGAGGTATCCGGAGCCAGCAATTCGAGGACAAAACGGGCCTCCCGTTCCGCGGCTTCGTCGGAACGATGAGCGTACACCAAGGGGTAAAGAACTCCGAAAGACTCGGCGAACCAGTCTTCCGGAGGTTGTGACACGGTCTCAGGGGGCACGGGCTGCAGACTCCCCGGCGCGCTTAAAGGTCCCTGCTGAACTCTTCGTACACCGCGCGCATGGCGGCGGGAAAGTCACTTTCCTCCACGCCGACAATGATATTCATTTCAGAGGAGCCCTGGTCGATCACCCGGATATTCACGCCGGCTCGGGCGAGCGCTCCCGTCAGGCGGGCGGCCACGCCGACATGGTGGTTCATGCCCTGGCCCACGGTGGCGAGCATGGCGAGTCCCGGCGTGATAGAGGCTTCGTCGGGATCCACGCGTTTGCGGATAGCCTCGAGCACGGTGTCTCCACGCCCCTTGAGTTCTTCGTCCCGCAGGATGATGGACATGGTGTCGATACCCGTGGGAATGTGTTCCCAACTGATATCGAAATCCTCCAGGACCTGGAGGACCCGGAGGCCGAAGCCTTTTTCCTTGTTCATCAGGGTCTTGGCCAGGTTGATCATGGTAAAACCGGTGCGGCCGGCAATACCGCACACGGGCGCGGTAGCCTCCCGGCTCGTGACGATCAGCGTGCCGCCACCGTCCGGGTCCCAGGTGTTGCGGATATGAATGGGAATGCCCGGCTCGCGGACGGGGAAAATGGCCTCATCATGCAGCACGGTAGCACCCATGTAGGACAACTCGCGCAGTTCCGCGTAGGTTATCTCGACGATCCGTTTCGGATCAGGCACGATCCGGGGATCGGCCATACAGAAGCCGTTGACATCGGTCCAGTTTTCATACAGGTCGGCGCGGATGGCCCGGGCGACGATGGCTCCCGTGATATCACTGCCGCCGCGCGAGAAGGTCTTGATACTGCCGTCGGGCATCGCGCCGTAAAACCCCGGCACCACGAAAAGACCATCCCCCTGGAGTCGTTCCGCGAGGAGTTCGTAAGATTGGGGGTCGAGTCGTCCGGCGGTATCGAACCGGATACAATCGGCGGGGTCCACGAACGTGGCGCCAAGCGCCTCGGCGATCAATCGGCCGTTGATGTATTCACCCCGGGAAGCCATGTAATCGGGCGCTTCATCCTGTCCTGCCCGCGCGGCGATTTCATCGAGGATGGAAGCGACATCGAACTGAACGCCGAGATCCCGGGCCAGTTCCAGGAATCGATCCCGGATGATCCGCATCGGTTCGGAAGGATCCAGTCCCTGAAGGGCCATGTTGTGCCAGGCGTAAAGCAGGTCGGTGATTTTCCGGTCCTTCGGATCCCGCTTGCCGGGAGCGGAAGGGACGATCCACCGGCGACCGGGATCGCTTCGGATGATATCGATCACCCGCTGGACGCAACGCGCGTCCGCCAGGGAAGTGCCACCAAATTTGCAGGTTACGCGCCGGGCTGTACTCATTGTGGTTTCCTCTTTACCTTGACCAAAAACGGGGTCACTTATTTTACCGTAACAGGGGCTCTGCCATCTTGCGCATGATATCGTTGAAGGTAACGTAGATCATCAGCAGCAGGACCAGGATGATGCCCACCTGCTGTACCCGCTCAAGCACGACCGTGTTCAGCGGCCTGCCCCGAAGCCCCTCCACGAGGTTGGTGACGATCTGGCCCCCATCCAGCACGGGCAGGGGCAACAGGTTGAAGATGAACAGGTTCACGCTGATCAGGGCCGTTATGCGTACCAGCCACGAGAAACCCACCCTGGCGGCCTGGGCCGTCACGTCATAGATCATCAGGGGACCGCCCAGGTCCCGGGGACTGACATCCCGGGTGACCAGGCCTTTCAGCGTGAGCAGGGTCTGGGTCACGTCGCGCCAGCCATTGCGCAGGGCCTCGGGAAACGATCCGAGCAGGCCAAAAGAACGGTGGATCGTCACGGGATCCAGGGCCACGCCAATGGCGCGCACGGTGTCCACGGGGATGTTCACGCGCAACCGGCCGGAGCGCGCGGCAAGGCCAAACAGCCGCGCGGGCCGCGTTGCTTCGGCGGCAAGCACCGCGCCGGGGCGCGATTCCTCGAGTTGACGCAGGGACGCCTCCGTGACGGGATTACCTTCCAGGGAGACAATAATATCGCCGGGCAGCAGGCCCGAAAAGGCCGCCATGGACGCGGTCAGAGATTGTACTTCCGCCGTGCCGTCAGGACGCGGCGCGAGAGACATGCCCCGGATACGCCCTGTTGAGCGGGGGAAAACCGTCATGGAAATCAGGTTACCCTCGCGCAGAACCTCCAGTTGGACCGGTTCTCCATCCGGGGTATCTTCAATGGTCCGGACGAACTGTGCCCGGGTGACCCGCTTGCCGTTGACGCGCCAGATCACATCGCCCGCGCGAAGGCCTGCCACGGCGGCCGGCGCCTCAGCCCGGGTTACCTCGCCGATCCGGGGCGTTTCGAATGGGGACACCCCAAATCGCGGACGAGCGGAACGTCCTTCGCCCATCACGCGCGGCGCTACGCGGCAGGCGTAACGGATGGGAGGCTTGCCAGGTTCGGTTTCCCGCTCGATGATGATGTCATGATACGTGTCGGTTCCATGCAACACCGCGATGGCCGCCAGTTCGGAAATATTTCGGATGGACTTGCCATTCACCCTGGCGATCAGATCGCCAGGTTCCCATCCGACGGTGTCGGGCTGAGCGTGAAAATCGAGCGTGGTGGTTCCTTCGTCGATCCGGTACAGGGCGGCCGATGCCGCTGGGGAATCAGCTTCCACCTCCCCCACCCGCGGGGAGGCGTCCCACTCGGGCACGGTTTCCCCCGCGAGCGCGATGCCGAAATACAACACGAACGCGAGCACAAGGTTCATGAGCGGCCCCATGAACAGGATGAGCAGGCGTTCACGCACGGGCCGCCGGTCAAACTTGCGGTGATCTGGGATGTCGCCATATTCTTTCTGTCGTTCTTCTTCGGTCAGCGGCACGTCTTCCTGGCCAGCCATCATGACGAAACCGCCAAAGGGCAGGGCTCCAACGCAGTAATCCGTTTCTCCGACCTGTACGCCGAAAAGCCGGGGAGGCATGCCAATGCTGAACCGTTTCACGTACACGCCGCACCACTTGGCGGCCAGAAAATGTCCGAGTTCGTGCACGAACACGAGCACGCTCAGCACCGCGAGAAAAACCAGCAGGTTGAAAATCATCGCTTTTTCCGTTCCAGTTCGATTACGGTAGCCTCGGCGACGCGCCGAGCCTCTGAATCGGCGGCCAGGATGGCCTCCAGGGAATCCCCATCCTCCGCCGAAGCCTGTCCGGCCAGTGTTTCCGCGACCACGTCCGCGATATCCAGGAAGCCGATGCGCTCCGCGCGAAAGGCTTCCACGGCCACTTCATTGGCGGCGTTCAACACGGCCGGGGCTGTCCCGCCACGGTCAGCGGCTTCCATGGCCAACCCCAGGCAAGGGAACTCGCTCAGGTCTGGCCGGTGAAACGTTAGGCCGCCCAGGGAGGTCAAGTCCAACGCGCACACGGGTTGTTCCGCGCGGTCTGGCCAGGTCAGGGCGTAGAGGATCGGCAATTTCATATCGGTAACGCCAAGGTGGGCCAGCATGTTCCCGTCGGTGAATTCCACCAGGCCGTGCACGATGCTCTGGGGATGGATGATTACCTCGATCCGGTGACGCGGCATACCGAAGAGACGCATGGCCTCGATGATTTCAAGCCCCTTGTTCATGAGGGTGGCCGAATCAACGCTGATTTTAACCCCCATGCGCCAGGTGGGATGCCGGGAAGCTTCGGCGGGAGAGACCCGGGTGAGTTCCTTGCGGGACTTGCCATAAAAGGGGCCCCCTGAAGCCGTCAGCCACAGGCGACGCACGTGCTCGGCGGGATGGCCCGCCATGCACTGGAACAGCGCGCTGTGCTCGCTGTCCACCGGCAGCACGTAGACTCCCCGGTCCCGGGCCCGCCGCATCACCAGGTGGCCCGCCATGACCATGGGTTCCTTGTTGGCCAGCGCCACGGTGTTGCCCGCGTCCAGGGCGGCCAGCAGCGGCACCAGTCCAGACGCGCCTACCATGCCGCATACCACGCGGTGAACTGGTCGTGTCGCGAGTTCATTGCAGCCGGCCATACCGTCCAGAACCACGCATGCCGGGCCCCGATCCCGCAACCGTTTCGCGGCGTTCGCGTCAATTACGGCAACGGCTTCCGGGTGAAACTCGGCGATCTGACCGGACAGGGTATCGATGTCCTGGTAAGCGGCAAGGCCCCTGACCTGGAACCGTTCCGGATACTGGCGGATGACCTCGAGAGTGGCCCGTCCTATGGCACCCGTGGAGCCGAACACGGTTACAGCCAGGGGTTCATTCATGGAGCCGTCTCCGGAACGCGGGATGGCGCGGTACCAGGCTCGCGCTCGCGGTGTCGCTGGAACAGCAACGCCCGGATCGCGTCGGCTGAATCCATGCCAAGGACCCGCATCGCGAACTGCCGGGCGCCCTCGCTGCTGATTTCGCTGATGGCCTCCCGGACGAATGGAATGGCCACGGGAGCCATGCTCAGGGTATGCACGCCAAGGCCGATGAGCAGTTCGGCGTACAAGGGATCACCCGCCATTTCGCCGCATACCGCGCATTCAATGCCCCGGGCGTTCGCCGCGTTGACCACCCGGGCGATCATGCGGATCACGCCGGGATGACAGGGATCATACAGGTGGGCGATCTTCTCGTTTACCCGGTCCACCGCCAGGGAATACTGGATCAGGTCGTTGGTACCAATGCTGAAAAAATGGCATTCCCGCGCGAGGATATCGGCGGTCATGACGGCGGAAGGCACTTCGATCATCGCGCCGACTGGAATGTCCGGGGAGAAGGTAACCCCCTCCTGCCGCAATTCTTCCGCTACCCGGCCCAGAAATGCCCGGGCGCGGCGGAATTCGTCTGGCCCGGTGACCAGGGGGAACATCACCCGGACCGCGCCAAAGGCGGACGCGCGAAGGATGGCCCTGAGCTGGGCCCGGAAAATATCGGGGTGTGCCAGGCAGAAGCGGATGGCCCGCCAGCCCATCTGGGGATTGGCCTCGTGCAGGGGTTGCAGGTAGGCGGCCAACTTGTCACCCCCGATATCGAGGGTCCGGATGGTGACCGGCTCCCCGTCCGCCGCCCGGATGACCTCCAGGTAGGCTTCGAACTGTTCCTGTTCGCCCGGAAGGTCGTCCCGGCCGAGAAACAGGTATTCCGTGCGGAACAGGCCCACCCCCTGGGCGCCCGCGCGCAGGCCGTGGGCGATCTCGGCGGGCAGTTCGATGTTGGCTTGCAGCGTGATCGCCTGGCCATCCGTGGTCAGCGCGGGACCCCGCACGGTTTCCCCCGCGTAGGCGGCCTGCCTGCGGCGGAAGCGTTCCATGGCCTCTTCGTAGTGGCGCAGGGTATCCGGTTCGGGGTTCAGGATGACCATGCCCTCTGTGCCGTCCACCACGATTACCGCGCCGGGGATGGCTTTCGCGCTGATCGAGGCCACCCCCATCACGGCGGGAATTTCCAGGGCCCGGGCGAGAATGGCGGAATGAGAGGTAACGCTGCCCGCTTCCACCACGATGGCTCGCACCAGGTCCCGGTTGAGTCCCACGGTGTCCGAAGGAGACAGATCCGGTGCCACCACGATGGCAGGCTGGTCCATGTCGGCAAGCCGGCGAGGCTGGACGGAAAGCAGGCGGCTCATCACGCGATCCACCACGTCCAGGATATCCGCGTGCCGCTCCTGGAAGTGGGCTTCCGCCAGCAATCCCATCCGGTCCATGTACTGCCGGGATACACGGTCCAGGGCATGCTCCACGTTGCAGCGCTGTTTCTGGACCATTTCGGCAACTTCGTTCCGGAACACTTCGTCTTCCAGGATCGTGAGGTGGGCCTGGAATATCGCGGCGTGACCGCTGCCCAGTGTCGCGGTGGTCTGGGCGTACAGGCGCAACAGATCTTCCCGGGCGGACTCAAGGGCGTCCTGGAATCGATCCAGTTCGGCCGCGGGATCGGCGATGTCATACACGGGAACG
This sequence comes from Candidatus Hydrogenedentota bacterium, assembly GCA_018056705.1. Classification (GTDB taxonomy): domain Bacteria; phylum Hydrogenedentota; class Hydrogenedentia; order Hydrogenedentales; family CAITNO01; genus JAGPFE01. The sequence goes on along the minus strand of JAGPFE010000050.1, from coordinate 11,070 downwards.
TGCCACCGGCCCCGGGCGTGAATCATGACCGGGGCGATAGCAATGCCGGGAGACACCCCTAAACCCTGCAGGCGGATTTCCAAGGAAAGGCTCCTCGTCCTCGAGGCCGATCAGGCTTCACCAAAACCCGAGGCAAACAACTGGCGGACCGCTTCAAGGGCGTCCTGCGCGTCCGGGCCGGTGCAGATCACCGTGAGTTGACTGCCCTGGGCCGCGCCCAGGGTCAGCAGGCCCATGATGCTCTTGGCGTTGACCATGTTTCCCTTGTACTGTATGTATACGTTGCTCTGAAACTTGAGCGCCGTTTCCACGATCATGGACGCGGGCCGAGCATGCACGCCCAGCGTGTTGATCACCCTGATGTCATCCCGGGCTTCCATGATTCCCGAATCCGCGTGCATCGCCATGACGCGTCTCTGTCCTGTGATGGTGGTTCCGCCTCGTTGAATGATATAACGCCGCGTACGGGAGCATTCTACACCATCTGGAAGTACAGGGTCATCTCCACATCGAAACCCCGGTCCCCCGCGGGTAGTGTCCAGCAGGGCAGCACCACGCTCCCCTGGTGAACCCGTTCCTGTCCATCCTCGGACTGGCTCACCGTGTCGATCGGGAAATGAAGGAACCGGGAAGGCCGGTTCACGCGAACGCCACATTCCAGTTGCATCCACTCGTCCCGCAGGGCCAGGTGAACGAGGTGTTCAAAAATACCGCAGTGACCCAGCATCGGGCGATCCAGCGAAACCGAGTCGGAGTGGTAATAGCGGTCCGGGGCGGACCCGGTGAGGAAGTTGAAAGCCAGTTCCACGCCAAAACACAGGTCTTCGGGCCATCCTTCCGGGCACGAGAGCGTGTACCGCGTCCGTAGCCCGTTTTCAGCGGGCTCGATCCGCTTTTCCACCCGAACGGAACGCGGGGAGTGATCCGATAGGATTACCCTGCCCGTCCGATCCAGCACGCAGGCGTTGTCCTCTATCCGGACTCCGTAAGGGCCGGAGACGAAATCGCCCCGTTCGTTTTCGGCGCAGCGACGGAACACGTCCGCGTCGTCCGGCGGTGTGAAAAAACGGTCCCGCAGGCAGGCTCGACGCCAGGGATCATAGATCAGGTAGTGGTCCAGGTCGGACGATTTCGCCCGGACCATTTCATGGATGCTCAGGTTGCCTTCGTTTGCCTGGTCCGCGCGGGCGAGTCCCAGGCGGAGCAGGTCATGATAGGGCTCTTCCCTGCGGGACAGCACGTTGCACAGGTTGAAGGGCCGGATTTTGCAGTCCCACTCGTACAGGCTGGCGCCATCGGATGGCTTCAGAAACGCGACCGCGTGGGGTGTTTCCAGCACGACCTCTTCCAGGCCATCGCCGTCGCAGTCGGTCTGGACCCATCGGGGCCCGGTAAGACCTTCCGCCACATCCAGCAGGCAGTCCGCCGCGATGAGCCGCTCGTAGACGGCACTGCGCAGATGGTTCAGGTACAGGCCGCCAAACACGCCGTGCCAGTAGGCGCAATTACACTGGCCCTGGTGCAGCAGGACCTCCGCCTTGTCCAGCAGCAGCGCGTTCTGGGCGGCAGTTTCCCGAAGCCTGTCCAGGCGCGCGCTTACCCGGAGCATCCGCTTCTGCATGGTGTTTGCTTCGGGGTACTTGGCCAGGAAGTTGCGCCAGAAACTGCCCCGCAGGAAGATCTGTCCCTGTTCATACAGATCAGGTTGCTGCCGCAGGCGATCCCGGAACCGGTTAAAGGCCCGCTGGGCGTCGGTAGGCAGGGCCCACGTCATCATTTCCTCGTACGACGCGCAGGGAATGTAGGCCCGCCCGATCGGGGGCGCCTGCTCGGCGTATTCGGCGTAGGTAACGGTTCGCAGCCAGTCCCGGTTTTCCTCGAGGGCCGCGAAAAACCGGTCCAGCCAGCCTTCACCGTAAACGCTGCCATGGGTGCCCGGCCACACGCCGAACTTTTCGTAATCGTCGTGCAGGGTGGCCACGCAGGGACCGTGCTGTTCGGCCACCTGCCGCAGGTAGGCGATGGTTTCCTCTACCTGCCGGAAGGGGATGAGATACCGCAGTTTCTCGAGAATGGGAAAGATTTTCAGGGGCGCGCCTTCATCTTCGGTGATGTAGTACCCGAACAACTGGTCCGGTCGCAGCCCGGAACACAGAAAGTGGGTATCATCCAGCGCCGTGTATTCCACGCCCGCGTGATGCAGGATCCGGGCCATGTGGGGTTCCCACACCCGTTCGGTCAGCCACATGCCCCGGGGCTCGACCCCGAACCGCTGAGCGCAATACGTCCGCATGCGGAGGATCTGGGACACGGCGTCCCGTTCGGGGATGGCGCATAACAGCGGCTCGTAGTAGCCGCCGCCCATGATTTCCACGCGCCCCGCCGCCACCAGGCCGGCCACGCGGTCAAGGAAGTCCGGCTGGTGTTCCTCGAACCAGTCGAACAGCGGTCCCGTGAAGTGCAGGACCACCTTGACGCCCGGGTGGCGCTCCAGAACGTCCAGGAACGGTCGGTAGCAGTCGTCGTACGCGCGACGGAAAACGAAGTCGAAGTTGCCCACGGGCTGATGGGCGTGACAACCGAAAATCAGGCTGACGGTGTTCAATCCGTATCCTCCAGTCCGCGCGGCGCGGTGTCTTGTCAGATATTGTGGTCGATGCCCGTGATGAGATCATTCAGGCGACGGGCGGAGTGCACCCCCATTTCCTTCAGCCGCTGGTTCAGCGCGGCCACCTCGATGATGACCGCCACGTTACGGCCCGGTCGAACAGGAACCCGGATGGTGGGGAGTTTTACCCCCAGGATGTCCGTGTAGGCTTCCTCGAGGCCCGTACGGTCGTACTGGGCGTGTTCGTCCCACATCTCCAGCCGCACGAGCAACCCGATGCGCTTGAAATCCCGCACCCGGCCCACGCCGTAAATCGCCCGGATGTCGATGATCCCCAGGCCGCGGATTTCCATGTGATGACGCACGAGCGGGTTGACCGACGCGTACAGGTAATCGGCTCGCCGGCGCTTGAGCGTGACCAGGTCGTCCGCCACCAGGCGATGTCCTCGCTCCACCAGTTCCAGGGCGGCTTCGCTTTTGCCGATACCGGGAGGTCCCACCAGCAGGCACCCCACGCCATACACGTCGATGGCCGTGCCATGAATATCCGTCTCGGGCGCGAATTCCTCGTTCAGGAACAGGATAATCCGGCTGATCACGTCCACCGTGGACAGGGCAGACCGCATGACGGGCACGCCATTCCGGTTGCACCAGTCCATGAAAACGGCTTGGGGGGTCAGTCGACGGGACAGCACGAACACAGGCACTTCAAATGAGAAGATCTGGGAAAGCCGGCTGGAGAGTTCGGAGGGCGTCAGCCGTTCCATGTAATGAATTTCGGTGTTTCCCAGGATCTGCACCCGGTCGTTGGCGAAATAGTCAAGGTACCCGGTCAGGGCCAGGCCGGGCCGGTTTACGTCGGTGGAGTAGATGGGCCGTTCGAGACCCTGGTATCCCCCGATGAGTTCCAGTTCCAGGTCCTTGACCATCTGGTTGTACAGCCGGGACACGGGAATGAACGGGGCGCGACGTTCCAACATCATGCTTAAGTCCATAGCGCGCGCTCCTCGCCCGGGAACCGGAAACCGGGTTGAAAACCGGAACTCAGAACTCCGGTTCGATCAGGCCATACGAACCATCCCCCCGGGCGTACAGCACATTCACCTGGGAGGTTTCGGCGTTGGTGAACACCAGGAAAGGCTCTTCCACCAGTTCGAACTGAAGAATGGCCTCTTCCAAGGTCATGGGCTTCATCGGTAGTTTTTCTCGCTGAACCACCTTGTGCTGCGGTTCGGAGGGGCCTTCGGCGTGCTGATCGCCGTTGACCGGTTCGGGAACGATCACGGCATGCTGGTACATCCGCAGTTCCCGGCCCGTCAGGGGCTGGTGCCGGTTGATCCGGTCTTTGTACTTGCGCACCTGTCGGGTCAACTTGTCAAGCACCGCGTCCACGGACGCGTACATGTCGGAAGATTCTTCCCGGCTGTGAATCCGCACGCCGTTGGCATGCAGGTTGATTTCAGCGATGTGGCGGTGTTTTTCCACGGACAGCACCACTTCCACGTCAATGACCTTGTCGAAATGGGTCCGGATTTTTTTCAGCCCCGTCTCGATGTAACTTTTCAGGGCGTCCGTCAATTCCATGTGCCGTCCGGTGATGGTGACGTTCATCTGTGGGATGCCTCCATGGCCAGTTTTAACCTTTCGTTAACGCTTATCACGTAAAAATCCTATCACTAGTCCCGTGTTTTCTTCAACGTACGGTTCTATTTACGGGGTGACCGGAACGCGATGGTCCATGTACTCCGCCCGTGAATCCGGTGGCTTCAGCCCGGCATCGCGGGCATTCGCGCTACCAGGCGACGGAAGCGGGTGCCGCTGGCGCCACCATTCCCTCCGTCTGATCCAGGCCGGCTTGCGGTGTGCCGGGGCGTTGCGCGACAGGAGTTCCCATGCCGGTTCGTGGAATGGCCAGCGGCGCAGGCAGGCCGCCGCCGATCGTTCCGCTTCGAGAACGGCTCCGGAACGCTCGGCCGCCAGGGCGCGGATCCAGTACAACTGCCCGGTATCCCAGCCCATGGCGATGGCCCGATCCGTCACGGCAAGGGCTTCCGCGTCCCGGTTGAGATCCAACAGGGCAAGGGCCATGTTTTCCAGGGCAAGGGCCCGGATGGAAGGCGCGGCGTGGCGACAGGCCGCGTCGTAGTCGGCCAGGGCCGCTTCAGGGTGTCCCGCGGTGTGAGCGTCCAGCGCGGAGCGCAGGTAGATCCCCGGCAGGACATGAGTCCAGGCCGCCGTCACCGCGCTGATCACTGCGAACGCGGCCAGGGTAAGCCGAATCCGGCAGGTACGAGGTAAAGCGTGGCCATGGGCGCACTGGGAAGCGGAAAGGTTGCCCTCACCAGGGGCCTCGGGGGATGCCAGCAGCAGGACCATGCCCACAAGGCTGAACGCGGGATCCTTCAAGGGACTGTTGAACAGGCAGAAAACGCCCAGGGCGGCCAGCGCGGGCTGAACGACCGGGGAGGGTTTGACCCGCAGGAACAGCATTCCAGCGATGAGCACCAGCGGCAGCGCGCCGAAAAAACCGGTTTCCGCCAGCAGTTGTAAAGGTTCGCTGTGGGCCGTATCGGCCAGCAGGGAATTGCCCTGGAATGACCACGTACTACGCCAGAGTACCTCTCCCAGCAGGGAAGGTGACTCCAGGATATAGCGGTTCCAGCCGATTCCGCTGAACGGATGCTCGGCCAGGGCGGTCAGCGCGCCATGCCACAGCCACCACCTCACCCACCATCCCGTGTCACGGCCCGAGAAACTGTGCAGCAACTTGGAGATCAGGCCGGAGCCCCACGCGATCAGGCCCAGCCCCACCATGCCCGCGAGCACGAGTCCAAGGCCCCGGCGAAACAGCACGCGGGACGGGAAGCCCCTCCACGAACGTTGCGGGGGTAGGATCCGAAGCAGGGCAATGGCCATCGCTGTCGTCAGGGCAAGGAAGGCGGTTCGAGACGCGGACAACGCCACGCCAGCCATGAGTACCCCCGCTGCCGCAAGGCTGCCGGAGATACCCATGGTCCGCTTTCCATGGGGGACGAGGTAAGTTTCCGTGGCCTCGCCAAAGGCAATGGCCGCGCATACCGCGAGATATCCCCCCAGAAAGTTCTGGTTGCCGAGCACGGAATACACGGGTTGCGCGTAATTCGGGTATGCCGGAAACCATGCCAGCAGCAGGCCGGTATATTGCCCCATGGCAAGCCCCGTGATCACCACGCCGCTGGTCACGATCGCGCGCAGGCTTCGGATCGCGGCGGATCCAGCGATCCAGTCGGCGGCCAGCCACCCGTACAAAAGTACCGGAAACGCGCGGGTCAGTCGTTCCGTGGCCATGGGGAAACCATGCGGATAGGCAATGGCTCCGATAGACACCAGGCACATCCACAACCCAAGAGTGCCAATTATCCAGGTCGCCCGGTGGTTTCCCGCCTCGGAAGGAGTCGGCGCGATCGCGCGCAATAGGGCGAGGATAACCAGGAATCCGCACAGCCAGGCCAGCCGGGTGTGCGAAAAGTCCAGCGTTCGGTAGGACCACGCGGCCGGTATCATGACCAGGCTGACCAGCAGCACGGCTTCCGGCGCGCTACGAAGCCATCGGTCACGCCAGGTCGACGTGGACAACGCCCATGGGACGCACGATGGGATCGCGTTCAAGATAATAAGACTCCCTGGCGGGAGACATGTTACCGCGATACCGGTTCAACGACAAATCCAGCCGCGCGCAGGCTTTCTATCACCGCGGCGGCGCGGGGGCCGCTCCGGCGAAGTACCACCCGCCGCGAGCCAAGATCGATTTCCGGGGTTACGTCAGGCAGACTATCCCGGACAATCCGCTGCACCGATGCCACGCAATGCGCGCAGGTCATGTTTTCGATCGTCAGCGTGACATCCGACGCCGTCTCGTCTGCTGTCGCGGGCAGGGCGGATGACCTGGAAACGGAATCGGGCACGGAAACGGGTGGCGCGAAGACGCGCCGGATCCCGCTTTCTATTTTTCCCGCCACTAGGCTCAGGGCCAGCAACGCCACGAAGAGCCATGAGCCGCCTTCCATTTCTTCGTGGTGGTGAACGTGTCCGCCCTGGGGAACGAGTATCTCCGGTGCCACGGTAGCCAGAGCGTCATAGGCCATTCCGCCGAGCAGGGCGGTCAGCGCGACCGTCAGCAGAAGCAGTAGCGTGGTGCGCCGGCCCATCATGGACCACAGCACGGCCAGGGCTGCCGCGTTGGTCGCGGGACCAGCCACCAGGAACGCCAGGGCCGCTCCGGGCGACGCGCCAAGGTGGATGAAACTGAGGGCCAGCGGAATGCTGGCCGTCGCGCAGACGTAGATCGGAATGCCTACCGCAATCATGACCAGCATGGCCACGGGACCGCCACCAATCCATGGGGCAAGGGTGTCTGGCGGAACCAGCGCGCTGATCAGGCCCGCTGCCAGGATGCCCAGCACGAGGGGCCGCGCGATATCCGCGGGCAGGGTGACCAGGCCATATCGCAAGCCGTTCGCCAGTCGGCGAATCAGCGGTTGATCCTTGTCATATCCGTCGTCATCTTCGTCAGTACCTCCGGTTTCCGGTGATGCCGGAGTACGCTCACAACAGGAACCCACCGAAGTCCCTGCGTGACAGGATCCGCCCATTTCTTCCCCCTGTGCCGGGGTGTCCTGTTCCCCATAACGCAATACCAGCAGGCCACCGACCATTCCGCTGAGGACGGCGAGCAGCGGACGCGTCACCGCCATGAGGGGACCAAGCGTGCCCCAGGTGGCAATGATGGAATCCACGCCGGTCTGGGGCGTGGACAGGAGAAACCCGGTGGCGGCGGCTCGTCCCGCTCCCTGGCGCCGCAGCGAGGCGGTTACTGCCAGTACCCCGCAGGAACACAGCGGCAACGGGGCCCCGAATAGCACGGCCTTGATGACGGGAGTCACGCCGCTGCCGCCCATGTGCCGGCGTAACCATTCGGGGGAGACGAACACGCGGAGCAACCCGGCAGCCAGGAAACCGAACAGCAGGTACGGCGCCATGGCCTCCGCGACCCGCCAGGTTTCAAGTCCAAACTTTAACATAATTGTCGGTCCTTCCTTCACTTATCCATTCAGTCTTGTCACGGATTCGCGCGTGTTTATCGAAAATTTATTATGTCACACATATTGTGAAACACCCATCACGAGACGAAAAATCCCGTACGTTAAAACGGTACGCTGCCAGCATTATCCAATACAGTCAGGGAGCCAGGGGCGTCTTATCGGTTAGATAAATAAGTGAACGTTAAGTAGGAATAACTTTTGTTAAAAATTTTCACGGGACTGGAAAAATAACTTGACAGAAGCATTTGCAGGTGGTACAATGGAATAGCCATTGCGTGAGGATGGCACCAAGAGTGCTTGAAGAGGAACCGAAAGGTAAAGGAAGGATCGTGCAATGAAGAGAGCCTTGGTTTTTTTGGGGTTGGTGTTCATTGCGTCAGGATCGGTATGGGCACAGGTGACCGTACCTGACGTAGTGGGCCTGGCACAGAATGACGCGGAAGATGCGCTGACCACTGCGGGCTTGACCACGGGGTCTATCACCACGCAATGCGACCCGATGATCCCCGCGGGTAGTATTGTCAGCCAGAACCCAGTGGGAGGTACTGTCGTTCCCAATGGTACGCCGGTGGATCTGGTGGTCTCGAGCGGATCGACAGCCATCGTGCCGGATATTACTGGGCTGGATGTTACTGCGGCAGTTAACGCGATTCTAGCAGAGGGGCTCGTGCCGGACGGCTCCGTGGAGTGCGATAACGTGAATCCGGTCGGAACGGTGGCCAGCCAGTCCCCAACCGCGGGATCGACGGTGGCATGTGGCTCGGTGGTGTTCGGCATCATTTCGGGCGGCCCCTGCGCGCTGGTACCGGACGTGGTCGGTAAAACCCAGGCCGAAGCGGAAAGCGATTTCGCGGCCACGGGTATCATCAATGTTTTGGTATCTACCCATTGCGACAACGTGGTGCCAGCCGGTAGCGTGATCAGCCAGGACCCGGCGGCGGGAACCCAGATCTTCACCGCCTGGGAAACTGTCAACATCGTGGTGTCGACGGGGCCCTGTCCCGTGACGGTTCCTGATCTTACGGGATTGACGGTGGCACAGGCGTCCGACGCGCTGACCAGCGCCGGATTGCTACTGGGTATCCAGACGTACCAGTGCAGCAATCTTCTTTCGGCAGGTCGTGTGTTCGGGCAGAACCCGGGTTCGGGATCGGTCGTGTTGTCGGGAACTGCGGTGGATATCAATATCTCCACGGGTCCGTGCGCGACGGTTCCGGGCGTGGAGGGTTTTCTGTACCTGGACGCCGTGGACGCGATTACATCCGCGGGGTTGGTAGTGGGAACAACTGACTTCCAGTGCAATAATCTGGTTCCGACAGGCCGGGTGATTGTTCAGTCGCCGTCGCCCATGACGAGCGTGGAGCCCGGTTCCGCGGTAGATCTGGTCATATCGATAGGGCCGTGCCCGGTGACGGTGCCGGACGTGGTGGGGCTTGACCAGGTGTCCGCGGAAACGGCCATCACGTCGGCGGGTCTGGTTGTGGGAACCATCGTGCCGCAGTGCGACAACCTCGTGCCGGTGGGCCAGGTGATCAGCCAGACCCCGGCGGGGGGTGCGTCGGTGGCCCCCGGTTCCGCGGTGGACCTCGTAGTGTCGACTGGTGTTTGCCCGGTGACGGTGCCGGACGTGGTTGGCCTGGACCAGGCGTCCGCGGAAACGGCCATCACGTCGGCAGGCTTGACGGTGGGCACGGTGTATGAGGTTTGCAGTCCGTCCGTGCCAGCGGGTGAAGTGTTTGGCCAGATACCTGGGGCGGGTTCCCTGGTGGCGCCCGGCACGGCGGTAAGCATTTCCGTGTCCCTGGGTCCGTGTCCGGTGATCGTCCCCAACGTGGTGAACTTCACGCAAGCCGCGGCCCAGATCCAGATCCAGGCGGTTGGTCTCGTGGTTGGCACGGTGACGACGGCGTGCAGTGACACGATCTCCGCGGGCGCGGTGATCAGCCAGAACCCGGCGGCTGGTAGTTCGGTTCTTTCCGGTACCGCGGTAGACCTCGTGGTGTCGACGGGTCCGTGCCCGGTGACGGTGCCGGACGTGGTCGGTCTTGCCCAGGCGGCCGCGGAGTCGGCGATCACTTCCGCCGGCCTGGTGGTTGGCACGGTCACGACGGCTTGCGACGACGTGGTGCCCGCGGGCGCGGTGATCAGCCAGAGCCCGGTGGCAGGTGCCTCGGTAGCCCCGGCAACCGCCGTGGATCTGGTGGTGTCGTCGGGCCCCTGCAACACGATCGTTCCGGACGTGATCGGTCTTGACCAGGCGGCCGCGGAATCGGCGATCACTTCCGCCGGCCTGGTGGTTGGCGCGGTGACGACGGCTTGCGACGATGTGGTGCCCGCCGGCGCGGTGATCAGCCAGGATCCGGTAGGCGGCACACCGGCCACGCTGGGCAGCGCGGTGAACCTTCTGGTGTCCACGGGTCCGTGCGTGGCGGTGGTCCCGGATGTGGTGGGCCTTGACCTGCTGGACGCGGAGAACGCGTTGAACGCGGCGGGGCTGTTGCTGGGCACGGTAGTGTCGGTATGCGATGACCTGGTGCCCGCTGGCGCGGTGATCAGCCAGGATCCGGTAGCGAGTACAACGGTGCCTCTGGGCTCGGCGGTGAATCTTGTGGTGTCCACGGGTCCGTGCAACGCGGTGGCACCGGACGTGGTCGGTCTTGGCCAGGCGGCCGCGGAGTCGGCGATTACTGCCGCAGGTCTGTTGGTCGGCACAGTCACGACGGCTTGCGACAACGTGGTACCCGCCGGCGCGGTGATTGCGCAGGATCCGGCAGGTGGCACGTCGGTAACCCTTGGCACGAGCGTCAACCTCGTGGTGTCCACGGGTCCGTGCCCGGTAGCGGTACCCGACGTGGTCGGTCTTGCACAGGCGTCCGCGCAAGCGGCGATCGCGGCCGCGGGCCTGGCGGTGGGCGACGTGAGCGTGAACTGCAGTAACACGGTGCCCGCCGGAGACGTGATCAGCCAGAGTCCGGCGGGTGGTAGCCTGGTAGCCCCCGGCAGTTCGGTCAATCTCGTGGTGTCTTCGGGTCCGTGCCTGGTTATCGTGCCGAACGTGGTAGGCCAGGCGCAGGCGGCTGCCCAGGCGGCGATCACGGATGCGGGCCTGACCAGTTCGGTTACCCTGGCGTGCAGCGACACGGTACCCGCCGGGAACGTGATCAGCCAGTTGCCCGTTGGGGGCACCTCTGTGACGCTGGGGTCCAATGTTGCCCTGACGGTATCGACGGGTCCATGCCCGGTCGAGGTGCCGAACGTGGTAGGCCAGGCGCAGGCGGCTGCCCAGGCGGCGATTGCGGATGCGGGCCTGACCAGTTCGGTTACCCTGGCGTGCAGCGACACGGTACCCGCTGGGAACGTGATCAGCCAGAGTCCGGCGGG
>JAGPFE010000049.1 GCA_018056705.1 Candidatus Hydrogenedentota bacterium | reverse complement strand
GTCGCTTCCACCATGTCCGCCATCCGCTGATACCGCAACGTGGACAGCGACAGGCGTCGGTTCATCCGATCCACCATCGCCGCGTGCTGATCCGACGTTTCGTCCGCGTAGATGGCAAGATCGACCGGCTTTTCCCCCTCCAGTTCCCGGATGGCCCGCCGGGCCAGCAGGTCGTAATCCGACCTGGACCGCGAGAAATTGAGAAAACGGCAGCCAAAGAGCAACGGCGGACAGGCCGGACGCATGTGCACTTCCCGGGCCCCCGCGTCGTACAGCCGCTGTATGGTATCCCGTAACTGGGTTCCCCGCACGATGGAATCTTCACAGAACAGAATCCGCTTGCCCTGGATGAGATCCTGCAGGGGGATCAGTTTCATACGCGCCACGAGGTCCCTGGTTTCCTGGCGCTGCGGCATGAAACTCCGGGGCCAGGTCGGCGTGTATTTCGCGAAAGGCCGTCCATAGGGAATCCGTCGTTCGTTCGCGTACCCGATGGCGTGACCGGTACCAGAATCCGGAATCCCTGAAACCAGGTCCACCTCCACGTTGTCCCGTCGCGCGAGGGCCGCCCCGCATCGGTACCGCACCGATTCCACGTTCACCCCTTCATAGGACGAGCCGGGAAACCCGTAATAGATCCAGAGGAACGTGCAGATCCGAAGCGTGTCACCCGCCGGCAGGCACGTTTCCATGCCATTTTCATCAATACGGACCATTTCTCCCGGGCCCAGGTATTTCACCACCTCGTACCCCAGGTTGGGCAGCGCGGTGGTTTCCATGGTGACGGCCCAGTCTCCGCCCCGCCTCCCAATGATCACCGGTGTACGCCCGAAGCAATCCCGCGCGGCGTACATCACCCGGTCCGCCGACAGCAGCAGCATGGAACAGGAACCGTCGATGATCTCCTGGGCGTAACGCACCCCTTCTTCGAAAGAACCTCCCGTGTTGATCAGCGTGGCCGCCAGTTCGGTCGGGTTAATCCCGTCTCCGCTCATCTCCGAAAAATGGGTGACCCGGGACGAAAACGCCCGGCTGACGATGTCGGCGACATTGTTGATCCGCCCTACCGTCACGATGGCGTATACCCCAAGATGCGAGCCGATGATCAGCGGCTGCGATTCGTAGTCACTGATCACCCCGATGCCGGCCTGTCCCCGCATGCCGGGCAACTCATCCTCGAACTTGCTCCGGAACTGGGCCGTACTGATGTCGTGAATGCTTCGGAGAAACCGGCCATCCCGGTCCAGTACGGCCATGCCACCCCGGCTGGTACCCAGGTGAGAATGGTAATCCGTGCCGTAAAACAGGTCGCTGACGCAGTCCTGTTCCGTGAAAACACCAAAAAAACCGCCCATCCCCGGCGCTCCTTTATCGTTAACAAACCTCGCGCGCTTCGTCGATCGTGGCGCGTCGGGCACTATGTTACCATGAACCACCGGGCGCGCGTTAACAGCCGGTAAACAACGCGGGCCATGGTTGCGTTACACTGGGTTGAATGCCCGTCCGCGGGCGCGCGCGACCGGGCCGGAATGAAACCTATGATTCTCATCGTGGAAGACGACCGCGTGCAGCGGGAAATCCTGGCAGATATCCTGCGCGACGACGGCCACCAGACCATGGAGGCTGCCGACGCGGAATCCGCCCTTGAAATCCTTAAAACCCAGGACGTCTCCCTGCTGCTCACCGACCTGAAACTGCCTGGAATGGACGGCATAGATCTCCTCCGAGAAACCCGTCGACTGAACCCCGACATTGAAGTCATCATCATGACCGCTCACGGCACGGTAAAAACCGCCGTGTCAGCCATGCGGGAGGGTGCCGCCGACTACCTCGAAAAACCCTTCGATAAAGATGAACTGTGCCTGGTCGTCGACCGGGCCCTGGAAAAAGCCGAACTACGTCGACAGAACCGCGACCTGCGGGAACTGGTCTCCCGGGAAACCGCCCTGGGGAATATCATTGGCCAGTGCCCCGCCATGCGCGAAGTTTTTGAACGCGTGCGCCGCGCCGTCACGGTCAACAGCACCGTCCTCATCCTCGGCGAATCCGGCACGGGAAAAGAACTGGTTGCCCGGCACATCCATTTTTCCGGATCCCGACGGAACAAACCTTTCGTCGTGGTCAATTGCGCCGCCATACCGGAACACCTGGTGGAATCCGAACTGTTCGGCCACGAAAAAGGCGCTTTCACCGGCGCGGAAACCAGTCGCCCGGGCAAATTCGAACTGGCACACGGCGGCACGCTTTTCCTGGACGAAATTGGCGACATGCGGCTGGAAAGCCAGACCAAACTGCTACGCGCCCTGCAGGATGGCACGATCGAACGGGTAGGCGCGTCCAAGCCGCGACAGGTAGATGTCCGGGTAATCGCGGCCACCAACTGTAACCTGGCCCGGCGGGTGGCTGACGGGCAATTCCGCCGGGACCTGTATTACCGCCTGGAAGTGCTGACCATATCCCTGCCCCCCCTGCGGGATCGGGTCGAAGACCTGCCGCTCCTGGTCAGTCACCTGCGAGAGAAAATTGCCCGCAAACTGCGGATTGACCCGCCTGAAATCACCCCGGACGTCATGGACGCCTTCCGGCGATACCGATGGCCCGGCAACGTGCGGGAACTCGAACATACCCTCGAACAGGTATTCGTCCTCTGCCGGGACGGCCGGATCACCCGGGCGGACCTGCCCGAAAAATTCCGCGAGCAAGTGCCCCAGACGGGCGGTTTCAGGCTTCCCCTGAGCGGCCTTGTGCTCGAGGACCTGGAAGAAGATCTCATCCGCCAGGCCCTGGAACGCAGCGGTGGTCGCATCAAGGAAGCCGCCGAACTGCTCGGCCTGACGTACAAAACACTTCAGTACCGCCTTAAAAAACACGATATCGATCGGCGGGACCCCCGACCTGAAAACGATACGGATCCCTCCTAGGACAAGCCGGGATATTCGATCCCGCATGCCCACCATCCCGGAGCGCACATGACGCGCCCCTCAAAAAAACGCGCCCGGCCGGGTATTTCCAGCCGGGCGGGTGGATCCGCGGAATTGTCACAGTTTCGGGCCGAATCCCTCGACTTCGCGGCCGATGTCCGTGTTGCTCAGTTTCTTGTAGTTATTGATGAACATTTCGGCCAGCCTGCGCAGCCCAGCGTCATACGCTTCCTTGTCAGCCCAACCATCCCGGGGGTTAAGGACCGATGCGTCCACGCCCGGCAGGGATTTCGGCACGTCAAATTCGAACACCGGCATCTTCCAGAAGTCCGACTTCTCGATGGAACCATCCAGAATCGCGTCAATGATACGGCGGGTAGCCGTAATATCCATGCGCTGGCCGACCCCATAGGGACCGCCCACCCAGCCCGTGTTGACAAGGTACACGCGCGTGCCGTGCTGACGCACCTTTTTCCCCAGGATTTCCGCGTACCGGGTTGGATGCAACGCCAGGAAGGCCGCGCCGTAGCACGAGGAGAAGGTCGCCTTGGGCTCGGTGATCCCCAGTTCGGTGCCCGCCACCTTGGCCGTGTAGCCGCTCAGGTACTGGTACATGGCCTGGCCGTAATTGAGTCGGGCCACCGGGGGCAGGATGCCGAACGCGTCGCACGCAAGGAAGATAATCGCGTTGGGATGGCCTCCCTTCGAAACCGGCTTCACGATATTGTCGATATGATCGATGGGATAGGATACCCGCGTGTTTTCGGTCTTGCTGGCGTCCGAGAAATCCACGTTCCCATCGGCGTCCACTACCACGTTCTCCAGCAGCGCGTTCCGGCGGATGGCCCGGTAGATATCCGGTTCCTTTTCGGGGGAGAGATTGATCACCTTGGCGTAACAGCCCCCTTCGAAGTTGAAGATGCCTTCGTCATCCCACCCGTGTTCATCGTCCCCGATCAGTTTACGTTTTGGATCCGCCGAAAGGGTGGTCTTCCCCGTGCCGGACAGGCCGAAAAACAGGGCCGTGTCCCCGGCATCGCCCATGTTCGCCGAGCAGTGAAAGGATCCCACCCCCTGCAGCGGCAGGAAGTAATTCATGATCGTGAACACGCCCTTCTTGATCTCGCCACCGTACCAGGTACCACCGATCAGCGTCATCCGCTCCTTGATGTTGAACGCGGCGAAAACCTCCGAACGCATGCCGTACTGCTGGTAATCTTTGCACGTGGTCTTGCAGGCGTTGAGGACGGTCCAGTCCGGTTCGAAATCACGCAATTCTTCTTCCGTGGGACGGATGAACATGTTCTTGGAAAAATGCGCGAGCCAGGCCACCTCCGTCACCACGCGGATCCGCAACCGGGTTGACGGATTGGTTCCCACGAACCCGTCGATCACGTAAAGATCTTTTCCGTTTAACTGGTCCGTGGCAATCTTGCGCAGGTGCCGCCACGTTTCCTCGCTCATCCGCTTGTTGTTCGAGCCGGGATTCTCGGGAGCCTCCCACCAGAGGTTATCCCTTGAAGTCTCTTCCTCCACGAAATACTTGTCCTGCGGGGAACGCCCGGTAAACCGGCCCGTATCCACGGCCACCGCACCGAACCTGGTTACCACGCCCCGTTCCAGGCCCTCGAGGGCCGGATTGGTTTCATGCTCAAACAGGGTGTCGTAGGACGGATTCCGGTAAATGGTTCCATGTGACGTAATACCATGGCGGGACAGATCGATGGTCATCACGCATTCTCCCCGGGATCAGGTAAAAAACGAGCGGCGCGGTTTCCCGTTTCCCGCGTCGCCTCGCCGCCTCACAGCGTGCCCATATGATACCACAGGCTTTGGGGTCTTTGGAAACCAGGTGTCTTTCATGCTAGAATTTTCATAAATTCACGATTGTTTACTTGGTAGATTCGATCGCTGTCCGCCACGAGTCGTTCCTTTTCGTTAAGTATGGCAGGGGTGCCTGCCGATGTGGCGGACCGGTTTCAGGTAAGGAGGGTTGGACATGCCCACGTATACCTACGAATGCGTCAAGTGTCAGGCCACGCGGGATGTGTTTCATGCCATCAGCGCGTCTCCAGACATACGCTGCCCGGAGTGCGGTGGAAAGTGCCGGCGACTGCTGGGCAGCGGAGCGGGCATTATTTTCAAGGGATCCGGATTTTACGAAACCGATTACAAACGCAAGAACGGTTCCAACGGAAACGGCCATAACGGATCGTCTGCCGCTCAAGCCAAAACGGCTGCCGAAAACACCAAGAGCAATACCGGAAGCGGATCCACGACCGCGGCACCCGGCAATTCCTCTAAATCCTGAGTGCGATCCCATGGAACAACAAGCCCATGAACAATGAAACATTGCGTCAGGCGGCCGAACGATTCCTGCTGAACACCTATGGTACCCGTCGGATCGCCCTGACAAGAGGGAAAGGTGTTTTTGCCTGGGACGCGGACGGCCGGGAATACCTGGATTTCTTCTCCGGCATCGCCGTCTGTAACCTGGGTCATTGCCACCCCGTGGTAACCGAGGCCCTGAAACGCCAGGCGGAAACCCTATGGCACGTTTCCAATCTCTATCTCATTGAACCGCAGATCTGCCTGGCCGAAAAACTCGCGTCCCACGGTTTCGCGAAGCGCTGGTTCTTCTGCAACAGTGGAGCCGAAGCCAACGAAGGGGTCATCAAGCTGGCCCGGCGCTTCTGGCAAGTCCGGGGCACGCCTAAACCCGGCATCATCACCGCCCTGAATTCCTTTCATGGGCGCACGATCGCCACGCTGACCGCCACGGGACAGACCAAGTACCAGGCGGGGTTCGATCCGCTGATGCCCGGTGTCCGTCACGTGCCCTACGGGGACGCGGACGCCCTGGAACAGGCCATCGCGCCCGATACCGGGCTCGTGCTGCTGGAACCCATCCAGGGAGAAGGCGGCGTGCGCGTGCCACCCCCGGGATACCTCGCGTCCGTCCGGGAGATCTGTGACCGCCACGGGATACTACTGGCCTTTGACGAGGTGCAGACTGGCATGGGCCGCACGGGCCGGCTCTTCGCGCACCAGCATGAACAGGTCACGCCGGATATCATCAGCCTTGCCAAGGCACTGGGAAACGGTATCCCCATCGGCGCGGTGGGGTGCGCGGAACACGTGGCCGAGGGGTTCGCGCCGGGCACCCATGCCACCACTTTCGGCGGGAATCCACTCGCCACGGCGGCTGGCATCGCGGTCGTGGAAACCCTGACCGCGCCAGGCTTTCTGGACCGCGTGCTTGAGATGGGGCAGCAGTTCATGGGCGCGTTGCGCGACCTTGCCCGGACCCACGAAAAAATAATCGAAGTCCGGGGACGCGGCCTCATGGTCGGCGTGGAATGCGCGGAACCGGTCGCCCCCGTGGTTGCCGCCATGGCCGATCATGGCGTACTATGCGGAGCGGCAGGCCCGAACGTGTTACGGTTCCTGCCGCCGCTCATCGCCGAGAGGGAACACTTCGCGCGGGCGGTGGAAACCCTGGACCAGGTACTTGAGGAGGCTGGTTGGTGAAGCGCGACTTTATCAGCTTGGCCGATTATTCGGCCGATGAAATCCTTTCCCTGCTGGATCTCGCCGATCGGCTCAAGAAAATGCTACGGGATGGCAAACCCCACGCGTTGCTGGCCGGCAAGACCCTCGCCCTGATCTTCGAAAAACCCAGCCTGCGCACCCGGTTAACCTTCCAGATCGGCATGTACCAGTTGGGCGGTTACTCCGTGGTAGTCGATGACCTGCTCGGCAGAAGGGAAGCCGTCAAGGACGTGGCCCGAAACCTGGAGCGATGGGTGAACGGCATCATGGCGCGCACGTATAAGCACGAACACGTCGTGGAACTGGCCCAATCCGCCCGGGTGCCCGTCATCAATGCCTTGACCGATCTCCTGCATCCCTGCCAGATTCTCGCCGACGCCCAGACCTTGCGCGAACACAAGGGGCAAGATTTCTCTTCCCTGAAACTGGCTTTCGTCGGAGACGGGAACAACGTGTTCCATTCCTGGGTTAATTTCGCGCGCCGGATACCGCTCAATCTCACGCTGGTGTGCCCCCCGGGATATGAAGGCAATGCCGAAATCGTGAAACGCGGCCGGGAGGAATGTAAAGGGACATTTTCCATTACCCACGATCCTTCCGAAGGCCTCCGCGACGCGGACGCCGTGTACACGGACGTGTGGGCCAGCATGGGCCAGGAAGCGGAAGCCGCCCGCCGGGCGGAGATTTTCGCGCCGTACCAGGTCAACGCGGCCATGATGGCGCTGGCGAAGCCTGACGCCCTGTTCATGCACTGCCTGCCCGCCCACCGGGGCCAGGAGGTGACTGACGAGGTCATTGACAGCCCCAAATCGGTGGTATACGACCAGGCGGAAAACCGACTGCACGCCCAGAAAGCCGTGCTGGCCATGCTCATGGGCGAGCGTTACCCGACCCTGTAATGTTGCTGTCCCGGGCGCCTGCACAATCGGGGTAACGCTTGCCCGTTGTTTTCCTGGTTCCGCTTTCGAGCCGCGGGACGAAAAATCTGCCCCGGAACCGCGCGCGAGGGTGCCTTCATGGAAGGCGCGCCAGAAAATTGGCCACCGTTTTTCCAGGTCCCTTCATGAAAAAAGATACCGGAGGATGAATCTCCGGTATCCCTGGCTGATGTTTCTACCCGGGCCGATCAACTGGCGTTCCGGCGTTTTCTCCATAACCAGAGGATTCCCGCCAGCCCTACACTGCACGCCGCGGCCAACAGGCCCAGCGTTCCGCTCGCGGGCACGCTGTTGGCAACCACTACGTAAAAGGTATATTCCACCTGGCTCTTGGAACCATCCGGGGCGTTTAGACGGACCCGGTACGTGCCACTGTCCTCCTCAACCGGATTGCTGAAACACAATTCCGGGCTGGTTTCGCCTGCCAATGGCACGCCATTCTTGTACCACTGAAAATCGCTACCCCCTTCGAAGGGCAGTTCCAGACAGAACGGATCGCCTACCTCGCGAAAGGTTGGGGAGCCACGCCCTTTTATTCCTTTCCCTAACTGAACCGATGGATAAATCTCGACCGGAACATATATCGGGGAATCCTCCTTTTGGCCTCGTGACGGCTTGACGAAAACCATTTTTCGCCAGATGTCTTTCTTTTCTATACCACGGAACGTCAACTCGGTACCGGCATAGGACTGACCCGTTTCCGGGTCCATGAAGGTCACTGCTACCGGAAATTTTACCGTCACGCTATCCAGTTTCCACCTGATGTCCAACTGGCCGTTCCATCGAGCTGAGGTGTCGGCGATTAAATTACTCTTCACAACTTCCACGCGCGTGCGGAAAACCTGACCATCGTGATACCTGGAATCATACGAAATGAGCCATTGTCTAACGCCAGTCTCCGGATCTTCGGACAGGTAGGTTACAAACAAACTCTCCGTTACATGACCAGGACTATAAAATCCCAGTGACGAAGTACCCGTCTCGACTGGTTCGCCCGGATCACTGGTCGAGGACAGTTCACCAAAAATAATCGAGCCTATGTCTACCGGTCCCGTATTCCCCACGGGAGGGCCCATCCGCAGCAGCACATCATCCGGCTCTCCAGCGAGATCGTCGACCTCCTTGGCGCGCGCCCTCACAATCTGGTCAATCGCCGGTTCTTCCCATTCCGGGTTCACGTTCAAGATGGGGATGCCGGGCGCTTGAGGCATACGGGCGTTAATACCAATCCACGCTTCCGCGAATCCGGTAAGCTGCAAAGTTGGTTTTCCTTCCCGACGAATAATGGAACTAAAGCCCCGAGATTCATCCTGAATGCTCTCTAATATCCGCCCATTCGGAAAACTGGTCGGCGTCAGATCAAGTAAGGAGGTTGAGATCACCGGGCTCGCCTTTATGATGATCCTTCCGTCCTGGCCTCCCAGGCCCGAGGCAGCCAGAATCACTGGCATGGTGACGGGCACCTCGTCCAGGGGAAGAAGCAGGACCAGGCTTTCCAGCAGGGTTGGCGCCTCACCCGGTACCCCCACGTAACGAGGTTCCCTGAATTCCAAGTAAAATGAACTGTTATCCAGCGCGCCCGCCTTCGTGTTCTGTATGGTCACGTAGCCCGTTTTTCCATGCTTGATTCTGGGCGAAACCGTGCTAACCCAGCATCCGGGTTTTCCCTCGTTATCCGACGCGAATAATTCCAGGGGAGGCAGGTAGATATTTATGGTATCGACGGGCGCGCGGCTACCCTGAAGAAGCAACGGAACAGGCCGGTTCCCCTGTTGACCTGCTTCTATCACGGACAATTGCGTAACCTCGCCGTCCACGTTGGTCAAGGATAAAACCAGCCGGGGGGCCGTGGACGTGGGCATACCCGTTCCAAGCAATAGTGAGCCATTCACCGGCCAATCCACGGCTTGCAGAAACAGGGTGCATCCCATCCCCGTTCCCTCGATGGTTTCACCATTGGAAGGGTCAATCAGCAGGTAATGCTGTTGGGGATTATTGCCCGGAAGGTTGATGTCCAGGTAGCCATCGCCCTCGGTAGAGATGGAAACGTTTCCAACCGGCTCAATGGGAATACCCTGAAAAGCCCCCCTGGACGGCTGGGACCACGCGGAGAGGGCCACGCCAAGCCCCATCACGCAAGCCAATACACGGGGGTAGATTCCTGACACGCGCATACTTTCGTCTCCTTCCTTTGATTCTCCTGTGCCACGAAGTACCTATATCCAGATTTTACCTTCCGGCCGCTGATTTGTCAAGTTCATGGTCGGTTTTATTATTAATTTCTTTCGATCTGTATTCTTAACAGAAAGATAGTATTGAAACATAAAACATTTTTTAGGAAAACCTGATCAGAAAACCCAGAATCCCCCGGCCATGAAGCCGTCTTCAGACCCGGTCCGCCGGCCATACCCCCCAATACTAAAAAACTGCACCACCCGTAGCACTTCGTTCAGGGTAATTTGCCAGTTCTGGGGCGCGTAATCCGCGTCATGGGGCACGCAGGAACGCTCGCCCGCCCCAGGCCAGAATCCATCCTCCGTCCCCGCCCGGCAGGAATACTCCCCCATGTTGTACAACTGGATCAACCGCAACAATTCCGACAGGCTGATTTTCCAGTCACCATCACGGTCCGCCTTGTGCGGCGCGTAACTGCCACCCGTTTCCAACGTAACGCCGGGACCTGTTTCCACGGCTTTTTCCGAGGCGTCCGGACCGGCCCCTTCCGCGTCCATCACCCTTACCACGCACGGTGTGGCCACCGGTTCCACCAGGACCCGCGCCAGATCGCCACCAGTGGGCAGTCCATCCGGTCCGCCATAGACCACGCACAGGCAGGTGTCGCGACGGATCACCCGGCAGGCCGCGCCCTTCCCGGCTTGTTCCGCCGCAGAGCCCACCGTTCCACCCAGCACCTGTCCGCCTTCCACCTGAACCTTGAACCGCGCGGAACAGAGCGGGGTCTCGGTGTCCTGCCCAGAAAGAAGCACGGGAACCCAGGCCCGGGCCCCTGGCGGAACCGTCACCGCCGCCACTTCCAGTCGATGTACCGCCCAGCCGTCGCCCGCCACCGCGCACGCGAAAACCAGCAGAGCCCGGATGATATAGGGCCCCATCCGCCGTTGCCAACCCATGGAAAGTATATCGACCCGTTTTTGCATGAGCGTCTCCTGAAAAACTATACCATAGCGTCGAGACCACGCGGACAGGGTGAAAGCGTGGTATGCTATGCGAAAATCCGATCAAACCCGCAAGCATGACTGAAAATTCAGGAGTTCATTCATGATCGCCGACGACGCGCAATATGACCCCCTGTGGGAAGCAATACGCCAGGAAGCGGCAGAGGGCGTGGCCCGGGAACCCATGCTGTCCAGTTTCCTTCACGCGTCCATCCTGAACCATGTCACGCTGGAAGACGCTTTATGCTTTATCCTGGCGCATAAACTGGAGAGTGTCACGCTGCCGGCTCTGTCTCTGCGGGACCTGATGGAAGCGGCCCATCGGGCGGATTCGTCCCTTGGCGAAGCGGCCCGGGCGGATATCCGCGCCGTGCGGGAGCGCGATCCCGCGTGTCGGTTGTTCTGTCAGCCGATGCTGTATTTCAAGGGGTTTCTCTCCATCCAGGCCTACCGTATCGCCCATTTCTACTGGAATCAGGGACGCAAGCACCTCGCGCTCTTTTTGCAGAGCCGGATTTCCGAGGTATTTGGCGTGGATATTCATCCGGCGGCCCGGCTGGGCAAGGGTCTTTTCATGGATCATGCCACGGGCGTGGTTATCGGTGAAACGGCCGTGATCGAAGATAACGTGTCCATGCTGCACGAGGTCACCCTGGGCGGCACGGGCAAGGAATGGGATGACCGACACCCCAAGGTTCGCAAGGGCGTGTTAATCGCCGCGGGCGCGAAAATCCTGGGTAACATCGAGATCGGGGAAGGCGCGAAAATCGCCGCCGGCGCGGTGGTGCTCAAGCCGGTACCGCCCCACACCACGGTGGCCGGGGTGCCTGCCCGCCCGGTAGGAATCCCACCCACGGATCAACCCGCGCTGGACATGGACCAGGCCATCGGCGACGCCCAGTTGTGCCCCCCTCCGTGCAGCCGTCCACTGGAAGAATGCGAACGATTCCAAGCGGGACGGATCTACGGCGCGGAAACCCCCATCCAATGGCCCTACTGCCCAGTCCGATCCGATGACCCCATCCCACGAACGAAACCGGACAGCCAGGAAAACCCGTGACCGTGTTCCGCCCGAAACAATGTAACAGAAACCAGGCAGACGAACCAGCGGACGCGTACGAGTCGCCCTGATGGAGAGGAGTTTTGTTTCATGTCCACGAATCCCTGTCTGCGTTGCGGTGTGTGCTGCGCTCGGTTCAGGGTTTCCTTTTACTGGCGCGAAACTACTGAAGACCGACCCGATGGTGTTCCGGTGGAATTGACGGAGACGTTTGGGCCTTTCCGCCGAGTCATGAAGGGAACCGATTCGCCCAGTCCTCGCTGTGTCGCCCTGCTGGGCACGCTCAAGGAGTCGGTGCGCTGTTCGATCTATGCTCGCAGGCCCACCCCCTGTCGGGAGTTCGAGGCGTCCTGGGCCAACGGCCAGCCCAACGAACGGTGCGACCGTGCCCGGATTGAAGCGGGACTGCCCCCACTCACGCCGGAAGACTGGCAGAATAAGCCTCCCGAGGAATCACCCGATCCGTGTCCCGCCCCTCACGCGGCCTGACTTTCACGAAATGAAAAAGATGGTGCCAGGGGACAGAATCGAACTGTCGACACGCGGATTTTCAGTCCGCTGCTCTACCAACTGAGCTACCCCGGCACCGTCATCGGGTTGTCGAAAGCATAACAAAAAAATCACACGGATGTCAATTCCATCACCTCGGATCCGACACGCGTCATTCGGGTAATCCGGCGGATTTGCCCGGCCAGGCCACGCTGAAGATCTGCTTGCAGTCCTTGCCGGACCAGGTTCGGACGCGGTTGCCATATTCGTCCATGGTAGGCACAATCCGGTTGTACACCACCAGGCGGCCATCCGGCGACACCACCACGGCGTGCCGGGGTTCTCCATCGCCATGAGGCGTCAGCCAGACGGTTTCGCCGGGCATGGTCCCTTCGAGACTGACCGCCGCGATCCCCCCGTCAGCGGTAAACAGCACCGCCCTGCCCGTGGGATGCCAGCGGATATCGCCGGTCACACCGCTCTCCACCCAGGTGATCTGGACCGGACGCATGGCCGGATCCTCCGCCTGGTCGGAACCCCGCGCGTCGACCACGAATACCTGCTGTCGCCCTTCCGCGTCCCGACCCAGGTAGGCGATCCGGGACCCATCGGGCGAACCCCGAACAATGCCGCCGGCCCACCCATGGGTCAGCCGGCGGATCTGAATCCCCTCGGGGGGGGACGGATAGCGTTCGGCATTTCCGGAATCAGATGTGGTAATGTCCACGGAGTCCGGTATTTCCACCACGAACAGGGATTCTTCGTAGGTCACGCCGTCATCGTTACGGACCTTGCCAATAAAGGCCCGCATGATACCCCGCGGATCCACCCAGGAATCGCCATAGGCCTTTTCGATCTCGCCAGGGCGGGCTTCTCCCATGGGTACCGGCCGGACCAGCACGGCAAACCAGCACCGGGCGGGTTCGGGCGCGCGGGGATGAAACTCCATGTACCCGATGGTGCGGCCATACCGCGGCAACAGAAAATCATCGTAGGTAAACCCCACGCGCCGGCCGTCCCGGCTGAACTCGTGACGGTGGGTCCCCCCTCGGTGGGCACCCGGACGGGTTGGACGGTCCCGAGCGATGTCGCGGCAATCCAGCCAGAACAGGGATTGCTTTCCATCCTTCAGCATCCGCCACTCGTCGCCCACCCGCATGATCTCGCCATCCACCGGCACGAGAGCGCCGCAGCGGTTGGGCTTTCCGTAGGGCCCCCGCCAGGCCACTTCTTCGGGCATGGGACCGTGAATAAAAGCCACTTCCGGCCGCGCGGGGTTGAACGAAACAGCTCCTACGCCCGGCGCGGGCGCGTCTCCCAGCACCACGTGTTCCGGCCGGTAGAGCACGATTTCTCTACCAGTCTCGAGTTCCAACAATTCGATGCTCGTGCTGTTGTCGATGGATGGACCGTACATTTCCCGGGTGTCGTAACAAAGGTAGCGACCGTCCGAGGAAAAGTTATCGTTATTGTCCAGGTCATGATTTTTTTGAGAAAAGGTCAACTGTTTTTCCGGAGACATGCCGGTTTCCTCCGCGTATCCCGTGGTTGTCGCGACCAGAAACAGAACGCCCGTGGCGATCCTCTTCACCGCGCGACGGCTATCGCTTCTGTTCATCATCTTAATCTTCACCTCCCATGCCGCGTCGGTCACGCGCCCGGTGTCACAAGGTACACGTACAGGTTCTGCAGACCAGAGAATATTATGCGCCTGAACGGCACCTCACGCTGAATCAGGCTGTACTCGGTCCCCCGGCGGATGCTTTCAGACAAGTCTCCTTCGAACAGCAGCGCGAAGGGCTTGCCCCCTGTCAGCGCGGCAGAGACCGCGCTTTCGAACTGTTCCGGCTCGGGGCGGATCACGCGGGATGTAAGGGCGCGATCATTGCACAGCAGGACCCGGGCAAGATTCCAGTCCGGCGTGATGACCGGCATATCCTGGCAGGCAGGCTCCCGCAGCAGGCGGGCTACCCCGAGATAATCATGCCGCACCGGCACGGCGTGGTACCCGGCATACAAGGCGGCGACCAGCATCACCGCCACCATACCGAAGAAGGGGGCGGCCCGGGGCACCATCCGGTTTACCCCGCCCATGATGGCCCCTGGCAGAAACACCAGGGCGAAACACAGGTACCGAACCTGGAAAACGTGTGGCTTCCAGGCAAGGGCCATGGCGTACAGCAGCACAAAGGGCACCAGCGCGGCCGTCAGCCACAGCCATAACGGATCCGGCCGCGCGGTAGAGGTATCTCCCGAGTCTTTGCCCCGGCGCATGCATCCCGCGGCCACTGCTAGCACCACGCCCAGCAGCACCAGCCTGGCTAAGGCCAACTCCAGGGGTTGTCGCATCGCGGACACCAGGCCCGCGTAGCCGCCAGCCAACTGAAGGTCAAACCCTGAGGGAACCTTCAACGTCCACCGCACCGGCTCATTGTCCACGAAAAGTGTTTTGCCAAGAAAGGATTCGGATGCCGCGGCCCCCTGGTCGAGCACTATCGTTCCCAAGGAACCCAGGGGTGGTGGCGCCTGGTTTGGGGGATCCGGCGCGGGACGGATAGTCATTACCCATGGGACCAGGGTCAGGATGATCACGCCATGGAGCACTCCCCAACAGACAAGCGCGCGGTCCAGCCGGAATCGCCTGGCGCCCCATAACCAGCATCCCTGGGCGGCGAACATCAGCGGCGTCAGCAGGTGGGTCCAGGCTAGGGCGGCATTCAGGGTGAGCGAAACAAGCAGCCATCGGCGCATCCCGCTTTCCTGCCAGCGGTAAAGCGTCCACCAGGACAGCAGGCCCAACAGGTACAACCACGCGTAGGGACGAATGCCCTGGCCATAGAACACGTGAAACGGCGACAGGGCCAGCCAGCAGCCGGTGACGCATCCCGCGACCATCCCCAGGTACCGCCAGGTCAGCAGGGCCGCGAGCGCTACGGCCACGGCGGACGGAAAAATCGATAACAGCCGTACCCAGGCGATGCTCCCTGGAACCAGTTGGGCCCAGTAATACTGCGCCGCGTAATAAAGGGGTACCATTTCCCAGTTTTCCGGGCGCTGTCGAAGAATGCATTCGTATAGAGAGGGCGCATCAAGGTAGTTGTAACTGAAAAATTCATCCAGCCATACGGATTGTTCGGTAACGCGCCACAGCCGAGCCGCAAGGGCCAGTAAAAATACCCCCGCTCCCCACGTGTAGAACCACCACTTTCCGCCGGCCCGGCTACCGGCGGGAACCTGCCCGGTCTGCGGAGTGTCACGCACCCTGAGCGGCTCCCTCATTTATCACCCGGCGCGGGCGACACCGGGCGCGCGCCACTCTCCTGAACCAGGGGCTCCAGGGTCTTGCCCAGTTCACGCCACAGGGCGTCCCGGGTTTCCGCCGGCACGCGGTCCGGTTTAAGCCAGTCTGCCAGCGTGGGATCCCCACGTTCCATGCAGGCGTACACGCACACGCCGGGCTTCGACGGCCGATCTTTCCAGGATGCCACGCAGTAGGCGATATACCGCCAGTCTCCCTCATCCCAGGCCAGCACGGGCACGGGATTCCCTCCCCCCTGCTGGTCAGGATTAAGTACCATGACTTCCCTGGAAAAACGGACCCCGTGCCGTTCGAGGCACCCCCGGTAAAACTGAACCGCGCGGTCCGCCACGTCCCGGGTGCTGCCCCGCCACATGATCACGAACTCGTACAAGGTCCCCGTATCGCGGAACCCCATGTCGGCGATACACTCCAGGCCCAGCCAGGGATCGGCGTCCCATTCTTCCAGCAGGCCGCCGGGCGTCGAGGGATCGGGAACCCGGTCCGCGTTTTCCTCTCGGCTGTAGATGGCCCGGGGATGCTGGCGAATGAATTCCGCGAAGGCCTGTCCCGGCTGAAAGCGTTCCAGGAAGAGGCGGGGGTCTGGAGTGGAGGGCTCGGACGGGCGCTCCTGTTCCGGGGCAGACGCGCCGGCCACCACGGGCTGGTTCGAAGCCGGTTCCGCCGCTGACAGCCCCGCGGACCATCCCGTCAGCAGGATCAGCATGGGCAGGGTAACGCGAAACAGCCACGCATCACGCGACATGAAATTCCTTTCCATGGCCCGGAATCCTCACAGCAATGGGATCCGGAAAACCTCCGCGCCACAGGCGGCGTACAGATCGCCGAAACGGACACCGCAGAAAGCCTGGGCCTTGAGCGGCAGTTCAGCGATCACCGAAAACACGCCCGTGGCCGGGTCCATCTGAATTACCTGTTTATCGGAAACGTAATACACCGAGGAACCGCCTGGCCACGCGATGGTCGCGGCCGTCGGAGGAGGCGGGGGTGGATCCGGCATGCCAACCAGTCGCATGCGGTCGAGGTTCACCGCGCGCGCGGCGCCGTCCACGACAAATACGGCCGCGTTTTTGGTCCTGGCCAAAGTGAGCCACCTCGCGAAGCTCGCGCCTTCAAACGGGAACCCCGCGCAGACCTGGTGGGTATCTATCCCGATAGCCCCGAACTGAACGGGCACCTGGCCTTTCGTGCCTTCCACGGGCCCGGTGAGCAGGTAGATGAAATTGTCGTCCACGGCAATGCCGGTAACCGGCGCCTTGCCGAGGGGATTCTCGATAATTTCCGTCTCGCCGGTCTCGGGGTCCGTGACGGCCACGGCCCCCTCATTCATATCCTCTCCCATGGTCCACCCCGAAAACAGCTTCTTTCCACCGGGACCGGCCACGATGCCGCCATCACACCGCTTCAGGCCGCGCGCGCGCAACCTGGCCAAGGTCCGGGGATTTTTTCCGGAAAACTGGTCCCAGGGTTCCGCGGGACTGAGTCGGAACAACTCGCATCCGGGATCGACCACCCCGTAGACGATCTCATCAAATGCCGTCAGGGCGTTGACCACGCCGTCACCGTCCACCACGAGGCCCGTGTTGGTAGAAACGCCCGTCTTGTCGTTCATCATGAACAGCGTGGCACCCAGCGGCGGCGCGCCCCACACGTTTCCGGCGTTGTCCGGGATCAGCATGGCGGGGGGACGATAGGGCACTTTCGCCGAAATGGTGCGTCGTTCGATGGCTTCCATGCCGGAAGTAATATGAAAATACTGGGGTCCCCGGACTCCGTACAGGCCGCCCTCGGCGGATACGCCAATCACCCGTCCCCCCTTCAGGTCAACGTCACAGAACAGGGCAGGCTCCGGGTTCCCTTTCTGGTAGCGGTAAATCGCGTTTTCATGCCGCAGGAAAAGCAGGTCACCGCCGGTGGCCTCCAATAGGACACTCCAGTCATCGCCGACCCCGGGCGGCAGGGTGAAGGGAGGCGGATTGACCGGCTTAAGGTCGCGGTCAAACACCCGGTTACCACTCAGGAAAAGACCGTTCCAGGTCACGCCGCGCGTGACGTCCGCGAAGTCCGCCGGAGGCTCGGTGTACTGCCTTGTGGCGGGATCGTAAATCCGCGTTCCGGGTTGCTCGGGGCCATAGGCGCACAGGATCCGTCCATCGGGCAGCGTGGACACCCAGCGCAGGGAACTGTTCGGCGGCAGGCCGCTTCCCATGGATTCGATGGCCTTGCTGTCCAGGTCAAAGGCAAATAACCTGCCCCCGCCGTAGACGCCAAAATACATCCGCCCATCCCCGCCAGGCGTGAAATTCCAGATATACGGAGCGTCGGGCACTTCCACGTCCGCAATGAAAGCCCACTGCTCAAAGTCGAAGAGCATGACATGGCCCGTAAAAAAAGTGCCGACCAGCATCTGTTTCCCGGAAGGGGTCAGGGCCATGGCCCACGCGCCCGAACCAGAAGGCGCGATCACGTCCGTAAACTCACGCGTCTTATAATCCACGAACACCAATTGCAATGGCGAAACTTCGCACATCGCGGCCAGGGCCATGGGATTGCGGCCGGTTTCCGGATTGTATGCCACGGTACCACTCAGAAAATGGTAGTTCTGGCAGGGATACCCCAGCGACTTGGGAATGATTTTTTCAATTTCCGGTTTCTTGTCCCCCGATGGCAGGGCCGTGGCGCCTGGCCCGGAAACGGAAATTTCCACCCCCTGCGCGTAAGACGCCCTCGACGCAACCAGGCCGACGGTACCGCTCAGCACGACGCCTACCATTAAAAGAAACCGCCACCATTCGCCCTGAAATGTCGTCATCCTGAACATGTCCTTGATTTTAAGCATTGTAACCCTTCGTTCACCTGCCATCACAATAGCCGAAACATGTTCATGATATACTGGGTCTTAACAGTAAATGTCCGTAACAGCCGGAATGGATGGCGGAAGTTCCAAGTGAGTCTTTGCGCTGTCCCCGGAGTAACTGGTCAAGGGAGAGCCAGCCATGTTCACGAACCGGCGCGAATTTCTGAAAACGACGGCGGCACTGGGCGGCGCGGTCATGTTACCTTATTCCCTGGCCATGGGCGCCGATGCGCCGCTTATGGCCATCGCGCGGTGGAAGGGTGACGAAAACGCGCCCATGATGGAAGTGGCCGAAAAACTGACGGTGGAAGCCATCAAGGCCATTGGTGGACTGGAACCCTTCATCAAGAAAGGGGGGACCGTGTGGGTCAAGCCGAATATCGGGTGGGACCGGACCCCCGAACAGGCTGCCAACACCCACCCCGGCGTGGTAAAAGCGCTGGTACGCCTGTGCTACGAGGCCGGCGCGGGCAAGGTCAAGGTGGGCGACAATCCCTGCAACGATATCCGGAAGAGTTACCAGAATAGCGGCATCGAAGCGGCCGCCAAGGAAGCAGGAGCCGAGGTGGTCTACCTGGGCCGGAACCGGTTCCGGGAAATGGAGATCGGCGGGAAACGGCTGACCTCGATTCCGATGTAGCCGGAGATCTTTGAAA
>JAGPFE010000104.1 GCA_018056705.1 Candidatus Hydrogenedentota bacterium | reverse complement strand
GGATACCAGGTTCCTTACAAGGGCTGGCCGCCCCAGGTCACGCTGGCGGATCCCCCCGGTTGGCACGCGCTGGAAACAGTGATACTACCGGGTTGCGAGCCGAGGGCCATCGTGCACATTACCTCGGAACCATGGACCGCGCCCAATCCAGCCGAGGCGTTCCGCTGCGCCCATACCGCCCGGTTACTGGTCCACATCTCCCCGCAACGATCCGACGCCCTTCCGGAGTTACCATCCGCGGAAGCCTACGAACGCGTACTGGAGAGCAATGCCCGCGTTGTACAGCAATCGCCCCTGGATCGGGTGCACTGGTTCGATCCGGATGCTGACCCGGCAGCCATCGCGCGCGAAATCCTTCGCTGCCTGCCCCCGTGCAGGAGCGCGCCTCCGCCCGTTAACCAGTTGCTCGCGCGGGGCAAAGATCCCTTTTATTACGCCGCCCCGAGACTGGAACTGATGCCCCACGTGCCGGTCACGGTGAAAAAACTCCTGGACGTCGGCTGCGCCACGGGATCCTTCGGCCATGCCGTCAAAACCCATTTCGGCAATCCCCTGGTTGTCGGCATCGAAATGAATCCGGATGCCGCGGAACAGGCCCGGCAGAAACTGGACGAAGTGCTCATGGGAGACATCGAGGACATCGATCTTCCGGAGACCTTCCGTAACTTTGACTGCATCGTCTGCGCCGATGTGCTGGAACACCTGAGAAATCCCGAAGCCGCCCTGCGTAAACTCGGTGATCGGTTGGCCCCGGATGGCCGGATCGTAATCAGCATACCTAACGTTCAGTTCTACGAGGTGATCTCAATGCTCGCTTCCGGTAACTGGACCTATACCCACGCGGGCATCATGGACGAAACCCATCGGCATTTCTTCACGAGAGCAAACCTGGAAGATCTCCTTCGCGAGGCGGGGCTGGAGTGCGTGACGATTGAGCCGCTCAGCATGGCCGCCGATCACCTCTTCCCCCTGCCCGCGGACCGTTCCGCTCGCCTGGGGAAAATCACCGTTACCAACCTGACCGATGCCGATTACCAGGCCCTTAGGACCTACCAGTACGTGGTGGTCGCCACCCGGAAACGGGAACGGCGGCGATTCGAAGACGCCCTGGCCGCCTACGAGAACGGCCGATGGCAGGAAGCCTGTCTTTTCGCCCGGAACGCGGAGGATGCTTCCCCCGGCGAACGGTTGCTGCTGATGGGGCGCGCGACGGCAAAACAGGGTGATTACGCGCGAGCGGAAACCTACCTGCGAGAGGCCATCGCATCGGGCTCGCGGGAAGCCACGGGCGAACTGGGCATCCTGTTGACCGGACTGTCACGGTTTGACGAGGCCCTGCCCCTGCTGAACGATGCCCTGGCAGTAAACCCGGACGACGATCGATGCCACGCCGCGGCGGCCATTCTACGCCTGAACCGCCGGGAACCCGAAGCGGCCTGGCCTCACCTGGCCCGCGCGCTGACCCTGAGTTACGCCCACACCTTCCTGGCGGGACCGCTCACGGAAATCGCGCTGGAAACGGGGCGCGCGCGGGAAGCCGTGGAGATTCTTACCCGGCTAGCGGATTATTACCCGGCGAATTTCGACTTAACCTGCGACCTGGCGGTAGTCCTGATCCAGGCGGAACGGCTGGAAGAAGCCAGGGAACGACTGGAAACCGTGATCATGCTGTGTCCAGACCATGAACGCGCCCTCGCGCTGCTGAACCAGTTGCGGGAAGTCATGGGTTAGCCCCATTGTCCTGATAGGTGAACAACGCGTGAAAGCGACGCCGATTCGAACGCTTGGCGAACAGCGGAAGACCCTGGCGGCATCCCCGGTTTCCGGGCACCTTCGTCACGAATCCACGCCAGAGGGATGGGGTACCCTGGTGTACCGGGAGATGTACTGGCACAGCCGTTACCGGCCCATCCAGGAAGCGGACCGCCTGCTGGAAGGTCTCCCAGGGCCAGGCGAGGGAGCGCGCGCGGTAGTGCTGGGCGGTGGACTGGGGTATCTTCCGGCCGCGCTGCTCAACCATGGCCGCCGGGTGCTGATCATCGAGCCGGATCCGGAAATAGCGACCATGCTGGCGCGCCACGCGCCCGCGTCAGTGGACGCTGCAGGCCTATGGACGGGTTCTCCCCGGGAACTGCTGGACGCTCCAAACCTCAATGACTGGATTGACGCGGACACGCTGACGGTTTCCCACCCTCCCACCGCACGGTTATGGCCCGGGGTGGCCGAACAATGCGATAACCTGGTGGCCGCGGTGATTCTTTCAGGCCGGCGGCTGAATATAGCCGTGGTCGGGCCGATGTATGGCGGGTCCGCGCCGCTGACCGGGTACCTGGCCCAGGCGTTCCGGGACCTTGGTCACCGGGTCATGCCGGTACTCAACGAGGTCGGCTGGCCGCTGTACGACGCGGTGCGAAGCTCCCTAAAACAGCAGATCAATGTCGGCCGCATCGGCCAGCAGATCATCCAGGCCCTCGGAGACTGGACGCTGGCCCGGGTCGGCGAATTCAACCCGGAAATATGCGTGGTCATGGCCCAGGCGCCGGTGCGCGAAACCTTTCCTGTTCTGCTCCGGCAGGCGGGCATCATCACGGCCTACTGGTTCGTGGAAAACTGGCGTCACATGCCCTACTGGAAGGATATCGCGCCCCTCTATGACGGTTTTTTCCATATCCAGCCGGGAGATTTCGAAGCACAACTGCGACGGATAGGGTGCGTTCATAACGCTTTCGCGCAGACAGGATGCTGTCCCCATGCCCATCGGCCGGTCACGCTGAACGACGACGAAAAGGACCTGTACGATTGCGATATCTCCTTCGCGGGCGCGGGGTATCCTAACCGGATCGAATTTTTTAAAGGCCTGACCGATTACCGGTTCAAGATCTGGGGAGTGAACTGGAATGCCCCGGAACTGGCGCGGCTGCTTCCGGAAGGAGAAAGCCGCTTCGATAACGAGAAGTTCATGAAGATCGTCGCGGGCAGCCGGATCAACCTGAACCTGCACTCCTCGAACACCCACTACGGCGTGGATCCGGAGAGCGACGCGATCAACCCGCGGGTGTTCGAAATCGCGGCGGCGGGCGGATTTCAGGTATGCGATCCCTGTAAAGGCCTGGACCAGTTTTTCGACCCAGACCGGGAGTTACCCACGTACCGGTCCCTGAGAGAACTCCGGGAAAAAATCGACTACTACCTCGCCCACGAAGAGGAACGCCAGGCCGCGGCGGAACGCGCCCGGCAACGGGCCCTGGAGGAACACACCTACGCGCGCCGCGCGAAAGGCATGCTCCAGCACCTGTTTCTCTGGCACGGAAACCGGATGCTCGAACGGGGCACGCGTGACCAGTACTCCGTGCGCGAAGCGGCCGGGCGGTGCCGGGAAACCTTTCCGGAACTGGCCGCGTGGCTGGATGAACTGCCGGAACAGGTGCTGTTCATTCCCGAGGAAATCGAACCGCTGGTTCCACCGGGCGGACTGGGCACAGGACATCCCGCGGTCCGGCTACTGGCGTACCTCAAGGAAGTGCGCAGCGTGGCGGAACTACTGCTGAAGGAACTACGCTGATGCCCCGGGTGCTCATCGTCCAGACCACCCGCATGGGAGATACCCTGCAGACCTCGCCCCTGAT
This sequence comes from Candidatus Hydrogenedentota bacterium, assembly GCA_018056705.1. GTDB lineage: Bacteria > Hydrogenedentota > Hydrogenedentia > Hydrogenedentales > CAITNO01 > JAGPFE01. Next base: position 673 of record JAGPFE010000104.1, on the reverse strand, counting down.
CCGGCAGGCGCGGCGGGCCTGGCCAGATGCCCATATCACCGTGATGGTCCGCGGCATGGGTCGGGCCATCGTGGAGCGGCACCCGGACGTGGACGAAGTCATCCTCTACAACGAGGACGACATGTTTCTGCACATGCAGTCGCAGGACTCCGAGCGTTACCTGGAGGCTTACAGGCTGGCCCGGAATCTCGTGGATCGTCTCCGGGCGGAACGATTCGACATCGCCGTGAACGTCACCCACAGCCTGGCATCCGCCATGCTGCTGAAAATGGCGGAAATCCCCCGGGTCATCGGCGCCCATCTCAGCGACGACGGGTACCTGGTCCTGCGCGGTGGCTGGCCCACGTATTTCTTTACCAGCGTGTATTCCCGGGAATTCAATGATCTGAACCTCTGCGATATCACGCGGCATTTCGTGCCCGCTCCCGAACCCTGCCGGGAACTGATCCTCCGATTGACCCCCGAAGACCTGGATTCGGCCGACGCCCTGCTGCGGGAACATGGCGTGGATCCGACCCGGGACTTCATCGTGTGCATGCAACTGGGTGCCAGCGAGAGCATCAAGCGGTGGTCGGAAGAACGGTTCGCCGAACTGGCCCGGCTCCTTCGCGACCGCCATAACGCCCGGATCTTCCTGGTGGGGGTACAGAACGAAGCCCCGCTGGGTGAAGTC
>JAGPFE010000048.1 GCA_018056705.1 Candidatus Hydrogenedentota bacterium | reverse complement strand
TGGATGCCGCCTCGGCTCGACTCAGCTGGCGACTGCCCCCCGGCGAGCGGGGCCGCGCCCAGACCGCCTACCGGATCCTCGCCGCGTCCACCCGGGAAGACCTGGACCAGGATCGCGGGTCGCTGCTCGACACCCGGAAGGTTTTCTCCATCCAGAGCCACCTGGTTCCTTATACCGGGCATCGTCCCGCCCCGGGTGAAACCTGCTGGTGGAAAGTCCAGGTGTGGAACGAAAAGGACGTACCCTCCGCGTGGAGCGAGCCCGCCCGGTTCGTGGCCGGCATCGCGACGGAGGCGGACTGGAACGGAGCGGCCTGGCTGGGCGCGGACTGGTTTGAAGACTTCAATGGCCCCCTGCCCCTGTTCCGGAAAAACCTGAACCTGCCCGCTTCCCCTCGCCACGCCGTGCTGCACGTGTGCGCCCTCGGCCACTTCGACAGCTGGATCAACGGTAACCGCGTCGGCAATGCCCCCCTCGATCCGGCCGTCACGGACTATGGCAAGCGAGGACTCACCCGATCTTTCGTGGTCACGGACCTGCTGCGCCAGGGCGACAACGCCCTCGGCATCCGCCTGGGACGTGGCTGGCACAACAACCTCTCCACCCGGGCGGGACTGCGCTCCCCGGTGGTCCGGGCGCGCCTGCAGGTCTGGCTGGAAAACGGCGAAGTCATCGAACTCGTCACCGGCAGCGACTGGAAAATCGCGCCCAGCGAAGTCACCCCCATCGGGGAGATGACCAGTGGCAACTACGGCGGTGAACGGATCGACGCGCGCAAGGTCATCGAAAACTGGTCCGCCCCCGATTTCAACGACAGCGGATGGAAACCGGCTCCCGTCATGACCGCCCCGGATATCGCCTTCACGCCCCAGGCCTGTGAACCCAACCAGGTCATCGACACGTTCTCCGCCGTCGACGTCTCGGCACCCGAGCCGGGACTGTGGCTCATCGACATGGGCAAAAACTACACCGGACGACTCCGGCTGGTCCTTGGCGACGCGGTCGTCCCGGGAGACCAGGTCTCGCTGGAATACGCGGACCGGAAGCGCCCCGACGGCACCTGGCAGACCTACAACCAGCGGGACGAATACACCGCCCGGGGGGACGGCAGCGACGTCTTTGAAAACCGGTTCGCCTATCACGCCTTCCGGTGGGCCCTTGTCCGGGGACTCCGACGCGCCCCGCGACCGGAAGAGGCCACCGCCATCCAGGTATCCACGGGGTACGCCGCGGCGGCCACCTTTGCCTGTGATAACCCATTGCTGCAGCGCACCTGGGAAACCATGCGCCACACCTTCCGCTGCCTCAGCGTGAACGGCTACACCGTCGACTGCCCCCACCGCGAACGCCTCGGTTACGGCGGCGACTCCGGCACGTCCATGGAAGGCGCCATGATGAACTTCAGCCTCGGTCCCCTCTATCGCCGATGGGCCTTCGACTGGCGGGACGCCCAGGCCGAAAATGGGGACGTCCCCTATACCGCGCCCCATGCCCAGGACGCCGGGGGCGGCCCCGCCTGGAGCGGCTTCTGTATCACCATGCCCTGGATGACCTTCCTCGTCAACGGCGACGACCAGCCTCTCCGTGAAGGCTATCCCGTCATGAAACGCTGGCTCGATTTCATCGAAACCCGCATGGGTGACGGCATCCTCCAGCCCTACGTCGGCATCGGTTGCGCGGGTTCCGCCAAGTGGAACTTCCTCGGCGACTGGGTCCCCCCCGGACGGGAACAGGGATCCAACCGCGTCGACGACCATTCCACCCTGTTCTTCAACAACTGCTACCTGGTCTACGCCCTGCGAACCGCCGAGCGCGTGGCCCGGTACCTCGGCCATGCCGACGACGCCGATCAATACCGGAACCGGGCCGAACAACTCGCCGCGACCCTGCACGAACGGTTCCTCAACCCGGACGGCGTCACCTACGCCAACGGGGAACAGCCCTACCTCGCCATGCCCCTGCTCTTCGGCATCACCCCGCCGGACAGGCGCGACGCCGTCTTCCGCGCCCTGGAAAAAGACATCGTCGAGACCCAGGGCGGAAAACTGAACACCGGCATGCACGGCACCTACTTCATGACCAGGTTGCTGATCGAAATGGGACGCAACGACCTGCTCGCCAAAATCTTTGGCCACGAAGAGTACCCCGGGTACGGCTACATGTTCCGAAACGGCGCCACGACCATATGGGAAGAATGGGATGGGGAGAATTCCCAGATTCACAACACCCTCCTGTCTCCCATGCTCTGGTTCATCGAGGGACTGGGCGGCATCCGGCCCGACGAAGACCATCCCGGATTCCGCCAGTTCATCCTGCGCCCCGGCATCGAAAGCGGCCTGGGACGCGTCGAGGCATCCCACCTGTCCCCCTACGGCCGTATCGCCTGCGCGTGGAACATCGCGGACGGCATGGTCACGGTTAACGTCGACGTGCCCCCCGGATCCACTGCCCGCTTCACCCTCCCCGGCGTGGACCCTGGCTCGGTGCGCGAGAGCGATCTGCCGCCCGCCGACGCCCCAGGCGTGATCGACCTCCGGCCCGGGGATAAGGATTTCACCTGCACGCTCCAGTCCGGCTCTTACCGGTTTACCGCCCGGCGGATGTAACTTTACGCGCCCGGTCTCAACAATATGGAGGATCTCTCATGGGTAACCCGCGGCATGCGCGCGCCTGGACGATGGTTACGGGGCTCATCGTGTTGGCCGTGTTGTCTTCCCTGGCGGACGATCAACAGGGCCCGATCTTTCCGGATCCTTCTCTCGCGCGACACCTCGTGATTAAGGACGCCCCGGAAGGGGTTCTCCTCTTGCGCAACGTGGAAATGAACTGGATGGCTGTCGGCGCGGGCGCGCCCCAGCCCGATCGGAACATGTCCGGGCGTCCCATCCGGGCGGGCGGCATCACTTTCCCCCGCGGCGTGGTATGCCGCGCCCCCATGGAATGGCTGATCGATCTCAACGGCTCGGTGGACCGGCTGGAACTGGCCCTCGGCGTCGAAGAAGAAGCGCCCCCATCCGCATCCGTCATTTTCCGCGTATGGGTGGATGGCAAGGACGTGGTCACCACCGACCCGATGAACCGGAACAGTCCCGTCCTGCCCGTCGCCCTGGAACTTACCGGGGCAAGTAAACTGATTCTGGCCGCGGATATCGCGGAAGGTACCCCCGAAGACGCGTACCCGCCCGTGGTTTTCGGCGGCGGCCTGTTCCACCTCGTTCCCGGAACGACCACTCGTCCCCGCGGCGTCCCGAACTTCGGCGACGAAACCGATCCCGACATCGCGCCGGTAACCGTCCCGGACCAGCCCCGGCTGTGTCGTCCCGACATCTGGGGCGCTTCGCCCGGCAAGCCGATCTTCTTCCACGTGGCCGCCGTCGGCCGGGGACCTCTCCGCTTTGAAGCCGACGACCTCCCCGACGGCCTGGCCCTGGACCCCGACCGGGGTATCCTCTCGGGAAGGGTCGCGCGCCCCGGCCGGTATGACATCGGCCTGCGCGTCACCGGTCCGGGAGGCTCCGACGCCGGAACCTTGACCCTTGTCGTGGGGGACAATGCCCTCGCCCAGACGCCACCCATGGGCTGGAATTCATGGTACGTCTGGGCCGGGCACGTCGACGATCAGAAAGTCCGTGACGCCGCCGACGCCATGGAAGCCTCCGGCATGGCGGCCCTTGGCTGGCGCTACATCGTCATTGACGACTGCTGGCAGGGAAAACGGGGAGACGACGGCGTCCTCCGCGGCAATGAACGGTTTCCCGATCTGCCCGCGCTCGCTGCCCACGTCCACGACCGCGGACTGCTCTTCGGCATCTATTCTTCTCCCGGCCCCGGTACCTGCGCCGGGTACCCCGGCAGTTACGGGTACGAGGAAACCGACGCCCGGGCCCTGGCCGACTGGGGCGTCGACTTCTTCAAGTATGACTGGTGCAGTTACGGCAAGTACGCCCCGGACAACTCCCGGGAATCCTGGATGGCCCCCTACCGGAAAATGGGCGACCTGCTGCGCGCCCAGTCCCGGGACATCGTCTTCTCCATCTGCCAGTACGGCGAAGCCGACGTGTGGGAATGGGGACGCGCCGTCGGCGGACATCTCTGGCGCACCACCGGCGACATGGTCGATCGCTGGGCCGAAATGATCCGCATCGGCATGCGCCAGGAACCCCTGGCCCCCTGGGCGGGTCCCGGCGGCTGGAACGACCCCGACATGCTGCAGGTGGGCCTGCTGGGCATGTCCGCCACGCCCCGCCCCTCCAACCTTACGAGGCACGAACAACTCACCCAGGTCACCCTCTGGTGCCTGCTTGCCGCGCCCCTGTTCGTTTCCTGTGACCTGACCCGGCTGGACGACTTCACCCGGGCCCTGCTCATGAACGAAGAGGTCCTCGCCGTGAACCAGGACCGCCTGGGTAAACCCGCCCGACGGGTCGCCCGGGATGGCGCGCGCCAGGCATGGGTTAAACCCCTGGATGACGGCGGCTGGGCCGTCGGCCTGTTCAATCTCGCGCGGATCCCGACAGAATACGAGGTGGCCCTCACCGATCTTGGTATCCCCCGGGTCGATACCATCCGGGATCTCTGGCGCCGGCGGAACCTGGTCCTTCAGGACGGCAGGATCTCCGCGTCGCTTCCCGGGCACAGCGCGGCCCTGTTCCGGATTCCCCCGCCCGGCCGATAAGGTCAGGCCGGCACGGACGCGGCAGGTACCGCCGATCCTGGCGGCAGAAACCACCGGAAAGGCACCGGCTCCATGGATGGCGCCGGCAACCGCGGAATCACCCGGCGCAACCGATCCGGAAGGCTGCACAGGTAATCCTGCGCGCGGCGTCCCGCTTCGGTCAGTCCCGTGAGCCCCGCCACGTTCCACGCCCGCAACAGCGCTTCCAGGATCTCCACGTAATCCGCGGCCGTGTAGATGCCCGCGCGGGTAGCCACCACCTCGAACTTCCTGAATGTCTCCCCTTTTTCTCCTCCCCGCTCCCGCAGAAACCGCGCCGGCATCACGATTCGCCGCCGCATCATGTCTTCAAAGGCGGTCAGCACGCCGTCCGGGTCCCGCTCCAGGAACATTCCGATAAAACGGGTGTAAGCCCGGGCGTGCCGGTGCTCATCCCCCGCGACCCGCGCGCACAGCGCGTAAAGCATCTCCGCGCCCCGTTCCCGGGCCCGGCGCGCGACGTTCAGGTGGGACACCCGGGTGGCCATCTCCTGGAAACTCGTGTAGATAAACCCCCGGAATGGATCCGATCCCGTTTCCGTGTCGCCTCCGTCCCGGATCAGGTGCTGTATGGAAATCTCCACTTCCTTCATGTTTACCCGGCCGCACAGGTACAGGTACCGGTTCAGGACCTCCCCGTGCCGGTTCTCCTCGGCGCACCACCCACGGATCCACTTGCGCCACGGCGAATCGGGATCCTCCCCGTCTCCCGCGCCTTCCATGCGGTGCAGCCAGCCGGCGTAGGTGGGCAGGGCTTCCTCCGTAATCATGTCGCCGATCAGCACGGCCAGCGTGTCCGCGTCCAGGGCGGTCGCTTCTTCCCGCAGGCGTCGCAACTGCTCCAGGCCTGCTTCGCCTTGAAAATCGGGCAGAAAATCCGCGCTGTGCCAGCAGGCGTCCACGTCCCGCAGCAACTGGGGCAGTTGCCGTTCTACTTCCGGGGCGACATCTTGAAACGTTTCCGTTCTATCGGGCCGATACCGGGTCATGGGCATCTCCTTTTTTTGACTGACTAGTCAGTCAAACATAACCCCCGGCACCCTCCCTTTATGCCCGGACCAGCCAAATCGCGCCCAGCTATGAACACCACATGTTGTGTACAGGTTAACCCGCGCGCGACAAATGAACGGAATATCCGCCCCTTCCAGCTACATGGTGATTTGTATCCGGAAAATACCTCCCCGCTTGCGCCCAACCCGATTTGGTGGAATGTATCATTTTATTAAAAATCGGGGGAGACCTATTGACTTTTTCAGAATCCACGTGTTATACTATCGATGAACTGGGGAGACGGGCCATAAAGGCAAGCCAATCACACCAGTGATGGCCTGAAGCGTCCCTCGATGACAATTGAATTCGACAACTATTGCGAAAGCGTCCTGTTCTGAAAAATGCTTAAACTGCGCCAGAACTGGCAGATTTCGCAAAAATTTTGCGGAGCCGTTGCAGGTTTCCCCCCCACTTCCTCCCCTCCCCTTCCCCTGCCGCGGCTCCGCCTTTTTTATGCCCCGCCCTGTCAGGACCCCTCCAGCACGGTAACCTCAATCCTTCTCCGCCTCGTCGGCCAGTGAGGACAGTTCAGGGTATTTCGGCGTGATGTGCCGGTACCGCTCCTGGATCGCCCGAACGTCCGCCTCGTAATCCCCGGTGGGATGGAAGAAACCCATTACGCCCCCGCGACGCCTCCCATAATCCAGGTATCCCAGCGCTATCGGCACCCCTGCCCCCAGGGCAATGTGGTAAAACCCGGTTTTCCACGCCTTCACCTTCTTGCGGGTGCCCTCGGGTGGAACCGCCAGGATCAGGTCTTCGTGGGCCTTCAGTAACTCCACGCACTGGCCCACCACGCCGTTCGGCCTGGAACGATCGATGGGAATGCCGCCAAGCCATTTCAGGAAACGGCCGAACAGGGGAATCCGAAACACTTCGGCCTTGGTCATCCAGAACAGCTTGGCCCGCAACAGGAACGCGCAGGCCAGCATGATGGGCAGGTCCCAGTTACTCGTGTGGGGAGCGGCGATCATCACGCAACGGACCCGGGGTGCCTCGCCTTCCGGCTGCCAGCCGATACACCAGAAAAAGACGCGCGCCCACAGTCGGGCCAGAACCGTCACAAAGGGCGTGTCGAAAATGGTACGGCGTGTCTGCATGAAAACGTCTCCGTACGGCGGTTTGGACCCCGCGAAAAGCGATCCACATTAAACAGGAATGACTAGTCGGTCAGTCAGTATTATAGACCCCCGCCGGGCACACCCGCAATGCCCACGGGGCATCCTCGACGCCATCCGGGTATTCATACTTTTCTCCGCGCGGGACATGGAAGTGTGGTATAGTTTAACCGTAACAGGAAAGGCGTTAACGCGTTGCGGAGGTCACGTTTTTTCATACCGCTCGTGTTGTGCGGCGCCATCACGGGCGTGATGGTGGGGACGATTGGGTGTGCCGGCAACCGGGGCAATGGCGCGCCCGACCTGGAACGGGGCATCTTCCACGGGCGCTGGTGGAACTACTACGAACGGGGCGCGCTCCGGCTGGCTGCCGAGGATTATGCCGGGGCGGAAAGCGATTTCCGGGCGGCCCTGCGAGTCCGGGGCCGCGACACCTGGCGCGCCCGGACCTACGGCCTGCACTTCACCGAGTATTTCGCCAACCGGGAACTGGGTATCTCCCTCTTTCACCTTGGACGGTACGCGGAAGCCGAGTCGACCCTGCGGGCCGCCCTGGACATGGTGGACACCGAGCGGTGCCGGCATTACCTGGACAGGACAATCCGGGAACGCCTGGCCCGGGGCGAACGGGCCGATGCCGCTCCCCCGGAAATCGCCCTCGAAACCGACGTGCCCGCCACGGGAAATACCCATATCGTTACCGCCAGGCTGAAGGTCCGGGATGACACCGGACTGGACGTGATCCGCCTCAATGGCGCGCCCCTGGTAGCCCGGGGAGCCGAAACTGAATTCACCCGGACCGTGGAACTCGCGCTGGACGAGGGCGCGACGGTCATCGAGGTCGTGGCCGTGGATCTCGCCGGACGGGAAACCAGGGTCACGCGGGAACTGGACATCGACCTCACGGGCCCGGTAATCGGTCTCTTCACGCCCCAGCCGGGCCTGGTCACCCCCGAGGAGGCGGTCACCGTCTCCGGAGCGGCCGCCGACGCCACGGGCGTGCGGGAAGTCCGCTTCGGTGAAACCGTGGTATTCTCCGGCGACGGGAAACAGAAACGGGTGGACTGGAATGCCCCGATGATGCTGCGACCGGGGGAAAACAACGTGGTCGTCACCGCCCGGGACCTGGCCGGAAATGAAACCCGAACGCTGGTCTCCGTGTTCCGGGGAACCCCCGGGGAAACGGCCGCCCGGACGTGGCGACGCCAGCAGGTAGCCGGCAGCCAGGCCTTCCTCTTCGCCCAGGATACCGGGGCCACCCCGGAGTCCCTGCCTGCCCCGGACACCGCTACCCCGGGGGAAATCCGACTGAAATCTCCCCTTCCCGACCAGCCGGTCCGCCATAACCGCGTCATCACCGTCGCGGGAGAGGTCATCGCGCCCACCGCCCTCAGCGAGATCGCCATCAATGGCCGTCCCGTGGAACCCGTGACGGGCGCGCCCCGGGAAACCTTCTCCCGGCGGGTACCCATCGAGGCCGATCCTTCCCGCCCGGAACAGCAGGTCCCGGTACAGGTCACCGCCCGCACGGCCTCCGGCGAAACCATCACCCGGGAGGTCACCGCCACCGTCAAACCGGTCCTGCTCGACGCCCCGGAAAGCCGCATGCCCGTGGCCACCCTGGCTTTTACCGGGGCGGGACCGGTCGCTGATCTTGCCGCCAGCCTGCGGGCGGAAACCGAAACCAGGATGTTCAACCGGGGACGGTTCCGGGTGCTGGACCGGATGTACCTGCAGTCCGTGCTGACCGAACAGCAACTGGCCGCCGCGCTGGCCGATCCCGACCAGGCCATTTCGCTGGGACGCCTCACCACCGCGCACGTTTTCCTGGTGGCGGAGATCTTCCCACGGGACGCCTCCGGCTTCGAGGTCAAGGCCCGGGCCATCAGCACGGAAACCTCCGAAATTCTGGGCATCTTCGACGCCTTCGCGGAACAGGCTTCCCCCGAGGCCATCGGCCGGTGCGCCGAGTCCATCGCGGAACAGATGGAACAACGGTTCCCCCGCCTCTCGGGCGAGGTCATGGCCACGCGCGGGGGAGAATTCCTGCTCAACTGGACCCGGGAGGACGGTATCCAGCCCGGCGCGCCGGTTCTGGTCGTCCGCGAGGAACCGCCCTGGATCGATGAAGCCACCGGTGAGGTCCTGGCCCCACCGGAATACGTACCCCTATGCCGGGGACGAGTGGAACAGCCGGGCGACACGGCCACCCGGGCCCGCGCCCTGGAACAGCCAGACGGAACCGCATCCATTGAAAAAGGCATGCCCGTGGTTTCCATGTAGCGTGGTGGTGCTGTGCGCGTACCTGGTGACGTGTGCCGGGGTCGCGCGCGCCCAGTCGCTCACCATCACCTCCGCGCCCAACGCGGTGGGCAGCGGCGCCCGCGCCCTGGGCATGGGCGGCGCGTTCATCGCCGTGGCCGACGACGCCACCGCGGCATCCTGGAACCCCGGCGGACTTAACCAGCTGGAGCGACCGGAAATCTCCTTCGTCTACGATTTCGCGCGTTTCAGCGAATCGGTACGATCGGGCAGCCACCCCGAACTGAACACGGACGAGGACCTGTCCCTGGACGGCGTCAACTACCTCAGCGTGGCCTATCCCTTCCCCTGGACCCTTGGCGGACGCAATTTCGTGCTCAGCCTGAATTACCAGCGGAAATACGACTTCGATCGGGCCTTCGACCTGCGGTACAGCGACCTCGCCGCGCTCACCGGCGGCAACATTGCCGCGATCCGGGCCCGGATCCGCTATCGACAGGAAGGCCAGCTCAGCGCCCTCTCTCCCGCCTTCGGCATCGAACTCACCGAAACCCTCAGCGTGGGCGCGGTACTCAACCTGTGGGACCAGTCGATCATCCCCTCCAATGAATGGACCATACGCACGGAGGAACGCCGCTTCGCGTGGGTGAACAACCGCTTCCTGCCGGGATCCCGGACCGTGCTCCGGGTCACCGAAAAGTATCGCGACTTCTCGGGAACCAACCTGACCCTGGGCGCCTTCTTCCGTCCCGACGATCGGTGGAGTTTCGGCCTGGTGTATCACACGCCGTTCACCGCGGAAGTCGACTACTCCAGGGAAGTCGGCGTCTTCAACGCGGGCGCCGGGGCCGGGTCAACCCTCGAGTCCCGGCGGAAAAAAATCGACTTCCCCTGGGCCATCGGGGTGGGCGCGGCGTGGCGGCACCCCAATGACCGGCTGATCTTCTCCGCTGATATCACCTACCGCGCCTGGGACCGTTTCATCGTGCGCGATCCGCGTAATCCCCTCCTCGCCCGGCGCAAGGTCAGCGGCGTGACCGGACTCGATTCCGACGAGGCGGAAGTGGATGGCACCTGGACCGCCCGCGCCGGCATGGAATACCTGTTCATCAACGACCGGAAACCGAAACAGAACCTGCTGCCCAGCATCCGCGCCGGGCTGTTTTACGACCCGGAACCCGCGTCACATCGGAAGGACCGGTGGTACGGACTCGACAGCGGAACCGGTCAGCCGGATCATTACTTCGGCCTTACCCTCGGCGCGGGCGTGCTCATCGGTGACCGGGTCAACCTCGACTTCGCCTACATCTACCGCTGGGGACGCAACGCCCGCCGCGACACCTTTGCCCTTCCGGATACCGATATCGACGTGGATCGCCACCAGTTCTACGCGTCCACCGTCATCTACTTCTGATCCGCGCGATTCAGAACAGCACCAGGGCGCGACAGATCAGCGCCGCCGCCCGCGACTTGTTCAGCACGTAGAAATGCACCCCCGGCACGCCGTGGATCAGCAGTTCCTCCACTTGCCGCGCCGCGTAGTAGACTCCCACGGCATACTGGCCTTCCTCGTCCCCCTCGTGCGCCTCGAGACGCCGGACCAGTTCGGGATTCATCCGCGCCCCGCAGAGTTCGGTCATGCGCGACGCCTGCGAGAGGCTGGTAACGGGCAGAATCCCCGGAATGATCGGCACGGTAATGCCCGCCGCCACGCACCGGTCGCGGAATCGCAGGAAATCGATGTTCTCGAAAAACATCTGCGTAATGACGGCGTCCGCCCCGGCATCCACTTTTTCCTTGAGATAGTCGATGTCCTTCGCCATGGATGGTGCCTCGGGGTGGGTTTCCGGATACCCCGCGACAATGACCCCAAGATCGGGGTGGGTCTCCCGGATCAGGCGGACCAGTTCCACGGCATGCCGGAAACCATCCGGGACGGGCTGAAACTCCACCCCATTCCGGGGAGGATCCCCCCGCAGCGCCACGATCCGGTCAACCCCCAGCGACACGGCTTCCGACAGGAACGCCTCCAGGTAAGCGCGGCTCGCGCCCAGGCAGGCCAGGTGCGCGCCCAGGGGAATCCGCGGGTATTCCTGCCGCACTTCCCGCAGGAGGTTCAGGGTCCGGTCGCGGCTGGTACCACCCGCTCCGTACGTGCAGGTAATGTACGCGGGACGGCACGCGGCCAGTTCGGGCAGGTGCGAGAACAGGCTCTCCCGGCCCTCGACGGTTTTCGGCGGAAACAATTCAAATGATATGGCCGGTTTCTCCTGCCGGTATGCTTCTCTCAGGGGGATCTGACTCCAGTCCATCGCGCGCTCCCGTGCGTGTCCATTTCGGGATCCAGACAACGCCTGATTGTATTCTCCGCCTCCCGGTAAAGCAAAATACAGGCATGAAAGCGTTCCATAAAACACCCGGCAGCCACCCAGTCCATTCCACCCCGCCAGGAACTGGTACTTTTTCATCCAGGGCTATCACCCTTGTCGCCATTCTGGTAACCACCGCCGTGATCCTGGTGATGCTGGAACTGGGCGCGCGCCAGGTTGTCCCATCAGGCACGCCCCTGGAACGAGCCCGGGCCGTCATCACCGCAGAAGGGCTGCCCGCCCTTGCCGACCTGTTCGAACCGGACCCGGAACGATTCTGGAAACTACGAAGTTCCTTGCGGCAATACCGCGTCCAGGGAACTATCGAGGGATATCCCATTGATTTCACGGTTTCAACCGATAACAAGGGCCGTCGGGTTACGCCTATGTCGGACGATCCTGGCGCCCCCGTCGTGTGGACCCTTGGCGATTCCGCCACCTTTGGCCTTGGCGTGGATGACGACCAGGCATGGCCCGCACGTCTCGCATTGATGGCATTGGACCAGCAACAACCGTTGAACGTGTTCAATTATGGCGTGCCCGGCTATACCGCCTGGCAGGGGTTACTGCAATTACGACAACTACTGGAAACCGACTCTCCTCCCGATTTCCTTGTGGCGGGATTCTGGGCCAATGACAAGGCAACCTGGACCGGCCGGAGCGACGTGGAAACCGCCCGCTTGCTCGCGCGCGCCGGATCCCCCATGGCATGGATCAATCGTCTGGCATTACTGAAACTCTGGGCAGAACGATCACCGGTTAGGCATGCCACGGGGAACGCGCGCCCACGTCTCAGCGAGCAGGAGTTCACGGACTGCCTGGGGCAGATCATCCATCTCTGCCGGCAATACCATGTCCACGTGGCCCTGTTGGTCTGGCCATCCCGTCCACAGGTAGAAGAACGGCAGCGTGATTTGTACGGCTACCAGAGACTGGTAGAAAATACGGCACTGGAAGAGGGGTGTTCTCTTATTAACCCCGCGCAGAGATTCATTGCGGCAGGAAAAAATTGTTTCGTGGACAACTTTCATGGCAATGCGGAAGGATGTCGTCTGGCGGCGGAAGAAGCGTGGGCATGGCTCTCAACCAACCTGGAAAAATAGTCAAATAGATTAACCTGACCTGTGGGGAATTCGCATGACAAGGAGGGAAAAGTTACTGGTGATACTGCTGCTGGGTCTGGGTATCCTGGTCCGCCTGTTACGTCTCCAGGAACTGGCCCTGCACCCCGAGTGGCTGGTCCCCGACAAAGACCAGGTCGACATGGCCTTTTTTTACAACTACGGCCAGGATCTGGCCGCGAAATGCCGGGATTTTCTGGGAATACCCAAGCCTGAGCCCAACCCGCTGCCCCCCTCTCCGGTTAACTGGACGCAATCTTCCAATGAAGGCTTCATGCGGCCGCCGGGATATTCTTTCTTTCTGGCCGGATTATTTCTGCTTTCTGGCAATCAACTCCTGGTGCCCATCATGGCCCAGATGGTGCTGGGATTAATCAACGCCCTGCTGGCCTGGCGCCTGGCACGGCGCGCTGGAGGTCCCGTTCCCGCCCTGATCACCTTGGCCTTCATGCTCTTTTACTGGGTTCTGATGGTTTACGAGGGCGTCTACCATGCCCAGGTCCTGATGATATTTCACGCGTTACTTTTGCTGAACGCGCTGGAATGGTGGTCCATCCGGCCATCGCCGATCCGGGCTGCCATGGCAGGTCTCGCTTTAACCCTGAACATGCTGGTCACTCCTTCCATCTCCCTGTTCGCGCCCGTCGCTGCCTTGTGGATGCTGCTCTGGCTGACTGTAAGTGGCGACTCCTGGAAAAACGTCCTGACGCGAGCGTTTCGCCATATCACGACAACGGCGGTTGCTTCCGCCTTGCTGGTGAGCCCTGTCACCTGGTCCAACTGGAAAACGGACGGCATCTTTTCGCTGGTGTCCAGAGGGGGAGGCGTTATACTCCTTATCGGCAACCACGACGGCGCGGACGGCTATTACCGGGACCCTCTGAAACAGTTCGGTTTTGAAGATACGGGTGATCACGAGGAAAACTGCCGACTCTTTGAAAAAGCCACGGGCATAAAAGTCACGCCCAAAACCATGGAACAGGTTTCCTCCAGGTTCGCCGTGGAATGGATTCTCAACAATCCAGGCAAATTTCTGCGGCTCACGGTAAAACGTGCCTTGATCTACTGGCAGCCCAAGGAAGTCAGTCACAACGTTCAGGAATACTGTACCAAGCGGATTTCCCGCGTCTTGCGTTGGCTTCCCGGGGGCTTTCCGGAAATCCTGGGCGCGCTGGGCGTGGCTGCCGTCATGGGCCTGTGGTCCTGCCGTCGCGCGGATCCATGGACCCGGCTCCGCTGGATGCTTCCGTTTCTCTACAGCCTGGTGTTCTACCTGCCCTTCACCGTCTTCTACTTCGCCGGACATTACCGGGTGCCCATCCTTCCCTTCCTGGCCATGATGGGCGCGGGAGGCGTCTGTGCCGCGCTGGCCCATCTCAGGACCCGGCCCCTGCTTGCCATCACCGCCCTTTCCTGCGGGCTTGTCCTGTGGCTCGGAACCCGGATAATCCCCGTCGATTACGAGGCTGATTGGGAACGCTGGATCTACTACCGGTCAGAGTCTACCCTGCGCCTTCAAGGAGAGCAGGGCTTGACCCACATGGAAACCCTGCTCCAGGAAGCAGGCTTGACCGATTCGCCATCGATCTGCCTTTTCATGGCGCGGCGCGCCAGCGAACGGAAAGATTTCAACACCGTCATCATGTGGTGTCAACGAGGCCTGGAGCACGAAACCTCATCCACGCAACGCAGGGTATGGTTGCTTCAACTCCTTACCAGCGCGCTGGCCGCGACCGGGGCCGATACCACTGATTCAGAGGCCGCGTTCCGGGAACTGGTTTCCCGTGATCCCCAAAACTTCCTGGGACGTATCTACCTGGCCAACAAGGCCATCGCCGGCCAGAATTACGTCGAGGCCATAGTTCACCTGCAGGCCGCCCTGGAGGCCAACCCGAATAACGGAAACGCCTGGTTTCTCCTGGGCAACTGCCAGATGGCCATGGGATTCCCCCAACAGGCCGAAGAGGCCTACCGAAAAGGCATGGAGAACGACCCGGCGGATCCGTGGCCGGCCATGGGCCTTGCCGGCGTGCTGGAAACTCAGGGCCGCCTCGACGAAGCCCGGCAAGCCGCGGAAGAGGCCCTCCGCCGCGACCCCAACATCCAGGCGGCGCGGGATATGCTGAACCGGCTCAACCAGCACGGAACCTCGTCGACACCGTCCCCGGACACCCCCGGTGCCGCCGCGTCATCCACTCCGCCCGGCCGCGACCAGGTCCCCGGTGATCCGGGATCCATCCCCGCGTCTCCCTGACGCGTGGCCTACTCTTCATCCGCCGCCAGTTCCTCCCAAGCGGCGTACAGTTCCGCGAGGTCCCGTTTCAATCCCTCGTATTCCTCGGTCAACGCCGCCGCGGCCCGGTAATCCGCGGGATCCAGCGCGGCGAAACGCGCCGGATACTCCGCCAGCAGGGCTTCCAGCGCGGCGATATCCCCTTCGACCTGTTCCAGTTTCCGTTGCCGTTGCCGTTGCGCCCGTTCCCGCGCCTTGCGTTCGGCCCGCGGATCACTCGCCCGTGTTTCGCCTTCCCGGTCGACCGTTTCCGTTTTGCCCCGCACCCGCAGGGCCTCTTCGGCGCGCCGGACGACGGTCTCATCGTCCGCGCCGGTTTCCCGGGCGCGTTGCCGCTCGTGGTACTCCGAGTAATTCCCAAGAAACACCTCGGCCCGACCGTCGCGGAGCACGATAAGCCGCGTGACCAGCCGGTCCACCAGCGCGCGGTCATGGCTCGCGATGATCATGCTGGCCTCACATTCGGCCAGGGCGTTTTCCAGGGCTTCCCGCGACGCGATATCCAGGTGGTTGGTGGGCTCGTCCAGGAGCAGCGCGTTCGCGCCGCCGGCGATCAGCCTGCCGATGGCCAGCCGCGCCAGTTCGCCGCCGCTCAGCGCGCTGACTGGTTTGAACACGTCATCGCCCGTGAACAGGAGACGTCCCAGGAAGGTCCGCGCGTTTTCCGGGGTCCAGTCCGGCCGGGCGTCGAGCATCGCGCTCAGCGCGTCCCAGCGCGGGTTCATGCTTTCGTGGTGCTGTTCGAAGAAGCCCAGGGTTACCTTGTGCCCGGGCATCACCTCGCCCCGGGTGCCCGGGATACGCCCGGCCAACTGCCGCAACAGCGTGGTTTTTCCGCTGCCGTTCGGACCAATCAGCCCGATCCGTTCGCCCCGGCGCAACGCGAAAGATACCCCGTCGTAAAGCACCTGGTCCCCGTAAGCCATGGCCAGGTCCCGCGCTTCCAGAGCCACCTCGCCGCTCACCGCGACGGATCCCAGCCGGAATGCCGCCGTATCCGCCTCGGGGGGAGGGGCCTCCACCCGCTCCATTTTCTCCAGGGCGCGGATGCGGCTCTGCACCTGCCGGGCCTTGGTGTTCTTGTACCGGAACCGCTCGATGAATACCTCCTGTTTGCGGATGAACGCTTCCTGCCGTTCCCAGGCCTTCTGCTGTTGTTCGCGAATCAGGGCCTTCTGTTTCAGGTAGAAGGCGTAGTTACCGGAAAATTCCCGGGCCTGTCCCCGTTCGATCTCCACGATCCGGTGGACCACCGCGTCCAGCATGCGCCGGTCATGGGAAATGATCACCACCGCCTGGCCACACTGCTTGAGGTAATCTTCAAGCCATTCCCTGGCATCCATGTCCAGGTGGTTTTCCGGCTCGTCCAGCAGCAACAGGTCCGCGTCGCGCAGCAGCACCAGCGCCAGCATCAGTCGGGTCCGCTGGCCGCCGCTCAACGCGCGGAAGGGTAAGGCGAATTCCGCGTCCTGGAATCCCAGTCCCGACAGGGTCCGGCGGATCCGGTTCGGGTATTCCCAGCCGTCCCGGGCCTCGAACTCGTGTTCCAGCCGCGTGTAGGCTTCCATGGCCCCGGGTTCATGCCGGGCCATGGCCTCGCTGAGCCGGGCCAGTTCCGCTTCCATAGCGCGCGCGTCCGCGAAGGCTTCCAGGGCGATGTCCAGTACCGTGGCGTCCCCATCGAACCGGGGCAATTGCGCCAGCGAAGCCATGCGCAGCCGCCGGGCCCGTTCCACCACGCCGCCGTCCGGCGACACCTCTCCCGTGATGATCCGGAACAGCGTCGACTTGCCGCTGCCGTTCCGTCCGATGAGACCCACCCGTTCACCGGCTTCCACGCGGAGGTTCACGCCGTCCAGCACGGCCTCGCCAAGGTAATACTTGCTGACGTTTTCCAGTCGGACCAGGCTCATGCCGTCACATTCCCACCGCTATGCCCGCCGCGCGCGTCCATGCCCCACGTCCCACCCTTCTTACCCCTCAGGCGGCAACGTGGACGATGACGTTTCGCCCTCTCCAGTCCCTGACGGGGCGGTCCCCATCGCCCCGGGTGACGCGCCGGTCGTGGACGGAAGGCTGCCTGTCGTGTCTGCCCCCGCGCCCCCTGCCGACGGATCGCTGACCACCGTGCCTTCCAGCGGCACCGGCTCTTCCGGTGGAGGAGGCGGCACGTATTCCGGCGGCCTGGTGCCTACCAGGAAAGCTTCCTCGTAACTTCCGCCAAGGGTGCCCGTCATCCGGTTGATCTTGTAGAAGGTCACCCCGGGGGGCACCTCGAAATCCTCGACAGGCAGCCCCTCGTGGGCTTCGCTCATGAATTCCACCCAGATCGGGCACGCCAGCCGTCCGCCGGTGTAATCCGCCCCGCGTCCCAGGGGACGGTTGTCCCGGTAGCCGACCCACACGACGGCCGTGTACTGCCGGGTAAAGCCGCAGAACCACGCGTCCCGGCTGTCGTTGGTGGTACCGGTCTTACCGGCCACCGGGCGTTTTAGCGCGCTGGCCCGCCATCCGGTCGGGTAGAACCCGTCGCCCGGCTGGCACACCCCTTCCATCATGTGCAACGTCACGTAGGCTACCCGGGGATCCATGGCCGGCACGGAGGCCCGGCGATCCCGGGTATCCAGCCGCGCCAGCCCGTCCCGGTCGCGCACCTCCGTCACGAAAACCGGTTCATACCGCTGGCCACCCAGGGGAAAAACCGCGTAGGCCGCGCAATGGTCCAGCGGACGCACCTCGCCCGCGCCCAGCGCGATCGCAAGCCCTTCCACGTCCGTGGGAATCCCGCACCGTTCAAGCAGCGACCGCACCACCGGCACCCCCACCGCCTCGGCCAGCTTAATGGACACGATGTTCACCGACTTTTCCAGCGCGTGGCGGATGGGAATGGGACCGCTGAAGGTCCCGCCGAAGTTCTTGGGGGCCCAGACCCTTCCCCCAGGCAGGGGCCGGTAGTAAGGCGCGTCCACCACGATACTCGACGGCGTGAACCCGTTTCCGATGGCTGCCGCCCAGATGAAGGGCTTGATGCTGGAACCGGGCTGACGCCGCGCCTGCGTGGCCGTGTTGTATTTTTCCCGCGTGAAGTCCCGGCCGCCCACCATCGCCCGGACGTATCCTTCCCATGGCGAGCGGTTGTCCAGGCATACCAGGGCCCCCGAGACCGGCATGAACTCGTCCAGTTTCCCTTCCTTTTCCAGGCGCTTGCGCTGTTTCTCGTCGAAGGCGTCCAGGGCTTCCTTCAACACCCGCTCGGCAACGCGTTGCAGGCGCATGTCGATCGTCGTCTGGATCTGCAGACCTTCCTGAAACACCTCGTCCCGGCCAAACCGCTCCATCAGGAACTGGCGTACCTCCTCGGAAAAGTAGGGAGCCTGGAACTGCGCGACGTTGCCCGAGGCCAGCCGGGCCGCTTTTTCGAATCGCGCGTTCACTTGGGCCTCGAGGTCTTCGGCCTTGGCCTTGTCCCGTTCTTCCGCGGTAATGAATCCTTCCTCGAACATCTGGTCCAGCACGATGTTTCGCCGGGCCAGCGCGTTCTTGAGGTTGGTGATGGGGTTGTTCCGGTTGGGGGAACGCAGCAGGCCCGCGATGGTCGCGGCTTCCCCGATGGTCAGGTCTTCCACGCCCACGCCGAAATACTGCCGGGCTGCCGCGTCCACCCCGTGCGCGCTGATGCCCAGGAACACCTGGTTCAGGTACAACTCCAGGATCTCATCCTTGGTGAACTGTCGCTCGATCTGCAGGGCCACCACCATCTCCCGGAGTTTTCGGAAAATGGTCCGTTCCTGTCCTACCTCCAGGGGCTCCACGTTGCGCACCACCTGCATGGTGATCGTGCTCGCCCCGCGGGTCTGGCCGGAAACCAGGAAGTCCCGCAAGGCGCTGAACAGCGCGTCGATCCGCACCCCCCGATGCGCGTAAAACCGCGCGTCCTCGGTGGCCAGCACCGCTTTCTGCACGTGCAGGGGAATTTCACTCAACCGAACCAGCCGCCGCGCTTCCAGGGTAAATTCACCCAGTTCTTCGCCGTCGCTGGAATATACCCTGCTTCCCACCTTCGGCCGGAAATCGGCAAACGCCTGCGACACCCGGCTAGTGGTGTGGTCCACCATCCACAGGAAGCCCCCCAGGGCCGCTCCCCACAGGGCGCCCGCCGTCAGCATGAGCGCCATGAACAGCCCGAAGCATCCACGCCGCCGGGGCAGTATGGGCTCCAGGTCTTCCCTGGAGGTCGCCGGGGCGTTGGAACATGCCGGGTCAGTCATGGTCCGGTGCCCCTTCACGCGCCGCCGCCAGGATAGGCAGCCGGCCCCCGACACCCACCGCGAAGCGGAAGTGCCGCGTCTGGGTCATCAGGAA
>JAGPFE010000047.1 GCA_018056705.1 Candidatus Hydrogenedentota bacterium | reverse complement strand
TCGAGGTTGAACAGCCAGGCCCGCCCTCCCCGGGGATCGGCGAACCATTTATACGAACCCCGCGCCACGCCGCTGAGCAGCGGCGTGGCCCGATCGCTCGCGCGACGGATCCCGGGGATGGGAGGCATCGCCCCAGGATAAGCCTGGATGAACCGCGGCCGGTCGGCGCAGGGCGAAGTGTTGAGCAGGTCGAACCCATCCGCCCCGGGCAGGGGATCGAGCCCCGTCAGCGCCAGGAGCGTGGGCGCGAGATCGTGCGCCATGGCAGGCGCGTCGATATCTACCGGGGACCGGCCGGGAATCCGCAGCAGCAGCGGAATCCGCAGGGACTCCTGCCAGAGTTTCCGGCCGTGACCGTAATACCCGTGTTCCCCGAGGTTCTCCCCATGATCGGCGATAAACACGACCACGGCGGACTCGGGGATCGCCCGGAGCAACCGGGCGATGTGCTGGTCCATCCAGGTAATCTCCCCTCGGTAGAACCGCCGGGCGCGGTCTTGGCGGGACTCCGAACGCCGGGGCCGAGGGGGCGTACAGCCGGGGTGGCCGCAATACGGCGCGTGCGGATCGATATAATGAACCCACAAAAACAGGGGCTTTCCGACGGGCCGCTCCGCGAGGTAACGCAGGGCGGATGCGGTTATCTGTGCCGCGTCCCGTTCCCCCATGGCCACGCCCCAGCGATACCGTTCCATGTGGTCATCGTAAATGGCGAACCCCCGATTCAGGCCGCACAGCCGGGCCTTGAGCACCCACGCGCCCACCACCGCGACGGTGTGATATCCCGCCCGGCTCAGCGACTCGGCGAGCAGGGGCACCTCATCGGGCAGGCGGCTGGCATTACGGGTAAGACCATGGCTCAGGGGTGGCCGACCGGTAAACATGGCGGCAAAGGAGGGCGCCGTGAGCGGCACGTCGCACAAGGTATTCCGAAAGCGAAGAGACTGGGCCGCCAGCGCGTTGAGAGCGGGAGCAACCGCGGGATCACCTCCCCACGGCGCCAGGTGGTCCACCCGGAGGGTATCCACGGAAAGCAGAATAATATCCGGACGTTCCGCTTCGGCCGCGGACGCCCCTTCGGGGGGATCCGGACGCTGCCGCTCGCCAGGCGGAACACCCGGTACGACCGAAGCGGCCAGCAGGATACCGCCCCCCAGCAGCCCTACCAGCCGGAGCGCGCGCCGGAGCAAGTGCCCTTACCCGATGATTACCGGCCGGGGGAAGCAGCCGGCGTGGAAGACTGCCCCGGTACCGAAACTCCATCCGGAGACGGATTCGTCGTCCCGGCCGGACCCCCATTCCCGGGCGCGGCCTGGATGCGCACCGGCAGGGTAACCTGCATGGGCTGTACCACGCCACGCTTGTCGCGGATCAGAATGGGACGGCCATCCCCGGAGATGGCGGTGAGCTGCATGGTATATTCGCCGGGAACGGCCTGCCGGGGCACGACCACGGCCATGGACCAGGTGGCGTCGCCGGCCTTTTCATCAGGGGGTTGACCATCGTTCCGCAGGCGGAAAGTCAGCCGGGGATCTTCGAGGATGATTCCTTCCACGCGCTTCACAATATCCTGTCGATCGCGCACCTGCACGGAGAGCACGGCCTCCGCTCCCGGATACAGGGGTTCCGGGGTTATGGTGGCCTGGCGCATGGCGGGCTGCCCGGACAGGGTGTTGCAGCCTGTCACCGCGATCAGCGGAACCGCCAGCGTAACGATCACCATAATCGATCTGAGGCAGCGCGTCATGATGGTTGACATGGCCGGATCTCCTGGCGCCCCGCGGCGCCCGCGTCGGAGGCGGATTTCACCCCCTGCTTCTACAAGTAGCGTACCGCACCGGAGGCCAACGGATCAACGCCCCGCGCCCCGCCGGCGGAAAAACCGGATTCGGTGTCACGGCATCCTGCCCCATCGGAAAGATCCATGCTGAAAAGTCCCCCCTGGGCGCGCGCCCAGGCAGGATCATCCGGAAACGGGCATTAGCGGACAGCCCTGAATCCGTGGTATGCTTTGCGCGCGGGGAGCGAAAAAAAACGGCCATGGATAGTCGCTATTTTTTCGCGCGGACGGTTCCACGGAAACCGGGCCGCGAATTCCCGGGCACCTCATTTCACGATAAACGGAATGAATAACACGCGGCATACCCCCCATGATCGCGCGTGGCCAACGGGCAACGGGCGGGTGTGCCCCGCGGAGAATCGACGCATGGGTTCGGTAGGCGTTGTGACGTTTGACCTGTGGGACTGCCTTTTTCATGACGATTCGGACGAACCGAAACGGGCGGCGGCCGGGTTACCCCCCAAGCCGGTCGCCCGTCGAGCTCTGCTGCACCAGGCCCTGGAACGGGAAGCCCCGGTGGACCGCGCGACGGTAGACCTTGCTTTCGACGTCGCGGACGCGGCGTTCCGCAAGGTGTGGCACGATCAACACGTAACCTGGACGGTGCGGGAACGCCTGGAGGTGCTGCTGGCGGGGCTTGGGCGGACCCTGCCGGAGGCCTCCCTGGCGGAAGTGGTGGACGCGCTGGAACGGATGGAACTGGAATACCGTCCGGAGCCCGCGCCCCACGCGGTGGAAGCCCTGGCCGCGCTGCGCGGGCGGTATCCGCTGGCCATCGTGTCCGACGCGATCTTCACGCCTGGCCGCAACCTGCGGATCCTGTTGCGGGATGCCGGCATGCTGGAACACTTCGATTATTTCGTGTTCTCCGACGAGGCGGGACGATCAAAGCCCCACCGGGACGTATTCGACCGGGTGGCAGCCCACTTCAACGTACCGGTAACGTCTATCGTTCACGTGGGCGACCGCCCGCATAACGACCTTGGCGGCCCCCACGCGGTGGGCGCGCGGGGCGTGCTGCTGACCGTGATCAAGCGCCGGCCGCTGGACGGGCACGCGCCGGACGCGGTTTGCGAAGACTACCGGGACCTTCCGGATATCATCGACGCGCTGGACCGGCAGCCGTGGCCGGCCGCGGGCGCGTGATCCGAAAATCCATGGCATGGACAGGAGTGACCAGGAGTATGAGCGACACGTTGCGGTTTCTGATTCCGGACGGCTATTCGCCCGCGAGCCGGGCCCAGTTCGAGGCGGTAGGCATGCGGCTGGCGGGCCAGTTGTACGCCGACCTGCTGGTAAAGCGGTTACCCGGGGCCGCGTATGACATCTGGTACAGCAGCGACGAGGGCGCGACGGTACCCACGGACGCCGAACTCAGCCGGTACGCCGGGGTAATCTGGCCAGGCTGCAACCTGACGATCTACCATGACGATGACCCCCGGGTGCAGCGGCACAAGGACGTGGCCTACCGGGCGTACGAGGCGGGCATTCCGCAGTTCGGCAGCTGCTGGGCGATCCAGCTGGCCTGCACGGTGGCCGGCGGCCGGGTTGAGGCGCATCCCCGGGGACGGGAAATGGGCATCGCGACCAAGATCCTGCTTACCGATGCCGGCCGGACCCACCCGATGACGCGGAACAAGCCGGTGGTGTACTCCCATTTCGTGAGCCACGACGACCACGTGGTGGAACTGCCCGGGGGCGCGGTGCTGCTGGCCGGCAATGACTGGAGCCCGGTTCAGGCCGCGGCCGTATCGTTCAAGAAAGGCGTCTTCTGGGCCACCCAGTATCACCCCGAATATAACCTCCACGAGGTGGCGCGGCTGATCCTTGCCCGGGAAGAACGACTGATCCAGCAGGGCTGGTTCCGGGATCGCGAGGATATGCTGGCGTACGTGGAAAAGTTCGAAGCGGTACACCGGGATCCCTCGCTGAAACACATCCGGTGGCAGTTGAAGATCGACGACAGCATCGTGGACGACGATATCCGGGAAGCGGAGTTCGTGAACTGGCTGGAACACGTCGTGCTGCCGCGGTATCGCTGAGCGCTGGAGGCATCTTGGCCATGGGCGCGGCATTGACAGGACTGGGACTGCTGCTGGCTACGGGCAGCGCGGTACTGGGTACCGCGGCAGGCGCGTGGACCCGTGAGCCGCTGACCGGCCTGGTCCTGGGCGTGATCATGGCCCTGATCGGCCTGCTGTCCTGGACTAGTTAAACACAATGGGCGGAACGGGAGCAGGCGGCAAGCCCCAATCGGCAAGTGAAAACAGAACGGCGGTGATACCCCACGATTACGCCAACGCGTTGTCGCTTCTGCTGGAGGAAGCGGCGTTTTTCGCGGCCCTTTCAGATGACACGGCCGGGGAAGCGGCGCGCCTTGAGTCCCTCGCGCGCCGGATCCGCGAGATGGGCACCCTGACCGGTGGACCGGCAAGTCCGACCGTGGAAACGACGTTATCCGGGGAGGCGGACGCGATCCGGGGATGGATCGACACGGGAATCCTGGAACCCCTGGAGCGGCTGCGACGGCGCTACCCCGATACCACGCGGGAATTCTTCCTGCTGGCCGACCTGGGCACAGGCGCCGCGCGACAATTGCTGGCACGAAGGGTGACCTCGGCGGAAGACCTGGAACGCCGGTGCCTTTCCGGGGAAATCAACCAGTGGCGTGAATTTCCGGCGGGGTTCGCGGACCGGATGCTCCGGGCACTCAGGGCACTCCGGCATCGGACGCGCCGGGTGTTCCTGCCCGAGGCGGACGCGCTGGCCGACGACGCGGTAAAAGCATTGCGCTCGGCAGGCGCGCGGGACCGGATAGAGACGGCAGGCGAATGTCGCCGTCGCCGGGAACTGGTCTCGCGCCTGGATCTCGTGGTGGAGAACGGCACGCCGGAGATGGCAGCACGGGCTTTTGCCGACCTCGGTTGGACCCTGCTGCCCTCCGGCCCCGCGGACCAGGACGTGTCGCGCGGAAACATCCCCGGGGGGATTCCCGTGGTCGCCCATCACGCGCCAACCGCCTCTTTTGGACCCCGGCTGGTGCTGGCCACGGGAGACGGCGTACACCTGAGCGCGCTGCGACGAGCGTTGAAAGCGCGGAACCTGCGGCTGACCTGGCAGGGCGTGCTGGACCGGAAGGAACACCGGATCAACTGCCCGGACGAGGAAGCCGTCTACCGCCTCGTGGACTGGCCCGTCATTCCCCCGGAATTACGGGACAATATACCGGACCGGACCGGACCCTCCCGGCTGATCACGGATACGGACTTGCGGGGCATCGCGCATTGTCACACGGACTGGACCGATGGCGAGGGATCACTGGAACGGATGGTAGAAACCGCCCGGTCGATCGGGATGCGCTGGCTGGCGGTCACGGATCACAGCGCGGCGGCGGAACAGGCCAGGGGACTCTCGGCGGACCGGCTCCGGGAACAGTACGTGGAGATCGACCGGCTGAACGCGGGGCTCGACAATTTCCGGGTCATCAAGGGCATAGAGGCGGACATCCTGGAAAACGGGGAGGTGGATCTTGGCGGGGATGCCCTGTCGGCGAGCGAATTGGTGATCGGATCCGTCCACGAGGGGGTTCCGGGCACGACAACCGAAAACACGGACCGGGTGATCCGCGCGATGGCGTCGGGACTGATCGATGTGCTGGGGCATCCAACGGGGCGGATCCTGAAGGCATGGGCGGGACGGTCGCTGGATTGGGATCGGTTGTTCGAGGCCGCGGCAACCTGGCAGGTGGCGATCGAAATTAACGCGAACCCCAGGCGGCTTGACCTGGACTGGCGGCTGATCCCCCAAGCGGCGGCACGGGGCGCGTGGTTCCTGATCGGGCCGGACGCCCACCGCCCCGAGGGCCTGTACAATATGCGGTACGGCGTGGCCATGGCACGCAAGGGCGGGCTGGGGCCGGAACGCGTGCTGAACTGCCTGGACGCGGCAGACCTGGTGGCATGGACACGGAAAAGAAGACAAATCGGACCGCCGCGGAAACACGGAAGGTGACTCCCCGGGAAAAAAACAGGGCCCGGGAAGTGTTCGAACGCCTGGCCGCGGCCTATCCGGACGCGCGGTGCGCCCTGGAGTACCATAAGGACCCTTTTCGCCTGCTGATCATGACCATCCTTTCGGCGCAGTGCACCGACACCCGGGTAAACACCGTGAGCCGGGACCTTTTCCGGCAGTTCCGGGGACCGAAGGATTTCGCCGAGGCGCAGGCTGGAACCGTGGAAGAAGCCATCCGTTCCTGCGGTTTCTTCCGGACGAAAGGCCGGGCTATCCGCGAAAGTTGCCGGCTGCTGCTGGAACGGCACGGGGGCAAAGTACCCGGAGACATGGAATCCCTGCTGGCCCTGCCCGGCGTGGGCCGGAAAATTGCCAACGTGATCCTGGGAGAATGTTTCGGCGTGCCGGGCGTGGTGGTGGATACGCACTGCGGACGGGTGGCCCGGCGCCTGGGTTTCACCCGGGCGGATGCCCCGGACAAGGTCGAACGAGATCTCCAGGCCCTGTGGCCCAGGGAAACCTGGACCCTCTATTCGCACCTGCTGGTGTTTCACGGGCGGGCGGTATGCCGCGCGCGTAACCCGAAGTGTGGGGCGTGTCCCGTGGCTGACCTTTGTCCCAGGCGAGGGGTCACGGCTGACGCGCGGCGCGATCCAAAAGGAAAAAAGCCGACATGAGCGGCGATGACAAGCCCAGGCGCCGGGGACGTCCCCCCGGATCCGGTAAGAAACGGTCCCGTTCCGCGACAGGCGAGCACACGCCTGAAGGACCGGTACAAGGAGAACTGTTCAACCTGAAGGGGGACCCCTCGACCCCGACGAAAACCTCGCGCCAGAAAAAAACGGCACGTTCCGATACCACGAAACCGTCCCCGGCGCCTGAAAAGAAAAGAACACCCCCCCAGAGGCAATCCTCGGCGGGTACCTCCAAGGAACAGTCGCTTACGGCGCCAGCCCGGGCCATGAAACCAGACCGTCCGGGCGGCATGATGGAGCGACCGCCTGGGTTCATCGGGCGCGTGCCCCGGCGATGGGTAGACCGGTTGCGGATAGGAACCGCCCTCGCGGTAATCGGGTACGTGGCGGTTGTCCTGTTCGTGGATGCCATGGCGTCGGTGGGCGACAACAGCGTGATCTACTGGTCCCGTTTCCACTGGACCCTGGGCGCCCTGGCAGACCGGTTTCCCCTTGGTCCTCCCTGGAACTGGCGGATGATGGCCATGTTCGACCTGTTCAAGGTGCTGTTCTGGCTGGCGATTCCCCTCGCGTGGAGCCTGCCCCGGCTGGAGGGCGCGTGGTTTTCGTGGCGCCGGATGGAAAAGGTCGACAAGCTGCTGATGGCGTGCTTCTGCCTGCTGGGACTCGCGGGCGTGATCGCCACGCGCTTCATCCCTTCGCTGGCCGCGATCTATCCGCGGGGACAGTTCACGGGTCTGGGCGACCGGGCGCTATGGCTTGGCATGATGGGGTTCTGGTGGATGTCGTGGTTGCCGGGATGGGAGTTCCTGCACCGGTACGTCCTGTTGCGGGCCGCGACGCGCCTGTTGCCGAAGTGGGGGTGGGTACTGGTTCCGCTGAGCGAGACGGCTTATCACCTGGTCAAGCCGTGGCCGGAAACGTTGGGGATGGCGGTCTTTTCGATCGTGGCCACCCGGTACGTGATGGCCCGGAAAAACCTGGTCGCGCCGTTCCTGGCCCACCTGGCGATCGAGGCGTTCCTGGTATTCCTGATGCTGACGTGAACCCCGGCGGCTTGCCCCGAGGGCGGTCCCGTTTCCTAACCTGCCATCAACCCCGGCCCGAATCGCCTGAAAGCGTCGTTACTCCGCGAACACGCGGACATCGGCCCGCTGGCGCAGGGTATCTACCCACTTGCGATAGCGTTCTTCCGCCTTCTGCTGGCGCACGAGCGGCTCAATTTCCGCGCGGGCCTGGTCGAAGGTCACTTCTCCCGCGTCCTGGCGTTCCTCCAGCAAGAGGAGGTGAAACCCGAAATCCGTCTCAACGACACCGCTTAACTGACCCGGCTCCAGGGCGCGCAGCGCGTCGCGCAAGGCGGGCACAAGGGTCTCATCCTGAATCCATCCCATCTGGCCGCCATCGCCCGCCTCGGGTCCGTCAGATTCTTCCTGGGCGATTTCGGCGAAATTCGCGCCATTCCGGAGCCTTTCCAGGAGGCCTTCCGCCCGTTTACGCGCTTCCGCGCGACTTTCGGGATCCCGACCGGCGGCGATGAAAATCCGCCGTGCCTTCAACCGCGGGCCGTGATGAAACTGCTCCGGATGCTCGTCGTAGTAGCGGCGGATGTCCTCCTCGGTCACCACGATTTCCTGTTCGAACTGCCGGCGTTTCGCCCGGGCGAAGACCAGGGCCGTTATCTGTTTCCGGACCTCTTCCCGAAGCGTTTCCGCGGTCCGCCCGGAATCCGCCAGGGCCTTGAGAAAGGCCTCCTGCGAGGGATACTGGCGCCGGATGGCGGCCACGCGCCGCTCGACCTGCTTCTCGGGGATATCGATCTTCCGTCCCGTGGCTTCCCGGTACACCAACTTGTACTCGATCAGCCGGTCCAGGGCGCGACGCAGCATGGCGTCCGCCTCCCGTTCCAGCTCGGCCTGGGAAAGGCCGCTGTCCCGGAGCGACTGCAGTTCGGCGCCCGCCTCCTCGATGACCTCGCTCTGGAGAATGGGCTCACGCCCCACAGCCGCCGCGACGCCATCCACCACCATGGCGCCATGCAGGGCGCTCAGCGCGCCGCACAGCAGAATGACCATGCCTGTCATGGCCGCGTCCTTTCCCGCGGACGGACGGGAATCACCCGCCGGCCTCTGCCGGGTCGAGGGTCATTCGCCCACGCCCAGTCCCATGTCTTCAATGTCCAGCAAATCTTCCACATTCTCTTCCCGCACCACGGGCCGGGATTTCTGGTAGTAGTGGCTTCCGGTGCCTGCCGGGATCAGGTGGCCGATGATCACGTTTTCCTTCAGGCCGGTCAGGTAGTCCGTTTTGCCGCTGACGGCCGCCTCGGTCAGTACCCGGGTGGTCAACTGGAACGAGGCCGCCGCCACGAAACTGCTGGTGCTCAGGGCCGCCTTGGAAATGCCCTGCAGGATCGGTTCCGCTTCCGCCGGACGTCCATCGTTCATGGCCGTGTTGCGGTTTTCTTCTTCGAACCGAATGCGATCCACTTCCTCCTGGGCCAGGAACGGCGTGTCGCCCGGATCGTCCTTGATCCGCACCTTGCGCAGCATCTGGCGGATGATTACTTCGATGTGCTTGTCGTTGGTCCGCACGCCCTGGGCGCGGTAGACCTTCTGGATTTCATCCAGCAGGTGCTTGCGCAGGGCGTCCTCGCCGAGCACCTCCAGGATATCCTGCGGGTTGATCGGACCGTCGGTCAGCCGCTGGCCGGGATACACCTTGTCGCCCGTCTGCACGTTGATGTGCTTGTGCATGGGCACCAGGCGTTCCCATTCCTTGCCGACGTCCGGCTTGATGACAATGCGGCGCATGTTTTTGGCCGCGGTGTCCAGGTGCACCACGCCTTCGATCGGGCTGATGATCGCCGGGTTCTTGGGCTGACGCGCCTCGAACAGTTCTTCCACCCGCGGCAGGCCGCCGGTGATGTCGCTGGTTTTTTCCATTTCGCGGGGCGTCTTGGCCAGCGTTTCGCCTCGACTCACCCGGGCCTTGTCGGCCACCAGCACGTGGGTGCCCGGTCGCAGCGTCACGAAGGCCAGCACCTCCTTGGTCTCCGGGTTCCGGATGGTAATCTGGGGATGCTTGTCGTGGCGGTGTTCGGTCACCACGATTTCCTCGAGTCCCGTTTCCTTGTTGATTTCCATCCGGATGGTCACGCCCTTTTCCATGCCTTCCAGCAGGATCTCACCGTCCGCTTCCGCCACGACAAGATCGTTGTAGGGGTCGCGGCGGACCAGGATCGCCCCCTTGCGGACTTTCGCGCCTTCCTGGCACAGCAACTGGAAGCCGGGGCCCAGCAGTTCGCGCTGGAGTTCCTTGCCTTCCGCGTTGCGGATGAGAATTTCACCGCCCCGGTTGAGCACGATCGCCACGCCGTTGTCACCGGTCGTGGTCTTCACGTTCAGGAAGTGCACGGTACCGCTTTCATTCGCCCGGATATCGCCGGTCTCCACCTTGCGCGAAGCCGCGCCGCCGATGTGGAAGGTACGCATGGTCAACTGGGTGCCCGGCTCGCCGATGGATTGCGCGGCGATAATGCCGACTGCTTCGCCCAGTTCCACCAGGCGGCCCGTCGCCAGGTTCCGGCCGTAACACTTGGCGCACACGCCCTTCTTCGACTGGCAGGTCAACACCGAACGGATGGTCACGCCTGGCAACTCGGCCTCCACGATCCGTTTCGCTTTCGCCTCGTCGATTTCTTCACCGGCCCGGACGACGGGCTCCGGTTCACCTGATATATAGATGTCGTCCAGGGCGTACCGGCCCACGATGCGTTCGGCAAGGCTCACCGTGGTGTCCTGCCCGATGTTCAGCGGCTCCACCCAGATCCCGTTCAGCGTGCCGCAGTCTTCCTCCTCAATCACCACGTCCTGTGCCACGTCCACAAGGCGCCGGGTCAGGTATCCCGCGTCCGCCGTCTTGAGCGCCGTGTCGGACAACCCCTTCCGGGCCCCGTGAGAGGAAATGAAGTATTCCACCACCGTCAGGCCCTCGCGGAAATTCGAGAGAATCGGCGACTCGATGATATCCCCGTTGGGCTTGGACATCAGGCCGCGCATGGCCGCCAACTGGCGGATCTGCTTCTTGCTGCCCCGCGCGCCCGATTCAAACATCAGGTAGACGCCCGTGAAGCCCTGGTCGTTCTCCTTCATCGCGTCCACCATCTTCGAAGCCAGCTGGTCGGAAATTTCCGTCCACTGGTCCACGATCCGGGAATACCGCTCCTGGGCGGTGCAGAGGCCCTGCGCGTGCTGCAGTTCGATCTTGCGGACTTCCTGCTCCCCTTTCTGGACCAGTTCCTTCTTGTCCTTGGGAATCAGCAGGTCCTCGATCGCTATGGACAGCCCGGACCGGGTCGCGTACTTGAATCCCACGGCTTTCAGGGCGTCCAGCAGTTCCGTGGTCTTGTGATGACCGTGACGCCGGTAGCACTCCGCGATTACCCGGCCGATACTGGCCTGGTCATGGTACCGGTTCACGTCCTCGATGGTGATTTCCTTCGGCAGGTGCTGCGCCAGGATCACCCGGCCCACCGTGGTCGCCAGAATCTTCCCGTTGAAGCGCAACCGGATTTCGGCGTGGATGTCGATCTCGCCCCGCTCATGGGCCAGCACCACCGACTCGCAGTCCGGAAAGACCTTGCCCGGCTTGAGAATGATTTCCCGGCCGTCTTCATAACGGGACCATTCCTTCCGCCATTCTCCCTTCACGCCTTTCTTCTGCTTGGTCAGCCACGCGATGCCGAGCACGATGTCCTGGGTGGGCGTCACGATCGGCGATCCGTCCGACGGCGAGAAGATGTTGGTGGACGACATCATCAGCAGCAGGGCCTCCAGCTGCGCCGGAGGGAAGAGCGGCACGTGCACCGCCATCTGGTCCCCGTCGAAATCGGCGTTGAACGCGCGGCACACGAGCGGATGCAGGCGGATGGCCTTTCCCTCGATCATCACCGGCTGGAAGGCCTGGATACTCAGCCGGTGCAGCGTGGGCGCGCGGTTGAGCATGACGGGGTGATCCCGGATCACGTCTTCCAGCACGTCCCACACCTCGGTGCGGTTCTGCTGGATCATTTTCTTCGCGGTCTTGATGGTGGCGGCGTGTCCCCGTTCGCGCAACTGGTTGATGATGAACGGT
The DNA here is from genome assembly GCA_018056705.1 of Candidatus Hydrogenedentota bacterium. GTDB lineage: Bacteria > Hydrogenedentota > Hydrogenedentia > Hydrogenedentales > CAITNO01 > JAGPFE01. The sequence goes on along the minus strand of JAGPFE010000047.1, from coordinate 7,754 downwards.
TCAAACAGTTCCAGGACCATCCGCTTGGGCAGACCACACTGGTGCAGTTTCAGTTCAGGCCCCACCACGATCACGGAACGGCCCGAGTAGTCCACCCGCTTGCCGAGCAGGTTCTGGCGGAACCGTCCCTGTTTCCCCTTGAGCATGTCGCTCAGGGATTTCAACTGGCGACCATTGGTGCCCGTCACCGGCCTGCCGTGGCGACCGTTGTCGAACAGCGCGTCCACCGCTTCCTGCAGCATGCGCTTTTCGTTGCGCAGAATCACTTCCGGCGCCCGCAACTCAATCAGCCGGTTCAGCCGGTTGTTGCGGTTGATCACGCGACGATACAGGTCGTTCAGGTCGCTGGTGGCGTACCGCCCGCCGTCCAGCGGAACCAGGGGCCGCAGATCGGGCGGCATGACCGGGATGACTTCCAGGATCATCCACTCGGGACGATTGCCCGACTTGCGCAGCGCCTCGACGATCTTCATCCGCTTCACCAGTTTCGCGCGGTGCATGGCGGAAGTGGCGTCGTGAAATTCCACCCGCAGTTCCGAGGCCAGCTGGTCCAGGTCCATGTTCATGAGCACTTTCCGGATGGCTGGGGCCCCCATGTCCGCGTCGAACGCGTCCCGCCCGTACTTCGCCACGATCGCGTCGTACTCGTCCTGCGAAAGTAACTGCAGTTTCGCGAGTTCGGGCACGGACCCTGGATCCAGGACAAGGTAATGCTCGTAGTAAATCACCCGCTCCAGGGACCGGATGGGCAGGTTAAGCAGGCTGCCGATGCAGCTGGGATTGTTCTTGAAAAACCAGATGTGCGCGATGGGCACCGCGAGGTTGATGTGTCCCATGCGTTCCCGGCGCACCCGCGCCTCGGTAATCTCGACGCCGCAGCGGTCACACACGATCCCCCGGTGCTTCACCTTCTTGTACTTGCCACAGCCGCATTCCCAATCCTTGGTGGGACCGAAAATGCGCTCGCAGAACAGGCCGTCCCGCTCGGGTTTGAAGGTCCGGTAGTTAATGGTTTCAGGGCGTTTCACCTCACCCCGGGACCATTTCCGGATTTCCTCGGGAGAGGCCAGGCGAATCTGGAGGGCGTCAAACTTCTCACCAGTGGTCGGGATGTACGTGGCCAAGGTTTATTCCTCCTCTTCTTCGTCCATTTCCGCCCCGATGCCCCGCTTGCGGACGAGTTTAATGACATCGAGACAAAGGGCCTGCATTTCGCGCACCAGCACGTTGAACGACTCGGGCGTACCCGGATCCACTTCGCGGGTACCCTTGACGATCGCCTCGTACGCCCAGGTACGTCCCTGGAGATCGTCGGACTTGATGGTCAGCATTTCCTGCAGGGTATAGGCCGCGCCATAGGCTTCCAGCGCCCACACTTCCATTTCCCCGAACCGCTGACCACCATTCTGGGCCTTGCCGCCCAGCGGCTGCTGGGTGACCAGCGAGTAGGGACCCGTGGCCCGGGCGTGAATCTTGTCGTCCACCAGGTGGTTCAGTTTCATCATGTAGATGTACCCCACGCAGGTGTCCTGGTACATCGGCTCCCCGGTTTTACCGTCCCGCAGGCGGAGTTTCCCGTTTTCGGGCAATCCCGCCTTGCGCAGCAACTCCCGGATCTTCTCTTCGGACGCGCCATTGAACACGGGAGACGCCACGCGCAGGCCCAGTTTCTGCACGGCCCAGCCCAGGTGGGTTTCCAGCAACTGTCCCACGTTCATGCGGGAGGGCACGCCCAGCGAGTTCAGCAGAATCTGCACCGGCGTGCCGTCCGGCAGGAAAGGCATGTCCTCCCGCGGCACGATCTTCGAGACCACGCCCTTGTTCCCGTGACGGCCCCCCATCTTGTCACCCACCGACATCCGCCGACGGCTGGCCACGTAAACCTTCACCGACTTGAGCACGCCCGCCGGCAACTCGTCCCCCTTGCGCAACCGCTCGATCCGGGCGTCCCGCTGGGCGATCAGCGTGGCTTCTTCCAGGGCAGCCATGTTGACCAGGCGCGAAAACTTCTGCTGCACCGCGGGATCCGAAACCTTCAGGCGCGCCAGCACGCTGTAGGGCAGGGTGCGGATGTGCTTGGCCATCACGCGCCGTCCCTTCTCGAGGACCACCTCGTCCGTGGCGTAATCCACCACGTCCTCGAGGATGGTGAGCCCCATGACATCCTCGCGCACGAGCCGTTCGAAGGTCTCGCGGATCCGGACGATCCGTCCTTCGTAATACTGCTCGAGCCGTTCCTGCTCCTGCTTGAACTGCTTTTTCGCCTGGGCGTCCTGGGACTTGTCACGGCGGCTGCAGATCTTCACGTCGATCACCACGCCGCTCGCGCCGGTCGGCATGCGCAGGGAGGCGTCCCGCACGTCTTCCGCCTTGTCCCCGAAAATCGCCCGCAGCAGTTTCTCTTCGGGGGTCAGGTCGGTTTCACCTTTCGGGGTCACCTTGCCCACCAGGATGTCGTCCGGCCCGACCTTGGCGCCTATGTACACGATACCCCGCTCGTCCAGGTTCCGCAGGGCGTCTTCCCCCACGTTGGGAATATCCCGGGTGACTTCTTCCGGGCCGAGTTTCGTTTCCCGCGCCTCGATTTCGTGCACGCTGATGTGCACCGAGGTAAACACGTCTTCCTTGACCAGGTCCTCGTTCAGAATGATGGCGTCTTCGAAGTTGTACCCTTCCCAGGGCATGAAGGCCACCAGGACATTCCGGCCGAGGGCCAGTTCGCCTCGATCCGTGGCGGTACCGTCCGCGATGACGGCTCCCTTCTTCACCCGGTCTCCCGCCATGACCAGCGGACGCTGGTTGATGCAGGTATTCTGGTTGGACCGCTGGTACTTGCGGAGCACGTACTCGTCCACTTCCGCCCGGAAGGGATTCCGCCCTTCCTCTGCCTCGCGCTCCTCGACGCGCACCAGAATCCGGTTACCGTCCGCGTACTCCACCACGCCGTCCCGTTCCGCGATGACCACCGCGCCCGAGTTGCGCGCGGCCACCGCCTCGAGTCCCGTGCCCACCAGCGGCGCCTCGGTCCGCAACAGCGGCACGGCCTGGCGCTGCATGTTGGAGCCCATCAGGGCGCGGTTGGCGTCGTCGTGCTCCAGGAACGGCACCAGGGCGGACGCCACGCTCACCATCTGGCGGGTGGAAACGTCCATGTAATCGACCTGCTCGGGCGCCACGCGGGGGAAGTCGCCCCGCCGGCGGCACAGCACCAGCGGGCTGACAAAACGGCCCTTACCGTCCAGCTCCGCGTTGGCCTGGGCCACCGTGTAATTGTCCTCGTCGTAGGCCGAAAGCATGTGGACCTCGCCGGTCACCCGGCCCTTTTCCACCTTGCGGTAGGGCGTCTCGATGAACCCGAACTCGTTGATCCGCGCGTAGGTCGCCAGGGACGCCATCAGGCCGATGTTCGGACCTTCCGGCGTCTCGATGGGACAGATGCGGCCATAGTGGGTAGGGTGCACGTCGCGGACCTCGAAGCCCGCCCGGTCCCGGGACAGGCCACCGGGACCCAGCGCGCTCAGCCGACGTTTGTGCGTCAGTTCCGCGAGCGGGTTGATCTGGTCCATGAAGTGCGACAGGGGACTGCGCCCGAAAAATTCCTTGATGGCCGCCTGGAGCGGCTTGGGATTGACGATGCCCTGCGGGGTCATCTGGGCGGGATCCTGCTGGGAATATCCCAGCCGCTCCCGGATGGTCCGCTCCATCCGGGCCAGGCCCACCCGGATCTGGTTCCCCAGCAGTTCCCCCACCGCGCGCACGCGGCGGTTCCCCAGGTGATCGATATCATCCACCACGCCATCCCCCGCGCGCAGGCGATGCATGTACTGGAGCGTGGCCACCACGTCCTCTTTCGTCAGCACGCGGGTCGACTGGTCGATCTTGAGCCCCAGTTTCCGGTTGATCTTGTAGCGGCCCACCGGGGCCAGGTCGTACCGGGTCTGGTCGAAAAACAGCCGGTCGAAGTGGGATCGATAGGTGCTCGGCGTGGTGTCCGGATCCCCGGGACGCAACCGACGGTACAGTTCCTGGCGCGCCTGGTCCTCGTCCATGATCTGGTCATGGTGCAGCGTCCGCACGATCGAGGGATCCTGCAACGCGTGCCGCGGCGTGATGAACTTCACGCTGGGCACCTTCTTCTGGAACAGCAGGTCCAGCACGTCGTGGGTCACTTCCGTGGCGGCGTCCACGTAGATTTCACCGGTGTCCTCGTCGATGACGTCCTCCGCGATCCATCCCCCGAGCACGTCTTCCAGGCCGATCGCTTCCCCTTCGGACGAAGACGCGTCGGTTTTGCCTTTTCCGCGACCGCCCGCGCCGGCCTTGCCGCTGGATGCCCGGATCAGCCGCATGGACCGTTTCCGGCCACGCACCGTCAGCGTCAGCGTGTCGATCGGGTAAAACAGCCCCAGGATCTCGTGGGGATCCACGTAGCCCAGCGCCTTGAGGAACGTCGTCGCCGGAATCTTGCCCCGCCGGTCCACCGTCACCCACAGGTGATCGTTCATGTCGTAATCGAACTCGAGCCAGGCCCCGCGGTAGGGCGTGATCTTCCCGCTGAGCACTTTCTTGTTCGTGGACAACTGCCGGTATTCAAAAGACACCCCGGGCGACTTGTGCAACTGGCTGACGATCACCCGCTCGGCCCCGTTGATGATGAACGTGCCGTTGGGCGTCATCACGGGCAACTCGCCCAGAAACACCTCGTTCTCGACGATGTTGCGCACCACCTTTTCGGAAGAGGAGGGCACTTCCTCGAACTGCACCAGCCGCAGAATGGCCCGCAACGTCGCGGCGTAGGTCAGGCCCCGGTCCTGGCATTCCTGGATGGTGTTCTTCGGGGGAAACAGGCTGTAACTCACGAATTCCAGCCGGGCCATCCCGTTGTTGGATTCGATGGGAAACACCTCGTGGAAGACCGACTGGAGCCCGATCATCTGGCGCTCGTCCGGCGGCACCTCCCACTGCAGGAAATCCCGGTACGATTTCGTCTGGATTTCGATCAGGTCCGGAAGATCCACCGTCTCCGAGAGTTTGCCGAGATTCAGCCGTTCAATCTGATGCGCGACAGCCATGCGTACTCTCCTTGATGCGACAGCCTTGTGGTTTCAAGGCAGAACTCGTGATTTGAAGGGACGCCGCGTTTCTCCCGAACTAAAGCATCAGGAATTCTCAGCGCTTGAGAAGTGGCGGGATAGTATAGCAAAAATGATGCCCTGAGTCAAGGCACACCACTCCCCCTTACGGCACACCTTTTGCCTGATCGCTGACGTCACGGATCACTCTCCATTGGCCACGTGGTAATTAATTATACCACATGTACCCGCCCCTGTCAACTTCATCCACCAATCTGTCCTCCCCGCGGCACAACTATAAACTCATTTCAAACCACCATTCTGCAAGCACAGTAGTCACTAAATACTGTCATTTCGAACAAAGCGAGCCATCTTCTCCCCCACGCGCCTGAGACCCCCCTTTCCCCACGGAGTACGGGGTAATCACGCGTCGGTGTTTCGCAGGCAGGAGGCCAGCCAAACCGCGAAATGCGCGGGAACCCGGGATGCCAGGTGCGTCAACTGGTGACGGCAACTGGTCCCCGAAACGACCAGGTCCGTGTCGGCAGGCAACGCGTTGACCATGTCCACCAGCGGCCGCGCCACCTCAACCGACAGGTCATACTTAGATTCCAGGCTGCCGAACGCGCCCGCCATGCCGCAGCACCCCGAGTCCAGCAGCGTTGCCTCCACCCCGGGAACCCGGGCGGCAACCTGCCGGAACCGCTCCGGCGGAACCATCGCCTTGGCGTGACAGTGAACATGCAGCGCGCAACGGCCCGGCCGGCCATGCCACGGCAGGGCCCCGGGATCCCGCTCGAGCAGTCGGTCGATGAACAACTCGAACGACAGGGCCCGTCGCGAAAGCGCCTCGGCCCCGGGCAACTTCAACTCCGCGTAGTCCTCCGCCAGCATGGACCCGCAGGACGGCTCCAGGAACACGATATCCCCGGGCAATTCCGACAACACCTCGATATTCCGGGCCCCCATGGCCCGGGCCAGGTCCAGCCGTCCCATGCTGAACGCCGGCCGTCCGCAGCACGCCGCGTCCCATGGAATGACCACCTCGTACCCCGCCATCTCCAGGATGGTTACGGCCGCGCGCGCGATGTCAGGCTCGTAATACCGGGCGAAACAATCCAGCCACAGGATTACCGGCCCGCGCGCGCCGGTTCCCCGCCGGGTCGTGCCGTTCCCCCGATGACGCCGCCACCACCAGTCGAAGGGTTCCGCCGCGAAGGACGGCAGGGGACGCCGGTCCGTCAGTCCCAGCGCCGCTTTCATGGCCCCGCGCAGCCACGGCCACGCCAGGGCCCGGTTGGCCAGCCCCGGCGCCCGCGTGCCCAGCCATCCCAGCCAGTCCACCCGGCTCAGCAGCCGGGCCACCAGGGGCACCCCGTGTTTCCGATGCCGAGCATATAGCAGTTCCGCTTTCAGCAGGGGCATGTTGACGTTCGAAGGACATTCCGTCGCGCAGGCCCGGCAGGACAGGCAGTTTTCCAGGGCCTGCTCCAGTTCGTCCGACAGGAGCGGCGCCTCCGGGTCTCCCAGGCGGGACTCGAGCACGGCCCGGATGACGTTCGCCCGCCCACGGGTAGAGAGCAGTTCGTCCCCCGTGGCCTGGAACGTCGGGCACATGGTGGGCCCGGTTTTCCGGCATCCGCCGCACCCGTTGCACTGTTCCAGGTTCCCCGTGAAGGACCGGTCCTTGCGGACGTATCCTAGGACGGGTTCAAAGGGAACGGGCAGGCGGTATCCCGCGCCCTGGCGCAGGTCCCGATCGAACCGGTACCGGCCGGTATCGATGATCTTGCCCGGGTTCAGAAGCCCCCGGGGATCCATGGCCCGCTTGACTTCCGCCATGGCGCCCCACAGTTCGGGTCCCAGCCATGACGCCAGGAACTCCGTCCGCGCGATCCCCACCCCGTGCTCCGCCGCGGGAGAGCCCTCGAAAGCCCGGGAAAGTTCGAAACAGGCCTCAGCCACGCGCCGGAACCGGCGGATGTCTTCCTGCAGGTGGAGATCCACCACGGGCCGGACGTGCAGCAGCCCCGATCCCGCGTGCCCGTAGAACGACGCCCGGAGCCCTTCCCGGTCCAGGATGCCCCCCAGGGCCGCGGCGTATTCCGCCAGCCGTTCCGGCGGCACGCACACGTCCTCGATTCCCGCGGTAGGTTTCGCGGGACCCGGGCATCCCGTCAGGAGCGACAGTCCCGCCTTGCGCAGCGCCCACACCCGCGCGGCATCCTCGGGACCACAGACCTTTCCACGGCCCTCCGGGACCGCCCGCAGCGCGTCCCGCGCCCGGTCGGCGGCGTCCTCCTCGAACTCCACCATGAGGATCGACGCGTGGGGCTTTTCATCCAGTTCCAGGAAGGCCCGGGCGGCGGCAAAAACCGACTGGCCGCGGGTCTGATCAAACAGCACGTGATCAATGTGCTCGATGGCCGCGGGGCGCAGGGGCAGCAGCCGCACCGAGGCCTCCAGGGCGTCCCGTACCGTGGGGAAAAACAGGACGACCAGTCCTTTTTCCCTTGGCAGGGGCACGACACGGAGCGTTGCCGCGGTAACCAGTCCCAGCGTGCCCTCACTGCCGGTGACCAGCATGGCGGGGTCCAGCCGCTGCTGCCGCGCCATTTCCCGAAGTACCCGGTCAAAACCATAGCCGGGCCAGCGCTTGGGGATCCGGTCATGAAACCGCTG
>JAGPFE010000103.1 GCA_018056705.1 Candidatus Hydrogenedentota bacterium | reverse complement strand
GGGATTTCCGGGTGGTCATGAGCAACGCGGCCGCCCGGCAGTACGCGATCCATGACGACACGGATACCTGCTACCGGATGTACAACACGGAGTCGCCGGAGGGTCCCTGCGCGACATGCGCCGTACAGAGATGTTTCGAGGATGGTCGCGTCCACGAGGCGAGACGGGCGGTGACGTATCCGGACGGAACGGCCCGGGTATTCCGGTTGCGGGCGTTTCCCGTGCGTGACGATCAAGGAGAACACGGTAACCTCGTAATCGAGTTTTTTGAAGATATCACGGAAATGGAACGACAGGAACAGGAAAGCCGGCAGCATCAGCGCCTGGAGGCCGTGGGCAGGCTGGCCGCGGGGATCGCCCACGAAATCAACACGCCCATCCAGTACGTGGGGGACAACCTGGAATTCCTGGGCGAAGCGATCGGGGTATTCCGGGAGCGGATCGAGGGCGGAGGGTCGGGAGGCGGGGTAAGCGACGATGACGTCTCGTTTTACCTGGAGGAATCCCCCAAGGCGATCTCGCAGGCCCGGGAAGGGGTGGCCCGGGTAGCGGGGATCGTGCGGGCCATGAAGGCCTTTTCCCATCCCGGGAGCGGGGAGAAGACGCTGGGCAACCTCAACCAGGACCTTCTCAACACGATAACCGTGTCCAGGAACGAATGGAAGTACGTGGCCGACCTGAAAACGGAACTGGACGACAACCTGCCGCCAGTGCCCTGTTACCCGGGCGAACTGAATCAGGTGTACCTCAACCTGATCGTCAACGCCGCGCATGCCATTGGCGACAAGGTGGACCGGGAAAAGGGTGAAAAAGGGTTGATCACGGTTGCCACGCGGCTGGATGGGGACTGGGTGGAAATCCGGATCAGCGACACGGGCACGGGGATTCCGGAATCGGTCCGGGAACGCGTTTTCGAGCCGTTCTTCACCACGAAGGAAGTGGGCAAGGGCACGGGGCAGGGGCTGGCCATCGCCCGGGACGTGATCGTGAACAAGCATGGCGGCACCATAACGTTCGAGACGGAAGAAGGTAAAGGCACGACTTTCATTATCCGGCTTCCCCTGAAGGAGGGTGAAGCGTCGCGGGGCGTGGTGGAACAACAGGAGGGGTGATCGATGCGAACGGTATTGTTCGTGGACGACGAGCCCGGGGTGCTGGACGGCCTGCGGCGAATGCTGTTTCCCCTGCGGCGGGAATGGAACCAGTTGTTCGCGGGAAGCGGTGAGGAAGCCCTGCGGATCCTGGCCGAGCGGCCGGTGGACGTCATCGTGTCGGACATGCGGATGCCCGGCATGGATGGCGCGGCCCTGTTGCGCGAGGTGCGCCAGCGGCATCCGGAGGTGGTGCGTTTTATCCTGACCGGCCAGACGGACGACGAGGCGGTGTACCGAACGGTAGGTGACGCCCACCAGTTCCTGATGAAACCATGCCCGCCGGAGGTGTTGAAGAACACCATCAGCCGGGCGCTGACCCTCAGGGAACGGCTGGCCAATCCCGCCGTGGTGGGCCTGGCCACCGAAACGGGCGAACTGCCCACGATTCCCGAGGTATACCAGCAGTTGCGCGAGGAACTGAGTTCACCGGAGGGTTCCGTGGCGAATGTCGGCAAGATTATCGAAAAAGACCCGGCCATGACGGCGAAGATACTGCAACTGGTCAACTCAGCCTTTTTCGGGTTGCGCCGTCCCGTGAGCACGGCCACGCAGGCGGTGGCCATGCTGGGCCTGGAAACCATTCGTTCCCTGGTGCTGGGTGTGGGCCTGTTTTCCCATTTCGAGCAACGCGCCTGCGCGGAAGGGTTCTCGCTACATGCCCTGTGGGCCCATGGCGTGGAAACGGCGCGGGCGGTCCGGATGATCTGCGAGATGGAAAAGATCGGGCAGGCGGACACGGACGCCCTGTACACGGCGGCGCTGCTGCACGACGCGGGGGAGGCGCTGCTGGCCACGGGTCCCCCGGGGTATTACCAGCATTGCGTGGACTTCGCGGAACTGAACGGGGTGTCCCTGGAAGAGGCGGAACGGGAGGTGTTTTCCTGTACCCATGCCGAACTGGCCGCTTACCTGCTGGGGATCTGGTCGCTGCCCGACCTCATCGTGGAAGCGGTGCTGTTTCATCATCATCCCGAAGAGGTGGAGACCGTGGGGGCGCACGGACCGATGATGGTGTACTGCGCGGACCTGCTCTGCCGCGACACGGACCGGGTATGGGGGACGCGCCCCGATACAGAACAGCCGCTGGCCCTCTTGCGGGCAGCGGGGCTGGCGGGGAAATTCGAAGCGTGGCGTCAACGCTGGGAGGAGATCCGATCATGACCACCATGGAAGAACGGATTCTTTTCGTCGACGACGATCCGAATATTCTCGAGGCCTACCAGCGGAAACTGGGCAGGGTGATGCGGGTGTTTACCGCGCAGGGTCCGCACGTGGGGCTGCGCACGCTGCAGGAGAAAGGTCCCTTCGCCGTGGTGGTGTCGGACATGAAGATGCCCCTGATGAACGGCATCGAGTTCCTGAAAAAGGTGAAGGAGCTCTCACCGAACACGGTGCGCATCATGCTGACGGGCAACGCCGACCTTAACGATGCCATGCAGGCGGTCAACGAGGGGGCGATCTTCCGGTTCCTGCTGAAGCCGTGTCCGTCGGAGATGTTCGCGAGGGCCCTGATTGCCGCCATCGAGCAGTACCGCCTGGTGACCGCCGAGCGGGAACTGCTTGAGGGCACGCTGACGGGCATGGTGGCCATGCTCACGGAGATCCTGTCGTGGACGCGCCCGGAAGTATTCGGGCTTGTCATGAACCTGCGCGGGTTCGCGCGGGGGATCGCGACGAAGATGAACGTGGAGAAGTTGTGGGAACTGGAACTGGCGGCCACGCTGTGCCCCATCGGGTACCTGGCCCTGCCGCCTGAGATCGCGCAGAAACAGGGGCGCGGCGAGCCGCTGACCGACGAAGAACGACAGGCGCTGGAGAGCGTGCCGAGCATCGGGCACGACCTGATCATCCATATTCCGCGGATGGAGCAGGTGGCCCGGGTGGTGCTGTACCACAACAAGCGGTACGACGGCACGGGATACCCGGAAGACGGCGTGGCGGGGGAGGCCATTCCCCTGAACGCGCGGATTCTGAAGGTGGCGATGGATTACTGCCAGCTTCGGGAGGCGGGTTTGCCCGCTTTCGAATGCCTGCGGGCAATGCGGCAGCGAACCGGCTGGTATGATCCGGCGGTGCTTGAGGCCCTGGGGGCGGGACCCGGGGAAACGGCTCAGCGGGAAGTACGGGTTGCCCGGGTGTACGCGTGTGATCTCAAGCCCGGGATGACCCTCGCCGATCCCATCGTGACGGACAAGGGACTGAAACTCATGTCCGCCGGCACCGTGCTGACCGAGCCCATGCTGGTGCGTTTCCGCAAGTACCTGGAAACCAACCGGGTGAAGGAACCCATCGTGATCCGGCTTGCCGACACGGAGTAGGGCGGGGGTTACTCGAGGTTATATTTCCGGATCTTGTACTGGAGGGTGGTGCGCTTGAGGCCGAGGTGCTGGGCGGCCCGGCTCTTGTTCCAGCGAAACCGTTCCAGCGCGCCCAGGATGAGTTCCCGCTCAATCCGGTCGCGGGTGGACAGCAGGAGGGAAGAAGAGGCGTTCTCTTCGCTCCCTTCGTTTTCCCCGGGCAGTATTTCCTCCTCGGCAAAGGACTCGCTGATCAGTTCCGGGGGCAGGTCGTCGCGGGTGATCCGGCTGGATTCGGCAAGGATCACGGCCCGCTCGAGCACGTTGCGGAGTTCCCGCACGTTACCGGGCCACGGGTAGCGCATGAAGATGGACAGGACGTCCTCGTCGATGGCGTCGACCTGCTTGTTGAACTCCTGGCTGAAGGCGCGCAGGAAGTGATCCACCAGGGGCGGGATGTCGTCAGGGCGCTGGCGCAGGGGTGGGATCTCGATGGAGAACACCTTGAGTCGGTAGTAGAGATCTTCGCGGAACTCGCCTTTTTCGATGGCGGTTTTCAGGTCGCGGTTGGTGGCGGCCAGCACGCGGGTGTCCACCCGGATGGTTTCCGCGCCGCCGACCCGTTCGAACTCGCCTTCCTGCAGCACGCGGAGCAACTTGACCTGCACGACCGGGGGGATTTCGCCCACTTCGTCCAGGAGCAGGGTGCCGCCGTGGGCCCGCTCGAAGCGCCCGATCCGTCGCTCGGTGGCCCCGGTGAAGGCGCCCTTTTCGTGGCCGAACAGTTCGCTCTCTAGCACGCCCGGGGCCAGGGCCGCGCAGTTGACGGCGATGAAGGGCTTATCGGCGCGGGGACTGAGCTGGTGGAGGGCCCGGGCAAGCACTTCCTTGCCGACGCCGCTGGGCCCGGTGATCAGCACGGCGCTTTTCGATGGCGCGATTTTCCGCAGGAGCCAGTTCAGGCGCCGCGTGGTTTCACTGGCG
>JAGPFE010000046.1 GCA_018056705.1 Candidatus Hydrogenedentota bacterium | reverse complement strand
ATCACTGCGTTTGAGTCCGAGGCCGTTGTCATAAAACCGGTTGCCATCCGGGCCGTTCGCGAACTGGTCTCCGTTTTCCGGTTCCGTGAAGGCCAGCAGCAGGTATCCTTTCGGGGCGATGACCGTGCCGGGCGGGATGGTCCATTTGGATTTGTTCGGATCCGCCATGACCGGGTCCATCGCGGTGCCCGGCGCGTCCGGGATGCCGATTTCCAGTTTCCATCCGCTCAGGTCGACCGCCTCATCCGACGTGTTGACCAGTTCGATCCATTCATGGTCCGGTTCCTGGGACAGGTCAAAGAAATTGAGCGATACCGTTCCTGACGCATCCGGGTTGATCCGGATGGCCACGCGCAGTTCCAGCCCGCTGGACGCATCCGGTACGGACACCGTGTAGGTTTGAACACCAGGTCCCGGTATTCCGAAAAGATTATCCGAGAAGTAGAATCCGGTAACGGCATTCCAGATGTTTTCCGCGAACCATTGTTGAATCTCGGCCGGAGTGGTAAGTCCCTGGGTGGTCTGAATCCAGTTGTAGATTTCAGGATAGGTAGCCGGAAGTTCGGTTTCATCCGGAACTTCCCAGCTGTCAGGCTGGCTTCCGGGAAGGAAAATCCACCCCATCGGCGTACCGACACCATTGGTCTTGCGGTTTGGGGTGGCAAGATACTCCGTCTCATCCACGGTTTTCCAGACGGCATCATACTGGATGAGGGTATACAGGTCCACCGCCAGCTGGTTTACTTCGGCTTCCAGCGGTGAGCCGGACGGTGGCGCAAAAACAGCCAGCGTGTTCTGAATCAGCGTGTTGATATAGGTATCATACGCAGCCTCATCCGCCATGCCGGGCGCGGTTGCGTCCGTGTTTCGGACGCAATAGTCCAGCACGCCCGAATCGGTAACGGTCATGTTCCCGTTTTCATCGGTTACGTTGACCATCAGGTAATACCGGCCCGGCGGCAGGGTCCAGTCCGATGCGCGGATGGCTATCTCATACACCTGGTTGGCGGGCAGGTTGACCACGGTCCGGTCGCCCAGGTAATTGGACGCGCTGCTCAGCGTGCCGCCCACCGAGGCGACGTCGAAGGAAGGCATGCCCGGATAGGGCGAGGGATTGGTGTTTATTGTCGGGTTGTCGGTACGGTTGGTTTCCGCTTCGATCCGCCGGACCGGACGCGCCATTACCTCGTTGATGCGGATGGCGTCCGCGCCCGCCACCGTGTAACTGATTCTGCGTTTGTTACCCGTCTCGGCTTCCCACCATGGGTCCGTATTGTCCAGGCGCCGGCTGTTCGGATCCGTGCCCAGTGAGTTCACCTTGAAGTCATTGATCAGATCCAGCGGCAGGGTTTCCGCCGCGCTGATCCGTTCCCGTTCGTTGTCTTCTGTTGCCCACCGCGGGGTGATCCGGGATGCCTTCGCGTCCCGGTCCCGGTTGTCCACCAGGTTTACCGCCAGTTGCAGCGCCCGCAGGAAAGGATCCGCCTCGAGGGTCTGCCAGTTCGCGCTGCCGAGGGTGTAGGCGCCGGTAGCGGGATTGAATCCTGATCCAAACAGGTAGCCCGTAACGCTGGCGTCTCCCCGCCGCAGGCCGGACGCGAACCAGCTCGCCGGGTCCGCCCCAGGATTGTAATTGAAGTTGGGTCCCAGGTTTTCCGCCAGCATGAACGTGGTGGCCAGTTGCGGCGGCGTGGCGTAGTTCGGGTCCACCTTGTTGAACGCCAGCCTGCCCCGTGGCGTGTCCAAGTAAAACACGTTGTGCGAATCGGACTGGGCCGTCGCCTGCGTCGCGAGCGTGGCCATCCGTTCTGGTCCGAACTGATCCAGTTTTTCCGCGTCGGTCACGTCGTTGAAAATCTTGTCGCCATACTCGCCGCGTTCATTGGCCACGCCGTTGTTGTCGTCATCAGTGTTGTTGTTTTCGGCGAGCCTGTTCCGCAAGGGCGAGGCGATCTGCAGTTCGCCGGGCTCGTCGATGCCTTCAAACTGGCCCAGGCGCAGGGCCGCGTCGATCACGTCGGGCTTGCGGTTCAGAACCTGGGTGGGCAGAGAGGACGGAGAGGTCGTGCCGGTCAGCAGGTGTTCCTGCAGATCCGGATGCCGGTATTCCAGGGGCGGGTTCAACCCGGCGCCCGTGTCCAGGATGCCATCGCCATTGTCGTCCCGCCAGTTGAAGGCCAGCACCACGCTGTTCACGTTGTCATCCACCCGTCCGTAACCGGGTGCGACGAGATCCCAGTCGCTCAGGTAGGTTACCGTGTCCAGACTCAATGACGTATCCACGTTATTTTCGGAGATCCAACGGCCGGAGCCCGTGCGCCAGCCCCAGAGGCGTTCGGCGAGATCCACGCCCATGCCCGGCATCATCCGGAATTCATATTCGTAAGGGGTAACGCCCTGCCCGAAGGCCCTTGCCAGGTACGGTGTCGGGGTACCTGTATAGTCCACCCCGTACCGGAAGCCCCCCGCCGTGTTCAGGTTGACCTTGGACGCCTCGTCGGTGATCCGGACGGCCACCCGGCCGATAATATCGCACACCGGTTCACCCGAGCACGCCACGTACAGGCCTGCCAGCCCGTAAGCGCTGATTTCCGGCCACACCTGGTTCGATCCGTAGAAGAGTTCGGGATTCAGCTGTTTCATGCCCGATCGTTTGGCGGCGTTGGCGTCCGTGCACGCGTAGAGCTGGAAGCCATTGACCTGGCGGTCATAATCATTGTCCTGGGTATCCACGTTGTCGAGCCCCAGCATTACAACACGCTCCCCGAAGGGATCTTTGACCTTCACGGGAATCTGGTCCGGCATCCGGAAATAGGCAAATTCGCCGTTGGGCAGGCGATCGGCATCCGTGATCAGGCCGTCGTTGTTCAGGTCAATGATCGTTGTCGCCCCGGGCAGCGGCACCGTCAGGCGGAAAGGACCGTTTGGCTGAACGTTCGCCGGATCTTCGAGTTCCAGGTTGGTGATGATGCCGCCATCGGAGGGCCGGACCCGGTACACGAACGTCCCAGGTTCGAAGAGGCGCTGGGGTAAACCTTGGGCGTCCGCGTGATTGGGATCGAAGTCAATCGGATCCACGTTTCCATCCAGGTCGTTGTCCACGCCGTCGCCGTTGAGGTTCAGGTCCCGGGGAACCGGTATCCAAAGCGCGTCCCGCAAGCCATCCCCGTCCGTGTCCACGTGGGCCCATTCGTGGATGAGTTCCATGGGGTAACGGGGCCCGGACGAAGCCACGGGGCTGGACCCGTAATAGGCCGGCAGTAGCCAGGGGGCCGGATCCCCGGTTTCCCCGGGATTTTTACGCCACTTCCGGCTGAAGCGCCAGCGAAGCCCCGACGCGCTCAGGGCGGTGTTCGCCGCCCCGTCGCTGATCGCCTGACCGTCCCGGTTACAAAGGGTCGCCTGGTTTTCCGGCAGGTACAACAGGATATTGTCGCCGGTGAACCTAGGAATCCACAGCCATGGCAGGGTGCGCGGTCCCCGGAACAGAAGTTCCCGGTATCCGTCGGTGAACTGAACGTACAGCAGGCTATGGACGAACAGGTCGGGGCGTTGGGCGCGCAGGGCCTGTTCCACGTCGGTAATATCGAACGCCGGGATCCCCTTGCGCCAGGCCCAGTTCTTGCCGATGAATGCCGCGCCGTTGAAC
Source organism: Candidatus Hydrogenedentota bacterium (assembly GCA_018056705.1). Classification (GTDB taxonomy): domain Bacteria; phylum Hydrogenedentota; class Hydrogenedentia; order Hydrogenedentales; family CAITNO01; genus JAGPFE01. The sequence continues at coordinate 16,169 of JAGPFE010000046.1, read as the reverse complement.
AGGCTGTTCCACGAAAAGTCGGGGCTAGTGACGTTCGGGTGCTGTTCGAGGTCCACGTTCAACTGGTACTGGGCCAGCGAAAACGCCCCGTCGAGCAGCTGTTCCGCCCTCACGGTATTCACCACGTTCGTGGCAATCTGCGATTCCAGCCGGGTAACGGTGAAGTAACTCAGCCCGATGGCCAGCAGCACCGTCAGGATGGCCAGCACGATAACCAGGGCCGCGCCCCGCCTGCCATCTCTGCCGGGTTGCGTCGCGCGCGACATGAAATGGGACATATCAGAAACTACCTCGCATGTAGCCCGTGGGCAGTTCAATCCGTTGCGACACCCATTTACAGAAAGTCTGCCCCTGTGGCCCCGGGGCGTCCCCCACGAACCAGAAGCCCATGGAAATCCAGGCGGGAAGCCGGGACTCCAGGGGATTACCGGGTCCCGTGCTGGTCATGACGGGGTGAAGCGGCTGCGTGAGGTTGTTCCAGTTCTCCGGCGGGAAACGGAACAGCCAGTACCGGCTGGCCAGCAGGATGCCCGGGTAGATGAGGTTCCCCTGGAAATCACTGCTCGCGATCAGTTGCCAGGCCAGCCACGAAAACTTCGGGTTATCCGCCGTGGCGAAACGCTGATCGAGGCCCCGGGACAGAAAGGGCACGTTCCACAGCGCGTTGAAGCACGGCGCGCTCACGTCGTATTCGTCGCCGTAGTAGAAGAACGATCCCAGGTCCAGGGCCGGCACCGGCACGGGGGTGCCCGAAAAATCCTGTCCCATGATCCAGTTCAGCGTGCCCGGCTCGCACAGCCACGCCGTCAACAGGATGTTGTCGATAACCAGGTGATCCTTGAGGGTTCTGCCGGACGTTCCATTGTCTTCCCGCCAGAACAGGGGAAAGGGTGGTTCGCCTGAGGCGTTTTTGGGTATGGCCGGAAGCAGGAACGGCACGTCGAAAATCCCTCGCGCCCGTTGCAGCCAGAGCGCGCCCCGCGTGGCCGGTACCAGGGGATCCTTGGCATCCGCGGGAAGGGGACGGGGCACATTTTGCGGGTTGGTCGCGTAATCCAGGTATTGCGTTATGGGAAGCTCCGACGTCAGGGGGATATCCAGGTCTTCCAGCGACGTTTTCCCGGGTTCTTCGTACCGGAGCAGTAACCCGCGTCGCCCATCGAATGAGATGGAGACCAGGATATTCCTTGATTCCGCGGGAATCGCTTGGGGATTCTGAGGAGGAGCACCCACAATGGGAAGGACTTCCGTCGCCAGTTTTACCGCGACCGGGTCTCGCAAGGCTCCCTCTGCCGCGGAAAGCGTGACCTCGTTAGCCCAGTCTACCGGCAACGGCTGATCGGGAATACCCTGGAACTGGTAATCCGTGTAGCCGTCTCCGTCCCGGTCGATCATGAGGTAATGAACGACGGCGTCCACCACCTGGGACAGGGGCACCTCCAGCGTTACCAGTCGGTCCTGCTCGGTCTGTTCGGGATCCACGTGCAGGGTGTAGGTAACCCGGCTCGGTTTGCCGTTCCGGTCTACCCCCACGTACGCGAAGCCAGTGGGCTCCCCGTAAAACGATCGGGCGTCTTCCTGCTCCAGGCTGGCGAAGGCGCGCTTGACGTCCGATTCGAACACGGCCATGCTCGCCCGGATGTTTTCCATCGCGTCCATCGTGGCGTGGCTGCCCTGGACCGTCCGGATGATGCCCGTGAACATCGACACCACCCCGGCCATGAGCGTCACGAAGATGGCAATGGCCACCAGCAGTTCCAATGCCGTGAAACCGCCCTGCCGCGCGACGCCCCTGGTTTTCCGGTTACCGCTCGGTGACATACGTGACGAATTCCTCGGTCTGGCCGCTGTTCAGCTTCACCGTGAACGTGACCCGGTACAGCCCCGGCATGCCGGTGCCCGAAGAGACGGATGCCCGCCACGAGTCGTAAACGGTATAGGCCCGCGCGCTTTGTTCGATCAGGTGATACGCGTTCCGTTCCAGCCAGGGGCCGGTGACCCCGTACGGACCGAATACCCGCGCCTCATTGAGTTTGGCCCGGGCCAGCGACGCGATCGTGGACCGTTCCGAGGCCTGTTGCTGCCGGTAGAGCGCGGTGGGGAACAGCGCCATGATGGCCACGATGCCCCCCGCCAGGATGGCAAGGGCCACCACCACCTCCAGCAGGGTGAACCCGCTCCGCCTGCCCCGACCGCCTCCGCGATGTCTTACGCGTCCGCCCATTACAGTTTTCCCATTTCCACCCGGCCCGTGGACCGGTAAATCTCGATCGGTATTCCCACCATGGAAAACGTGTTTTCCAGTTGTCCCCGCAGCCACAGGCTTACCGCCGCCGAGTCGTCCGGATCCGCCGCGGCCAACTGGACCAGCCGGTCCGGGCGAGGCTGGTCCGGCATGGGCGCGAAGAATACCCGGTATCGTTCTTCAGGGCTTGATCCCGGGGGAATCAACTGGCCCGTCTGGTCGAACCGGTGCGCCAGGAACACGTTGTACTGGTGCGGCGGTAACACGGCATATTCGCCTTGCTCATACGCCGGCGGCGAGTCCCACAGGGACAGGTTGGCCACCCCTTCAATCTCCACCGGTGTCGTGAGCAGATTGATGGAGTCGAGGCCCAGCCTGGAATCCACGGCCTTTGTGGTCCGAGGTTGTTTGCGGTCATCTGGATCTGGTTCGGTAAAAAAGATACCCGGTTCCGACGCGGGGGGGCCGTCAAACCGCTCAGGTGGCGCCTGCAGCAGCACGCAATACCCCATTGGAAAGGGTCGAAAACCGTCCCAGCCCGGAACGGGGGTGTAGTACCCCGCGTAGGCCCCCCGGTTGGAAGGCAACTCGTAAACCATCATCGCGCCCCGCAGCACCTGAACCGTCGCGCGGGGGGCCGGGCCGTTGGGATCCGGAAGGAGCAGCGTATCCGGCACGTCGTCCATCACCTCGTACGCCACCGCCGTGTTGACCCGGTAGGTGGCCGCGTACACCCGGGCGGCCCGGAGCAGGGAATACAATTCCCGCGCGCCCCGTTCCTGGGTGCCCTGGATGAACATCCGGGTCATGGGTACGGCCAGGCCCATCAGGATGCCCACGATGGCCAGTACCACCAGCAACTCGACCATCGTGAACCCGGTACCGCGCCCGCCTGTTGAAGCTTTACGTTTCATCCATGTGCCATTCTGAAAAGGGGGGAAGGCGGTCGCGCCGGCCTTCCCCCCCGTATGCCCGGTTTCCGTCATCAGTTGTAGAACCGCTGCCAGCTCGCGCCCGGATCCCAGTTGTTTATGTCGTCACCACCGCCGATGTCGCCTTCTTCCTGGGCGTCATACCACGTGCGAGGCGCGGCGAGATCATAGGCGCGGGTATACAGCATCTGCCCGTTGCGCAGGTTGGCGCCGTAGGACCAGATGTACACGGCCTTGCCCGTTTCCGCGGGGTATCCCACCTTGGTCGGCCAGGTTTCCGGGCTCTCAATAATGTCGCCAAACGCGTTCCGCAGGGCGGTCTCATCCAGAAGATACCCGTCATCGCGCGCCCCGCGCTGGTTGCCGCCCGACGATTGCTCCACCGTAAACTTACGGAAGACAATCGGGGCACGCGCAGATCCGTTAGCGAAGGTATGGGTGCGCCACGGTCCGGGGAAGAACTGATAATCATTGCCCCACGGGTCAGGTCCTAGGGCCATGTACTGGTCGCCCAGTTTGGCCAGTACGTCCCGTTCAATCAGGGGTCTGGCCGGAGTATTATTCACATCCGGTGTCCAGGCAGCCAGATAATCCAATTTTCCATCTCCCCGCAGCACATTCCGGCCATAAGTCAGGAGGTCATACGCCACGGTGGTATAGAGCGTAACCGCTGCGTTGAAAAATTCCGGCCTGCCCCGCTGCCCTTCATTCAGCAGGTCCAGATTTATCTGGTACTGCTGCTGTACTAAATCATGAATACATGCCCGCACGGCATCCGGATTGAACAACTGGTTGAAATTTCCTTTCCCCGCGTCGGTGAGCAGGGCGGTCATGGCGAGTTCCGCGCCGTTGATTTCCGACACCGCCCGGGCCACCCGTGCCCGCACGATATACCGTTGCACATTGGGTACCACGATGGCCGCCAGGATGGAGATGATGGCCATCACCACCAGCAGTTCCACCAGCGTGAAGCCCCGTTCCGCTCTGCGATGCCTCTTCATGTCGTGTGTTCTCCTTCTGTTTCGGGCTGTGTGCCGCCTTTTTGTCATTTGACTCCGTTCGTGCTACGGATCCTTCCGAGGTACCGTTACGCTTGCGTCTCGTCTCACTATATTTATACCTTATTTTCCTCCACCCGGGTTGTTGATCTGGTCGCCCAGCGTGAAAATGGGCAGGTACAGCGACACCACGATAAACCCGATGATGCCGCCCAGTACCACGATGATCATCGGTTCCAGCAGCGACAGCATGCCCTCTACCGCCGCTTCCACTTCGGCGTCGTAGATGTCCGCCACCTTGTTCAGCATCGCGTCGAGGCTGCCCGTTTCCTCGCCCACGTCGATCATGTTCACCACCATCGACGGAAATACCTTGCTCTTGTCCAGCGGGGCGGCGATCGTGTCGCCTTCCTTCACGCTGTCGTACACCATGTCGATGGCGTTCTGAATCACCTCGTTGCCGATGGTCTCCCGCGTGATCTTCAGCGCCTGCAGGATCGGCACGCCCGACGTGATCAGCGTGCCCAGGGTGCGCGAAAACCGCGCCACCGCCACCTTGACCACCAGGTCGCCCACCAGCGGCACCCTCAGGATCACCCGGTCGAATATCCGCTTGACAATTTTGAACTTGAACGCTACCTTCAGGCCGATGATGAACCAGCACACCGCCGAAATCATCAGCCACCACTTGTAAATCACAAAATCTCCGGCCGCGATCAGAAACCGGGTGGGCGCCGGCAGTTCCCCACCGAATTCCTTGAAGATGTCGGCGAACACCGGAACCACCTTGAACAGCAGGAACATCACGATACCCGTGGCGATCAGAATGACCGCGATCGGGTAAATCAGCGCGCTGCGCACCCGTCGTTTCAGCGCTTCACGCCGCTCCATGTAGGTGGCCAGCCGCTGCAGCACGATTTCCAGCAGACCGCCTACCTCGCCCGCCCGGATCATATTCACAAACAGCCGGTCAAACTGCTTGGGATGTTTGGCCAGCGCTTCCGCGAACGTCGAACCGGACTGAATGTCCGAAGCGATTTCCCGCAGAATATCCCGTAACTTGCACGGCTTCAACTGGGTGATCAGCACGTTCAGACTGCGCAGCAGCGGCAGGCCGGCGTCGATCAGCGTGGACAGCTGGCGCGTCATTACCACCAGTTGCTTGGTCTTCACCCCGCCGAAATACAGTTCGTCCAGCCCCCGTTTTTTCCGGGCGGCCCGGCGCTCGTCCGCCCGCGTGGCTTCCCGGATGTTCGTCGGGAACAGGCCCAGCGAACGGATATCGTTGATGGCAAGGGCCTGCGTGTCGGCCGTGATGATGCCGAACACCTGCTTGCCTTCCTTGTTCAGCGCGAAATACGCGTATTTCGGCATGGCCTGTCTCCTCTCAATCCTCGTACAGGTCGGTGTGATCGATCACTTCCTGCGCGCTGGTGATCCCTTTCACGCACTTGATGATGCCTTCTTCCCGCAGGACCCGCATCCCCTGGTGCTTGCGGGCGTACCGCCGGATTTCGAACGCCATCGCCCGTTCCAGGATCATCTCGCGGATCGGCTCATCCACCGCCAGGAATTCGTACAGCCCGATACGGCCCATGTACCCCACGTAGTCGCACGCGGCGCAGCCCCTCGGGCGGAACAGCATGAAATTCGGGTCCCGCCGCCACGCCATGGGCACGCCCAGCCGCGCCATTTCGTCTTCGGTGGGCCGGTACCGTTCCCGGCAATGGCGGCACAGCGTCCGCACGAGACGCTGCGCCAGCACCGCCTCCAGCGACGCCGTGATCAGGAACGGCTCCACGTCCATGTCCAGCAGGCGGGTGATCGTTTCCGGCGCGCTGTTGGTGTGCAACGTGCTCAGCACCAGGTGCCCCGTCAGTGACGCTTCCACCGCGATCTGCGCCGTCTCCAGGTCGCGGATTTCACCGACCATCACGATGTCCGGGTCCTGCCGCAGGATCGCCCGCAGGCATGCCGCGAAGGTCAGCCCGATCTCCTCGTGCACCTGGCACTGGATCAGTCGGTCGATCTGCAGTTCCACCGGGTCCTCGGTCGTGATGATCTTTACCCCCGGTTCGTTCAGGATGTTCAGGCACGCGTACAGCGTCGTCGTCTTACCCGATCCCGTGGGGCCCGTCACCAGGATGATCCCGTTGGGCTTCTGGATCGTGTTGACCACCTTCTTGAACGTGTCCTCGCTCAGTCCCAGCTGGGACAGGTCGATCCGCACCGCCGTCCGGTCGAGAATGCGCATCACCACGTTCTCGCCGAACAGCGTCGGCAGCGTCGCCACGCGCACGTCGATGATGCTGTCCCCGATCTTCATCTCGATCCGCGCGTCCTGCGGCAGCCGTCGCTCGCCGATGTCCATGTTGCAGATGACCTTGATGCGGGACACGATCGCCAGGTGCGCGGCCTTCGGGGGACGCACCACCTCGTGCAGCACGCCGTCGATGCGGATCCGCACCCGGAAGTCTTCCTCGTAAATCTCGAAGTGAATGTCCGACGCCCTTCGCTGCACCGCCATCAGGAGGATCAGGTTGACGATCTTGATGACTTCGGGCTGCTGGGCCAGTTCCACGAGATTCTCGGTGTCTTCGATAATCTTCTGGATGCCCATGTCCTCGAGGGTCAACTCTTCGGTGCCCACCCGCTCCTTGAGTTCCTCGAGCATCTGCCCTACCGATTCGCTCTCGTAGGCGTAGTTCTTCTTCCACGCTGTCGAGACGTCTTCCGGGTTACTTACGGCCCCCTTGATCCGCAGGCCCGTGATCTGGCGCAGGTCGTCCAGCGTCTGCAGGTTCAGCGGGTCCGCCATCGCCACCGTGAGTTCCCCATCCTTGAGGCGGATCGGGATCACGTTGTAGAACCGGGCCACGTCCCCCGTGATGGCCTTCAGCACCTCTTCCGGGATCTTGATCTTGTTCAGGTCGATCTTTTCCATGCCCTGCTGCATGGCCAGGGCGTCGATCACGTCCTGTTCCGTGCACAGGCCCATGGATACCAGCGTGCGACCCAGCATTTCCCCCGTCAGCCGCTGCCGCTGCAGGGCCTCGTCCAACTGGATGGGCGTGAGCACACCCGCTTCAATCAGGACTTCGCCAAGGGGCCTGGTCCTGCGTTGGGACGGGGCTGGGGTTGCCGTGCCTCGCATCTACCCGAACTCCCGTGTTTACGCGCCGGCCCGACGGGTCTCGCTGCCTTCGCCCGTCGGCAGGCCGAGCGCCTTGCACTGCTGTTCAAATTCCTCGGCGTTCTGCGCCTTGGCTACCACGTCCTCGTACTTGCAGATGCCTTTCCGGTACAGCACCAGCAGGTGCTCGTCCAGCAGGTTCATGCCGTACTTGTGGCCCGTCTGGATGGCCGACGTGATCCGGTACGATTTGTTTTCGCGGATCAGGTTCTGAATGGCCGGCGTGGTGATCATGATCTCGAAGGCCGCCACGCGGCCAAACCCGCTCTTGCGGGGAACCAGCGTCTGGGAAATGACCGCTTTCAGGTTGCCCGCCAGCTGCGTGCGGATCTGCTCCTGCTGGTTGGTCGGGAAGGCGTCCACGATCCGGTCGATGGTCCGCACCGCTCCCGTGGTGTGCAGCGTGCCGAACACCAGGTGGCCCGTTTCGGCCGCCGTTACTGCCGCCTCGATCGTTTCCAGGTCGCGCATTTCGCCCACCAGGATCACGTCGGGGTCCTGCCGCAGGGCCCGGCGCAGGGCCTCCGCGAAACTGGGCACGTCCACGCCCACTTCGCGCTGCGTGATAATGCTCTTCTTGTGGCGGTGGTAATACTCGATCGGGTCTTCAATGGTGATGATGTGATGGTCAAAATTCTCGTTGATCCAGTCGATCATCGTCGCCAGCGACGTCGACTTACCCGAGCCCGTCGGCCCCGTCACGAGGATCAGGCCGCGCGGCTGGGTGATCACCTCCTTGAGCGACTGGGGCAGGCCAATCTCCTCGAAGGTGAGGATCTTGCGGGGAATCAGTCGCAGTACCAGCCCCACGTAGCCCCGTTGCTTGAAGATCGACACGCGGAACCGCGCCACGTCCTCGAAGGCGAAGCCGAAGTCCGACCCGCCTACCTCCTGCAGTTCCTGCTGGTTGTCCACCGACGCGATGCTTTTCATCAGCCGCTCGGTGTCTTCCGGGGTCAGGGGGTCTTCCCCGAAGTACTGCAGGTGCCCGTGCACCCGGCCCACCGGCGGATTGTCCACCGCCAGGTGCAGGTCCGATCCGTCCCGGTCCACCAGCATCCGCAGCAGGCTTACCATCTCGTAAGGCATATCGTGTTTCCTTTATGTCCCTTCTTGCTATCGCGCGTCGTGGCCGTTGCCGTTCCCCGACACCGTCGCTACCGCCGCCACCGGCTCGTCCCGTCGCAGGGGCTCGTCCACCCGAGTCCGCTTGATGACTTCTTCCAGCGTGGTGACGCCCCGGCACGCCTTCAGCCACGCGTCTTCCCGCATGGTGATCATCCCGTGCAGCCGCGCCGCCCGCCGGATGACCCCCGCGCTTTCTCCCTTCATGACCAGGCGGCGGATTTCATCGTTCGTCAGCAGCAGTTCGTAAACCCCCTGCCGCCCGATGTACCCCTTCTCGGCGCACATCTCGCAACCCCGGCCATGATACAACTTCACCTCGTCCCAGTTGACCTTCATGGCCAGCAGTTCTTTCTCGTCATCCGTCGGAACGTGCGGTTCCCGGCACGAGTTGCAGATCAGTCGCACCAGCCGCTGCGCCAGGATCGCCCGCACGCCCGAAGCCACCAGGAATGGCTTGATCCCGATATCGATCAGCCGGGTAAACGAACTGGCCGTGTCGTTGGTGTGCAGCGTCGAGAACACCAGGTGACCCGTCAGCGCCGCCTTGATCGCGATTTCCGCCGTCTCCCGGTCGCGGATTTCACCCACCATCACGATGTCCGGGTCCTGGCGGAAAATGGCCCGCAGGGCCCGCGCGAAATTCCACCCGATGTCGTGGTTGATCTGTACCTGGTTGATGCCCGTCAACTGGTACTCCACCGGGTCTTCCACCGTGATGATCTTCACGTCCGGCTGGTTCAGGTTATGCAGCGACGCGTACAGGGTTGTCGTCTTGCCCGAACCCGTCGGACCTGTTACCAGCACCACGCCCGTTGCCGAGTTCAGCAGTTCTTCCCACTGCCGCTGGTGTTCCGCGTTGAAGCCCAGCTGCCCAAGGCCCAGCATCAGCCCGCTCTTGTCCAGGATACGCATCACCACGCTTTCCCCGTACACCGACGGCAGCGTGTTGACCCGCAGGTCCACCATCTTGCCCCCCAGCGTGATCTTGATGCGGCCGTCCTGCGGAACCCGGCGTTCCGATATGTCCATGCCCGCCATGATCTTCAGGCGCGATATCACCGACGCCTGCGCCCGCTTGGGCGGGGACGGCATTTCCTGCATCACCCCGTCGATGCGGTACCGGATCTTCAGGGTGGTCTTGGCGGGCTCCACGTGAATATCGCTCGCCCGCAGGCGGAACGCTTCCATGATCAACTGGTGCACGTACTTCACCACCGGGTTGTTCTCATCCCCGGCGTCTTCCGTGCCTGGCGCGGTCTGGACCCCGCCGGCAGCCTCCTCCAACTCGTCCATCCCGATGCTTTCCATGCTCTGGGAACTGACCGAGTTCAGGCTGGCCAGAGATCCGTCCGCCATAGAGCTCACGTTTGACATGGACGTCAGCGTGCTCATGGTCGACGCGCTGCTCGCGCTCGAAAGCAGCGATTCCACCGTCTCCTGCCGGTGCGAATAGTAGCGGCCCAGCGCGTCCGTGATCTCTTCCGGCATGGTCAGCACGGTTTCGATGGGCCGTTCCAGCAACCGCTGCAGGTTGTCAATGGTGTTGATGTTGGTCGGGTCCGCCGTCGCCACCACCAGCGTGTCCCCCTTCTCGGCGATCGGTATCACCCGGTAAAGCGTCGCGATTTCCCCCGGTACCTGGGCCAGGATCCGTGGCGGAATGTCCCGGTCCGACAGCGTGACGATTTCCATCCCCAACTGGTCGGCCAGGCCCTCCGTAATGTGGCTCTTGCTGATATACCCCAGCCGTACCAGGATTTCCCCCAGTTTCCGGTTTCCCATGCCGCCACTCTGCTGGCGGCGCAGGGCTTCTTCCAACTGGGCCTGGGTGATAATACCCTTCTTGACCAGCCATTCTCCGAAATGACTGTACGCCATACCGTGCTCCGATTGTCGTGCGCTACGCTATAACTCTACCAGATTTCTCCGCGTTTGTCAATGTAAAGACAATGTAAATACTGAGAGCGCGTAATGATAGCATTAGACTTATAAGCCGTTTTGTCAATAATTTATCCGTCACGGGTTCCCAGGCTTCGCCGCGTCGGATTCCGAACCCCCGGGGGTCCGCCCCGATGCCCACACAATCGCCTGCTCCACCAGTTTCCGGTAACGGGCGTCACTGAAACAGCCGGGGCCATGGCCCGGCTGCAGGTAACAGACCCGGGATTTCCCGTACTGGTGGGTCCAGCCAGCCTCCCGCTGGGCGGCCTCGTGCTCCGCCTCCAGGAAAACCTCCACGTCCCGTTCCATCCGGAATCCCTTGTACGTTTCGTCGCGCAGCGTGAACGCTTCCAGGCCCGCCGTGATCGGGTGGTCTTCTTTCACGGGGCGATACACGATATCCACGTCATGCTGGTAGGTCGAACGCGGCCAGGTCTTGCCGTCCTCTTCGGTGTCCTCCAGGAAATAGCGGGCCCCGATGATTTTCCAGTATTCCGGCCACTGGTTCCACGCCGCGATGGCATGATGAAGGGCCACCACGCCGATCCCCCGGTCCAGCAACGACAGAAACGCCCGCTGCTCCGCTTCGGATATCTTCGGAGGCATGTGGTAGAAAACAATAACGTCCCACTGCCACGTGTCTAGGTTCCGGAACGCGCGGTTGACCGGAACGAAGGTCGCTTCCACGCCAGCCATCGCGTGGAACATGTCTTCGAAGGGTTTCTGGTCAAATTCATGTCCGCCGGTCACCACCAGGCACCGAACCTTGTCCGCGCCCTCGGGGTGTACCGGTCCTGGTAGGTCGGCATAACCGGCGCAAACCGCCACCATGATCCCGAATCCCAGCAACAATCCAACGCGTCGTCCACGGCTTTCCATGATTCGCTCCTTTTTCATGCGCGTAACCTCAGCATATCACTTGCGCCATTTTTTAACAACCGTTATACTCTTGACGGAAGGAAGATTACCTTGACCGAAAAAGAACCATTAACCCGCCAGGAGATCGCCGAATCATGCGCGGACGCCCTGGATTTCATGGATATCGGGGCGATTTATTACACCTTTTCGGGCGAAATCCTCTACCTCAATCCCGCCCTCTGGCGGATACTTGAACTCGAGCCGTTTTTCGAGTCTCCCCGGCATCTGGTCGGCCGCGACATCCAGAACACCGTCCGCTACGTGCGGCCCACCGGCGAAATCCGGGGCCTGATTCGCGAGCGGGGCGCTATCCGCAATCATGAATACCCCGTCCAGACCCTGTCTGGCAAGTTCAAGTGGCTCATCGGGGACGGCAGAATCGGCGGACAACTGAACACCGGCGAAGAATACGTTCAACTCTTCGCGCGCGAAAATACCGCCGAAAGACGTTCCATGGAACTCCTGCGTCTTCAGCGGGATATCGCGTCCGCCCTGGGGGCCAGCGAAACCCTCGAACAGGCCCTCGATACCCTCGCGGATCTCCTGGTGCGACGGGCTGGTTTGGACCTGGTCTGCGCCCTCGTGCCCAACGGTGAAGGCGGACTGCGCGCCCTGGTTGCCCGGGAACTCTCCCGGGGTTTTCTCGCGGAACTCGACCTGATCAGTTACCGTTCTCCCGAAATGGATATTCTGCGGCGTGGCGTTCCCAGGCTCCTCAGTCAGACGGACCTGGAACGGCCCCATTTCATGCCCTACATCCGAGAGGGTGTCTCGTCCGCCATGTTTCTTCCGGTGATTCACAACGGGTGTCCCGTGGCCATGCTGCTGCTGGGCAGCCGTCATCACCCCGAGATTTCCCCGGATGCCCGGGCCATGGCCGAGGGCATGCTGACCCTGCTGGCAGCCCTGCTCGACCGCATCCAGGCCCGGGACGAAATCCGCGAACGCGAAAAACGCTACCGTCGCCTTACCGAGAGCATTACCGATTACATCTTCACCGTCCGCGTGGTGGATGGGCATCCCGCCCAGACCATCCACAGCCCCCTGTGCGAGAAGGTCACCGGGTACACCCCTGACGACTTTCAACGGGATCCCTGGCTGTGGATCAACATGGTCCATCCCGATGACCGGGACCGGGTGCGGGCCCAGGTCGATGCCATCCTGCACGATGGCCGGGCTGATCCCATCGAACACAGAATTTACCGGAAAGATGGCGTCGAACGCTGGGTCCGGAATACCCCGGTGTGTCATGTTGACGCCGAGGGCCGATTGGTGGCCTATGACGGCCTTGTTCAGGATATCACCGAGCGCAAAATGGCCGAACAGGCCCTGCTCGAGAGTGAACAGCGATTCCGGACGCTCGTCGAAAATGCCGCCGATGCTTTCTTTCTGACCGATTACGACGGCCGGATCCTCGACGTCAACCAGCAGGCCTGCCGGTCCCTCGGCTACACCCGCGAAGAACTTCTTTCCCTGAATGTCGCCGACATCGACCCCCTGTTCAACATCGAACAGTATCGTGAGGTCATGCGGAACCTGCGGAATCAGGGAAGCGTGGTAACCTTGGAAGGCCACCAGAAGCGCAAGGACGGTTCTTTTATACCCGTGGAGTTTCGGTTTTCTTTCGCGCGCCTCGGAGAGGGCGAATACATGCTGGCGCAGGTGCGCGACATAACCGAACGCCAGCGGGCCGAGGCCGAGCGCCGGGAACTCGAGTTGCAGTTCCAGGAGGCCCACAAGTTGGAAAGCCTTGGCCTCATGGCTGGTGGGATCGCCCACGACTTCAACAACCTGCTTACCGTTATCCTGGGAAACGCCGATCTCCTGTTGCAGGAACTGCCTCAGGATTCTCCCCTGCGAAACAGGCTGGGGGAGATCGAAAAGGGAGCCCGAACCGCGGCCGATCTCTGCGCCCAGTTGCTGGCTTACGCCGGTAAATCCCCCATGAATTTCCAGGTGCTGCAACTCAATCACCTCGTGCGGGATATTACCGGGCTGATGGAGTTGTCCATCAGGCGTCGCGCGGCACTCGCGCTGGAACTTGCTCCCTCTTTGCCGCCCATGCGCGGCGATTCCGCCCGCCTGCGACAGGTTATCCTGAACCTGCTGACCAATGCGGCCGAGGCCATCAACCACCGCGACGGCCGGATTACCCTGCGCACGTCCACGAGGGAAATCGAGGAGGCCGAATTGTCTAAGTGGCGGATGGCCTCTGAGGCCCACGCCGGACGTTTCATCATCCTCGAGGTTACCGACAACGGCTGCGGTATGGACGAGGCAACCCTCGCGAAAATATTCGATCCCTTCTTCACCACCAAGTTTACCGGCCGGGGTCTGGGCCTGGGCGCCGTGCTCGGTATCATGCGCGCCCACCAGGGACTGATCGACGTCTGGTCCCGGCCTGGCAGTAGAACCCGGTTCATCCTGGCTTTTCCGGTGGCCGAAGGCGTCGAAGTGCCCCAAGATGAAGACGAAACGGAACCAGCCGACCAGGATAAACCTGCCAGGGACCTCGATTCGATGACCCGGGGGACGGTACTCGTCGTGGACGATGAGGAGGGACCACGCCTGATCTGCGAACGCATGCTGGCCCGCCACGGGTTTTCAGTCGTAACGGCTGAGAACGGGCTTGAAGGTCTCAAACGCTTCCGTGAAGACCCAGGAAAGTACTCCCTTGCCATTCTCGATTACACCATGCCCGGCATGAACGGTGAGGAACTGCTTCGGGAAATGCGCGCCGTCCGCCCCGATCTTCCGGCGATCTTCTTCAGCGGCTACAGCGATCGCTTTATCGCGGGCCTGCCCGATTTCGATCCCCCCGCGCTCTTTCTCCAGAAGCCTTTCCGGGCGGCTCAACTGGTCGACAAGGTACTCGAAGTACTGCGGATTACCAACCACAACGATTCCCCAGCCGGATAAGGAGCGACAGCATGTTCACCCTCTCTCGTCGTGCTTTCCTGGGTACCGTGACCGCGGCCGCGTGGGTCGCGGGATGGGAACGTCGCCTGCTGGCGGAGGGCCTGCCGGTGCGGTTCGGCGCCTGTGACTGGTCCATGGGCAGGGCGCTGGACCCCGCCGCCCTGGACCTCGCCGCGAAAATCGGCCTGGACGGCGTGGAAATCTCCTGTGGCGATCCCGCCGATACCCTTGCCATCGCCGATCCCGTGCTGCGTGACCGTTACCGCGAAGCCATGGCCCGTTCTGGCCGCGTGGTCTCCTCGCTGGCCATGGGACTCCTCAACAATGCCCCCCTGGCCGAGGATGACCGCGCTCCCGCCTGGCTCAACCAGGCCATAGACGCCGCGAAGGATCTCCATGCCCCCTTGATTCTTCTTGCCTTTTTCGGTAAGGGCGACCTGCGCAAGGGGCGAAAACTCAAGGAGGACGCCATGAAAGTCGCCGCCGCCCGGGTTCGGGACGCCCTGCCCCGCGCGAAGGACGCCGGGGTAACCCTCGCCATCGAAAACACGCTGTCCGCCGCCGACAACCTGCGTCTGCTCGAAATGGTCGGCGACGACGCGGTCCGCGTGTACTACGATATCGGCAACTCTACCTACAACGGCTATGACGTGCCCGCGGAAATCCGCGCCCTCGCTGACCGGATCGCCCAGGTCCATTTCAAGGATGGCGGGAAGATGCTCACCGAAGGCAAGGTGGACCTGTCGGCCGCCGTCAAGGCCATTCACGACATTGGTTACAAGGGCTGGATCGTCCTCGAAACGGCCATACCTTCCGGTGACGCGGAAAAAGACTTCCAGGTCAACCTTGAACGGGCGAAGGCCGCCTTCGCCCAGTTCGCCCGAACGTGAAAGGCACAACGATGAATACGACAACCGGGCGACGGGATTTCATCAGGACGGCGACTTCCTTCGCGGTGTTCAGCGTGGTAGCGCCCCGCGCGGCCTTTACCTACGAAACCAACGGAAAAATCTCCCTGGGGCTCATCGGGTGCGGGGGGCGGGGGAGATGGATCGGGCGCCTCTTCCAGGAGTTCGCCCCCTGCAAGGTGACCGCCCTCCACGATCCTTTCCGCTTCCGGACCTATCAGGCCGGCCGGGACCTCGATGTGCCCGAATCCCGACGGTTTGTCGGCCTCGACGGCTACCGGGAACTGGTGGCTCTGGAGGACATTGACGCCGTCGCCGTGGAGTCTCCTCCTTGCTTTCACGTGGACCAGGCCGACGCGGCCCTGAACGCCGGAAAACACGTTTACATGGCCAAGCCGGTCGCGGTGGACGTGGCTGGATGCCTCAGGGCCGTCCGGATGGCGGACGCCCATCCCGACCGCTGTTGCTGGGTGGATTTCCAGGCCCGGGTCGATCCCCTCTACCTGGAAGCCCTGCGCCGCGTCCGCGAGGGACATATCGGGTTCCCCGTTTTCGGTCAAACCTTCTATCACTGCGAACGCCTGCAGCGCCAGGCGCCTCCCGGAACCCCCGGCGAACGCCTGCGTAACTGGGTGTTCGACAAGGCCCTCTCCGGCGATATCATCGTCGAACAGCATATCCACGTCATCGACGTGACCAACTGGATACTCGGGGCCCACCCCCTGCGGGCCTTAGGTACGGGCGGACGCAAGGGCCGCGTCGATGTCGGCGACTGCTGGGATCACTTCGTCGTCGCCTTCGAGTACCCCGACGGAGTTCATGTCGATTTCAGTGGCCTCCAGAGCGCGGTGCGGGCCGATGCCGATCTGTGCGCCCGCGTGTACGGCTCTGAGGGTACCGTCGACACCCATTACGGGGGACCTGTTCGCCTCTCGAGTACCCGGGAAGACTGGCCCGGAGGCCTCACGTCCAACATCTACCAGGAAG
>JAGPFE010000014.1 GCA_018056705.1 Candidatus Hydrogenedentota bacterium | reverse complement strand
CCAAAACCGGCGCGGAACTGGAAACCGGACAAGGGAAAAAACCCGAAGGCGAATGTGCCCCGGGTTCTCCCCAGCGTGATGTTCCTGCCTCTCTGGCAGAAGGTGGGCCCTCTGAAGATGAAAACAGCCTGTTGCGTCGGCGATTGCGATCCGCCCTCGGCATCTCCGGCGGCGATGAAAAGTTGAAGGCTGCTCCTCACCCTGGGGAGGAATCCGAAACCATGGACCCGGTGGAACGGGTGCTCGGGGGGAGGATTGTTTCTCGGGAACGCGGGTCATTCCTGCTGGTCCGTCACGAATATCCCGTCACTACGCGTCACGGTGACCTTGAACTGGAAACGATTTTGCGGTTTTCGCCTGAATCGGCGGCGTGGATCGCCGATGATCCTGCCCTGTGCGCCATGGATTGGGGGGAAACCCTGTTTATTGATACCGAGACTACCGGCGTGGCTGGCGGGGCGGGTACCGTCTGTTTTCTGATCGGCGTGGGTAAATTCGTCCCGGATGGCATGTTCCGGCTGGACCAGTGTTTCATGCGGGATTTCGATGACGAGGAAGCGATGCTCGACTTTCTGGACGAAGAATACCCCGCTCCCTCAGCCCTGGTCAGTTACAACGGCAAAAGTTTTGACCTGCCCCTGCTGCGCAACCGACATGTGCAGCATCGGATGTCGTTTCCCTGGCGGAACACGCCGCATTTTGACCTGGTTCACGCGGTGCGGCGTCTCTGGAAACGCCGGATTGAAGATTGCAGTCTCGCCAGCGTGGAACGACAACTGCTTGGGGTGATCAGGACAGGAGACGTACCTGGTTACCAGATTCCTCGCTTATGGCTGGACTTCCTGGTCAGGCGCGATCCCCGCCCCCTGCGTCCTGTCCTTTACCATCACCGTTTTGACATCCTTTCCCTGGTTACCCTTTCGGGCCGGTTGGCCGAAGGTTTGCTGGGCAGGGATGGTCGGAATCTTGACGAAGCGGATGATCGATTGTCGCTCTTGCGGCAGTGTGTCAAAAAACGGGATTATGCTCGGGCCCTGGAAGTGGCGGACGCCCTGCTCGAAGATGAACCGGTACCCGGCCGGTTACGCGAGGTTCATGCCCTGCGGAGTCTCAGCCTGAAGCGCCTGGGACGGGCAGAGGCATACGCGGACGCCCTGTGGGCGTGGTATCGGGCTTTTCCCGATGACGTGGAGGCCGCCTACCTGCTGTCAGGCTGGCTGGCCAGCGCCCGGAGAGACCTCTTCTTGGCCCGCCGGATCTGCGAGGAAACCCTGGAAAAGACAGCGACGAGCGGTTCTTTCTACCGGGACATGGCCGAACACCCCGGACGGATCCGCCTGGAAAACCGTCTTAGCCGGATCATCGCGCGCATCGAACGACAGTCCGGACGAAAGGGTGGCTCCAGTTCCGAATTATTCGGGGAAGAAGATTAGGGCGCATCACCATCTTGGGGTTTCGGACATGCCTGGAGCAGTTCTTTTGCCCGTGGGATGTCCGGGTTCAGGCTGAGGGCCTGTTTACAACTCTTCTCGACTTCTTTCCACTCATTTCGAGCGGCGGCAACTTCGGCGTAAATCATTATCATGGCCGGATCCCGGGGATCGGCATCGTAGACCTGCCGGGCCAGCGTGGAGGCCTCTTCCAGTTTACCCTTGCCAAGAAGCACCCAGGTTAGTTGATACTTGGCCCGGTAATGACCCGTTTCGGCGACTATCTCCCGCCAGGTAGTTTCGGCTTCATCGGGAGACAGTTCCTCGGCCAGTCGGGCATAAAGCATACTTAGCGATGGGTTACCACGAATCACCGCCTTGAGCGTATTGATGGTTCGATGCCTCGGTAATTTGTTTACGGCTTCAAAAAAACTGTTGAGCGCTTCGTCAATCAAGGGGCTGGACGATAAAGGAAGCGTTTTGTCTTCCCCGGTTTCGATGACCTCGCAAAGCATGGCCGCTTCCTTGCCAGCCGGATCGAATATTTCCGGCTCGAGTATCGCGCAACGGGTAAAGCAGTCCCGGGCATCCCGCGTGTGACCAGTTTCCATCAGGATTAACGCGTTTCGCCACGCGATTTCTCCAACCGCGGGGTATTGCGCAGCCAGTTTTTTCCAAAAGGTTGCCCTGCGCGTGTTCGCTTCCGTGGGATACAGTTTCTTTGTCAGGCTGTCCCATTGTTCCGCGGTCCAGTGATCTTTAGGATTCACGCGAACCAGTTGGTCAATCCATTTCAGTGCCGAGGACATGTCCCCTGTTTGGGAAGCAATGGTATATTTTGTTTCCAGTGCTTCAGGGACGTAACCCCATCGTTCGATGATATCGTCGCAGAGCAGGAGTGCTTCTTCATGCTTTTCTTTGGCCATCATCAAGCGAAGCCTGCGAAGATCCTGTTTATACGATCCCATAAAAGACTTGGTTTCGAGTTTCTGTAACCAGTGCTCTGCACCGTTTATATCCCGGTGGAAAAGGGCCCGTTCGAAGTTGAACACGCCTGTCTGCTGGAGACTGGGATAACGGGAGGAAAAGCAGGAAAGCATCTGATCCACTTGAGGGTTAGACTCATAAAGAAACTTCTCGATTAATCGGGCAGAGCGTAACCGATCCGCCGTTTTTACCTGGTCCATAATCCTGGACCAGTCTATGGTATCTCCACCATCAGAAATTTGCTTCAACTCCGCCGCGTGTCTGTGCCTGTTTCGGTCATATGCCGGAGGTACCAAATGGGTGAATGCCTGGTGAAAGGGTGGAAGCGCCGATAATAAGGACGCGATTTGTTTTTTATGATCGGCAGCCGATAATCCCAACTGGTAAGCCACGCGAACAAGATCTTCTGGTGGATCGTTACGCGTCTCGGGTGTGCCCAGAAGCACAGACTTCAGCAGCAGGGCTACAGCCACGTGTCCAGCCAGCGAAAGGTGCACGCCGTCATAGAAAGCGGTACTGTCCGCGATACCATGCGGGCAGAGTTCATTCAATCGCTTTTCCGCGTCGACAAGAACCACTCCTTTTTCCTTGTAGGCGTGAGCAGTTTCGCGGATGATGCTGTTAATGACCGAGTTGGCTCCAGATGGCAACCAGTCAAGATCCCTCGCTTGCTGGTAGGCCTTACGGGCATCGTCGAATTTACCCTGCTTATATAGCGATTCTGCTATGTTGAACCACGCGCGCGCGTCCTTTACGCTGTCGGGTGTCCCGGTAGTCGTGGGGATGCCTTGAGTGTTCTTCTGTTCAGAAAAGGACTCAGAATAGGATCTTTCCTTGTTCCCTGCATGGGATCTATTTTCTTGAATATTCAAGTAAGCAACATCTTCGGGTCCCGCGTAAGGTCCCCAGTCTCGAAGATTGACCCCTACGGTACACAGGGCGATTTTTGTTTTCTTGTCACGGGCAAGGTTGCAGATAGTCTTTAAATTCCTATCAAACCTGTTTACGGTTTGCCACCAGGTAGGGCCCATGGGTTCCGTGAGAGAATACAGGGAGAATAGATTTTCCGGACAACTTGGATAGTTGAAGAATTTCAAGGACCAATTACTACGGATTTTAAAGAATAAGACGCTGTTTTTGAAAAAATAATCTATAACTGGATAGATATAATACATTTTATTAAAAAATGGATTTCCGACACCATACCCGGATGCCGATCCATACGGCCCAATCCACTCATTATTACCCATGTAAATGATGATCCAATCAGGTTTCACGAACTCGACACATTGCTCAGCAATTGCCCGCATGACATGGGAATTGGCCCCCGGACATGCGAAATTAAAAACTTCCAAGTGGCGTGCGTCGAGGTCTTGTTCGGACAGTCTCTGGAGGATATACGCGAAAGACCATGCGGCGTCAGGGGGGGGCGCCAAAGGCCGCGGATCCTCCTAAGACAACCACACGCAGGGAATTGGGATCGTTATTTTGGACATTGATGATGGTCTCCAGATCTTCCCATTCGACCATCTGGTCAAGTGTTAAATTGAAAAAACGCTGGTAAAACGCCTTGTTAAGGCGCCAGATGGACTGGCCGTTCACTGTTTCCCGGATAAATACTTGGTTTGGCCGACAGTCCCAGATCAGGCGGGCGGTTACCTCGGCCACAATGATCAGTAATAGCGCCTGCCCTATGATGAGGACAACCCTGCGCATCACGAACTTAATGGGTATCCCCTTTTTCTGGTTATGAAATTACCGTGTTCGCTTGTCAGCATTCTAACACGAGCACGATTTTAGAACTCACGGCAGCATGACAGGCACTCTCCATGAATGCCTGTTTGAATTGAAGTTTGTTGCAAGATTTGTTGCCCTGGATTTCAAGGAAGACCTCAAGGGATTTTTTGTAATTCCGACATTTTTGGGCAGGTATCATTAGAATCCAGTTAATCTGAACGTTGCTACTTTAAAAAATATTGTCATTTCGAGCGAAGCGATAAATCTTAATTAATATATATTATTATAATTTTATCCTTTCTGTTAAATTTCTCTTTACTTCGGTCGTCGAAATGACAGGTGTCCCCCCACGTGAAAGCCAGCCGTACTATGCGTCCACGGTCCCGGGCGAAACAACGAGGGGTATTGACTCCTGAATGTAAAGTCTGTTAGAATGAACTTCAAAGCAGGGTATATCCCTCACCGGGCGACGGCTTTGGGCCTGTTGCCATGGTTGTCTCCGCGCGCAAGGTAGGAGTAATCCATCAGGATTATTGTGTTTTGCGTCCGGTAACGGCGACCAGAGGGATTGCCCGTTACCGGATGCGTTTTTTTCGGCGGCGCGCGCGGGCGCGCGGAGGCCGAAAGGAATAAACGACCCATGGGGCGGAGGCCCCGGAGAAGGAGACCACAACATCGCCACGTTGAGACGGGATGACCCGCAGGTCCGGGTGAATCAGCAGATCCGGGCACGGCAGGTTCGGGTGATTGATGAAAATGGCGTTCAACTGGGAATCATGAGTCCATGGGACGCCCTGAAAGAGGCCGAGGAACGGGGGCTGGACCTGGTGGAAGTGGCTCCGACAGCCCAGCCGCCGGTTTGCAGGATCATGGACTACGGGAAATACCGCTTTGAACAGAAAAAGCGGGCCCGGGAAGCGCGCAAGCATCAGCATCAGATCGTCATCAAGGAAATCAAGTATCGTCCCAAGATTGACAAACACGATTTTGAGACGAAAACCACTCACGTGCGGGAGTTCCTGCAGGAAGGAAACAAGGTTCGGGTGACCATCATGTTCCGTGGCCGGGAAATGTCGCATCCCGAACTGGGGCGCGAAGTACTGCGGAAGGTGGTGGAAGCAACGGCCGACCTGACTACGGGTGAGTACGACGTGGAAGCCGTTCCCCTCGAGGGACGGAACATGGCCATCGTCCTGACACCCGGAAAGCGCGGTTAACCCGTAGCGCGGTATGGCAATTGGGCGCGCGCGTTTGTCGCGCGAATGGTGATTGTTTCGTTAACCCATACGATGGAGAGCACAACATGCCGAAGGTAAAAACACGCCGGAGCGCGGCGAAGCGGTTCAAGGTGACGGCGAGCGGTAAGTTCAAGCGTCAGAAGGGGTTTCACCGCCACCTGATGGCCAGCAAATCCCCCAAGCGCAAGAGAAACCTGCGCAAGGCTGAACTGGTAGCCGAGGTGGATGTGCCGCGGGTGAAGCGCATGCTTCCCTACGCCTGACGCGGATATCCAACCGACCAGACGCTTACCGTCCGGTTTCAACTGTAAGGAGAGAAGAAGATGCCAAGGGCTACAAATAATCCGGCCTCCCGTGAACGGCGCAAAAAAGTCCTGAAACTGGCCGAAGGATACCGGGGCAGCCGTCATATCCTCAATAAAACCGCGCAGCAGGCGGTGGCCCGCGCCGGTCAGTATGCTTACCGGGATCGTCGCGCGAAGAAGCGGATGTTCCGGCGCCTGTGGATCGCGCGGATCAACGCCGGCGCGCGATCCTGCGGGATGAGTTACAACCGTTTCATGGAAGGACTGAAAAAGGCGGAGATCCTGGTGGATCGTAAGGTTCTTGCCGATCTGGCCGTGACGGACGCGGCCGCGTTTTCGGTCCTGGTTGAACGCGCCAAGGCCGCGTTGACCTCGTGATCATGCGTGTCGTTCCTGCCGTGGACATCCGCGGAGGCCGGTGTGTGAACCTGGTCCAGGGAGACTACGACCGGGAGACGGTTTTCGCGGAAGATCCGCTGGAACAGGCCAAGGCATGGTGGGAAGGCCTGCTTGCCGCGGGCATATCCCCCGGGGAAGGGGTGATCCACATTGTCGATCTTGACGGCGCCCGCGAAGGGCGCTGTCTTGTTCTGGACGTGGTGGGGCGCATGGCGGCCGCGGGTATCCGCGTGGAACTGGGCGGGGGGATTCGCGCGATGGACACCGTGCGGGCGGCCATGGACGCCGGGGTCACCCGGGTGGTGCTGGGTACGGCGGCCTATCGTGACCCCGAACTGTTGCGGCACGCCGCGGAGACGTGGCCCGGACGGATTGTTGTTGGCCTGGACGCGCGGAACGGACGGGTGGCCCTCCAGGGTTGGCTGGAAGAAACCGACGCCGATCCCGTGAGTTTCGCGAAAAAGGCGGAGGTACTGGGCGCGGCCAGGATCGTGTACACGGACATCCTGTCCGACGGGATGATGGCTGGTCCCAATCACGAAATGACCCGGGCTGTGGCGGAATCGGTAACCATTCCGGTTACCATGTCTGGTGGCGTGTCAAGCCTGGATGACCTGCGCGCGGCCCGTCGTCTCGCGGCCGCGGGGGTGGACGAAGTGATCGTGGGGCGCGCGCTGTACCTGTCCCGGTTTACCGTGGCCCAGGCACAGGCCGCCCTGAACGCGGATAACTGAAACAGATCCTGAAGGAGCCGCCGTGTTCGACAGGGCTGTAGTGGTGGGAGTAGGCTTACTGGGGGCGTCGCTGGGGCTTGCCTTGCGAACAAGAGACCTGTGCCGGCGCGTGACGGGTGTCGGGCGGAACCGGGAAACCCTGGTTAAGGCCCGGGAACAGGGTGCGGTGGACGATTTCGAGATCCGGCTGGAGGCGGCCCTGCCCGCGGATCTCGTGGTACTGGCCACGCCGGCGGCCGCGGTTCCCGGGTACCTGGGTATACTGCGACAACATGACGCCGGGGATGGCCGCGCGCTGATCACGGATGTGGCCAGCACCAAGGCTTCCATCTGTGCCGAAGCCGCCCGGTTGTGGCCGGAGAATCGCCCTTTTGTCGGGGCCCATCCCATGGCCGGCGGGGAAAAATGGGGACCGGAATGGGCGGACGCGAACCTGTACCGGGATGCGGTGTGTTTCCTGGAACGGGCTGGTGGTG
Source organism: Candidatus Hydrogenedentota bacterium (assembly GCA_018056705.1). Taxonomy (GTDB): domain Bacteria; phylum Hydrogenedentota; class Hydrogenedentia; order Hydrogenedentales; family CAITNO01; genus JAGPFE01. Next base: position 63,107 of record JAGPFE010000014.1, on the reverse strand, counting down.
GCATGTCTCCCGTCGCCCAGGACCGTGCCAGGGTCCTGTGGGAGGCGGTAGGCTGTCGCGTGGTGGACATCGATCCCCAGGTCCATGATCACGTGCTTTCCCGGACCAGTCATCTACCCCACGTGGCGGCGGCGGCCCTGGCCATGGTAGCCGCGGCTGCCGGGGCGGACAGTCGTTTCATCGGGAACGGTTTTCGCGACGCGACCCGCATTGCCGCGGGACGGGCGGAAATATGGCGGGATATCTGTCTGACCAATCGTGAGGAAATTCTGTCCGCGTTGGGGGAATATCGGGACGCGCTGGACGCCTTTATTGAAGCCGTGCGTACTGGGAATGGCGAACACCTGGAAACGCTGTTTGACCGTGCCCGGATGGCCCGACGGGAGGTCACCGGCACATGAGCAAACTGCCCGGTTTCTTCATCACCTTTGAAGGTATTGAGGGGGGAGGAAAAACGACCCAGTCCCGCCGGCTCGCGGAACGGCTCGCGGCGGAAGGAATCGATGTGGTGGTAACCCGTGAACCGGGTGGCGATCCTCTCGCGGAGGCGATCCGCCGCCTGCTGCTGGATACAGCGAACGCGCCGGTGACGCCTGAGGCCGAATTGCTGCTGTATGCCGCCGCCCGGGCGCAGCATGTGGCCCGGGTGATTCGTCCCGCGCTGGCAGCGGGGCGCGTGGTGTTGTGTGACCGATACAGCGATTCCACGGCGGCTTACCAGGGGGGCGGGCGCGGGGTCGATCACGATACCCTGCGCGTGTTGCATCGTGTGGCCACGGACAACCTTTGGCCAGATCTGACCCTGCTGTTTGATCTCGACCCGGAAACAGGACTCACCAGGGTGGGAGGCCGGGGGAAGGATCCGGACCGGATGGAAGGAGAGGATATCGCGTTTCATCGTAGAGTGCGCGCCGCCTTTCTCGAAGCGGCCCAGAGGGAGCCCGGGCGGTTTCGGGTCATTGACGCTTCTCGTGACGTGGACACGGTGGCGGACACGGTATGGCGAGAGGTTATGCCCGCGCTTGATGCCTGGCGCGCGGGGAGGCGCGCGACATGTCCCTGACGCGGGTTCGGGATCAGGACGCCGCGTTGCGGTCCCTGCGCGGTTTTCTGCAGCACGGAAGGATCCCTCCCGGGTTATTGTTCTGGGGGCCGGACGGCGTGGGCAAGCGGCTTGCCGCGCTGGAGTTTGCCAAGGCGATTAACTGCCAGTCCGGTGGGGCCGACGCGTGCGACGCGTGCGTTTCCTGTCGCAGGATTGCCCAGGGGGTTCACCCGGATGTGCGCCTGATCGTACCGGCCAGGAAACTGCGCGTCATTCCCGTTGCCGTGGTGGAAGAAATCGTTGATATGGTCATGTTCCGTCCTCATGAAGGGCGGTACCGGGTGTTCTTGTTCGAAGACGCGGACCGCATGAACATTCAGGCCCAGAACAAGTTGCTCAAGACCCTGGAAGAGCCGCCCACCCCAACGGTCTTCGTGTTTATCACCAGCCAGCCCCGCCAGATCCTGCCGACGGTTCGTTCCCGGTGCCAGGGGGTCCGTTTCGGCCTGCTGTCCCTGGAGACCGTGGCGGACATCGTGGAAAGGGAAACCGGCCAGGACCGGACCACGGCGGAAACGCTCGCCGCCTTGGCCTATGGTCAGGCGGGCTCCGCCCTGGAAATAGCCCGAAGCGGCAGAAGGACTATCGTGCTCGACCTACTCAATCGACTGGAATCAGGGGAAGATCCCCTGCTGGTGAATGAGGCCCTGGGAGAATATCTTCGGCAGCGCGAGGAAGAGATTGGCCGGGAAACCCGGGCGGCTTTTTCCGAAGAGCCGACTGAGGACGGACCAGGTGACAATGGCGATGGATCCGGAAAAGACCGGGAACTGCTTGAGGCGGAAATCGCGGGGAGAACGCGCCGGGAAGTCCGCGAAATGCTGCGGCTGATTGCGTCGTGGCAGCGGGATCGGCTGGTTGCTGGCCTGGGATTACCCCCGGACCGGTTGTTGAACCGGGACCAGGCCGATAGGCTGGCCGCCGCGGCACGGCTTTCTCCGGCACAGTACGCGGGACGGCTGGAAGCGATCGAAAAAGCGGGAAAGTACCTGGAACGGAATATCGGCCGGGATCGGGTGTTACGGGACCTGTTTTTTGAACTGTCCGGTTAACCCTCGGTACCGGCTACCTTTACGCGGTAATGCCGCTGGAGGATAGAGCAGTGCACGTGATTCGTATTCGACTACGCAAGCCAAGACGCGTGTGGGATTATCGTTGTCCGGACATGGCGATCCCCCGGGATACGCCCTGCCTGGTGGAGGGAGAGAATGGACTGGAGTGGGGCGTATGCGTGTTGCCGCCCGAACCGGTTTCCCCGGAAATCGCGAACCGGATCCGGTACCAGTTGGTGCGGACAGCCAGCGACGCCGATCTGCTGATCATGAGCGAAATCGAGGCGGAGGAGCCTCGGGTACTGACCAAGTGTCGCGAAAGGGTAGAGGCCCATAAATTGCCCATGCGCCTGGTGGACGCGGAAATATCCTTTGATCGCAAGAAGATCACGGTGTTTTTCACGGCCGAAAATCGCGTGGATTTCCGGGAACTGGTTCGCGATCTGGCCCGGGAATTTCACAAGCGCATTGAACTGCGGCATATCCAGGTGCGGGACCAGGCCAAGATTGCTGGCGGCATCGGGGTATGCGGACGCACGTTGTGTTGCTGTTCCTGGATGGAAGCGTTTTTCCCTGTTTCCATGCGGATGGCCAAGTGTCAGAACCTTTCCCTGAACCCGGACAAGATCAGCGGCCAGTGTGGTCGCCTGTTGTGTTGCCTGGCCTACGAGGCCGAAACCTACGGGTACAAGGGGAAAGGAGGTGTCCGGGTGTGCGCTAACGCCTGCGCGGCGCGGGATGCGGCGGAAGAACCCGAGGATGATCTCGACGCCGACCTGCCGCCGGAACCCGAGTCCTGACGCGCCAGGAGCAGCCCGGCCATCATGATCGATCCCTGAAGGTCGTCGCGTGTTTCAACCGATAGACAGCCATTGTCATGTGCAGGATCCCCGGTTTGACGCGGATCGTGACGCGGTTTTGGACCAGGCGTTGGCCAGTCTTTCCGCCGTGGTCGTGGTTGGGGATACCCTGGAAAACAGTGAGCGGGCAGTTACGCTGGCGGCGCGATCCCGGGTGCGAGCGGTAGTGGGCATTCACCCTTACCACGCGTCTTTGGTCACGAATGGCCTCATCGAGCAACTGCGGGACCTTGTGGCGCGGTACCCGGACCGGATCGTGGCAATAGGTGAGACCGGCCTGGATTACTACAACGAGTTCTCACCCCGTTCGGATCAATGGAAGTCCTTTGAAAAACAGGCCCGACTGGCCAGTGAGTTGAACCTGCCCCTGGTTATCCATAACCGCCAGGCAGATGCCGATACGCTGGCCCTGCTGCGGGAATATCGGTCCGGACTGCCTGGGGTAATCATGCACTGTTTCGGTAGTGGACCCGCGGAGGCCGAAGCGTTCGCGGCGCTCGACTGTCACGTGTCTTTTGCCGGCAACCTCACCTATCCCCGGGCCCAGGCGTTGCGGGATGCCGCCAGGCGGGTACCTGATCACCAGCTTCTCGTGGAAACCGATGCTCCGTATCTGGCTCCACAGCCCGTTCGAGGCAGGCGTTGCGAGCCCTCCCACGTGATCCATACCGTTAACGCCCTCGCGGTCCTGCGGAACGAACCGGTGGAAACCACCGCTGACCGGGTAGCCCGAAATGCCATGGCTGTGTACCGGTTGGATCCAGGTGGACTTTCGATCTCCGCGGCAGAGGGCCTCCCGGATGCTTGAGGCCCTGGTCTTCGACTTCGATGGCGTGATTCTGGACACGGAAACCCCTCTGTTTGAGGCATGGGCCCGGCTGTACCGGGAATATGGCCACGTGTTGCCGATCGAAAAATGGGCCGCCAACGTGGGGGGATATGCTTACGACGTTTTTGACCCGTACGTGGAACTGGAGCAACGGACAGGGCGATCCCTCGATCGGGAAGCATTGAAAATGCTTCGTCGCCAATGGTACCTGGGCGCGCTGTCCCGACAGGGTATGGCCCAGGGGTTACCGAAATTACTCGACGCGGCCCGGAATCGGGGATGGAAATTGGGCGTGGCATCCAGTTCGGACCGGGAATGGGTGCACGGTCACCTGAGTCGACTTGAACTGGCGGACAGGTTTGACGCGGTGGCCTGTGGGGACGAAGTGGAGCGGGTGAAACCCGATCCCGCGGTTTATCACTTGTGTTTGCGTCGTCTGGGGGTAGAGAGTTGTGCCACGGCCGCGTTGGAGGATTCACCTCGAGGCATTGCCGCCGCCCGGGCCGCGAATATATACTGTGTCGCGGTACCCAATCCGGTGACCCGTGCCATGGATCTTTCCGGGGCACACTGGCTGGTTCCATCGCTCGACGCGTATCCACCGGAGCAGTTTCTTGATGAGGTAGCCGCCCGTCATGCCCTTTCGCTTTGAATGGTTCATAGCCTTGCGTTACCTGCGGGGAAAACGCCGTACCCGGTTCATCAACCTGATTACCATCATTTCCATCGCCGGGGTAAGTGTCGGCGTGACCGCGCTGATCGTGGTCATGTCAGTGATGACCGGTTTCGATATTGCCCTGCGGGACATCATTATCGGAAACCGCGCCCACGTGATGGTGTTTCTGCCCACCGGCGAACGCATGACGGATTACGAAAAGGCTATCCGCGAGGTACAGGCCATCACGCCTGAACTGATCGCGGCCGCGCCCATCGTGCAGGTGGAAGCCCTGTTGCGCCGGGGGGAAGCCACCACCGGGGCCATTATCCTGGGCGTCGATCCCGAAATGGAGACCAGGGTAACCGATCTGGCCGCGAATCTCACCCGGACCGGTGGGCGTTCATTTGGCATCGGCGAACTGCCGGGAGACAAGGAAATCGTGCTTGGGTATCGCCTGGCGAGCCGGATCGGCGCGCGGGTGGGGTCAGAAATCGCGGTGGTAACGGACAAACCCACGGTTACCCCGTTCGGCGTGCGATCGGGAAACCAGGTATTTCTACGGGTCAGCGGTGTTTCCCAGGCGAAAATGTCCGATTTCGACAACCTGTATGCTTTCGTCAACCTGGAAACGGCGCGCATGCTGACCGGTCGTCCCGGCGTTGACGGCATCCACCTGAAACTGACCGATCCCTTCGTGGCCATGCCCGTCGCGCGCCGGATCGAAACCAGCCTGGACTATCGCGCGCAGACCTGGTACGAAAGCCAGCAGGAGTTTTTTGAAGCACTCAAGCAGGAAAAGGTGGCCATGTTTATCATCCTGGTGTTCATCGTCTTGGTGGCCGCCTTCAACATCACCAGCACGCTGATCATGATCGTCATGGAAAAACGACGGGACATTGGTATTCTGCGCACCCTTGGCGCGAGCGGTCCCTCGATTCTGCGTCTGTTCATGTTCGAGGGATTGCTTATCGGGGTTAGCGGAACCTTCCTGGGACTGGTCATGGGACTCCTTCTGGCCTGGAACCTGAATCCCGTGGCGGAGTTTGTGGCCTGGATGCTGGGCGTGGACCTGTTCAACAGCGTCATTTACTTCTTCGACAGCATACCGGTGGCAGTGGTGCCCCGGGACGTGATATGGATCACGGTTTCCTCCGTGCTGTTGACCCTGTTGTCCACGGTGTATCCCGCCGTGACCGCTACCCGTCTCAATCCCGTGGATGCCCTGCGGTATGAATGACGTGATGCAAGAACCGACCATTTCCGGCCCGGATGTCATCCTGGAATGCCGCGCGGTGGGGAAGGTCTACCAGGATGCCGGAAGAGTCCTGGAAATTCTCAAGGGGGTTAGTCTATGCGTGCCGCGCGGGAAAATAATGGCCATCAGCGGTCCCTCTGGCGCGGGGAAAAGTACCCTTCTGCATATCATGGGTACCCTGGACCGCCCAACCTCCGGCGAAGTCTTCTTCAATGGTGTTTCCTACGCGGCCATGTCCAGGAAGGATATCAATCGCCTGCGCAACCGGCATATTGGTTTTGTGTTTCAGTTTTATCACCTGTTGCCGGAATTTACCGCCATGGAAAACGTGATGATGCCTGCCCTGTGCGCGGGCGCGTCACGCAGGACCTGTTACGATCGGGCGGAAGAACTGCTGGTCAAGGTCGGACTGCGGGACCGGATGCATCATAAGCCGGGAAAACTGAGCGGTGGTGAACAGCAACGGGTGGCCATCGCCCGTGCCCTGTTTAATCGTCCGGCCCTGGCGTTGTGTGATGAACCCACCGGGAACCTGGATGAACGAACTGGAACCGATATTATCGCGCTGCTCTTCGAGTTGAACCGCCTGGAAAACACCACTTTTGTCCTGGTGACCCATGATGAACACCTCGCGGAGCGGGCCGACTGCTGGGTGGCCCTGCGCGCGGGACAGGCCGAAATCCGCCGGGTCTGAAGACGATAGGCGGCTTCCCTGTCATGACATTTACCCCGTGAAGGCTCGCCAGGCACTCCACGCGGCCGAGCAAATGACCACGACCAATGACAGGATGGTTACGCGGTTTACCCGGCCGATCCATTCGTCCGCCAGGGCGTCTTTGCGGGCCCGGAACACCAGGAAACGCGCGACCGGCAGGATCAGCAGGACGACAATGAGGACCCACAATACGCGGCCGTACCAGTCCACGCTGGGCAGTCCGGGAACGTATCCAGGCCGCCACGCGTATTCCAGCGGAAAGTAATTGATGCTGGGCGGATTGGCCGCGTACACCAGCATACCCAGGGCAAAGGCCACGCATCGCGCGCACAGTTTCGACTGCTTACGGGTCATACGCTCCGCCCTCCGTGCCGGATCAGTCCTTCGGCGAGAATACACAGGATCAAGGCCAGCGCGACCAGTACCGCTATGAACGTTTGCGCCACGCGAACCACGCGTGGAGACACCTGGTCCGACAAGGCCAGCCGCCTCAGTCGTGGCAGCAGCAGCGCGGGCGCGATCGCCATGACTGCCAGATGGGTCTTGGCCCGGAACAACCGTTCTCCCCATCCGTGCGTGTATCCCAGTTTCTCCCACAGGACGCGCGTTTCAAAGGTTGGATACAGCATGCCACCCGTAACCGCGCTGCCCAGCAACAGAAGCCAGAGCAGGGACATGGCCACGCGCCCTGCCCGGCGTTCCGGATACAGAAGCATTCCCGCGAGACTCAGAACCACTCCTGCCGCGCACAGTCCATGCGCGGCCAGCAGGGGAATCCGCCATGTCTCCCACGTGACTACGGGCATTGTTTGGGTCCCCGAACCGTTATTTCATCCAGAAAGAATCGTACAATCTGGCGGTCCGTCCACGCGTGGCTTCCAGCAGCGGCAGCGCGGAAGTGTCACCAGCCGCGTACTGGAGCATCAGCCGGCCTTCTTCGTAACACAGTTCGTCGTGTTGCGGAAAGACTTCCTTGAGCAGGAAATGGGTGAACTTGACCAGGCGCCATGAACCGTACACCAGGGGGCGATCGCCTCGAACGGTCTCCACGGCGACGGCCATCCCCGATTTCATGGCCTGCTGAAGATCAGCCAACTCCGAAGATGGGGCGAAACAGACCGTGTAATTCCGCCCGAACTGTTCCGAACGCTCCATGCCATGGGTATCCGATATGCCGACCACCGGTACCTGGAGACCTTCCAGGGCCTTGTTCTGCCACATGGCTGCCTGGAGCGCGTTCTGGTCGTATTGTTTTATGGATTCCCAGTCGTCCCCGCTGACCAGTTCCAGCATGTCAAACATGCCGCTACGCAACAGGTAATCCAGCATCGCTTCCCCCACGTTATGAGCATTCCGCGTGACCCAGTAAGGGTGGCACAGCATCGCGATGCCGCCCCGTTCATGGATACGGTCGGTGACCCACCGGCAGGCGGCCACGTGCCACGGATTGACACCTTCCGGCAGGTTGCCCAGCGATTTCTGGATTTCACCGATGGCCTCGCGAACTACTTTTTCACCATCCGGATTGTCCTTGTACAACTGGCTGACCCCTTCGCGGGTGCCGAACGCCACGATGTGTACGGGGTTATCCGGCGCGTGGATTTCTTCGCCGCCATAAATCTTCAGATCAATGGGAACATCGCGGTAAAAATCGGCGGCTTCCATGGATGGCGCGTGTTTATGGTGATCGGTCAGGGCCATAAAATCCAGGCCGACCCGTCGGCAGGCTCCCGCCACGTACGCCGGGGATTCCACGCCATCGGAATGATGGCTGTGCATGTGAAAATCCCCTTTCCAGGGACGTAACCTGAACAGGTCTTCCTTCAGCGAGTAGATCGCGAACGGACCAATGGTTTTTTTCTTGTCCGCGACGGATTCCTCAAGCACGAGCACATGAACCTGTTCCGCCGCGAGAAACAGGTTCAGGTGAAGATTTCCATCTTCGGCGGGCTTGACTTCAGTCTGGACTCCCGGCGGGATGGGACTGTCGCCATAATATTGATCGAGGGCCGTGTAGGTAACTTGATACCGCGCTTCCGGTTTGAATCGGCAGTGGTCGTACAAGGGCCGGATGACCACTTCCACGTTGCTGTCCGCCCTGGCGATTTTCGGGGTTACCTCGTAATAACGGTTGACGTCCCGTATTACTGCTCCCGAGGGAAGTTGAGGCAATTGCCACCAGCCCGCGATGGCCACCCTCGTGATTCCGAAAACAAGAAGAAATATGGGGAATACCCAGCCAATCCGGCGTCCTCGCATCTTCGCTCCTCCTTCCACTTCAATCGTTGGTAACGGTTCTTGATCCGGTGACCAGAATTTAGACCAGCCTGGGAGATTTCAGGTTTTACGACCCCGCGCGCGTTTCAGCGCCTGGTAGGCCTCGTTGAGCGCGCGCATGGCGTCTTCATCACCGCCATGGTCCGGATGATGGATCTTGGCTTTTTTGCGATAAGCCCGCTCGATTTCCTCCCATGTCGCGGAGGACGAGATACCTAGAAGCCGGTAACACAACTCCAGGTCTGCCGGATGGGGCGCCCCGAAGGCTCGTTCTCCCGCGTCCGCGAAGCGTTGTCCTTTGTCGGTGAAGCCCGCCGCGGTGCGCAGATCTTCCTGCAGCATCCGCCACAATCGGGCGAGGATGGGGGTGAGTCCCGTGGCGTGAAGCAGGGCGGCGATGAGAATAACCACGAATATTTCCTGCAGTCCAGCCATGGCTTACCACTCTTCATCCCGGGGCGGGCGTGGTTTCCTGCGAAAGTCCAGGATATCGTCCAGATCATCAGTATCACCGTGAAACGCGGAGGCATCGGGCTGGGTCGGTGGGGGTGGAACGTTTCTCAGCATCCGTGATCGACGCCATCGATGGTAGGCCGGTATGAGCCGCATGAGCAGGTACCCCGCGGCAAGCCCACCCAGGTGGGTTTCCACGGAATTCTGCCCGCCCTGTACGCCCTGCAGGATGTTTAACACGATGACCACGAACACCAGGCCCCGCGCGCTGAGCGTTACGGGGAGGGGAAACAGCACAAACTCCCGGTCAGGATCGATCATGGCGAAGGCGACCAGCAACCCCATTATCGAGCCACTTGCCCCGACCACCACGGGATTGTGGCCAAAAACCGCAAGGCTGACCAGGGTAGTCAGCACGCCCAGGACACCGCAGGTGACATAAAAAAAATAGAACTGTCGGGTACCCAGCAATCGTTCCACTTCCGGACCAAACAGGTAAAGCCAGAGCATGTTGAAGGCCAGGTGCATAAGCCCGGCATGAAGAAACATGTACGAGAAGGGCTGCCAGACCATGCCCCGCATGAACAGGCCCGGATTGAAACCAAGCACGAAGGAAGGCAGATCACCCAACCCGACGACTCCGGTGACCATTTCCAATACCAGTTGCGCGGCGAAACACACGCCCGTCGCGATGATCAGGAAACGAACCCCCTTGGTAATCCGGGGCTCCATGAAACTGAACGGGTTGCTGCCCGTCCAACCTGATCGGGTCCAGGGATTCCCTTGCGCCATGTCAACGGCTCCATCCCGCGCGAAAATCATGCTGCGATACGAGGGGATTTTATCAGGATTCATGGGCCGGCGGCACCTCACCCCGTTCATTCCGCGGGTAGTGGTGATGACTTGCCGTTTTAAAAATGAGTGACCGCCACGACCAACTTTCCAGTTAACTGGAAGTATCGTGGCGGCCTGTGCCCATCAGCCGTTGCAGTGCTTCCCACCGGGTACCACTTTCATGGTAATTGTTACAGATGAGAAGTGTCAAAGTCAAGTCTGTTTCCCGAAAATCCGGCAGATAAAAAGCGAAAAACCAAATGTTTTGCATGATTAATATTTGTTTATTAATTGAACGGAAGTATAGGGGCATGGTAAAGCATAAAAACACGAGTGATTTCTTTTGGGATTCCCCGTTATTTTAAAGTAATGGTAAGGACCATTCATGGGACGGGAAACAATGCAAAATGAAAAGGTTCTCCCGTGGCGGGAAGGGCGCCTGGCATTATTTCAGGCGATGATCCTGCTGGGCGCGCTGGTCCTCGTGTTTCCCGGGTATTTTTTCCGGGGAGAGACCATAGCGCCCACCATCGCCCTGAGGGATGTGCAACCCTGGCTGGGCGCGTCGGGGGGAACCCCCGAAGGCATCCCCATGCGGCTGATGTCCGATGTCATCACGTTTTTCATTCCCCAGTACAGCCTGGTTCAGCGGTCCTTTTCCCAGGGGGAATGGCCGTTGTGGAATCCCTACCAGTTTGGTGGCATGCCCCTGCTGGCGAACTGCCAGTCGGCGGTGTTTCTGCCACCGCGGATGCTGCTGGCCTGGCTTCCCCTGGAGGTGGCGGTATCATGCTTCATTCTCCTGAAACTCTGGCTGTGCGGGATGGTGGCGTGGCTTACGGCCCGGCAGTTGCGCCTTGGCGTGCCCGCGGCATCCCTGTATTCCCTGATGTGGCTGGCCGCGCCTTACTGTCTCCTGTGGTCGTACTGGTCGCTGACGGATGTGGCCATCGCGTTTCCCATCACCTTTATGGGAGCGGAACGTTGCCTGAGGAATAGCCGGTCGATTTCAGGTCCGGCCTTTTTCGGCGCGGGCGTCGCGTGGATGCTGCTGGCCGGTCATCCGGAAACGGCGTTCGCGTTCTGCTGGGTGCTGGGGTTTTACGTTTTCCTTCGCCTGGTATGGAACGCGGGAGTGGGGGAAGGGGTCATCCGACCGGTCGTGGGGCTGGCGATTGCTTCCGTGATTGCCCTGGGGTTGACGGCAGTGCAGTGGCTGCCTTTCCTTGAATACCTGCTGCATTCCAGCACCTTTTTCGAACGCCAGAACGAGGAGCGGTTCTATTACGGCCTGACTTCCCTGGTTTGCGTGGCGTTTCCCCGTTTTCTGGGCTCCTTCGCGGAAAAGAATTACTGGGGTAACATCAATTCCCACGTTGAGATGATGTTGTACGCGGGGACGGTAGCGCTGATCGCGTTGCCCCTGGCCTTTCAGAACGCGTGGACTCGGGTTCGGGAGCGGTCTCCAGACGCGATAATGACCCTTGCCCTCGCGGTGGGCGCCGTCGTGTCCGCGGTGGCCGCGCTGGATATGGGAGCGATGGCCTGGCTGAATCGACTGCCCATGTTTCGTTCCATGCTCTGGTGTTATCACGCCGTGTTCCTGATTTTTGCGCTCCCGCTACTGGGGGCGTTAGGGCTGGACCGGCTTTTTTCCGGCAGGATTTCACCGAGACACGTGGGCGTATGCCTGGCGTGGGGCGCGGCGTGGCTTATGTTTGCCGTGGGCTGTTATTGGTTTCATCATGCCGTTCTACGTATGGTCGGAGAGGACGCGGTGGTTCGTCGTGAGGTCATCATCGGCACCGGCTGGATGATGCTGTCCCTGGCCCTGGTCGGGCTTGCCTCCCTGGCCCGTGGACTGGGGCGGCGCGGCGGCTGGTTTAAGCGTTTACTGCCGGTGCTGTTCGGCCTGGTGGTGGTATTGGATGCCACCCGCGCCCTGCGGTTGGAGTTGCCGACTTCACCGAAACGCTGGTTCTACCCGGAGACCGCCCTGGTGCAGCGACTGAAGCAACTGGAACTTCCCGTCCGGGTGGGACTGTCCGAAGGGGGCATTGTGGCGGGCGTGCTGACCCCAGCTGGGGTGATGGACTGGGTGGGGTACGATGGCCTGTACCCGGGACGGATGTGGCGGTTTCAGCGCGCGCTGGGTCCTGAATTCTGGGACGCCATGGAACCCGCGGCATCCATCGCCTGGTTTGTGAACGATCCCCGGTATCCGCCCATCATGCCGGAATCGGCCTATCAACGCATGGAGCGAGTGGCCCTGCTGGATGGCCTGGAGTTGTTGCGGGATCCGAAGGCATTGCCCTGGGCGCGATTAGTCTATCGCGTGGAAACGGAACCGGACCTGGAACGCCAGTACATCCGGATGAAAACGCCGGGATTTGATCCCGGTCGCGTCGCGCTGGTTGAAGCGTTGCCGCCGGAGTGGCCTGGCATGCCGGAAGCCGCCGTTCCATCCGATGGGGGGGAGGCGCGGATTCTCCGGTACGCCATAAACAACGTTGTAGTGGCGACCGAAAGCGACACGCCCGCCTTGCTGGTTACCGCGGACGCGTGGTTTCCTGGCTGGAAAGCCTGCGTGGATGGAAAACCCGCTCCGGTGATTCCCGCGTACACGGTGTTCCGAAGTGTGCCGTTGCCGGCCGGGAAGCACCAGGTGGAATTCCGGTACGCGCCGGTATCTTGGCAGGCGGGCATGGCTATCTCCTTCTGCGTCTCGTGCGGAATGGTTGTCATGGGGTGCGTGATGGTCGCGAGACGATTAAGGAAAGCGGTACGCGTGCCGATATTACGCCAAGGGTAGCCAGTATTCTCTACCAGAGGAAAAGAGCGTCCATGGAGCAGATTGAAATAGGATGGATCGCGCACGAACCTTTTTTGAAGCCGTTGCTTTACGTGATAGAAAAACTGGAACGCCAGGGGATACGACAGAAGATCTGGGCCTTTCCTGACTATTTTACCGAGTCACCAGAATTGTTTGAACGTCACGTGGCGCCAGGTATTCGCGCCCTTTATGACGCGCGTCCCGTGATAATCGTGTGGTGTGTGCACGTGGGGAACCCCAGAATCGTGCCCTTTTACCAGAATTCTCCCGCGGGGTTGAACATCGTCATTGAGCACGATCTTTTCTCACTGGAACCGGAGGGTTGCGTGGTGACCGATAAGCCCCATGAACTGCTCGTTTTTACGCGACAGCACTGGGCTTACCGTCATGACGCGGTTGCTCCCAATCGCTGTTTCACACCCGCCCGCTGGTACAAGTTAGACGCCCCCCTGCCGGACGATCTCAAGCGTTTCATGGAGACCCCGGAGGCCGCGCGGTGGGATAAGTGGCGACATGCCATCCTCGTGGAATCGTTGTATTACACCAACGCCCCGTTTCCGTACGCCGGTCTCTTTGACAAGGTGTTTCAGAAACCCTGGAAAGAAACCGTCGCGCGCGAGGGGGTAGTAAACGCCCCCGTGAATCTCGCGGGGCCTCTTGGAATCGTATCCGCGCAGTATCTTGCCGGGTTCTGGTTCAGCAGAAAATCCTCGGCCCTGGTCGAGGCCCTGTTTCACGGATGTGTTCCCGTGATGTACCCCCACCCCGAAGTCCCATCGGAAGAATGTGGCCGTTTTTTTATCGAGGAGAAGCCCCACCCCACCATTCCGGTGCTGAGCCGCGTGGTGATTGACAAGGGGAATCCCTCGAATGGCCAGATCATACCCACGGTCATGGTGACGACATCCGGAGATTTTGCCCAGAAGATCCGCGTGTTACAGGCGGATCCTGACCTGAGGAAACAGGCGATACGGGAAATGGCCCGGCAGTGGCTTTTCACGCCGGATGGCATACAGGACGACTGGCCGCCTCCCATCGAGGCTATCATCCTGGATCGGTTGCGGCAGGTCAAGGGCGCGTGAGGAAGGAGGTGGGCCATGGACGCGATCATATGCAGCGCGGGACAAGGCTCCCGCATGGGACCCATGGGGTTTTACATGCGGAAAAGCATGTTCCGGGACATTCACACGGACAAGACGATACTCTGGTACCAGCTGGACGCGTTACAGGAACTGGGGATAAGCCGGGTAGTTGTCCTGTATCCCCGGAAGGACTGGCAGATTCCCGCGGAACTTGAACGCGTCTCGGAACGATTTCGTGACATGGAGTTACGCGCCGTTCCGGTTCAGACCAGGAATATTCTTGAAACCGTGGAAGTGGGGCTCACGCACGTGGCATCCGATCACGTGATCCGACTGGATGGTGACGTCTGCGTGCCGGAGCGTACCGGGTTACTGCCGCTCAAAGAGGTAGATGGCAACGCGATAGCATGCTTTTCATCGCCACCGGGTTATCCTGTCAATGAGCATACTTTCGTGGTGCAGGATCGTCAACTTCGATACTGGCATCACGGGATGAATTCTTTCCGAGTGTGGAGTTGCATAGAACGGTGGACGACGAATGATTTAAAGCGTCTTCTGGAATATGGCAGGACGCGGGGTTACCCGCTTCTGTACCAGTGCATCAGTGACTTGACCATGGCTGACCCGCCCCTGGAGTGGGAAGAAATTGAACTCCCCGTAACTTACGAAATCGATACCCCCGAGGATGCCCGTGAACTCGTTAATTTCTGGGATCAGAGGGCAAGGGAACTGGAAGTCAGGGCCCTTTCATTCTGGGTTGCCCAGAACGCATATCCCAGGTTCAGTTTTGACAAGCAGGCGCAATTGCGCCACGACATTGATATCGTGCTGGACCTGGTAAAAGACGGCCAGAAGTTTCTGGAAATCGGTCCTGGCGAAGGCCAGTTGATGGAGGCCATCCTGCAACAGCACTCTCCATCACGGTACCGGGCTGTTGAACCAAACCCGCGCTGGATTGCCCGTCTCGAGCAAAAATTCCAGGGAGATTCCCGCGTGCAGTGTTTTAATGGTACCCTGGAAGCATGGAATCAGCAATGCCAGGACACCGATGATTGCGACGATATTGCTCTTGCCATGGGATGGGCAATTTATATTATTCACGATGAGACGTTGCATAGAAACCTGTTTGGTCTGAAAGCGCGGAAACTGGTGATCAAGGCTGCTGAACCGCCCCAGGACCGGTACCTGCGGCTGCTGGTGGATAACTATTCACCCGAGATTGGCGGACACTACATCGCGCTCTACAGGAGCGTTTCAGAAATGTGCAGTATCGTGCGTCACGCGGGCTGGCTGATCAGGGAAGTACGTCGGTCGATCTATCCCCCTGAGATTGAAAGCCGCTATGGAAACCGCGCCTACCTGATCGTGGCGGAGCGTCCCTTGTAGTCCTGTTACCCTTGCGCCGCGGCCACCCCGGTGGATGCCTGGTGATGAGCGGTTGCGCCACTTTTATGGTCCAGAAAGCAGCATCCCGGGCACATGGCAAACAGTTTTTTCTGGCAGGTCTGGCGAAATTTCCGCATGATCGCGTTGTTCCAGATTTCTTTCAGGGTCTGTTCCCGGACGTTCCCGACCTTGATTATCCAGCAGGGGTAAGCGTCTCCCGTGCGCCCCACGATCAGGGTATTCCACGCGTTGCGGCACTCGTAATTTTTAAGGTTAATACCCGTGCCGTCGTAATAATCCAGCAGGTCTTGCCGGGGCATTCTCGGCAGTCGCAGTTCCACGCCTGCTTCCCGGGCGGCCGCTTCCGTTCTTTCCAGCGCGTCGGCCAGTTGTTGCCTGTCTACTCGTGGCCAGCGGATTTCCGACGCTTCGATGGATTCCGGGTCGCGCGTGCCAAGGTCTTCAAGGTCATGCATGCGGGTTTCGGTGACCAGGTTCAGCACGTCTCCGCCGAATTCCCTGACGACCCGGGGCATCTCATGCAGCACGTGGACATTATCCTGCTGAATCACGGTGGTGATGTGAATCATCGGGCACTGTTTGCCGGACAGGTCCCGGATCCGGCGCAGGGTCTGCACGCCCCGCATGGACCGATCAAAGGCCCCGCGCATTTTCCGGATCTGGTCATGCAATTCTCCGGGTGCCTCGATGGAAGTGCCCGCGAAATTGAACCCTAATCCTCCAAAACGTCTTGGCGCCAGGGCCACGATGCGTTCGGCCCGGTCTTCCGGAAGCATGGTCGTGTTGGACACGAAGTGGGTGCGTGCCCTGCGCGACGCGTGTTCCAGCAGTTCCATGAAATCCTTGCGGACGAAGGGCTCTCCTCCCGTGAAGGTGACCAGGCTGAAGCGCTGTACCTGGTCTATGACCCGATGCCATTCTTCCGTGGTCAGTTCCCCTTCCATCTGTTTCCTGATGGGCACGTTTTCCAGAAAATCGATGTACTGGCACATCTTGCATCGCAGGTTGCAGCGGCGCGTTACCTCGAAGTAGTAATGCCAGGGAGGAAAAGAATACCCATTGCGCAGGTATCGGAACGGAATTTCACTGTATGCCCGCTGTAGCCACTGGTACAGGGCGGCTATGCGCGATCGGCCGTGGCCGTTGCTTTCAGACACGCGTCATCTCCTTTATCATTCCGCATCATACTAAACAATCACGTACCGGTCCTTCTTTCCCTGAAACAGGAAGACGCGAGGGCCACCATTCGTTACATCCAACAGGCCCCTTTTTTTGCGGGTATAATAAAAGAAAAGGCAGGTCAGACGGCAGGCTCCCCTTGGAGAAAATAAACATGAGGCAACCGTTCCGGGAAGGTGGTACGTGGTTACACAGGGGGGATAAAGGTGGTATCACGCCAGGTAGAGCGATCCTGGTGGTATTCATTGCGATACTCCTGGGTGGCGGTTTGGCCTGGCCCGCGGAAATGCTAAAAAAGGTCTCAGCAGAGGCTCGACTGGGAGGGGTGGCTACCGGTGCTGAACCGGCGTTACGGGCCTTGCCATGGTGGTCCAGTCTTCGGTCTGCCAAGTCGGATGTGCCTGTCGTGGTGGCGCTAGGGGCTCCAGACCGGTCGGTTCTCAGGGCGGAAGACGCCAAGCGGGAATCCAGTGAAGAGAAAGGGACTTTACGTATCGGTATTCTCCGGGATCTTCCCGCGCCGTTCGAGTTTTCTGGTGAAACCTTGTCCTGGACGCTGCTGGCGGATGGCTCGTTTGTGGCCGCGTTTTCCGTGATATCAGGGGAAGCCCTGGGCATGCGTTTCGGCTTTACCTCCCTTGTGATGCCGACGGGTGTGACGGCGTGGATAGTAGACTCGTCCACGGGCGCGGGGATTGCGTGTGTTCCGCCGGAGGCGTTCCCGGAGCCTTTGTGGTGGGGCCCCTCCTGCGCGGGCCAGGAAATCTGGCTGGTCTTTCACGCGCGGCCGGGCGCGAATAAGGCCGCCCTGTCGGGGAGCCTTGTCAAGATCGCCCATATCTACCGTGATCCCGTGGCCGAGGCGAAGGCGGCAGGGTCCTGCAACATCGACGCGTCCTGTGCTTCGGAACCATGGGCGTCCATGCTCAGTGGCGTGGGTGGACTGGGAACCATAGACAGTACCGGCGTGCTCTTCTGTACCTGTTCGCTGATTGTCAGCCTGGATACCTGTGAAAATTCCCCCCTTGTGCTCACGGCCAATCATTGCGTGCGGGGGCAGACGGGTACGAGGGGAGCCGAAAACCTGGAATTCTACTGGTTGTACCAGACCTCCACGTGTAATGGAATGCCCCCCTCGATTCTGACCGTGCCCCGGACGACTGGCGGGTCCGACTATCTCGCGGGGGTTGGAGGCTCCGGGTATTCCGGTCTCGGTAGTGACGTTACCCTGTTGCGGCTTCGGCAGGATCCTCCCGCGGGGCTGACCAGGCTGGGATGGACCACGGATATGCCACCGAATGGTGCCGCCGTCACCTGCATTCATCATCCCCGCGGCGATTACAAGCGGATCAGTTACGGGACACTGAACCAGGCGGGTAATCCCCAGCCTACGCTGTACCACCGGGTAATCTGGAACCAGGGGACCACCGAGCCAGGTTCTTCGGGAAGTCCCCTGTTTTTCAGTGGTACCGCCCAGATTATCGGCCAGTTGTGGGGGGGGACGGCTTCGTGTACCGAGCCCCTGGAGCCGGATTATTTCGGCCGATTCGATCAGAGTTACCTGGTGATCGGCAGTTACCTGGAACCGCCAACCGTGGCGTTCGCCGGATCGGGAACGACAATGCCAGAGAATGGGTCGGTCCAGGTGATGTTACAACTTTCCCGCGTGACGCTCGTGCCCCGTCAACTGGCCGTCGTTCAGGTCGGAGGCACTGCGCAGCCGGGCGTGGATTATCAGCCGTTACCGCCGGTGATCGAGATTCCCGCGGGCATGTCGTCCTGCTCGTTCACGCTGACCGCCGTAAACAACGTCGTTCAGGACGCGTCCCGCGCTCTTGTCCTGGAGATTACGCCACTGGATGCCTGCCTGTGGACTGGGAACGGATCGACCCAGTACGCCGTCACGATCGAGGATGACGAGGTGGACAGCGATGGCGACGGTATTTTTGATGACGCCGAGGTCGCGGGATATTACGGGTACGTCACCGATCCGCTCAGGGCTGATACGGATGGCGATGGCCTGACGGACGGGGAAGAAATCTTTGCTTCCAGGGGATATCCTACCAATCCCCTCTGGCAGGATACCGACGGGGATGGCGTCAGCGACCGTTGGGAGTACATGATCGGGACCGATCCTACCGATCCGGATGATGCCCGGTTGTTTTCTATCGGGCTACCCTGGTTCAAGTAAAATGACGCCATGTTTAAAACATTGCTGAAAGTCGCGGTGGGTGTGGTGCTTGTTCCGTTGCTGATGCTGGGCGGCGCGATCACGTATTACTTCGCCGGGTACAATTTCCGCGTGGTGGAGCGGGGCGCGTTCTATGGTTCCCGGCAGATGTCCGGCAGGGCGCTGGAACGGACCATCAGAAGCAGGGGCATACGAACCGTCATCAATCTTCGGGGAGCGAATCCGGATGCCCCGTGGTACCAGGAGGAACTGGCAGCCTGTCGGAAACATGGGGTGGAACATTTGGATTTTGCCTGGTCCCGGAACAGTATTCCGTCGCCCGAGTCCCTGGCCGCGTACGTGGATGCCGTTAAAAACGCGCCCAGGCCGATTCTCGCGCATTGCGAAGGAGGCACCCATCGCACGGGGGTCGCTTCGGCCATCTGGCTGCTGCTGGAAGGGAAAAGCCCTGCCGTCGCCCGGGGACAGTTCGGAATCATGTTCAGGAACGCGCCCATCGGCAGGGTGGTTGACCTGTATGAGCAGCACGGGAACGGCATGCCCTTCGATCAGTGGGTCCGGGAGATCTACCCCGGACTATATCAGCGGAGGGAGAACCTCGTGTCGTCGCCGCTGCGGGCACCCGGCAGCATAGTACCCACTCTGGCAGGTTGATCCAGGTGGAAAAGGATCGGAGAGTGAACGCGTGAACACTGGGAGCGAGAACCGGGAATTGCTGGAACTGATCGCGCGGGCCGCGGACAGGGCCCGGGATGGCATCACCATCGCGGACATGCGGTTACCGGATGAACCGCTCATTTACGTGAATGACGGGTTTACCCGGTTGACTGGCTACACCCGTGAAGAGATTCTCGGCAGAAACTGCCGTTTTCTGCAAGGCGGACAGGCGGATCCCGCCACGGTGACTGCCATCCGGGAGGCCATCCGGTCAGGCAGGGAAATCGACGTGGAACTGAAAAACTGCCGGAAAGATGGCGCGGTTTTCTGGAACCGACTGTCGCTGACTCCCCTGCGCGACACCACCGGTAACGTGACCCATTACGTGGGGGTGCAGACCGACGTTACCGACCGGGTCGAAGCGAGACAGGCGTTGGAAGACGCGCTGCTGCGTTACGAGGCGCTGCAGGTGGCGATGGCCAGGAACAACGCCCGGTTACGCCAGGGATTAGAGTCCGCGAGGCGTGTGCAACAGGCGATGTTGCCGGCAGGTCCGCTGCGGACCCCGGGGTTGACAATTCACTGGCGGTTTCTGGCCAGTGAAGAGTTGGCCGGAGACCTGCTGCAATACTACCGGCTTGATGATCGCCATATTGGTGTCTGGCTTCTGGATGTCACGGGACACGGCATTGGTCCCGCGTTGCGGGCCGTGTCGGCTTCCCAGTTGCTGGCGACCCGGGTGCGCGTGGCTTCCCTGGTACAGTCAGGGGATACGCTGTTGCCTGGAGAAGGCCCGTGCCTGATCTGTCCCGCCGACGTGGCCGCTTGGCTGTCCACGGAATTTCCGTGGGACAGCGACCTGGGACTCTATTTCACGCTGTTTTACGGCGTGTATGACCTGGAAACCGGGGTGTTGCGCTACGTGAACGCGGGCCATCCTGCACCCGTGGGCACCCGGGCGGATGGCACGCCGCTGGAAATCCCCCGCGAGTCGGGGGGCATGCCGATCGGGCTGCAACGGGCACCATACCAGGAACAGGCAGTGCAACTGGAACCGGGTGACACGATCCTGATCTATTCTGACGGCGCGTCCGAATGCGTGAATGCCGATTACGAGATTTTCGGATGTCACCGGCTCCAGGATTTTCTGAATCGCCTGGTCAATACGCCCCCGGATCGCGCTCTTGACGATTTGATTGGTGAATTATCCCGGTGGTGCGGTGGCAGGGCGTTTACCGACGACGTCAGCCTGTTACTGATGCGAAGAACATCCCTTACCGCGCCTGAATTCACTATCTGAGCATTCGCGCTATTCTTCTTCGGCCAGCCGGAGCATTTTCTGCGGGATCTGGTCAAGCGGCAACACGAAGTCTACGCCACCCAGCGCGATGGCCTCCTTCGGCATGCCGAATACCACGCAGGATGCCTCGTCCTGGGCGATGGTTTTCGCGCCCGTGTCGTGCATCAGTTTCATGCCTTCCGCGCCATCCCGTCCCATGCCGGTGAGGATAACGCCCACCGCGTTGCGGCCAGCGGTCTGCGCCGTGGACTTGAAGAGAACATCCACGGAAGGCCGATGACGGCTCACCAGGGGCCCACTTTTTACTTCCACGTAATATCGCGCGCCGCTGCGGCGCAACAGCATGTGGTAATTGCCCGGCGCGATCAGGGCCCGCCCCGGCATGACGGTGTCGTCATTGGCCGCTTCCTTTACCTCGATCGCGCATAACTGGTTGAGGCGGTCCGCGAAGGACCGTGTGAAATGTTCAGGCATGTGCTGGACGATAACGATGCCGGGCGCGTCTGCGGGAAGCACCCGAAGTAGGGCCGTCAACGCTTCTGTGCCGCCAGTAGACGCGCCAATGGCGATTACCTTGTGAGTGGTGCGGGTCATGGCCATGGTCCGTATCGGTGCCGCCTGGGCAGAAGAAGGCGTGGAGGAGACGGCCCGCCTGGTTACCTTGACCCGGGCCGCGGCCTTGATCTTGTCGATGAGTTCCACGGACATGTCCCCAACGGTGTAAGCCGCGCCTGGCTTGCACATGACGTCAACCGCCCCGGCTTCCAGGGCTTCCAGCGCGAGATCTCCCCCTTTTTTTGTCAGGGACGAGACGACGATAACAGGCAGGGGATAGTGCTTCATCAGTTTCCGGAGAAACGTCAGGCCGTCCATCCGGGGCATTTCAATGTCCAGGGTAACCACGTCCGGCTTCAACTGCACGATTTTATCCCTGGCAACGTATGGATCCGTGGCCGTTCCCACGACCTCGATATCCGGATCCCGGGCCAGTTCTTCGCTGAGGATTTTACGTACCAGGGCCGAATCGTCCACGATCAGTACCCGGACTGGTTTGCCGCCTTGTCCCGTTCCCAGTACCATGTTGCCTCCCGTAAATGTCTTGGGGTTACGACCGTACAAGTTTCAGGTAAACCGGGTAGTCATCCATCAGGAATCCAACCGCTTCGGGATCCCGCGTGATGGATTCCCATTCGGAGGCATCAATTTCAGAGGCCCGGGGAGGGGTAAGGTTGAAAACCGGTTCACGACCGGCTAATTCGGGAAGCAGGTTGCCGCAGGTTACATTCAGCAGTTCACACATGGTGTCACACGGTTTAAAATGTTCTCCCATTTCCTCGGGATCATCCACACCGAGCACGTTCATGGCTACCAGCCGGCAGAGTCCCCCGGGCGCGTACAGGGATAGCACGCCGGAAAAGGGACCCATGAACTGCATGGACACGCACAGGTAAGGCGGTTCCGTGGGAGGAGGTGGGCCTTCCATGGATTCCACAAACATGAAGGTCATTTCCTCGGCAATCCGGCTGAACACGCGCGTCAGGGCGTTTTCGCTCATGCTTCGTCTCCCAGCAGCGTTTTAACGACGTTCCGGAGCATTTCGGGCGTGAAAGGTTTCTTGATGTAGTCTTGCACGCCCAACTGGTGCAGGGTTTCAATCCGCGTGGCACTGGCCTCGGTAGAGACTACGACGACCGGAATGCCACGCAGTTCTTCGTCCTCCCGCATGGCCCGGATCATTTCTTCGCCGTTCATCACGGGCATGTTGATGTCGCAGAACACCAGGTCTACCCAGGATTTCCGGAGAACTTCCAGGCCTCGCTTGCCATTTTCGGCCTCGAGAAATTCGCCTAGTTCCACGCCAGACAGTTCCAGAGTTTTCCGGATGACTGCCCGAACCGTTGCCGAATCATCCACCACGAGAATGTTGTAGGCCATCTCAGGTTCTCCTCGCCGCCAGGCCAAACACCTGGCGCAGGTCTTCCAGTTTCTCGACAATGGCGGCCCCGGTTTTTTCGATGACCTCTTCCCGCAATTTTAACCGTTCCACGGTTCCTGGACAGACCGTATAGAGCAGGCCATCCTCGCCCAGGCCAAGTCCGCATTCCAGCGCGATGACGGATGCGGCATGCACCAGGTCGCACAATCTTCTGTCGCCGGGGGCCTTGTCGGGCTCCCGGTGCCAACGCACAGCGAGACAGAGTGCCTCCGGGAGATTCCAGTATTCCAGTAGAATGGCTCCCGCTTCGGGGTAACTGATGCCCAGGACCATTTCTTCGGCCTTGTCGAAGGACACCTGGTGAATTTCCACCTGTCGCTTGATTTCGGCGACCTTGTTGGCCACGATACCGCCCAGGGCAAGTTTGCCCACCCCATGCAGCAGGCCAGCGGTAAAGGCGTTGAGCGGGGGAGGAGATCCCAGCGCGCGGGACAGTTCCTCGGTACCGATACCCGTGGCGAACATGTGTTCCAGTAACTTGCCCTCACCAAGGTCATATCCCGGAACGGGGCCCTTCGCCAGCGGAACAATGGCGGAAGATAGCACCAGTTCCACGATACGGTTCATGCCGAGCAGCACGCCGGCATCCCGCAGATTACCGACTTTTCGGGGTCCGGCGAAAAAGGCACTGTTGGCCAGCCGGAGGATATCGGCAGTCAGCCCAGGATCCGCCTCAATGATTTTCATGACGTCCGCGATTCCCGCGTCGGGATCCCTGGCCGCCGTGAGTACCCGCCCGGCAGCAGCCGGAAGGGCGGGCATTTCCTTGATGTGCCTGATAACCAATTCCCGTGTGGTCATGACACCGACTCCTCTCGGTTGGGTACTTTGATGGTTTCAGAGTACATATTCTTTGCCCCCTGAACGGATTTTGGTCGTGCCATCCCGCATCTCCAGCAGCATGGTGCGCGCGATGGAGCCGCCCGTGTCCGATGCGGCCAGCAGAATATTGTTCTTCCATAGAATCTTTCGGAGGACCACCTCGTTCCGTTCCCCGATGCGGAAGGTGTTTTCGTCGTCCAGCAGGCGAGCGGCTCCGGCCGCTTTTACGATCAGCCGTTTTTTCTGGGCCCCCAGCGAGTAGAGAACTCTTAACATCTCGGGGATACCCACGTCCGTGAACATGAATGGGGAAGATTCCGCCCGTTTTTCGTCGATTTTGGAAGTGGGTAGCATGCAGTGGATCAGCCCTCCTATGGGCACGTCCGGGTCGTACATCGTGACGCCGATGCAGGATCCCAGGGAATAGGTGATCAGGATGTCCTGGGGACTTTTACTGATTTTCAAATCAGATATGCCGACTGTGATCTGCATGGTATGCGTCCTGTTTCTTTATGATTTCCGATATACCGACGCGCGCACGGGCCGCAGGGGGCTGTTGCACGCGCTCAGGCTTTCCGAGTGACCGATCATCAGGTACCCCCCTGGTCTCAGCAGGCGAAAGATTTCGTCTACCAGGCGTTTTCGGACGTTCAGGTCAAAATAGATCATGACGTTCCGGCAGAATACGACGTCGAAAGGACCTTTCATGGGAAAAGGCGTCTGCGATAGATTAAGCCGGGAGAAAGTAATCGGGCGTTGTAGTTCCGGAACCACCTTGTAATACGTTTCACCGTCCCGTTCAATCTTCGTGAAGTAACGGTTGCGCAGCGCGAGGGGCACAGGATCCATCTTGGACGCCGGATATTCGCCGCGCTTGCAGGCTTCCAGCACGCGGGTGGAAATGTCCGTGGCCAGCATGCGAAAATCCACGGAACGGCCGCCCAGTACCTCTGAAACGATCATGGCGATTGTATAGGGTTCCTCACCCGTAGAGGCCGCCGCGCACCAGATCCGCAACCGGTTCATTCCCTTGCCCAGCCATTCTTCCAGCAGTTCCCGCAACAGGTCGAAATGCTGAGGTTCCCGGAAGAAACTGGTGACGTTGGTGGAGATGGCATCGAGCATCTGCACCACTTCCTGCCCGCTGCGATCGTTTTCGACGTATTTCAGGTATTCAGCGTGATCCTGGATCCCCAGCGCGCGCATCCGTTTCGCAATCCGGGCGGAAACCAGGGCAACCTTCTGCGGTCCCAGCGTGATGCCGCTTTTTTCGTAGATCAGCCTGCGGAATTTCTCAAAAACCTGAGGATCCATGACCCCGTGTTCTCCACTTCCCTCGGCCAGGGTTCACGGTTGGTGATCGGTATCGGCTTGCTTATCCTCCCGGATCCAGTCCGATTCACGTATCTGGAATACCTTCAGTACCATGACGTGCCCCGTGGCCGTGTCGAACGCGATCTTGCGGCCCATCGTGCCTCCAGTATCCTCCGACCCGATATGGATATGCTTGCGGAGCAGGATCTCCCTCGCCGAGGCGACGTTTCTTGCTCCAAGTGTGTCTTCGGGACTGTTCCGGCGGCTGGCTCCACCGATAATCTGGGCCACCAGGTCTTCCCGCCGGCACCCGGCTTCTTCCATCATGCGGATGAGTCCCAGCGTGGCCACGTTTCCATACCGGGGCGTGGCCCGCGCGGGATCCCGGGTTACGGGATACAGGAAATGATTCATGCCGCCGTAACGTAACCGCGTGTCCCACAGGCAGACCACGACGCAGGATCCCACCACGGCGTGCAGGGTTCCGGGGCGTTTCAGGCAACACATGAACCCCGGCTGCAAGAGGTATTTCTCGCGGACCCCCAGTTCTTTTTTCATGTTCGAGTGATCCGGTCATGACGGATCATCCGCCGGCCGCTTTGCTGAGCACTTCCTGGATCTTGCCCACGATGGTGGCCGGCTCGAAGGGCTTGATCACGTAGTTATTCGCGCCCGCCTTGAGCGCGTCCAGTACCCGGCTTTTTTCGGCTTCCGTCGTCACCATGATAATGGGTGTTTTCTTGCCCAGGGCCCGTATGGCTTTCACCGCGTCGATCCCCAGCATGTTGGGCATGTTCCAGTCCATCAGGATCAGGTCGTAATCTTTCTGCTGGACCGCGTTGACCGCTTCCTGTCCATCTCCCGCCTGGTCCACTTCCATGATGTCTGCCCGGTTCAGGGCGCCTGTGAGCACTTTGCGCATGACCGCCGAGTCATCCACTACCAGTGCGCGCATTGGCGTATCCTCCATGTGTGCCGCTACAGCGGGCTTGTGATGTCGCGCGTTACTTTTTCTGGGGTTCGAACGTGACCCGTAACGTGAAGGGGCCCAGTTCGCTGTCGAAGGGGACCTCCAGCCACACGGATCCCGAGGGGTAATCCACGTTGAAATCGCCGCCCCGGACCACCGTGGGCAGGCTGAGATCGATAGGCGGTCCCTCGTTGCCACTCAGTCTCGCCTTGGCACCACCCGCCACGATGTTTACCATTTCCGCGATGGCGTCCGACACCGTGTCGTCCACCACGTGGAGTTCCATGCCCAGCAGGCGGTTGACCATGTTCAACGCCGTTTTCACCGGGAACGAGAGAGCTACCATCCCACGGGCCACGCCACTCAGCCCAATCAGGCCCATGATGTCCCTTGGATTGGCGAATTCCTTGGCCAGTGCGACGTTGCCCCGGACCGCCTTGGAATTCAACATGGTGCTGAACAGGTCATACGTGCTTTCGATGAATGGATTGATGTATTCGACTTTCACCGTGCGTTCTCCTCATGAACACGAGCCCGGTCACCGTCACACTCCGGTTGCCAGGCGCATGATGCCGCCCACGTCCAGGATCAGGCCCACCAGGCCGTCGGGCATGATGGCTCCCCCGGCGATACCAGGAATGCCCTGCAACCCTTCACCCAGCGACTTGATCACGATCTGCTGCTGCCCGAGAATTTCATCCACCAGCAGTCCCGCCCGTTTTCCGTCTTTTTCCACCACCACCACTGTTCCGTCCACGTAGCGATCCACCCCCTCGTTCAGTCCGAACACCCGTTTCAGGCTGAACAGGGGCAACAGGTCCCCGTGTACTTTCAGCGTTTCGCCCGATCCGACCACCGTGTTAAGATCTTTCGCTTCCGGGCGGATCGACTGCACGATGGACAGGGTCGGCAGGATGTACCGCTGGGAGCCCACACGTACCACCATGCCGTCGATGATGGCCAGGGTAAGGGGCAGGATGATCGTGAACACCGATCCCTGCCCGGGTGTCGATTCAATCAGGACCTGCCCGCGCAGGGACTCGATGTTCCGCTTGACCACGTCCATGCCGACGCCCCGGCCTGAAACCTCGGTTACCTGCTTCGCCGTGGAAAATCCGGGCTGGAAAATCAGGTTGAAAATGTCCCGCTCGGACATCGGTTCACCTTCCCGGATCAATCCCCTCTCGATTGCCTTGCGGAGAATGGCGTCCTTGTTGAGTCCTCTGCCGTCGTCCCGGACCTGGATATGAATATTTCCTCCTTCATGAAACGCGGAAAGGTGAACGGTTCCAGCCGCGGGCTTCCCCTTGGCGAGTCGCTCTTCTACGGAGTCTTCCAGGCCATGGTCCACGGCGTTACGCACCATGTGGACCAGGGGATCCCCGATTTTATCCACCACCGTTTTATCCAGTTCGGTGTCCTCCCCGGACATGGAGAATTCAACGGGTTTTCCCGTCTTCTTGGAAAGATCCCTAACCAGGCGAGCCATTTTCTGGAAAGTGGTCCGGATAGGCACCATCCGCAGGGACATGGCCATTTCCTGCAGTTCCCGCGTGATCTTGTCCAGTTGCGTCAGGTGACGGGTCAGCGCGCCGGAGGCCACCCCGCGCAGGTCTTCACTCTGGAACACCATGGACTCAGCGATCACCAGCTCCCCGATCATGTCCAGAAGATGATCCAGGCGATCCGCGTCCACCTTGACGGCTTCCCGGACCTGCACTGTTTCGCCGCCACCTTTCAACGCCTGTTGTTGCGTCCGCAGGGCCTGGGCGACGTCTTTGGCCCTGACCTCACCGGAGGCCACCAGGATCTCACCAAGTTTCGGAGGTTGCTGGGACAATTCCTGCTGTTTACGCGCGGCCCGTTCCACGTCCTCGGGGGCTACGCGTCCCATCTCAACAAGCACCTCTCCGATCTTTTTCCCCTGTGCCTCGTTTCCCTGCAGGGAGAGCGCGGTCTCAATGTCCCTGCTCGAAGCCAGCGCTTCCCGTTTCAATACTTCGCCCAGTTTTGGTGGCGCGGCTTCCCGCTGCTTGGCGAGGGCCCGTTCCACGGACGCGGGATCGGCAATGCCTTGCGATACCAGGAGATCCCCGAGCAGGGGGGCATCGCCCGCGGCGGAAAGGTCATCCTGTTCTCGGGGGATCACTTTTCCTTCAGCCGCCGCCTTGAGCCGTTTGAGCAGGGCCGGCATGCCCGGAGGCGTTACCAGTCCGCCACCACCGGTTAATGCCGCCTGGACCATGGCCACCATGTTTTTGAGCATGTCCACGCTCTCGAACGCGGCGTCTACCACGGGGCCTTTCATTTCCACCGCGCCTTTGCGTACCTGGTCCAGCAGGTTTTCCGCCTGGTGAGCGAGACGCTGTATGTCTTCGAGAGCCAGGAATCCCGCCACGCCCTTGATCGTGTGAAACGCCCGGAATACCGCGTTGATGGCGTCCGCGTTGGAAGCGTCGTTTTCCAGTTCCAGCAGATGCAGGTCGGCCGCTTCAAGGTGCTCGCCTGCTTCCACGATGAAATCACGGAGCAGGTCATGGTCTCCGGTCAGTGGCTTGGGTTCAGTCGACGTTGTTTCAACTTCCGGAACATTTGCTTGCTTTGAGTCGGTGCTTTCCGCCTGGGCGTTTCCCTTGAGTTTGGACAGAAGCCCTGATGGTGATTCAGGATAAGTCCCTCGGCCCATAACAGCGTCCAGGGCCCGACGGATCCAGTCCTTCACTTCCAGCAGCAGGTCCACGGGCGGTTTTGCGCCATCCGCGAGCAGGTCTTCCGCGGCGTGACACAGTTTTTCTATGTCCGGGAATCCAAGCAGACCGGATTCGCCCTTGAGCGTGTGGAAGCGACGTTTCAAGTCGGCCATGAACTCGGGCGTTCCCTTTTGTTCGATGGCCAGAATATCCGCTTCCAGTTCTTGGAGTTCCGTGTCCTGCCGGGTAAGAAACTCCGTGAGGATGGCGTCGTCCACGTAGGGTGGCCGCTCATAATGCCACGTGCCAGTTGGTTTATCTTCCGGGGTAGATTCATCCGGTCTGGTTGCTTCACCGAAAACCTCGTTTTCCGTTAAACCATCCCGGAAGACGCGTTGCGCTGAACTGATTACTTTTCCCACTTGTTCCAGCGATGCGACGGGATCTGGCGCTTCCGAGAGCACGATTTTTTCAATCGTGTCGGCGGCTTCCTTCAGTTTTTGGGCAGTGACAGGTAGCCCGGCACCTTCCGCTTCCGTCCGGAGTGTTTCCAGGCGCGAATGAATATCCGCCAGCGCGGGTAAATCCTTGGGATCCGCGAACACCAGGGCTTCCGCTACGGCTTCAACCGTTCGGATGGCATCCTCATGACTCATAACGGCCTCCCGTTCCATTGTGGATAATGAACCACCTGATTACCCGTATGGTAACGGATTCATTTTTTCTCCGGTGTTCATAGTATATACGGATCTTGCGGAATTTTCAAGTCTGAATATATGACTTTCACGAAAAATTTGCGGAAGATGAAGAAAAAAGGCAGGGGAGAGATCAGAACTGGCCGGGGAAATGAGGACCTACAACCACGGGCAGTATTTGGGATAAAATCTCGAAAGACACCGGGGTAGTTCCGGGAGATTCTCCATCCACATTGATTTTAGTAGGTTCTTCCGCGGTGATTTTGACCGTATTGCCCCGTAGAAAGGTCACGACGTCCGGTCGTGCCTCCAGCCGCCCCTGGTAAAGCAACCTCATGCTGGCCAACGCGTCCACCAGGCCTACCGGGCGAACCAGGTAAATGTCTAATAGGCCGTCGTTCATCAGGGCTTTGGGTGCTATTTTCATGCCCCCACCGTCAAAGCGACCATTGGCCAGGATGATCTCCAGAAAGGTTGCTTCATGTACATCGTTTCCGATTTCCACGCGCATGGGTCGACTGGTGTAGGTAAACAGGGCCTCGATCGCCCCGCGGAGATACGTTAAAAAACCACCCCATACCTTGGTTTTCCGGTTGACCCGCCAGACCACCTCTCCACCAATACCAACCCGGCTCGTGTTCAGAAAATGGCACGAAAAACATTCGCCTTTCCAGTCCACGCAGGTGACCCGGACCACGTCCAGGTGGAGCGTCCGTCCGGACAGGACGACTGGCAGCGATGCCCACTTGCGAGGGATGCCCAGCGACCGGGCGAGATCGGACCCCGTTCCAAAAGGGAGAATAGCCAGCCGGGCCGCTGGATTGATCAGCGTGTTGCCATCAAAGAACCCGTTCAGGGTTTCATAGTGCGTGCCATCACCGCCCACGCTGATCACCTGCTCGCATCCACTCCAGATCGCGCTTCGGGTGGCCTGGGTAGCATGGCCGGGGTATTCGGTGACCCGCCAGTCAATTTCAGGAATCTGGGCATCCAGTTGGGCCCGGAGTTTCGCGTAAATACGTCCCGTCCGGCCATGAGCAGCCCGTGGATTGAAAATGATGGCTGTCCGGGAGGGCGGGTTCATGTCACACGGATACCGACGAGCCGAGGGTATCCGCTTCCGGGTAGCGGGCCAGAACCGGGTCGATCCATTCCTGCACGAACCGTTCCACCTGGGCGGGAGCCCGGCCGATGAACTGGCGGATATCGATCGCCGCCTCGATTTCTTCCCGGGTCAATCCGATTTCCGGATCTTCGGCCAGGCGGTCCAGCAGGTCATTGGGTAGTCCCTCTTCCTTGACGCGCCTTCCAGCCTCCTGCGCGTGGCGCCGGATGGCCTCGTGCACGCGCTGACGATCTCCCCCCCGTTTCACGCGGGCCATAAGGATATTTTCCGTCGCCATGAAGGGTAGTTCTTCGGCCAGGTGACGGGCGATGACCTTGGGGTAGACCTGGGGCCGTTC
This sequence comes from Candidatus Hydrogenedentota bacterium, assembly GCA_018056705.1. Lineage (GTDB taxonomy): Bacteria > Hydrogenedentota > Hydrogenedentia > Hydrogenedentales > CAITNO01 > JAGPFE01. The sequence goes on along the minus strand of JAGPFE010000014.1, from coordinate 32,470 downwards.
CATCACGTTGATCCAGAGATTCAGGATGCCGTCGCAGGCCAGAAAGGCTTCCGGAATACTCAGTCGCCGGATGGCCGAATCGTCCAGCGTGCGTTCAAACCATTGCACTGCGGTGGTGAAATGGCCGTGCAGCGGGGCGGCCATGAGAAACCGGGACAGCGCGCAGATCCGTTCACACCGCATGGGATTGCGCTTGTAGGCCATGGCCGAACTGCCCACCTGGGTGGATTCGAAGGGTTCTTCCACCTCTTTCAGGTTCTGCAGCAGGCGCATGTCCGTGGCAAACTTGTGGGCGGACTCGCCCACGCCGGCCAGGGCGTTGAAGACTTGGGTATCCCACTTCCGGCTGTATGTCTGGCCCGTCACGGGCAGGGACGCGTCAAAACCGAGTTTCCGGGCCACCAGTTGATCCAGGGCGTCCACTTTGGATTCGTCGCCCTCAAACAGTGCCAGGAATGATGCCTGGGTTCCCGTGGTGCCCTTGACACCGCGGCAACGCAACCGGCTCAAGACGGATTCCATGGCCTCGATGTCCATGAGCAGGTCCTGGGCCCACAGGCAGGCCCGTTTGCCTACCGTGACGGGTTGCGCGGGCTGATAATGCGTGAAACCAAGGGTGGGCAGGTCTTTCCATTCCACGGCGAATCGCCGCAACCGGGCGAGGGTGGCTGCCGCCCGACGCAGCAGCATTTTTAATCCTTCCCGCATGAGGATGAGGTCGGTGTTGTCCGTTACGAAACAACTGGTCGCGCCCAGGTGGATGATGGGCCGGGCCTCGGGCGCGACGTCTCCGAATGCGTGAATATGGGCCATGACGTCATGTCGGAAGCGTCGCTCGTAAGCCGCCGCGGCCTCGAAATCTATATCGTCAAGGTGCGCCCGCATGGCGTCCAGTTGCGCGTCGGTGATCGGCAGCCCCAGTTCTTTTTCCGCTTCGGCCAGCGCGAGCCAGCAGCGCCGCCAGGTCGAAAATTTGCGCCGCGGGCTGAACAGTTCCACCATTTCCGGTGTGGCCACCCGTTCTACCAGGGGCGACACGTACCTGTCTTTATCGGTCATGGAATGCTCCTGTAGTCGGAAGCCGGGGCGACTCAGGCGGATTCACCGGTACGGGCGTCCATCACGTGAATCGCAAAACCCTGATCCGTGGCCATTGCCGCCACCGCCGTCACAGGATGTTCCCGTTCCGCGAAAATACCCCCTTCCAGCATGTGCCGGCAGGCTGCCTCGGCGGTGATGGCGGGGAAATCATCGTGATGCGGGGCCGTGATCGTGTTTTCCTCATACGTGGCCACGTAAAAAAGTCGGCCATATTCCAGCGGGATGCGCTCCACTTCCAGACCGTCGTGCCGCACGATGCCCAGCCAGCCGATTCCGTTTTCCTTGTCTACCACGGCGCTGATGCGGGGGGTATTGTAACTGTCCCGCTCGTAATCGAGGGTCAGCATGGAAAGGGCGATGGCATCCCGGGGTGGCATACCGTGATCGATTTTTTCCGCGATGGGGTCGGTATGGCTGCCGTTAGTCATCACCGCGACCGTACCGTCGCGCACGATGCGCAGGCAGTTGTAAGCGATGTACGGATTCTTGAAAACATCCATTTCATGGCCAGGCTTGGGGACGATGCTGACGCGGTCCGCCTGAACCCTGGCTGTCCGGTTAGGAAATGACCGGCTGGATACCCGGTACATGGCGGCCAGACTGCCTTCCGGGGTTCTACCCACTGCCACAATCCGTCCTACGTACATGAATGGCCCTTTCTGTAATTGGTAACCGAGGATTGTGAAATTATATCGGTTTTCAGCGGGGGACCCAAAAGGTTCTCCGGTTGGTATTGACAAACCGTGGGTCAGTACTCTAATATAACATGGAAATCGATAACCAATTCGTCGGGGATGGAACGGGTACCAACGCTAGAAGGAGATTTCGCGTGATGAAAACGGTGATGAGCGCGCTGGGTCTGGTCATTTTACTGGGTATGAGCGATACGCTGGCGCAAGGGCTTAACCCCATGGATGGACTCTACAAGGTCAGGAACGCGGAAACACGTTCAATCAGTCCCGAAAACTTTACCGGTGAAAAAGGAAAAGGAGGGATGGCCACGCTGGAAGAGGGTTCGGCTCGCCATGCCGCCCGGGAACTTGGGCAGGGCTGGAAAGTCAATCCCTACGTGGTGATCAAGCCGGGCGCCACCTTTACCATGGCCGAAATTCAGGGACCGGCGGTAATCAACCACATCTGGCTGACCCCGGCCGGAGATTACCGCCTGATGATCCTGCGGTTTTACTGGGACGGTGAAGAAACCCCTTCCGTGGAGGTTCCCGTCGGGGATTTCTTCGCGGCAGGCTGGGGAATGGGCAAAGAACCAACCATTTCCTCCCTGGCCATGTGCGTCAACCCGGGCAGCGGTTTCAACAGTTACTGGCAGATGCCTTTCCGAAAGTCCTGCAAGGTAACCATGGAAAACATGGGGGATAAAGACGCCGTCTTGTACTATCAGGTTACCTATTCACTCGAACCCGTCCCGGACGATGCCGCATATTTCCACGCCCAGTTCCGTCGGGTGAATCCCTTACCATACAAGGAAGTTTTTACCATCGTGGATGGCATAAAAGGTCGTGGACAGTACGTCGGCACCTACCTGTGCCACGGAGCCAACAGTGAAGGCTGGTGGGGAGAAGGGGAAGTGAAGTTCTACATCGACGGCGATACGGATTTTCCAACGATCTGCGGTACCGGCGAAGAAGATTATTTCTGCGGCTCGTACGGATTCCGGGAACGGAAAGAAGGCGATAAATACGTATACGATTCCTTCTCCAGCCCCTACACTGGTTTCTACCATGTGCCCTGGGATGGCGCCCAGCGGCGGTTCGGCATGTATCGCTGGCATATCACGGATCCCGTGCGGTTTCGCCAGGACCTGAAGGTAACCATCCAGGCTCTTGGCTGGCAGAGTGAAGGACGTTACCTGCCTCTTCAGGATGATCTGGCAGCGGTGGCCTACTGGTACCAGACCGAGCCCCACGCGCCATTCCCGCCGCTTCCTGAAAAAGATAAATTGATTATCGACTGGAAAAAATAACCGGTCTGCGCGGCACAGTTGTTACTGGCCTCTTCCGGCACGCGCGGAAGAGGCCTTGTTTTCACGAAGAAGCCAGCAACTTACGGCCGTCTTCGAGCAGGGCATTTCCCTGGATGATCCACTCAATGCCACTCAGTACCCAGCGTTCGATTTTTTCGAGCACGTTCATGGGGACCCGCATAAGCGATGCCACCTCCAGAATGACCGACATCTCGGCAATGGAAAAGTGGCCGTCCATGCGTCCCAGTCGCATGAGTTCAGCGAGGACTAAAATTTTTGCTTCAGGTCGAGTGATGCGGGACGCCGGTTCTTCAAGGCCTTCGCAACGGATCCAGGAGGGATCCACGTCCAGGTAGCGGGCATATTGAAGCAGCGCGCCACGCATGGCTTCCGCGTTTGCCGGATCGGTTTCAACCAGGCAGGCCAGCAGGGAGAGCAGGTTTTGCCGTTCTTCCCTGGTAAGGCGTTCAATCATCGTGACCATGACAGAACTCCTGGTCCCGGTAAGGACCTGGGTTTAGGCTTTTTTCGTTGGACCCGGCGGGAAAAGGACCCGTCCCAGAAGGAGCACCACCGCCGTGGCCGCGGCAACCTGTAATACCGTTTTAGCCGCTTTGTACACCTGTCGACTTTGAGGTTTCCCCGTCTTGCACCATGTGGCGAAATGTTCGCAGTTGTTAAACAGCAGGTTGTAACCGGTCTCGCCGATCCGAGACCGGGCAAGCCGGACCGTTTCGTCGGGGGGAAGCGCGTTTTCGTGGTCGACGACCTCGGCCTGGGCCCCTTCCAGGAAATCTTCCAGGGAAACTTCGCGCACCATGGCATTGCCCGGGTGCAGGGGTTCCCCCGAAAAATGGATAACCCGTCCGTTGCCGACGTCAATACCGTGGTGATAATACAATCCACCTAGCCGCGGTACCCGGATGTGATCACCCGTTGCCATCGCGTTTCCTGCGCTGATTCCCGGTTCGCGCGTTCGAGTTCAGTCGCACGCTGTATGGATGGATTTCGAGAAAGTCCTCCACTATGTGATGTGCGGTCATTTTCATGGGATGTTATGGCGATCGGATCGTTGTTTTTCAAGCAATCGCGGTTTTTATTCCTGCTGTTCGTGTTCCAAAGTGTTTCTTTCGAGCGAAGGGCTAGTCATTTCCATGGGTTGTCCTGAGAGCGAAAGGCCATTCCTTTTCCCCAGGTTGTCATTTCGAGCGAAGCGAGAAATCTTTTTCCATCCTCCTACCTGCGGCATTTATATTCAACGCTCTTTCCGCGTAAGATTTCTCCTCGCTTCCTTCGTCGAAATGACAGGTACCCACTCCCCATGAAAGGCGTACCTTCAACTTGGAACGCGCCATGGATCCCGACCGTATTATTATAATGCAACGCGTGGCCGGAATGGGGCATAATACGCCCGTTTTACGGATGTGTGAACTGGTGCCCGCGCCTGGTTTTTGGAGGGGTATCACGAATGCCGCGCTGGACGGTATCGCGGCGGACGTCTGAGGAAAGTTAAAAACCGAAAGGAAAATTCCTTGAAACTGGTTATCGTGGAATCGCCGGCCAAGGCGAAGACGATCGGTCGCTTTCTTGGCCCGGGTTATAAAATCGAAGCGAGCCTGGGGCATGTCCGCGATCTGCCCTCGTCCGCCGCGGAAATCCCCGAAAAGTACCGGAAGGAAGCGTGGGCCCGGCTGGGGGTGGACGTGGAACACGATTTCTGGCCGTTGTACGTGGTGCAGAAGGACAGCAAAAAAAAGCTGACTGAACTGAAAAAACTGTGTAAAGAAGCGGAAGAAGTGATTCTAGCCACCGACGAGGACCGGGAGGGAGAATCCATCAGCTGGCACCTGCTTCAGGAATTAAAACCACGGGTGCCCGTGAGCCGGATCGCCTTTCATGAAATTACCCGTGAGGCGATTCAGGAAGCCCTGGCTAATCCCCGTTCTATTAATGATTCGCTGGTGCGGGCACAGGAAGCACGGCGGATTCTGGACCGGTTGTTCGGCTATGAACTGTCGCCCGTGCTATGGCGCAAAGTCAAAAGCAACCTGAGCGCGGGACGGGTGCAGAGCGTGGCCGTGCTGCTGGTGGTGGAGCGGGAGGAAGATCGCCGGGCCTTTCGCCGGGCCGAGTACTGGGACCTTGAAGCCACGCTGGCTGCCGCCGACCGGGAATTCAAGGCGCAACTGGTCCAGGTGGGGGGACAACGGGTCGCCCAGGGCAAGGATTTCGATCCAGCCACGGGCCAACTGAAAAACGGGGGAACGGAACGGATCGTCTGGCTCGATGAGACGGAGGCCAGGCGATTGGCGGATTCCCTGAACACGCCGGAATGCCGCTGGACCGTCATCCGGGTGGAAGAGAAGGAAACTCGGTCCCGTCCGAATCCGCCTTTCACCACGTCTACCCTGCAGCAGGCCGCGTCTTCCGCGTACGGCATGTCCCCGCAACGGACCATGCGGATTGCCCAGCAGTTGTATGAAGGCATTGACATGGGCGGCGGGGAACGCGAAGGACTGATCACTTACATGCGTACCGACTCGGTCACGCTGAGCGAACGGGCGTTGCGCGAAGCGTCCGCCATCATCCGCCGCCTGTTCGGTCCCGAGTATCACGAGCGGCGGCAGTACGAAACCAGGTCTAAGCTGGCCCAGGAAGCCCACGAAGCCATCCGTCCCACCCGTTTCGATCGGACGCCGGACGAGGTCGCGCCTTACCTGGACGCGGAGCAGTTGAAGTTGTACCAGTTGATCTGGGCCCGGGCCATGGCTTCCCAGATGGCGGACGCGGTGCTCCTGAAGACCACGATGGACCTGGAAGCCTTGGCGGACGGCCAGGACTGCGTGTTCCGCGCCCAGGGCACCGTGGTCAAGTTTCCAGGTTACCTGCGTCTTATGGACAACCTGCAGAAGGAAAGCATCCTGCCGCCATTACGGGAAGGCATGAGTTCGGACAATGGCGGCCTGCGGGTCAGAAACGTCGAAGCGGAACGGCATGAAACCCAGCCCCCGGCGCGGTACACCGAGGCCTCGCTGGTGCGCCAGCTGGAAGAGGCGGGAATCGGGCGGCCTTCCACTTACGCGCCCACCGTGCAGACCATCCAGGAGCGGGGCTATGTCGAGCGAGTCGGTCAGACCCTCGCCCCCACGTACCTCGGGATAGCGGTAACCCTGCTGCTCCGGAAACATTTCCCGGAGTACGTGAACGTGGGATTCACGGCAGAAATGGAAGACGTGCTGGATGATATCGCGAACGGCAGGCGCGACTGGGTGACGTTTCTGCGCCTGTTCTATTTCGGCGACAACAACAAGCAGTTGGGCCTGCTGCCCAAAATTCAGCGTGAACTGAAGAAAATAGATTACCCCGCCATACCCGTGGGCCTGGATCCCCAGACTGGTGAACCGATCGAGGTCCGCCTGGGACGCCAGACCCCCTATATCCGCCGGGGCAAAGGGGGAGAGGGCAACCTCGCGTTTCTGCCGCCGGGACTGTATTACGACGAACTGACGGTGGAAAAAGCCCTGGAACTGCTGGCGGCCCATGGTTCCCGGGGTCGGGAACTGGGAAAGGACCCGGTAACGGGGTTGACCGTTCTGGCCCTGCAGGGCCGCTACAGTCCTTACGTCCAACTGGGCGACAGTGAAAAGGGAGAAGAGTCGCGGAAACGGGCGTCCCTGCCGCGGGGGATGAACGTGGACGACCTGACCCTGGAAAAGGCCCTGTGGATACTTTCCCTGCCACGCGTGCTGGGTGTCCATCCGCAGAAGGGCGCGGAGGTGGTGGTCAATATCGGCCGGTTCGGGCCCTACGTCGGGTGTGACGGAGAATTCCGGTCGATTCCCGCTGGGCGAGATATCTTTTCGGTGACGCTGGAAGATGCCCTGGCGTGGCTGTCCCAGCCCAAGCGGACCGCTGGGAAACGGCTGTTGCGGAACCTGGGCAATCACCCCGTTTCGGGGGCACCGGTGGACCTGTACGAGGGGCGTTACGGCCCTTACGTCACGGACGGAACCACCAACGCGAGCCTGCCCAAGGGTTTTTCCGTGGAAACGGTTACCCTGGACTCCGCGGTGGAACTGCTGAACAAGGCTGCCGCGCGCCCCGCGAGGCGACCCAGAAAGGCCGCCGCCACGAAACGGCGGGCATCCGGTAAATGATGCTTAGCATCGCTGGAGGTTGATGTTCTCATGTCCCATCCAAAAAACCACGAGGCACCAGAAACACCAGGCGCGCCGTCTCCCTATCGCCGGCCCACATGGGACGAGTACTTTATGGAGGTTGCCAATGCCATCGCCAAGCGGGCTACCTGTAACCGTGGTCGCAGCGGATGCGTCATTGCCCGTGACCGGACCATACTGGTCACCGGGTATGTAGGATCGCCGAAGGGATTTCCCCATTGCGATGACGTGGGGCACCTGATGAAGCGGGTGGTACACGAGGATGGTTCCGTTACCGAGCATTGCGTGCGGACGGTGCACGCGGAACAGAACGCCATCTGCCAGGCGGCCAGGCTGGGCATTTCCATCGAGGGCGCGACCCTTTACTGCCGGATGACTCCCTGCCGGACCTGCGCCATGATGATCATCAACTGCGGTATCGTGCGCGTGGTCTGCGAACGTCGCTACCATGCCGCGGCCGAATCCGAGGAAATGTTCCGTCAGGCGGGGGTACAACTGGAATACGTGCACGACGAAGTGCAGCGATACGAGTAGGTTTGCATCCCGTGATCGCGCGAGGACAACGTGGAACGCGTCGCGTGCTTACGGTAAAATGGGCCGCATGAAAACGGCTATCGTCATTCCGGCGTACAACGAGGCCCCATCGGTCGGGGAGTTGGTTTCGGCCATTCACCGCGTCATGCAAGGCCGGGGGGAGTATCACATATTTTTTGTGGATGACGGAAGCACCGATGGAACGTGGGAGATACTGGTCGATCTTGCGGCTGCCTGCCCTGCCCTTTCCGCTTACCGGTTACGCCGTAATTTCGGCAAAACCGTGGCCCTGACGGTCGGGTTCAGTGGGGCCCTGGCATGGAACCCCGACGCGGTGGTGACCATGGACGCGGACCTGCAGGACGATCCCGACGAACTGCCCCGCATGGTGGACGCCCTTGAGAAAGACGGGGTGGACGTGGTCTGTGGCTGGAAGAAACACCGCCAGGATCCCCTGCTGAAGTGCTGGGGTTCAAAAGCATTCAACTGGTGGGTTAGCACGCTGTTTCACGTTAACATTCATGACGTCAACACGGGCTTCAAGGCTTACCGGCCTGAAGTGCTGCGGCAGGTGACGCTTCATAGCGACATGCACCGCCTGATTCCCGTGTACGGGGCCGCCATGGGGTACCGCGTGGGTGAGGTCGAAGTCCGACATCATCCGCGCCGGTACGGGCGTTCCAAGTACGGCATCACCCGGATTTTCCGGGGCATATGGGACGTGGTCGCGGCCCGGTTTCTGGCTTCCTACCGGGAGGCCCCTGGCCATTTCTTTGGTCGGATTACCTTGTGGGCCATTGGAATGGCCGTCCTGGGAACCATTCCGGCGGGCGTCGGGTTATCCTGGATCGGTCTGGCCACGGGGACGGAATTATCCTGGGTGATGCTGATTGCCGCCGCGTGGCTGATTTCCTGTTGCGGGGTGATGGTCCTATGGACCGGGGTGACCGCCGGCCTGCTGGCCGAACTGGTCTTGAGTCACACCGTGCCTTGTGATCCGGCCGTGTATGTCGCGGAAAGAACCGGCAATCATTCCCTGCCCCGATAGAGCGTTAAAAAAACGGCCTGTTTTCGAAACCGCCAAATTCCCCGCCCCCTCACGTCCGGAAAGGAACTCAGCGGTTGGCCTTTTCCCCCTTGTTGCCATCCCACACGCCGCCATAACTGAAGGTATAGCGGTATGTTTCTTTTCCCTCGCCACTGGGCTGGTCGGAAACCGACGCGGCCATGGCCTCGACCCGCGAGGGTTTATTTTCGCTGCGATACACCCGGTAGGTGTACTGGATATATCCCTGGTACCCCTTATCCTGGCCGACCGTGATGGGGCGCACGTCAAGCGGGTAGCACTTTTCGTAGACTTTTACTTCCTTGTAATAGGAACCGCGAAGCCCCTGCTGTTCAAACTTGATTTCACCTTCCCGGGAGGCTGCGTTGAGTCGCCGCATCTCGGTTTCGCCCACCTGTTTCAGTTGATCGTAAACCTTGTCAGACCCCGAAACGTAGCCTTCCGGTGGCTCCCCGATCCCGAAATCGGAGAGCACCTTCTGGGTTACCGTGCCCGGGCTCTGGCATCCGCTCAGGGAAAGCGTGACCGTAACCAACAACCCCAGCATAACCAGCAGGCCTACGCCATAGCAGTAACGGGACATGTTTAAAATCCTCGTGTTGACTGTTCGATGGAAAAACAGTATACCACTTGCGGCTTACCGGGATGCCGCCACGCGGGGAGGCACGTTTTCGTAGGTTTTATTGACGCGCGCGGCCATTTCGGTCATGGCCTTGTGAATGGCCGGTCCGACTTCCGGTCCCCCGGAATTCTGTTCACCGTACTGGCTTCGGTCATACACGAAGGGAGGCTTGGTGTCCCACTGGGACTTGGGGATGATGTATCCGATCTCATCGTTTGCCAGGCCAAACGTAACGGCCTGTTTCGCGTAACGGGTCTGTTCCGTTCGGACCGGAGGCACCTCGACGGGTGGAATTTCGAAGTCCCGGCCGGGCTTGGCCTCGACACCGCCGATGAGAATTTCAGGATACAGTTCCCCGGGAACGGTGGAAACCATCACGTCACCGATCCGGATAGCATTGACTTCGGTTTTCGCGTATCCGCCCCAGTAATAGCCCGGATGAATGAACCCCAGCATGATGGCATAGCGGAACATGCCGTCCATTTTGGCCTTGAAAGTTTTAGCGGCCACGGCCAGCATGGGTTTCTCGTTGACCCAGGCGTTCGGTCCACGGAGGGCCCTTAATACGTTGAGGGCCACGTTATAGCCCATGTGTTCCGCTTTTTCAAAGGAATCTTCTTCGATGGAGCCGGAACCATCCCGCTTGGGAACCGTCACATGAAGGGGGTTGGCCAGCCCGCCCAGCGGTCCCTGGAAATAAACGCAGATGCCGCCCAGGCCTTTTTCGCCGTTGGGATCGGGGACGCCTTCTTCCATGCCCTGGCGGAGGTAATGAACGAAATCGGACGAGAGATAAGGATTATCGCCACCGAGAGCCTCGGGGTGCTGGGCCCAGTTGACCATGGTGGCGATCGTGGTCTGGGTACCCGCCCGGGTGAACCACCAGGCGTAGGCGTTGGTGTCGAGCACGATGGGCTTGCGCGAGTCGTGGACGAACCCCTCCATGGGCAGTTCCACGGTGGCTACCCGCATGTCGGCGGGAGTCAGTGAGGCCACGGCTTCTTCAATCGCTTCCACGGCTTTCTGCTTGATCGAGGCGATGTAAGAAGGATCGTAATTCAGCAGGGGTACCGGACCGCTCCACATGCCCATCATGGTATCCGGGACCTCGTGACTGTGCGTGGAGGAAATGACGATGTGATCAATTTTGAATGCCGGATTAACGGCCTTGCGGATGTCCAGGATGTCCGTTAAAAAGAGCCCTATGGCGTCGATCGAGACCAGGGCGACCGTTACGCCGTTATTGCGCAGGGCGAGGGCGCGAACCCACTGGGGATCGTGCACCCCCTTGGCTGGCCGGTTGACGCCAAAGCCCGCGACCCATGCCGTGTCGAACCGGCCGTTACCATTCCGGTCCACGTAGGAATCCCCGCTCTGGGCAGCCTTTTGTGGATCATAGACTTTGGCAAAACGGTTGACTGCCGCGAAAAGCATCTTCTGCCGGGGCGTCAGCGTGTCTGTCCAGATATCGTACTCATTGTTGTTGTTGCCATCGACCCAGGTATCGTACCGGGAGAGGTCGATGGTGATTTCCCGCTTGGCCACGCCAACCTCAAGGGTTCCGGGTTCTTCCGTGGGCTTGCCGTCCGCGGGAATCATCAGGTCCAGGGAGTAGGTGTAATGTGGCCCGAACCGCCAGGAAAACACCCGGATCACCAAAAGCAGGATCAGGATGACCAGAACGATCAGTACCGTGAGAATTTTGTGCCGCCGGATAAAACTGTCTTCGGAAAGCATGTCGTGAACTCCTCGTGACAGGGGATGAAAAGTACTTATTGGACCGGTTCCGGTAACGACAGGTTTTACGTCTACACTATAGCACGCGCGGAATGGTGGAATAGTAACGAGGTCATTGCGCGGAGGATCATCCACGTGACAAAATACCCCGTGAAAGCGTAAAAGAACGGAGGAACAACGATCATGAGTGTCGTGCTGGGCCTGGATATTGGAACGAGCGGCGCGAAAGCCATTGCGATGGACGAAACCGGCCGACTGCTGGCCTCCGCCTTGGTGGAGTATCCCCTGGGTAGTCCCAAACCGGGGTGGGCGGAACAGGACCCGGCCGACTGGGAAAGGGCCGCCTTTGAAGCCCTGGCCACCCTCGCGTCCCGCGTTGATACCTCCCGGGTGAAAGGCATCGGCCTGACGGGACAGATGCACGGGTCGGTGTTTCTCGACGCGGAGAACCGGGTAATCCGGCCCGCGATACTCTGGTGCGACCAGCGTACCGCCGCGCAATGCGACTGGATTACGGAAAAGGTCGGGGCAACCAGGCTGATCGAAATGGTATCCAACCCGGCGTTGACAGGGTTTACGGCGCCCAAGATCATCTGGCTGCGGGATGAAGAGCCTGCCCACTACGTGCGGACCCGCAAGGTGCTGCTTCCGAAAGATTACATCCGTTTCGTCCTGACGGGAACGTACGCCACCGACGTCGCCGACGCCTCAGGCACCCTGCTGTTCGACGTGAAAAACCGTTGCTGGCACCGGGAACTCATGTCCCTGCTGGGTATTGATCCGGAGTGGATGCCTCCCGCCTTCGAGGGGCCGGAGATCACTGGGCACCTGACCGCGGCCGCCGCGGCGAAAACGGGATTGCCGGCGGGTATTCCGGTCGTGGCGGGAGGGGGAGACCAGGCCGCCAATGGCGTGGGATGCGGGATCGTTCGGCGTGGAGTGGTGTCGGCATCCCTCGGCACCAGTGGCGTGGTATTCGCCCACGCGGAACAGGTCAGCACGGATCCAGAAGGACGCTTGCATACCTTCTGTCATGCCGTCCCTGGCGCGTGGCATATCATGGGCGTGGTACTGAGCGCGGGAGGGGCACTGCAATGGTTCCGGAATGCCCTTTGGCAGGAAGCCTGGGCAGCGGCAAAAGCCGAGGGCCGGGAAATCTATGAAGAGATCACGGCGGCGGCCGCTGGCGCTCCGGCAGGTTCCGAGGGGTTGCTGTTCCTGCCCTATCTTACGGGGGAGCGCACGCCTCACAAGGATCCCTTTGCCCGGGGTGCCTTTGTCGGATTGTCCCTGCGACACGATCGGCGGTACTTGTCACGGGCGGTACTCGAGGGCGTGGCCTATGCCATGAACGATTCGGCGGTACTCATTCGGAACATGGGCGTTCCTGTGGATCAGGTCCGTTGTTCGGGCGGGGGCGCGCGCAGCAGGCTGTGGCGACAGATCATGGCGGACGTGATCGACGCGCCCATGATCACGATCAACGTGGATGAGGGACCCGCCTACGGGGCCGCGATCCTGGCCGCGGTGGCCTCGGGCCTGTACGGCACGGTAGAAGAGGCCTGTGACGCAATCATCCGCGAAGTAGACCGGGTAGAACCCGATGCTGCAAACCAGGTAACCTACGCGAAATGGTTTGAGGCCTACCAGGCCTTGTATCGGGCCCTTGCGCCGGAATACCGAAGAATCCACGGCCTGCTGGATTAAACCTGGCGTAACCAGAACCCACTGGAAACGCGTCATCAGGGCGGAAAGAGCCGTTTTATGCTCGCTTCAGGAAATGGCATGAACATCCAGGAAGATCACGCGGGTTCGTCCCTGGAAATCGTGGTCGAAGACAGTGGCGGGCGACTGGACGTGTTCCTGGCGGAAGTGCTGGAGGACCTTTCCCGGTCTTTCCTGGCGAAGATGATTCGGGAGGGACGGGTATCGATAAACGGTCGGGTTTGTGATCGTCCCTCCCGGCAGGTTACGCCGGGGGAGACGGTGCGTGTAATCCTTCCGGAACCGCCCCGGGAAACCCCCGAACCGGAAAACATTTCTATCGATATTCTTTATGAAGACGAGCACGTGATCGTTGTCAACAAGCCATCGGGCCTTGTGGTACATCCAGCACCTGGGCATCCATCAGGAACATTGGTTAACGCCCTGCTGTACCGGTTTCCTGAACTGGCCGGGGTGCCTCCCGATCCCCGGCGGCCAGGCATCGTGCACCGACTGGACCGGGATACTTCCGGCGTCATGGTCGTGGCCCGCACGCCCCGGGCTTACGCGTCGCTGAGCGGGCAAGCCTCCAGCCACGCGTTCGAGCGATACTATCTCGCGCTGGTCAAGGGTGAATTCCCGGAAGATCTTGTCCGGGTGGATGCCCCTCTCGGGCGAAGTCTCAGTGATCCAAAACGGGTAGCGGTCACGGGGATTCGCGCGCGAGAGGCAGTGACCTGGGCTGAAACCCTCGAGCGCTACGGGATCGCGTCGCTGTTGCGTCTTCGCCTGGAAACTGGACGCACGCACCAGATTCGAGCGCATACGCGGTTCGCCGGGCGGCCTATCCTGGGCGATCCCATTTACGGGTTTACCTCGTACGGCGATTTGAAAATACCCGCCGACGCGCGGCGCGCGCTCGAGAATCTCCAAGGCCAGGCACTGCACGCCGCGCGCCTTGGCTTTACGCATCCCGAAACAGGCGAAACACGGACATTTGAAACGGAACCTCCCGCCGATTTTCTTGCGGCACGGGACGCGCTCCGCCGTCTCGCTCCTGGTAATCTCTCCTGGCGTTCAACTTAAATCAGGAAAATAAACCTGCGGCAGTAGGGACAGGTATATACCTTTTTCAGGTCCGTTCGTACCTGTTGGACGAACTGGGTCGGCAGTTTCATGAAGCACCCCTGGCAGGTATCGCCTTCCACGGCAACTACCGCCGGTGGACGGGAACGCATCAACTTGTCGAAATGGTTCAACAGGGCGGAATCGATGAGGTTACGGGTTTTGGCGATGCGTTCCTGGTACTGCTTTTTGCCTTTCTGGGCCGTGGCGAGGTTTTCCATCAGCAGCTGAAGGCGTGCCATCAGCGAATAATTCACGTGGACGTCCTTGATCTCCATGTTTTCGATCGAGGCCAGTTCCTCCTCAATCCCGTTTTCGGTTTTACCAGTCGGATTAGCCAGTTGTCCCAGGGTTTCCAGTATGTCCTTCGCGGTCGTGGCCGCCATGATGGCCTTGAAATTACCCGGGTTTCGCAGTAACCGGGTCAGGGTAGCCACGAAATCCAGGTACCGGTTCTGTTGCACGGGGGGATACACGATCAGGAACACGAGGTGCACGTTTTTCCGATCCACGGCGGAAAAATCGATACCTTTCGTCGATCGGCCAATCGCGCAATGCAACTTGTTCAGCTTGGAAATTCGGGCATGAGGGATAGCAATGCCGTGACCGATCCCGGTACTTTCCGTGGCTTCCCGGGCCACGATTTGTGCCATTACCTGGTCCCGGTCATGCAACTTGTGGGTTTCGAAAAGCAGGTCGGTGAGGCACCTCAGCACATCGGCCTTGTTTTCTACTTCCAGTTCTGGAATCACGCAATTCTTGTGAAAGTGATCAATGATTTGCATGGGTATTCTCCGACGCCGAGATGATCGGGTTCGTGCCGCCTTTCAACAGGTGCTATTATAACGCACCGTTGGATCAGTTGGAAACCGGGTATTCGTTCCGTGACCGTTCCGCGCCCGTTAAATCAGGAAGGATCATCCATGAAACGCCTGTACCTGCTTTGTAACGCGCACCTGGATCCCGTCTGGCTTTGGGAATGGCAGGAAGGAGCCGCCGAGGCTATTTCCACGTTTCGGGTGGCCGCGGACCTCTGTGAAGCGTTTGACGGGTTTATTTTCAACCATAACGAAGCGGTGCTTTACGAATGGATCCAGGAGTACGATCCCGGGTTATTCGCCCGTATTCAGCGACTGGTTCGGGAAGGCAAGTGGCGGATCATGGGAGGTTGGTTCCTGCAGCCCGACTGCAATATGCCTTCCGGCGAGTCATTCATTCGACAGGCGCGGTACGGCTTGCGTTATTTCGAAAAGCATTTCGGCGTCCGACCGAAAGTGGCCATCAATTTCGATCCGTTCGGTCACTCGCGGGGACTGGTGCAATTGCTGGTTAAGACCGGATATGAGGGATACCTGTTCGGACGGCCAGGTCAGGAAGACTGTGAACTGCCGGACGCGGATTTCGTCTGGGAAGGACTGGACGGGTCACGTATACCGGCCCATCGTTTCTTGGAGTGGTATAACTCCCAGTTGGGCAAGGCCCGGCAGAAAGCGGAGATGTTCCTGGAAAAGCACGGCCAGCGGGAAATCGGGCTGATGCTTTGGGGCGTTGGGAACCATGGGGGAGGGCCTTCAAGGAAGGACCTGTCTGATCTGAGCGAGTTGATGGCCGAAGTGGATAAGACGGAGATTGTGCACGCTTCCGCCGAGGACTATTTCCAGGCCCGGGCAGCCCTGGACATTCCCCGGGAGATTGTGGCGAAATCGCTGAACCCCTGGGCGGTGGGTTGCTACGTGTCGCAGGTCCGGATCAAGCAGGCCCACCGCCGGCTGGAACAGATGCTGTACGCCGTGGAGAAGGCAACCGCGGTGGCGACCATGGCCGGACTGGCTGCGGCGCGTCCCGATATGCTGGCCTCGGCAGAGCGGGATCTCCTGCTGTCAGAATTTCACGATATCCTGCCTGGATCATCCATCCAGCCCGTGGAGGAATGGGTATTGCGCGTGACGGGTCACGGAATTGAACTGCTGGAAAGGGAACAAGCCCGACTTTTCTTCGCCCTCTGTTCCCGCCAGCGCCGCGCGGAAGAAGGTACCATTCCCGTCATGGCCTGGAATCCTCATCCTTGGCCCGTCGAGGGGGTGTTCGAGGTGGAATTCAATCTCGCCGACGCCAACTGGGATGAAGAGTTGTCTGTGCCCGGACTCAAACTGAATGGTGAAGAAATTCCCTGCCAGTGTGAGAAAGAACTCAGCAACGTGCCGCTCGACTGGCGTAAACGCCTGGTATTTCAGGCGACCCTCCCCCCCATGGAGGTGACGCGGTTCGACGCGTTCATCCGGGAGAGGGAATCCGGTCCACGGAAGCCATCGGAAGCTGTGACCGCTCCCCTGACCCTGGGTAATGACACGATGTCGGCCGTGGTTGACCCGGTTTCGGGTACGGTCCAGGATCTATCGCTGGACGGCGTGTCGGTCCTTGGAGCCAATAGCCTTGCTTTGCGGGTGCTGGCGGATGACGAGGACCCATGGGGGATGACCCGTCACGGCTGGACGGACATACAGGGGCAGTTCGTGCCACTGTCACCGGAAGAGGCCGGATGGCTCTGTGGAAAGAAAGATCTGGTTGATCCGGTGCGGGTCATTGAGAATGGTCCAGTCCGTACCGTGGTGGAAATCCTTTCCGGGTGGGGACATTCCCGGGCGGTAACCCGCCTGGCTGTTCCCCGGAGGGGTAACTGGATAGACGTTCATGTCCGGCTGTACTGGATGGAGAAAAATGCCATGGTCAAACTCGCCCTGCCCATGGCCTTCGAGGATGGCGAACACTGGGGGCAGATCGTTTTCGGCAGGGAAAAATTCGACGGAGTACCCATGGAACGGGTACACCAGCAGTGGACAGCCGTGCGGTCTCGAGGTAAGGGTGTCATGGCAGCATGCCTGAACAACGGCGTGTACGGCTGCGATTTCCGGGACGGGGTATTGGGGGTATCCCTGCTGCGATCACCGGCGTATTCGGGTCATCCCATATTCGACCGGGAAATTACGCCGCCGGGTCGATTCACGCCAAGGATAGACCAGGGTGAGCGACAGTTTTATTTCCGGATACATGTTGGCCGGAGTGAGAACCTGTTTCCCCGGCTGGATCGTCTTGCCCTGGAGATAAACCAGCCCCCCATGGTTTTGAGTTTCTTTCCGTCCGGGGAAGGGGGAGAACCACCTCGCGCCGGAGTATGGCTTGAAGGAGATCCCGGCGTGGTGCTTTCTTCTCTTCGAGTTTCCGAGACGGAGCCTGGAACGTGGGTTGCCCGGTTATATGAGTCCACGGGTCAGCCCGCCCGCGTCCGGCTGGTGGCGCCCGCGATCGGTGTGAACGAGGACATGATGCTTGGGCCCTTCGAGGTAAAAACCCTTTGTCTTGCCAGGGGTGGTCGGGTTACGGAAACATCCATACTCGCCTAGGGAATGCTTAACCCTTCGCCGTGGTTATGCCCCAAAAAGCGGAATAAGCCAATGGCACGGAAAAGCAGATTCAAACACGCGAAATGGTGGCTGCTGATCGCCCTGGGAGTCGCCACGATGGCTTGCGTGCTGGTTTTGTGGACCGCGGCGGGGATGGCCACCGCGGGACGGGCCGAAGAGTTGAAGCCCCTCGTTACCCTCGAACGGGACGGGTATTTCCTGGGGCTTTATCCGGCTCACACGCTGGCCAGCACGAAGGTAGAGGGAGAACGGTATACCCGGGCCATGTTTCGGGGATTCGAGGTACTGAATCGTTATATCAGCGGCAACAATGACCAGAAAAAACGCGTGCCCATGACGGCACCGGTGTTGCAACAGGTAACCGGGAACAGTGGTGAGTTCATTATTTCGTTTGTTCTACCCTGGGAATTGACCAGGACTGAAAGTGAACCGAAACCTTCCGATCAGCGCGTCTTTCTGCAACGTCGCCCGACACTACTGGTAGCGGTGCGTCCTTTTTCAGGTTACGCGACATCCGAATATGCCGCTGAACAGATCGCCATTCTCAAGGACCTGCTGGAACGGGATGGTTATTTAAAATCCGGGACGCCGGCAGTGGCCCAGTTCGATCCACCGTGGACTCCACCGTTCATGCGCTACAACGAGGTCTGGTGGCCCCTGGATTCATCGGTATTCGAGGTATTGAAGCCCGACGAAGTGGCCACAATTAACGAGGTATTGAAGCGGCAGGAAGACTCGAAGCAGCCGTAATCGCGGGTCAGGTCGTTGAAGACAGGGCGATACAGCGATCCAGTAACCGGTCCGCGATGGTAAGTTTGCTGGCCGGACCCATCGGAACGATCTCGTCTCCGGGGCCTATAATCCAGGCTTCCGCGGTGTCTGACCCGATCGCGCCGCTGGTTCCGCCGACCGTGTTGGCCACCAGGAGATCGACGCCCTTGTTGCGGCGTTTTTCCAGTCCCCGCGCGAGGGTGTCTTCCGTTTCAGCGGCAAATCCTACCAGGATCTGTCCAGGCCGCCGGCGGCGTACCGTTTCCGAGAGAATGTCCGGGTTGGGCACCAGGGTAATGGACCAGGATGCGCCGGATCTTTTTCGCTTGGCCGATTCAACACGTTCGGGACGGTAGTCCGCCACGGCAGCCGCGGAGATAAAAATATCGCAGCCCGGCAGGTGTTCCAGCACGGCCTCCTGCATGGCCTCCGCGCTGGTGGCGGATACGACGTTGACCAGTGGGGGCGGGGAGACGTCGCAGGTTCCGAGGATAACGGTAACCGTGGCGCCCCGCGTCCAGGCAGCGAACGCGAGAGCCCAGCCCATCCGTCCGGAGGAGGCGTTTCCCACGAACCGGACGGGATCAAGGGGTTCCCGGTTACCCCCCGCGGAGATGAGCACGTGTTTTCCTGTCAGGTCACCGGGATGGCGCAGAGCCCGGGCTGCTACCATGAGAATTTCGGCCGTGTCCGCGAGCCGTCCCGGTCCCACGGTACCGCAGGCCTGACGACCGTATCCCGGGCCGGCCACGAACACCCCCCGTTCCCGAAGGATTTCCAGGTTCTGAACCGTGGCGGGGTGCGCGTACATGTCGGCGTTCATGGCTGGCGCGACGACCACGGGGGCGCGGGTGGCCAGCAGCGTGGTGGACAGCCAGTCGTCGGCGATACCATGGGCGGCCTTGGCGAGTATGTTCGCCGTGGCCGGGGCGATCAGGGCCAGTTGAATCCGCCGGGCAATGGCTACATGGTCGATTTCCAGGGCGGAAGCCGGTTCGAAAAGTTCACCACAGACTCTCCGGCCGCACAGGGCTTCCAGCGTGGCCGGACCGAGTAACTGCCGGGCTGACCGGGTCATGGCGGGATAGACGTCAACTCCCGCTTCCACGAGACGGGAGGCCAGTTCACAGGCCTTGTAGGCGGCAATGGACCCCGTTACCCCCAGCAGCACGGCGTGGCCGCCGAAACGGGATTGCCAGGCCTCAGCCCACATCTTCCTCGTCTTCGATGAAATCGGCGGCCAGGGATTCGTCTTCATCGCCCACCGCGTAGGTGACCTTGCCCAGCCGGAATTCTTCCAGGGCCTCAATGGTGGCCTTGCGGCCGTGCACGGTCGCGCCAAAACCCCGGATGTTGGAATGGGCGATCTGGTTGGCCCGCTTTGTGGCCACGATCACCAGGCGGTACAGGCTGTCAATCTTGTCCTTGAAATCGTCCACGCAATAAGGGGTTGGCATAAAACAGCACTCCTTTTGGATCTTTCGCGCTTGCTTCCGTTCGGGACGATGGCCCGCTTAACCCTCTCTCGCGTCGGCCAGCACCCGTCGCAACGCTTCCACCGCGTCTTCCAGTCGATCGTTTACGATAACATTATTATACTCGAAACGGGCGGCCATTTCGATTTTTGCCGTTTCCAGCCGCCGTTGAATGGATGCTTCCGATTCGCCCCCGCGGGAACGGATCCGACGTTCCAGTTCCTCCATGGATGGCGGCGCGATGAAAATGGATACCAGGTCCGGGTACAGGTTCCGCAGGGATCGCGTCCCTTGCACGTCCAGTTCCATGATGACATCCCGCCCGGAGGCCAGGCACCGGTCCAGTTCCCGTTTCAAGGTACCATACCGGTTTCCATGTACTTCCGCCCATTCCACGAAGCCCCCTTCCGCGATTTCCCGATCGAATTCCGCGGCACTGAGAAAGTAGTAATGCGTACCGTGGACTTCTCCGGGGCGGGGCGCGCGGGTTGTGGCCGATACCGGCTTGATCAGGTCCGGCACGAGTTCACGTAACCGGCCTATCAGCGTGCTTTTCCCCGCGCCGGAAGGGGCGGAAATCACGAAAAGCCGGCCTCGCCGTCCCGCGCGCGCGGTATTACTCGATGTTCTGCAACTGCTCACGAATTTTTTCGACTTCGCTCTTCATCCAGAGGGTCTCATTGATGCAGTCGATATCCCGTAACTTGGCCCCCATGGTATTGATTTCCCGGTGGATTTCCTGTACCAGGAAACCCCAGTTCCCGGCCGATGGGACCGTCACTTTCCATCAGTTCCCCGAACCGGATCAGGTGGGTTTTCAGGCGGACGGCTTCCTCGGTGATGTCCTGCCGGTCAGCCATCAGTGCGGCTTCCATGGCCAGGCGCTCTTCGCGGATACCCGGCTCAATGACCAGTTCTTCCAGTCGCTGACGCAGGCGTCCCATGTAGGCAGCCTGCAGCTCCGGCGCGCGATCCAGTATTTTTTCGGCGGCCCGCAGCAGGGCGTCGCGTCGTTGGCGCATGTCCCGCGCGAGGCTTTCGCCTTCGGCCGCGCGAGCGGCATCCAGCATGTCGAGGGCCCGCGAGAGCGTGTTGACCAGTGCCGTCGATACGGCTTCTTCATCCATGTCTTCTTCGTCGTGGGTCAGTACCCCTGGAAGCAGGGCGAGGTCACGGAACGAAAGTGGTTCCACGGGCAGGTCCGCCAGCGATTCCAGTTTCCGGATGGCATTCAGGTATGACAGGGCGACCGATTCATTCAGGCGGGCGGAGATCGCGGAACCCTTTCCCGTTGCCCGTACCGTCACGGACAATTTGCCCCGGTGTACCCGCTGGCGCAACAACGCGCGCATCGGCTGTTCCGCGCATAGCCACTGTTGCGGAAGCCGGAGGGAGAATTCCTGGTGCCGGTGATTGACCGCGCTAACCTCCACTATGGCTTCCTCGCCTCCTGGCATCGCGGTGGATGCCCGACCGAACCCGGTCATGCTGCGTACCATGTCAGGATTCCTTCCGGACTTCCGCCGCGCGCGGAATTTTCCGGCCGTGTTGCCCGGATGACGCGCACGCGGCGCAGCGTCCCCGCAGGACGATTTCGTGCGAATCCATGACGAACCCTTCGGGGATCATCGATTCCAGCATGCTCGCGCAACCGGTCAGCACGAACAGGCGATCACATCCGGCGCAATGAAAATAATGGTGGTGTTCCGCGGTGACGTATTCATACCTGGTGCCCACGTCGGGCAGGCTGAGTTCCCGCAGCAGGCCCTCTTCCAGGAGGCGGCGAATCCAGCGGTAAACGGTCGCGATCCCCAGCGACGGCAGCATTTTACGGCCTGCTTCAAACACCTCCTGGGGGGAAACAGGCCTCCGCGCGGTCATGAAAACCTCTCGAATCACCTGTGACGCGCGGGTATTACGCCGATGGCCGGGTGCTTGTATTTTCGACTGGGTCGAAGGCTCTTTATCCATGACGTAAACGGTGGATTAGTTAACTTCAATGCCGACCCTGGCAAGGGCCCGGCGCAGGTCATCCGGCGTAAAAGGCTTCTGAAGCAGCAGGGACGCTCCCAGTTCCACGACCCGCTGGGCGACGTCTCCCTCGTAATATCCAGTCATCGCGATAATCTTGATATGTTCGGTCTGGGGATTCGACTTGATACGTCGGCAGACTTCGAACCCGTCCAGCCCGGGCAGGCGCAGGTCCAGAAAGATCACGTCCGGCCGGAAAATCGCCACCTGTTGCCCCGCTTCGAAACCGTCCGAGGCCACTTCGATCTGGAATGGGGTAGAGGCCCGCTCGAGAAACCGGCGGATCACCGAAATTACCGCCTTTTCATCGTCGACGATCAGCACCCGCGACCCGGCATTGTCGAGGTCTTCATGGATGGGCATGTTGTTTTCCCGCAGGAACCGGACCAGGTCTTCCCGGCGGATCCGGCGATGCCCCCCCGGTGTTTTGAAAACCTTGATCTTGCCCGCTTCCGCCCACTTGCGGATGGTGTCGGCCGTAACGTGGCAGTACCGCGCGACTTCCGACGTGCTGAAGGATTGGGGTGTTTCCATAATCGTTTGCCCTCTTTCTGTACGCTCAAAACAATGTCCTAATCCATAATTTCGTGCATTTATAGTACTACAAATTCAATAAAAACGCAAATTTTTATGATTGAAACCGGATTAATTTAGCGGGGACTCCATAAAAACCCGATGGACGGGGAAAAAGGAAGACCAGGAAAAGCAATACCCGCGCTCCGGAGAACGCGGGTACGCCTTTAACCTGGAGCCGGAAACCGGGATCGAACCGGTGACCTCATCATTACGAGTGATGCGCTCTACCGACTGAGCTATTCCGGCTTTCGATACACTACCCTGTACGGTTCCGTCACCACAGTATTATTTACCACAAAACGACGCGGAGAATCAACCCCGGGATCCTTCCATGCGGGTCAGGAAGGCAACGAAACGTCGGCAAAATTGTCCATCAGGCGGGTAGCACGCATGGTTCGCAGCATCTCGTGGGCCCGGGCCGCGTCCACAGTGACCTGCTCCTTCGCGCAGTATCGCCGCCACGTGATCGCCCCATCCGCCTTTTCGCGGTTGCCGATGACCCATATGTTCGGGATTTTGCGGGTTACGGCGTTGCGAATCTTCTTGTTGAAGGTTTCACCCGACTGGTCCACGGTAACCCGGAACAGGTCTTCGCGCAACCGGTCCCGCAAGGACATCGCGAAATCTACTACTTCGGCGTTAACCGGAACGATTCGGACCTGTTCCGGCGCCATCCACGTGGGAAACGCTCCGCCATAGAACTCAATCAGGAACGAGATCATCCGTTCGTGAGTGCTCAGGGGCGCCCGGTGAATGATGTACGGCCTTTTCAACTGGCCATCCTGGTCCACGTAGGTCAGGTCGAATCGCTCGGCCATCACGAAATCGAGTTGACAGGTGGACACGGTCTCTTCCCGGCCCAGCAGGTTTTTGACCTGGATGTCGACCTTGGGACCATAAAACGCGGCTTCGCCCCGTTCCTCCTCGAAATGGACGCCAAGGTGATCAAGCACCTCCCGGACCGTGGCCTCCGTGCGTTCCCACGCTTCCCGGTTATCCACGAACTTGTCGCTCTCAGGATCGTGCAGGGACAGGCGGACCCGGAAGTTGCCGAAGCGCAGGTGATCGTAATAATAGTGGTACATGTCCATGACGGCCCGAAACTCGGACTCGACCTGGTCGGGAGTGCAATAGATGTGGGCGTCGTTCATGGTCATGGCCCGAACCCGCAACAATCCGGCCAGGGACCCGTGTTTTTCATACCGGAAATCCTGGCCGTACTCGGCCAGTCGCAGCGGCAGTTCCCGGTAACTGCGGGGCCGGGCGGCATACACCTTGTGGTGATGCGGACAGTTCATGGGGCGCAGGTAATAGTCCACCTCTTCGTCCATGATCATCGGGGGGAACATGCTGTCCTTGTAGTACGGCAAGTGCCCCGAGCGGCGGTAGAGATCCCCTTTCGCGATGGCCGGCGTGGAGACCCGATCGTATCCCGCCCGGAATTCCACTTCCCGGGCCCATTTTTCCAGTTCGTCGCGGATTACCGTGCCGGCGGGAAGCCAGAGGGGGATACCCGCGCCGATCTCTTCGTCCAGGAGGAACAACTCCAGTTCCACGCCCAGCCGCCGGTGATCCCGTTCCATGGCCAGCCGCCGGCGTTCGCGGTAGTCTTCCAGTTCCGCCTTGCTGGGAAAGGCCAGGCCATAGATACGCGTCAGCATTGGCCGCTTTTCATCTCCCCGCCAGTAACTGCCTGATATCCGGTCCAGGGTGAATCCGTCGGGTGGAATCTGGCCGGTGTGCTCCACGTGTGGTCCTTCGCACATGTCCGTGAAGTCACCGCTAGTGTAGAAGGATATCGTGCCGCTGGACAACTGCCCGGAGGAAGCCAGTTCCCGGGCGTACTCTACCTTGTAGATTTCACCCCGGTCTTCCAGGTAGCGGATGGCGTCGTCGATGCTTTTTTCCTCCCGAACGAAAGGCACTTTTTTCTTGAGGATTTTCCGCATCCGGTTTTCGATTTCCGGCAGGTCCGCCTCGCCAATGGGTTCATCGCCGAAATCGAAGTCGTAGTAAAAACCGTTTTCCACCGGGGGACCAAAGGCCAGTTTCGCGTTGGGGCGTATCTGCAGTACCGCTTCGGCCAGCACGTGAGCCAGCGAGTGACGCACCTTGTATAACAATGCGTCGTTTACCTGTTCCTGGGATTGCTCGCACATGGAATAAACCTTTTCCGGTAAGATCTCTGGTACGCGGAACGATAGATGCCGCTACAGATAATATTTTCTCACTTTCGGGTGGTGTTTACCAAATCGGGGTTGAATGCCAAGGTGAAACGGGAAGATCCGCTACCTCTGGAAATCAGGGAATTTCACCCGGGAATCTTTGGGTGCTGGGTATGCTGGCCATGCGCGCGGCCCGACGTGGCCGCTCTGACCGGAGAGGAACGGGCGCGCCTGGCCCGGGTGGGGAATCCGGAAGTCCGACAGCGGCGGGCTGTCGGGTGGTACGTGTTGCGCCGGCTGACGGCCACGGTTTGCGGCGTTGCCATGGAAGACCTGGAAGCGGCGGGGGAGCCCGGCCTGGTTTTCCGTAATGATGTTTCCCGCGCGTGGTACGGATCGATCTCGCACAGCGGATCCGTGATGTGCGCGGTGGTTTCCGCGCATGTGATCCCAGGCGTCGACGTTGAAGAAATCCGCCCCCGTAAAAACGTGAACGCGCTGGCCGAGCGATTTTTCACGAAAAAGGAAGCGGATTGGGTGCGGGAAGCGAAGTTCCCCGGAACGGATTCATCAGCCGACGAGGTGACGCGTTTTCTGCGTTTGTGGACCCGCCGGGAGGCGATCGTGAAGGCACTCGGGCTGGGGGTACTGGATGGATTTTCCCGGTTCGCGGCGCCTGCCGTGGCGCGGCTGGCGGAGCCTGTGCGGGTCAGGCTGTCGGGACGTGGCACCGGCACCGCTCACGCGTGGACGCGGGATCTCCTGGATGTGCCCGATGGACTGCTGGCCGCCCTTGCCTGGCGATCTCGGGAAGGCTAATGTTATTCCATGGTGTCCCGGGCCAGTATGGCCGCGATTTCTGGCCAGCGTTGCTGCAGCAGGTCACCGGTTCTGCGCAGGGTGATGAAATACCCCAACGCCGCGCCCGCGGTCCACAGGATCCAGGCGATGGTTCCCCCAACGGGGGAGGTTCGACGCCACGCGTCCAGAATCCAGCCCGCGCAACTGGAAAGAACAAGAATCAGTGCCATGGTCAGCAGGATGCCGATCGTCCGATATCCACTTGGAGAAGATCGGCCTAGGGTCCTCCGGGAACCCCTTCCGGTCATGGGAAAGGGGATCAGCACCGAGGTCCACGCCCCGACGGCGAAAAAGGTTAGAAAATAGGGTACGGCCGCCAGGCAGACCATGCCAATTTCCTTGGGCGTTACGCCCCCGGTAATCGCGCCGACCACGTACATCAGCCCCAGGCCGGCCAGGGTGAAGGGAACGAGGGCGATATGCCTGGCGCGCAACGCGCGGATGCCGCTGATGGGCAACTGTGACAGTCCCCGGAACGCCGGTCCGTCCACGCCAAAAGCGTTCAGGATATACAGCCCCAGCGACGCGGACGGCCAGACCAGCAACAGCGGCAGGAGGAAGGTCTGCGTTTCGTCTCCATAGATGCCGGAACGGAACAGTACCATCAGGAACGCGCCGGTGCCCACCAGGGCCACACCCTGTAACCGCATGTGCGGATTTCGCGCGAGGTTGACCAGGAACAGCCAGGTCAGCGCGCCAGTGGCGTCTGAAAGGCCGGGAAGCCGCCTCAGGGTGATTACGGACCGATCGAAATTCACGCGTTCCGGGGTTCCACGGCCTGATTTCGCCTGGTACATCCCCCCCTGGAGGTAGTAGGCCAGGGTGTCCCGGGCGGCCGTCCGCAACAGGATGAAGCCAAGGAGCCACAACCCGGACGCGGTCAGCACGGTAATCGCGGGGTTTCTTTCGAGCAATCCCCAGCAGCCCAGCGCGCCCCAGAACGGCGGAAGCAGGCTGACCCCCGTCGACAGCAAGGGTAGCCATTGCCACAGAACTTCCGGCTGTTCCTTCAGCAGGTTCGACCGCAAGGCGAGCGCGATCAGCCCGGGCAATTGGCAAAGCACGAGGATGCCCAGCGTGATCAGCGCGAAGACCGCCCTTTTTTTCCTGGGGTGGTCAACCAGAATGGCCAGCATGCCCCGGACATGAAAGGCCAGGGCGGCATGGAAGAACAGGAAGCCCAGGAGCGTCACCAAACCGGGGAGGGGGCGTATGCTTGCGCCAACCCACAGGCCAGCGATAAAGCCCAGCCCGGCCGGCAAGGTAATGAGCGGTAATGGGGTCAGCAGGCTGTACATGAAGTTAAGCCCGAGCATCAGGGTGGGGGCAACGGGCAGGTGCATCACCTTGCGCGGTTCGATCATGTCGTTGCGGATGGTACGGTAAAACAGGCCGGTCAACCAGCATACCGCGTACAGGCCAGAGAGAAGCAGGGGTACCAGCAGGGACGCGAAAGGCCAGTGAATCTCCCGCGCTCCAAGATCCCGACCGACCCGGAACAGCCATAACGCCATGCCACCGGCTACCACAATGCCTCCCAGGGTCAGGAACAGGGTCCAGGCGAGGTTGACCGCTTCCGATAGGCCCCACCGTTTCCGGTACAACCGCCAGCGCAGGGCGGTCAGGGCCAGCGCGTGATCGATCCAGCCCACCATCAGGCCTCCAGCCAGGACAGGTGTGGGACCTCTTCACCCGCGCCGGCCGTTTCCACGAAGACCTCTTCCAGGCCGGATCGTGCCGTAATTTCGGCCATGGTACCCAGGGCTGCCAGGCGTCCACGGTTGAGAATACCCACGTAATTACACAGCCGTTCCACGATCTGGAGAATATGGGAGGTCAGGAAAACGGTTCGCCCCCGTGACGTCGCCTGTTCCAGCACCTGCCGCAGGGTTTTGGACGCGATGGCGTCCAACCCTTCGAAAGGTTCATCCAGGAAAATGATTTCCGGGTCGTGGATCAGCGCCGCGCAGAGCGACAGTTTTTTGCGCATGCCCTGGGAGTACTCGAATACCGGCGTGTCCGCCGCTTTTTCGAGCGCGGTCAGCATAAGCAGTTCTTCGATCCGACTCCGGATGACCGGCCTGGGAAGTCCATGGATCCGCCCCACAAACCCAAGGTATTCCACGGCGGTCAGGTTTTCAAAAAGGGCGGAATCTTCGGGAGCCACGCCGATACGACGTTTGACTTCTAATGGTCGGCGAACCACGTCCATCCCGAGCACAAGGGCTTGTCCAGACGAGGGATACAGCATACCCGTCAGCATCCGGATCGTGGTTGACTTTCCCGCGCCGTTGGGACCCAGGAATCCGAAGAAACTGCCACGGGGTACCCGCATGGTCAGGTGATCCACCGCGGTGACCCGTTCAAATGTCCGGGTAAGTTCTATGGTTTCAATGCAATAATCCATGGGCGAAAGCATACGGTAAACAGGGAAGGGAGGCCAAACCGCGCCTTTAACCTAGTAACTGGTTCTGAATTTTTCGGACTGCACGCCAGAGTCCGAGCGGCATACAACAAGACACTGGAAGCAGCCAGATAAACGGCATCACCAACGGCCGTTTCCATGCCGGCAGCAGGCGCACGGCAAGACGGCGCGCGGCCATATGCTCACGCATGGCTCGCCAGCCCTTCTTGCACGCCGGGCGTTCCGGTTCGTACGAAGCGACCAGAAACTGCGGCACGTTGATAACGGGCTTACCTTCCATGACCAGTCGCACGAGATGGACGTAACACGCGCCATGGAAGTACTTTTCCGGATATGCCGCTACTTCCCTGCGGAACATCAGGCCGGCTTCACAAGTGGGATTCTCCAGGCAAAAGATGCGGGCGATTGCGTCCGTTTCGGCCGGGTAGCGACGAACACCGGTAATGTGCGTTTCCTCATCGAGAAGGCGGACCCACGTGCCACAGACGGCAATACCCGGATGATCCTGAAACGCCAGCAACTGGTTCAGAAAGCGATCTGGCTCGGAAATCGTGTTGGGTGACAGGTTGGCGACGAAAGGTGCCCGCGCGTGTTGAATGCCCTGATTCCTGGCGATTGTTTCGGAAACCGGCTCGGGTAACGAGATGATCCGGATCCGGTCATCCAGCGTGACACACTCTTCCAGGGTTTCTTGCGTGTCCTCCTGTATGGGACCATTCCGGACCACGATACATTCCCACCCGTCGTAGGTCTGTGGTGTCAGGCTTTGCAATGCCATTTGGGTTCGCCTGGGATGGGCCGTGCCGTCGACAACCATAATCGCGGAAACCAGGAGGTCTTCCGCGAGACCGCCTCCGAGGATGCCAAAATTCAGCATATCCCTGGAGGTTGATCGACCCGGTTGATGTTGTCCAGGTACGTATTTCTGGCGCGTGCCACTCATAATGGCAGTCCACACTGGCTGGCTGTTTTCACGAAACGTTCCCAGGGGATCCATCGTTCAGGTTCCCCGGGGGATGACTGTCCCCTGGAAATGGCCTGAAGCAGGTCCAACAGGGGACGATCCGCGAAACGCGTGACACCTTTGGGCTTGTTTCCATCCGCGGTGCCTGTGACGTGGTCTGAACAGAACCTTTTTTCACCGCGGCTGCCGGTTCGGATGACAATAACGGGTCTGGTCAGCATGCTGCCGGGTGGATAAACAGAAAACCGTATTTCTCCATTATCTGAAAGCAGGAGTCCCCCCACGACGCCTCCCGATGGAACGTTGCCGGCATAATCCACGCGCTGAATATCCCGATTGGGGCCAACCAGCATCAGCCAGCCAGCAAGGGATGACGCGTATTGGGACTGCACGGACGGATTCCCAATGCTCAGGGAACATCCCCATGTCAGCGGGGCGCGTTCCGCCAAAAGCCAGGAGAGGGATTCCTGCCAGGGAGTCGAACAAACGGTGACCCGGCAGGTCTCATCCGGTCCAGCCATACCGATGAGTTCCGGGCATTCCGCCTGGGGCATGCCAATGACCACGCGCGCGCCGTGTTCCCGGATAACCTGGAGCGCCTGCTCCGGAAAGGGTCGCGCGTCCCGGGGGAACCCGATGAATCGCCATTCCGTTGATCTCAGGGATAGCAGTTTCAACCGCTTGCCCAGGTTGACCAGCCGGGCTTCCGGAGCGATAACACCCACGACAGCCGAGGATGGCGCTCCCCGAGCGGCAATGCCGGGTAACGCGCACAGGGTCAACCCTGCCGCCCGCTTGAAAAATAGCCTGCGCTTCATTATGGTACCGTCGACCATGGACTCTCCCCAAAAACAACGTTATAACCGAAAAACCGGAATCAAATCCACACGGTCCGTTTACGTGGAACCAGGAGCACCAGATACGCCACAATACGCTGAAATGCCGCGGATCAAACAACAGCAGAAGGAATGGGTATATGAAACTGTCACGCAGGGATTTCCTGGGATCGGCCACCACGGTTCTTGCGGCCGGTACCATCATGTCGGGACGCGTGTGGGGCGCGAATGATCGTATCCGCGTTTGCGTGATCGGTTGCAACGGCCGGGGCAACGAACACGTGGAAGGATTTTCCAAGTGCGAAGGCGCCGAAGTCGTGGCCATCTGTGACGTGGATGCCCGGGTACGCGATCGGGTCGCCAAGAAGTTGGAACGGGATCTTAACCGGAAACCAAAGGTGTTTACCGATCTGCGCGACGCGCTCCAGGATCCGGAGATCGACGCGGTCAGCATTGCCACGCCCCATCACTGGCATACCCTGGCGGCGGTATGGGCAGCCCAGGCGGGGAAACATGTGTACGTGGAGAAACCGGCTGCCCACAATATCTACGAAGGACAGCAACTCGTGGCGGCCAGCGAAAAATTCAACGTCATTATCATGCACGGCACGCAAAGCCGGTCGAGTGGGAGGTGGCTCCGGGATATTCCGTTGCTGCAATCAGGGGATATTATCGGGAAGTTGTACATGGCCCGCGCCCTGGGATACAAGAACGGTAATCGCGGATCCATCGGAAACAAGCCCGACGCGCCGGCGCCGGATTACTTGGACTGGGAACTCTGGCAGGGGCCGGCGGAACGGGGCGCGTACAATCCCATGTACCATCCCTATAACTGGCACTGGTTCTGGCGTTATGGTAACGGTGAAATCGGCAACCAGGGCATACACCAGATGGACATTGCCGTGTGGGGACTGAACAAGGGGTTTCCCGTGAAAGTTAACAGCGACGGGGGACGATACACCTACCAGGACGCGGGGGAAACCCCCAATACCAATGTCGCGACGTTCAAGTACGAGGACGGCACGATGCTGGTATTCGAAGTGCGTAACCGCTGGACGAACGACGAGGGCGGCCGGATGATCGACGGCAAGTTTGTCGAGGGAGTTTCAGTAGGCAACCTGTTTTACGGCGAGAAGGGGTATTACGTGGAAGGCCAGGGATTCTTCGATGAGAAGAATCGTCCCATTCCCGTCAGTGACGCGGATTACCCTGTGCCCGAAACCCGGGGCAACTGGCAGAATTTCATCGACGCGGTCCGCTCCGGTGACAAAAAGAAGAACTTCGCGGACATGCGGGCAGCGCACCTGGCCTCTGGTCACGCCCACCTGGCCAATATTTCCTATCGCCTGGGTCGCTCCCTGCGGTTCGATCCCAAGGCGGAACAGTTTGTCGATGACGCGGAGGCCAACACCCTGTTGACCCGACAGTATGCCGCGGGATTTGAGGTGCCGAAACTGGCCTGAACCCTCATCGGGCATCGAGAAAAAGAACATCCCCGCCGAAGGTTTTTCGACGGGGATGTAATTTTTTCGCCTTGGCGCGGAGAGGTCAGCGCAGAAGAGCCCGCTTGATGACCAGTTGGACGTCCTTAACATCGATTTTCTTGTCGCCGTTGACGTCGGCCGACAAGGCCACCAGTTTGAGCACCGCGTTCGTGGCCAGTTGCACGTCCATGGCATCCACCCGTCCATCCTTGTTCAGGTCTTCCTTAACGAGGTCACGGTAATCACTGATGTACCGGTACCCATTGGTGAGGCGTCCCACCCCCTCCGGCGTTTCGCAAACCACGTCCACGACACCCGCTTCGTGCAGTGGCACCGTGACCTGGAGGGCTTCGTCGCTTAATACCCGCAGATTGGTGGCGGGAACCCCGCCAAAATAAACCTTCACGGTTCGGGACAGCAGCAGTCCCTGGATGGTGACCGTTTCGCCGCCGATGGTCAGCCCGTATCCTGGCACGACCGCGGTGATCTTCGGAAAACCGTCCACGGTCACTACTGGGGACTGGACAAGATCCCCATAAAAGCCGCCCGCGGCGACGGGAATCACGCCGAACCACCACCGGTCTCCCGCCCGAAGGGCCGGGGCCGGAACACTCAGTCGTCCCAGCAGTTCCGGAACAATCTGGCCGTTCCTGAACCAGTATATGATCGTGTCCCCCTCGGCGTAGAGATCAGGCGCGCGCTTTGCCAGCGGATGGGAATACTCGTATGAAGCGCTCAACGGATTGCCCAGCGGCACCAGCCGGTCCTGGAAGGGATTTTCGTAGGGGGTGTTGGCCGATATGCTCAGATTCCGGGCGGTTGGAAGCACGTAGGTGTATCCCACCGTAATCCGCACATCCTGCCACGCCACCTGTCCGCCCAGTTGGGCGTATACCCGGACGGTGTAATCTCCCACCGTATCTTCCGCGGTGTCCCAGGAGAACTGTCCGGTACCATTGCCGAGATCCGCGAAAGGCGCGCGACCGGTTCCTGTCCATTCCGCCGTCAGCGCGGGCACCCCTGTAACGCTGGCCGGTTTCACCGCGCGGGCCGTGAAGGATACGTTTTCACCCCCGGACGCCATGATCACCGGGATCGGTTCGAGATAGAGCGTGTCGAACGCGGAAGATAGCCTCGTGAATTTTGTAAGGGACAGGTTATTCCGGATGTTGGTCCAAGACGACGGTAACAAGGGCGCGCCCCGACCATCGGAAAGCCCCACCACGGCATTGATGGCACCGACGTACAGGTAGGTCACGCGGATGGTGCCGTCATAAAATAGTTCCAGTTGCAAGGTGTTTTTCGGGATCTCGTAGCCCGTGACCCCAGCGTCCCGGGCCGAAGGAACTTCCTGGAAAGTGAATACGACCCGGTCATCCAGAAAACGTCCCCATACCTCGCCGCTCATGTCG